>NZ_DASXYM010000110.1:0-55225 GCF_036502485.1 Occallatibacter sp. | reverse complement strand
TTTGGTGCTGGATGGAGGCTAGTCGCCGGCGGCTACGCTCTCAGGCAGGGCCTGAACCTTGCTGTGCTTCCGCGAGTAGCTGAAGTAAATGACAAGACCGACGATGAGCCAGCCGATCATGACAGCCCAAGTGACGAGGGCCAGGTTGAACATCAGGTAGACGGCCGAGATGATTCCCAGCACCGGAACAAGGGGGACGAAGGGCGTCTTGAAAGGGCGATGCATGTTGGGGTGGCGAACGCGGAGGATCCAGACGCCGGCGGAGACGATGGTGAAGGCCAGGAGGGTGCCGATGTTGACCAGTTCCGCCAGCTTGTCGATGGGGAGGAAGGCGGGCATGAGAGCGGCAAAGCAGCCGAAGATGATGGTGGTGATCCAGGGGGTGCGGAATTTGGGATGGACTTCGGAGAAGACCTTGGGCAGCAGGCCGTCCTTGGACATGGAGTAGAAGACGCGGGTTTGTCCGAGGAGCATGACGAGCATGACGGTGGCCAGGCCGAAGACGGCGCCGATCTTGACCAGGACCGAGCCCCAGCCGACGCCTGTCGCGTCGATGGCGAGGGCCACGGGCGCGGAGACGTTGAGAGTTTTGTAGCTGACCAGGCCGGTGAGGACGAGCGAGACGGCGATGTAGAGGATGGTGCAGACGACCAGCGAGCCAAGGATGCCGATGGGCATGTCGCGCTGCGGATTTTTGGCTTCCTGCGCGGCCGTGGATACGGCGTCGAAGCCGATGTAGGCGAAGAAGATGGAGGCCGCGGCGGCCGGGATTCCCCAGATGCCGAAGTTGCCGTGGCCGTCAGGGGGCGGAATGAAGGGATGCCAG
Source organism: Occallatibacter sp. (assembly GCF_036502485.1). GTDB lineage: Bacteria > Acidobacteriota > Terriglobia > Terriglobales > Acidobacteriaceae > Telmatobacter. The sequence continues at coordinate 54,399 of NZ_DASXYM010000110.1, read as the reverse complement.
TTGGCGCTGGCGACCTGCGGGTGGCCGAAAAGATAGAGGGCTCCCACCACGAGGAAGACACCGACGATACCGAGCTTGATGATCACGATGGCGGAGTTGAAGTTGGCCGACTCCTTAATGCCGATGACCAGGATGGTGGTGACGGCCAGCACGATGAGCACGGCGAGCAGGTTGAAGAGGCCGGTGACGTGCGGCAGGCCGGCATCGCTGATGCCTGGCGGGAGGGACATGCGGTCCATCCAGATGCCCTGGTACTTGACCAGCACGTTGCCGGTGGTGGTGGTCAACGCGGGCGGGAAGGTGATGCCGAACTGCTGAAGGAGGCTGTTGAAATAGCCTGCCCAGCCGGAGGCGACCGTTGAAGCGCCGAAGGCGTATTCAAGCGTGAGGTCCCAACCGATGATCCAGGCCACCAGTTCGCCGAGGGTGGCGTAGCCGTAGGTGTAGGCGGAGCCAGCGATGGGAATGATGGAGGCAAACTCGGCATAGCAGAGTCCGGCGAAGGCGCAGGTGAGTCCGGCGAGGACGAAGCTGAGCGCCACGGCGGGACCGGCGTGCAGAGCGGCGGCCTGTCCGGTGAGGGTAAAGATACCGGCTCCGATGACGGCCCCGATGCCCAGAGTGATGAGGTTGAGCGCGCTGAGCGAACGCTTGAGCGTATGTTCGCCCTGTTCGGCCGCCTCGGCGGTAAGCATGGACATGGGTTTAACACGAAACAGTCTGGGCATGGACGAGGAACAGCCTCCTCAAAGTATTCGAAACCGAAATCAGGATTCTTGCACTCTGGCGCCGCGTGAGGACCAGAGGAAATAGACGGGAATGCCAAGAAGCACGAGGACCAGACCCGGCCAGGTGTACTGGGGCTTGTACCGCAATAATACGATACATATCCAGCTAGCCATGACGATATAGAGGGCGGGGAGGACGGGGTAACCGAAGGCCCGGTAGGGGCGGGGTGCGGCCGGCCATTTGAAGCGCAGGACGAAGAGCCCGATGATGGTCAAAACGTAGAAGACCAGCACGGCAAAGATGATGTAGTCGAGGAGCTGGCCGTAGGAGCCGGAGACGCAGAGGACGGCGGTCCAGATGGCCTGAACGACGAGACCGGCGACGGGTGTGTGGTATTTGGGATGGAGCTTGCCTACCGATTTAAAGAAGAGGCCGTCACGGCTCATGGCGTAATAGACGCGCGAGCCGGCGAGTGTGAGGCCGTTGGCGCAGCCGAAGGTGGAGATGAGGATGGCGGCGGCCATGAGCTTGGCTCCGCCGAAGCTGAAGATCTGGTCGAGGGCGGCGGTGGCTACGCGGTCTTCCGTGGCGTACTGCACGCCGCGCGCGAGGACGGTGGTTCCGTGGGGGTCGCCATGCATGGGCAGCACCACGATGTAGACCAGGGATGCCAGGATGTAGACGGTAATGACGAAGCCGGTACCGAGGACAAGGGAGAGCGGGATATTGCGTTTGGGATTCTTCACTTCGCCGGCGGTGAAGGTGATGTTGTTCCATGCGTCAGAGGAGAAGAGCGAGCCGACCTGCACGACGGCGAGGACGACGAACAGGTTGACCATGACGATGGGACCGCCGACGCCGACCTGAACGGCGTGCAGGGTATGCCAACCGGCGTTCGCCCAAAACTGGCTGAAGTTGGCGCCGAAGTTGGATTCGACGGCGATGGCGCTGCGGCCGATGGTGAGGCCGAGGATCACGAGCGCGGCCAGCGAGAGGGCTTTGGCGGAGGTGAAGACGTTCTGAATGAGGGCGCCGAGCTTGACGCCGAAGACGTTGACGAAGGCCAGCAGGAAGACGATGACGATGCCGGTGAGATTGGCGGTGTTGACGCCGATGTCCATGTTGCCGAGGACCATGGGGCCGATGGGGATGGGGGGGACGTGGGCGATGTGCCAGAGCCAGTGGGTGGTGGAGACGGAGGGGAAGAACACGCCGAGGAATTTGCCGAAGGCGACGCAGACGGCGGCGATGGTGCCGGTCTGGATGACGACGAAGAGGGTCCAGCCGTAGAGGAAGCCCCAGAGCGGTCCGAGGGATTCGCGGAGGTAGACGTACTGGCCGCCGGCGCGGGGCATCATGGCGGCGAGTTCGCCGTAACTGAGGGCGGCGATGAGAGTGAGGAGTCCGGTGACGACCCAGGCGCCGAGATAGAGGGCGGGCGAGTTGGTGACGCGGGCGATGTCGGAATCGACCAGGAAGATGCCGGAGCCGATCATGGACCCGATGACGAGCGCCGTGGACGAGAACAGACCAAGGCTCTGGACCATTTTGGTGGAGCCGTTGGGTGTGGAACCGTTTTTGCTGGGTGCGGCCTGGGAACTGGGAATGGTATGGGGGGTGGTCACTTGGGTCATTCTTACGCTTTTCTATCCGGGTTGTCTTTATGTTTCAGGAAAGCGGACATTGTGAATAAAGGTAAGCGCAAGAGGAGAGATCCGTCCATAGGGGCGGAGTGAGGATGTGGGGGGCGGGTGTGGGGTCGGGAGAGGCGCCTCATGGAAGACAAGAATCCGGCACCCCAGCCAAGGAGGGCTAGCAGTCGGCGAGGCGTTCGCGCCAGCGGAGGAATTCGGCGGCGGGATCGGGGGCGCTGAAGAGGGCGGCGGCGGCGGCGACGGTGGTGGCTCCGGCGTTGAGGACCTGGGATGCGGTGTCAAGGGTGATGCCGGCGGCGGCAGTGAGGATGACGTCGGGACCGGCCTGCTGGCGCAGGCGGCGGACGCCGTCGAGGCCGATGGGCTTCTTGTCCGTCTCTTTCGTGGTGGTGGTGAAGACGGGGCCGATGGCGAAGTAGTTGGCGGGCTCGTCGAGGATGCCGGGGAGGAGGGCGTCGCTGCCGCCGAAGGTGCCGATGAGGCGGGCGGGGCCAACGAGGCGGCGGGCTTCGCGGACGGAGACGTCGCCGGCATCGACGTGGACACCGTCGAAGCCGACTGCGCAGACGAGGTCGGCACGGTCATCGAGGATGAGCTTGATGGTCTCGTCGGGCATGGCGCCGCGGAGGGATTCGGCGTCGGCGCGGATCTGATCGTCAGAACCGGTCTTGTTGCGGTACTCGAGGAGGGTGACGCCGGCGTCAGCGAGTGCGGCGCCAAGGTCGAGGAGGAACGGTTGACGACCGCTGGCGGGGAGGAAAGATGAGTCGAGTATGGGGTAGATCCGCGGGAACCGATAGGCCATGGGTCAAGGGTAGAACAAGCGGCGAGGATGTGATCAGCTTGCGGCGCCGTGTCGGTCGACGCACTCTTGCAGGGGATCAGGCCCACGACCCTCGAGATGAGCAACGATCCGGCAGGACTAGAACAGCTTGCCGAGAAAAGTCGAATGGAATCTTTGCGGACGATTCAAATTGGCAGGGGCTAAAGCCCAAGGTATTTGAGTGAGCAGCTTATCGGCCCGGCTAAAGCCGTGCCCTTGTTACAAAGCCCGCTATTGAGAATCTTTCAGCAGACTGTCGTCATGCTTTGTGCAAAGCCCGCGCATCAGGCATTTCTTAGCGAGTGCAAAGCCGTGCTTCGTCAAAACTGGTCGAAGTGCGGACGATCTCCACAACAGAGAGGCCGCTCCGCGTCGCACGGGTAGCGGCCTCTGAGCCGATAGAGGTGGGTCTAACTTGCGGCCACGGTTTCGGCGGTGGCGGTTTGTTCCGCGGGCGGCATCTGGTCGGCGGAGGGGCCGTACATGCCGGGGATGGGCGCGCCGAGGAGGCGGAGGTACACGCCGAGCTGCGCGCGGTGGTGGATCATGTGATTCAGCACCCAGGTGCGGAAGACGTTGTACTTGGTGTCGTCGATCCAGGTCTGATCGCCGGCGACCATCTTCCAGTTGGAGTCCCACTTCTCAGGAGTCATGGCAGCGAGAGCGGTTTTGGCTGTCGCTACTTTCTGGTCGAAGACCGCCAGCATACCGGCTTTGGTGCTGCTGTCGTCATCGGTGGGATTCATGTCCGGGGTCCAGTCGAGGCGATCGGTGGTGAGGGTGTGGATGGCCCAGTTGCCGCAGGTATCCGCTACGTGGTTGGCGAGGCGGCCGAGTTCCATGGATTTGTCGTGCGGCTTCCAGGAGAAGTCCGCGCCTTCAGGGATGGCGTTGAGGAGCTTGCGGGTGCTGTCGCACTCGCGATCGAATTCAGCGATCAGGTCTTTCTGAATGTCCATTCGTACAACCTCCGTGCTGCCGGATAAGGATAGTACAAAAGCGCATTAAAAGGCGAAGAAAAAGCGATAGCAAGCAGGCGCATGAGGTGAATTGCCGAGCGCCGGTTGCGCTGCAGCTTTCGTCTTTGAAACGGCCATGAATTGCGGTACCCGCATCCAACCCCGTTGATGAAACGTGGTGGCTTCTTCCCTTTGCTTGCTTTCGTTTGTTGTGCCCCATTCTGGGGTGTTTCGGCGCCGGGCTCGGCTCAGACGAGTGGTGTGGCGCCGCACTTCGCAGTGCCGCCTGCGCTGTTGGATGACGGCATGTTTCGGCTGGAAAAACCGCCTTCGAGGCTGGAAGGCCGGGGTTCAGCTACCAGCTCTCAGCCCTCAGCTTTCAGCGGGCCGGTACAGAAGGTAAGCAGCGGAGGGTATAGTTCGTCTGCCGATCTGCTGGCGATTGATCTGAACGTGGATGGGATTCCGAGTACGCCGGCGCACTCGGATGCGGCGGGGCTGCCGGATGCGTCCGGGCTGCCGGATGCGTCCGGGCTGCCGGATGCGCCCGATGCGGCACCGGCGGCGGCAGGCGGCGGAGGGCGGTATCATCCGGAGCGCGCCAACGAGCGGATGGTGACGTGGAAGACCTTGCCGAAGGATTTTCTGCACGACCAGAAGGACATCTGGTTTACGTTTCCGGGCAAGCTGGGGACCGGGCATCACTGGGTTCCGGTGCTGGCGGTGGCGGGGGTGACGGCGGGTCTGATCTATGCCGATCCGCACATCATGCCTTACTTCCGGGCGCATCAGGGGAACATCGACAAGATCAATGACGGTTTCGACCCGATGATTACGACGGCCGAAGTGATTGCGGTTCCGGCGGGGCTGCTGGCGGCGGGTTACGCGCGGCATGACAACTACCAGATCAGCACGGGGCTCATGGGCGCGCTGGCCTATGGCGACAGCGTGGTTCCCAACCTGGTGATCAAGGCGATTACGCGGCGCGAGCGGCCGTCGGATATCCCGGCGCCAGAGCCATTCACGGGGACGTTCTTCAACGGCGGCAAGTCGCCGCTGAAGGGCTCGAGTTTCCCGTCAGGACATGCTACGGCGGCGTTCTCAGTGGCCACGGTGGTCGCGTACCGGTATCGCAATCACAAGTGGGTTCCCATTGCGGCGTACGCGCTGGCCACGGCCATCGGTTTGTCGCGTATTGCCACGATGGCGCATTTCCCGTCGGATGTATTTCTGGGCGCGGCGATGGGCTACAGTGTGGCGCGATACCAGACGGTGAGACCGCAATAGACAGAGCAAACCGCAAGAGAGCGGGATCAAGTGGCGGTAGTGACAGGATGCCGGCCTGGAGTCCCACAACATTTCGCACATGCCGCGGGAATGAGTCGCGGAGGAGGATCTGCGCAGGGTGATTGATTCGAAGCCAGAGGAACTGAATACGCAGGAGCGGAGCGCAGCACAGACAACGTGTTGCGCACTGCTGGTGGAGGACAGTCATCATGATGAGTGGCTGTTCCGTCGGGCAATGGAAGCTGTCGGACGCCACGTCCGGCTGTCTTCCGCACGCGATGGCGACGAGGCCATTGCGTACCTGGCCGGAGTTGGGGTGTATGGGAACCGGGCGGTGCACCCGCTTCCATCCATTGTTCTGCTGGACATAAAACTTCCCCGGCAGTCGGGATTCGACGTGCTGCACTGGGTGCGGGCCAGTGGCGGAGATCTGCGCCAGCTTCCGGTGGTGATGATGTCCACTTCCGCAAGGGACAGGGACGTTCGGCAGGCGTATGAGCTGGGCGCCAATGCGTACGTGGTGAAGCCGGACACGTATCACGAACTGGAGACGTGCGTGGACCAGATTTTTGGGTTCTGGTGCGACGTGAACCGGTCGACGGGACCGCGCTGCTCGTGACAGGCCTGTGTGCTTGCTGCCGCTAGGGAGTGGAGTCGGCCGGGCGGGGAGTTCTAATGGTGGCGATCAGGGCGGCGTTGACGAGGGTGAGTACCGCGAGGAGATAGAGGCCGGCGGTGGTGGAGTGGAAGGCGTGGTCGGCCCAGACTTTGAGGTTGGGCGCAAAGAAGCCTCCCAGGTTCCCCGCCCCGATGAGGGCAATGCCTCCAGCGGCGGCGCGGCCTGCCAGGTAACTGGTGGGGAAGGTCCAGAAGACGGGCTGGACGGCGACGAATCCCGCGGCCGCGATGGAGAGGGCGATGAGCCCGAGGACCGGGCCGGCGGTGGGAAATACGAGGCTGGCGACGCCAGCGATCAACAGAGTCAATGAGGCCAGCAAGCGGTGGCTGCCGTGGGCGTCGGCGGCGCGGGGGAGCGTGTAGACGGCGACGAGGGCGCAGATCCACGGGATTGCGGAGACGAGGCCGACGACCAGTCCGGCGGGGCGGTGGAGGAGTGCGGCGAGCTCGGATGGCAGGTAGAAAACGACTCCGTAGGTGCTGACCTGGATGAGCGTGTAGATCAGCAGGCAGCGCAGAACGCGCGGATCGCGCAGCATGGGGAGGAGCCCGGCAGGTCCGCCGCTGCGGCGGGCGTGCTCTTCGCGGGTGAGGCAGGCCAGGAGTGACTGCTTTTCATCGGGCGAAAGCCAGCGGGCTGTGGCGGGGCTGTTGTCGAGCAGCGTCAATGCGGCGAAGCCAACCGCAACGGCCATGAGGCCTTCGACGAGAAACATCCATTGCCAGCCGGCGAGGCCCGCGCTTCCGTGGAGGTCGAGCAGGTAGCCGGAGAGCGGGCCGCCGAGGACGAGCGCAAGAGGCACGCCGAGATAGAAGAGCCCCATGATGCGGCAGCGCACCGCGTTCGGAAACCAGTAAGTGAGATAGAGGATGATGCCGGGGAAGAAACCGGCTTCTGTGACGCCGAGCAGAAGACGGAGGGAATAGAAAGAGACCGGCCCGGTGACAAACATCGTGCAGGTTGAGACGATTCCCCACGCGATGAGCAGGGCGCCGATCCAGCGGCGCGCGCCGATGCGATGAAGGATGAGGTTGGAGGGGAATCCGCAGGTGGAGTAGGTGAGGAAAAACAGCCCGGCGCCGAGGGCGTAGACCTGGTCGGAGATGCCGCGGGTTGCAGCGAGGGCCTGGCGGGCAAAGGACACATTGGCGCGGTCAAGGAACGAGACCACGAACATGAGCATGAGGAACGGGACGAGGCGGCGAAGGGCCCGCTCGACGGCTCGGGTGGTGTGACCGGCTGCTGAAAGCACGTCGGGCATGGTGGAGGACAAGAGTACAGGCGTGACGGCGGAACGGTCCATACAGAACGCTTGTCCGGCGTCGCCGCCGGGATTGTCGCAGTGCTCGCCGGTCAGCGTGCATCTCATTTAGCCCAGTTCCGAGTGCCTGCTTGCCGGGCTCGCAAATTCACTTGACAAAGCTGTGCCGCAGTCGTTTCCATGACGTTCGTCCTGATGGCACGCACGCGTGCTGACACGACAGGACGCCAACTTCCCTTTTCCCCCAGGAGCGGTTCCAGATTTCAATCAAAAACCTTGAGGAGGTTGCTTTATGCATGCAGCGACTCGTATCGCCATGCTGTGCGCAATGTCGTTTTTGTGGGCCGGTACCTGCTTTGGTCAGGCTACCGGTCTGGTTTCAGCACAGATTCCAGCAGCAGCACCGGGGTACGCCGATAGAGCTCCGATTGCTGTTAGCTCCGTGGCTGGAGGGTACGCGCCCAACGCTCTCACCTTTGATGCGGCCACGGGTGAGCTCATCAGTGGCGGGTTTGGCAACGCGTCGATCACGGCGAACGTCCACACTGCCGGTTTGCTGGGCAATGACGATCAGTTCAAGGTGGACGACAGGCGAGCCAATCAGTCCACCATTGATGGACTGAACACGCTGGCCACGTTCAGCCGCGCCTTCACGGCGCAGGGGGGACCAAGCGCCCGACAGGATTTCAGATTCACGATGATTGGCAACGATCCGCTGCTGGGAAGCACAACGGAGTATCCGGCAAATCTCGCCGAGGTATCGCTGCAGTTGCTGAATGCGGACGGGAGTGTGTTCAAGACGGTGGCCTTCGACCCATTCGAGAAGCTGACGCTGGAGTCGCCAAACTTCGAGCCGCTGGATTATCGATCGGGGCACAACATCGAGTATGCGGATGCGGTTCATCGCGCAGAGTTCTACAACGGGATGAAGGCGAACTGGCACACGCTGCTGATTCCTTCGGTGGTGAACAAGGTGACGGTCCAGGTGCCATACCAGGTGAATGTCCGACTGAGCGACGGCTCGGTGGTGGCGGCGCGAGCCTACTTTAGCGGTACGGCGGCGGACGGCAACACGTATGTTCTGATGCTGAGCCCGCTGTTCAATGTATTGTTCTCGAACGAAGTGATCAACGAGATCAACCTGGGTAATTTCACCACCAACGGCCTGAACGCGACGCTATTTCCAAACACGTTCCTTTACAACCTGAACACAGCGAACCCGAACGTGCCCGGCGGCTGCTGCGTACTTGGTTTCCACACGTATTTTCTTGACGGAGCGTTTCCCGAGTCACGGTGGGTGACGGAGTATGCGAGCTGGATCTCGCCGGGGCTGTTTGGCGCGGGATTTCAAGACGTAACGGCGGTGTCGCACGAGACCACGGAGGCGGTCGCCGATCCGTTTGTAAATAACCCCACGCCGGTCTGGCAGTTCCCGGGAGTGGCACCGACGGCGAAGGTGTGCCAGGGCAACCTGGAGGAGGGCGATCCGGTGGAGGTTCTTGCCAACGCCACGGTTCCGATCGAGGTGAAGGAGGGCAAGAAGTTTGACTTCATCTATCACCCGCAGACCGAGGCGCTTTACCAGTGGTTCGAAATGGGCGCCACGTCCAACGCCATTGATGGAGCGTTCAGTTTCCCGGATGAAACGGCCCTGCCACACTCGGCGTTGCCGTGCCCGCAGTAAGACGGAGAAAAAGACAAAGGGAAAAGGGGGCGGGCGATGAGCCCGCCCCCAGAGCCGAATGCAGCGGATGCTCGTGGTCACAATTGCCGGGGTGCGGACCACTAGAGCACAGAATCTCGAGATAACGATCCCGGGATCACGCAATCGCCTGAGGTGTATGATGAGGGACTCCCACGATGTATCGTGAGCGTTTCTGTTTGCTGTCGGGCTCGCCGTCGTTCTTGCCTTGGCGGAGTAGTAACATCCTCCGGCATTATGACAAGGCGGTTGGAGGTCATCTGGAGCGGCTCGCAGAGGACCTGTTGACTGACGCCCTTGGTTTGTTCGCGGCGCGTGCAGCGCCGAACTTTCCACCCGAAACCATTACGCGTAAAGGAGCGTCCCCATGGGATTCAAATCGTTTCTCTCCGGCGTTGTGCATGATGCCGGCAAAGTCTTCACCTTCCTCGGCAGCCCGCAGGGGCAGACCACGATCGCAACAGTTGAAGGCGCGGCCGCCGGAGTTGCGACCGTGGTGAACCCGGCCGCGGGCAGCGAGTTGCAGAACGTTTCCGCTCTCATCAACCAGGGTCTGCGCGAAGTGGTCTCGATCGAGTCCATCGCGGCGCAGGCCGGCAAGCAGGAAGGCACCGGGACGCAAAAAGCAGCAGCAGTGACTGCGGCTCTTGCCCCGAACATCTCTGCGTTGTTGAAGTCGCTGGGGGTGAATAACCCGACAGCGGATCAGGTTCAGAAAGTGGGCCAAGCGGTTGCGAGCGGCCTTGTAGGCATTCTCAACGAACTGCCGCCCAGCTCCGCGCCTGCAGCCGAGGCCGCCGTGACAGAGGAGCCCGCTCTGGCAGTGCATGCCTGAGCGGGATGCAGCCAATCCAGTGCGGCCGGTTTGCTGGTGAGCAAGGCGGTTGCGCCGGCGAATTAGATCCTTTGAGAACGCCCCTGGACCGGAAGGCTCGGGGGCTTTTTCATTGCGGCGCGACCGGCCCGCGCAGGTGCGGAGAGGGTCTGGCTATTCCTGCGCGGGTTCTCGCGCCTGTCTTCACGGCTATCTAAGGCAGGCTGAATGCAATGTAGGCGCTGCCTTGCGGCGTTTTGGGATCGCGTACGCCGCTGGCGCCGATGACGACGTATTGCTTGCCGTTGATCATGTAGGTGGCTGGGGTGGCGTTGCCAAGGTACGGCAGCGTGGTCTCCCAGAGGAGGTGGCCGTTGGAGGAGTCGAAGGCGCGGAACTTGCGGTCGTGGGTGGTGGCGCCGATGAACAGCACACCAGTGGATGTGAGGACGGGGCCGCCGTAGTTCTCGGTGCCGGTGTTGGCGATGCCTTTGGCGGCGAGTTCAGGGAATTCGCCGAGATTGATCTTCCAGAGATAGTTGCCGGTGTTGAGATCGATGGCATTGAGAGTGCCCCAGGGCGGGGTGATGGCGGGGTAGCCTTCGGGGTCGAGGAACTTGCGGTAGCCGCTGAAGACAAACTCCGGTGAAGCTGGAGTCTCAGATGCGTGGGAATCGCCGAGACTGGCGGCATTGTTGGGGGCGGACTCGTCGGCGGAGGTCCTCTGGCTGACGCCCAGGTAGCGAAGCAGCGCGCCGAGATCAGTTCCCTGCACCGCGGGCTGACCGGGCATGCGGCCTTTGCCGTTGTGGACCAGATCGGTGATCTGCCGGGTGGTGAGGCGGGTTCCTACTCCCACCAACGAGGGGAAGCCGGGAGCGTTGCCCTCGCGCTGGCTGCCGTGGCACATGGCGCAGCGGCGCGCGTAAACCTTGGCACCGACGGGATCTTCTTCATGCGCTTTAGGCGTGGGCTGGGCGGCGTCCGACCGCAGTTCTTTGGTTGCGCCGGGCTGGGGAGAGGTGCGCAGGTAGCCGAGGAGGTCAGAGAGGCGATTGCCGCTGAGGTTGGGGAACGAGGGCATGCGGCCGGTTCCGCCGTGGATGACGCCGGTGATTTTGTCCTCAGGCAGGCGCTTGCTGATGTCGTTGAGTGACGGGAACGATGGCGGCGAGCCGGCGCGGTCGATGCCGTGACAGACGGCGCATTGTTCGCGATAGATCTTTTCGCCGGCGTTGGTGGTCTTTTCAGGCGCAAGGAGGCCGCCGAGCCAGACCATTTCATTGGAGTTGATGTAGATGATGTTGTGGACGGGGTCGATCGCGGGCCCGCCCCACTCGGCACCGCCGTCAAAGCCGGGGAGGACGCCGGTTTGTTTGCCGCCGAGGAGGAACGGCAGGAACTGGCCGCCGGCCTGCATGCCATGAAACTGCTGGACGGCCCAGGCGTGCGCTTCCGGCGTGCGCGCGGTCATCATGTCTTCGGTGAGGTTCTGGCGGGCGTAGGGGAGGGGCCACTCGGGGAGGGGCTGGGTTTTGGAGGCGACTTCGCCGGGGACGATGCTGGGCGGGTAAGGCTTTTCGCTGACCGGGAAGAGCGGCTTGCCGGTAGCGCGATCGAGGACGTAGAGCCAGCCCTGCTTGGTGGGCTGAGCAATGGCTTCAATGGTACGGCCGTCCTTCTTCATGGTGAAGAGCGCGGGCGGCGTGGGGAAGTCACGGTCCCACATGTCGTGGTGCACGCCCTGGTAGTGCCAGAGAAGCTTGCCGGTGGCGGCGTCGAGGGCGAGGAGGCAGTTGGCGTAGAGGTCGTTGCCGAGACGATCGCCTCCGTAGAAATCCATGACGGCGGAGCCGGTGGGGACGTACAGGATGCCCGTCTTCTCATCGAGCGTCATGCCGGACCAGTTGTTAGCGGCGCCGGCGGATTGGTAGGCATCTTTGGGCCAGGTGTCGTAGCCGGGCTCGCCGGGGCGCGGGATGGTGTGGAAGACCCAGCGGACCGCTCCGGTGTGGACATCGAAGGCGCGTATGTCACCGGGGGGCGCGGGGTGGGTTTCGGGATCGCGGCCACCGACGACGATGAGGTCCTTGAAGAGGACGCCGGGCGAGGTGAGGGCGATGGACTGGTCCTGATACGGCTCACGGAGGCCCTTGCGCAGGTCGACGCGGCCGCTCTCTCCGAAGCTGGAGACGGGTTGGCCGGTGGCGGGATCGAGGCAGTAGAGGAAGTTCATGACTCCGGCAAAGAGGCGGGAGTGATGGCCGTCAGTCCAGTAGCTGAGGCCGCGGATGGGCTGGGTGCCGTTGATGCCGGAATCGAATTTCCACTTGAGTTTGCCCGTGGCGGCGTCGAGGGCGATGACCTTCTGGGAGGGAGTGTAGCCGTAGAGGGTGCCGGCGATGATGAGGGGGTTGGTCTGAATGCCGCCGGGTTCGCCGATGTCGTAGACCCAGGCCTGGCGGAGCTGCTTCACATTGGTGCGGGTAATTTGGGTGAGGCGGGCGTAATGCTGTCCGTTGAGGCCGCCGTTGTAGGCGGACCAGTCCGCGTTTTTTGGGCTTTTCTGGGCGCACGTGCGGTGAGAGGAAAGGCTGGAGGCAACAAGAAGCAACAGGACAAGTACGCGGACGCGGTGAACAGGCATTCTGTACGACGATCTCCCGGGGGACAGATTCTCAGGAGGCGATTGTTACAGACGCGGGGGAGGGGTGGGAAGGTGGTGCGGGGAGATCAGGGGTCGGGGGGAGGGGTCAGTCAGGGATTTGGGATCAGGCAGCAGGCGACGGTCGGGTCAGTGGTGTGCATTACAAAAGCGAGCCGGCCGGTGAACTCTCGTCTGGATTCGTCGATGAAGGGGACATGGCAAATTTGGTGGGGAGTGCTTCAGCGGCGGTGAGGCCGGCGGAGGCGCTGCGGCGTGTGGGCTACCTGGCGCGGCAGCCTATCCTTGACCGGCGGGGCACGGTGTTTGGCTACGAGCTGCTGTTTCACGGGCTGGTTGGGCAAAGGCCCGCGGAGGTCGGCCTGTCGCGGGACTCGAGCGGCCTGCTCGACGTGCTGGCGTTTTTCGGAGTGGAGAGGTTTACGGCGGGCGCGTGGGGGTTTGTGCAGTGCGGGGCTGACATGCTGGCGGAACAACTGTTCGAGGGGCTGCCGCCGCCGATGACGGTGTTGGAGGTTCCGTGGTGCGAGGAGGTGCAGCCGGCGCTGGTGCGGGAGTGTTTTCGGCTGCGGGAAATGGGGTTCCGGCTGGCGCTGAACGACTATGGGCTGGACGATCCGCGGCATGCGCTGCTGAGCGTGGCGCATCATGTGAAGGTGGATGTCGCCAGTCTGGATTCGCCCGACTGGCAGCAGCTCTGCAATGAGCTTTATCGCACCCCAGCTACGGTTGTGGCGGAAAACATTCACACCCACGAGGCGTACCGTAAGGCGCGGGCGGCGGGAGTGCAGTATTTTCAGGGGTTCTACTTCTGCCATCCGGAGCTGTTTCCGAACGGCACGGTGCCGGCGGACAGGGCGCATCACATGGACCTTCTGCGCGAGCTGTTCAAGGATCCGCTGGAAATGAAGACGCTGCTTCCGCTGGTGAGCAGGGATCCCTCACTGGTGTTCCGGGTGTTGCGGTTTGTGAATTCGCCCATCTGCGCGGTGCGCAACCCGGTCACGTCGCTGGAAAGGGCGATGAGGATTCTGGGGGATAGGATTTTCCGGCGCGTTGCCATGCTGGCGATCCAGTGCACGCTGATGCAGGACCAGTCGCCGGAGCTGCTGCGGATGGCGCAGATACGCGCGCGGTTCTGCTCGGACACCGCAGGGCTGGCGGGCCTGGATGCGGAAGAGATGTACCTGCTGGGGATGCTGAGTTTGTTGCCGGCCATGCTGCAGGTGCCGATGGACACGATTCTTCCGGGGCTGCCGCTGCGCAAGGCGGTTCGCGAGGCGCTGGCTGGAGGAGCGGTGCGGGAGCGCTGCCTGCTGTCGTGGCTGGAGGCGCTGGAGACCAATGACATCGCTGAGTGCGAAGCGATCAGCCTGCGCTACGGGCTCGATAAGAATGCTGTGGCGGAGGCGTATCTGGGCGCGCTGGAGGCGGTAGCGGAGGACGCGCTGGAGGGATGATGGGCGGGCCACCCTGAAACGCGGCGACGGCGTTCAGGATGGGCCGGCGAGACTCTGATTACCTGACTTGCGAGCTGAACATCGGCCGCCGGAAGCCCGTGGTTTCGTCTTCCCGCGAGGCGGATGCATGCGTGGACTGCGTGTCCGTGGTTTCGGTGGCGGAGACCGATGAGGTGGAGGCATGGCTTGTCGTGGCGGGGCTGGCCGTCAGCGCGCGGAAGCGGCGCTGCAGGCGCTCGATAGCGGCGATGTCGAGGCGGTAATCTTCTTCTGCGCGACGTTTAAGAAGTTCGAGTTGCTCTGGTTCAAAGGGCATAATCGTTCCAACCTTCCCCTAAGATGCATTTGTAAGTTGAGCTAGAGAATGACACGTCGCGCGGGCTGTTTGAAGTACACGAAAGATGTAGGGGTGTGGACGCATTCGCGAACATGAGACGCGGTGAGCCATGGCTCGGCTGTGAAAGGAACAGCGGGTCTTTCCCCTTTGGTGTTCCTCAGGGTCAGGATGACACGGTTGTGGGTTGAGCAAACAGTTCCTGGGTGGTTCGCGGTTGCGTTAGCTGTTGCGAGCGGCTAAAAAGCGCTCCATGAATTTGGTGTCGAAGTCGCCGTTGCGGAAGTCTTCGTTCTGGAAGATCTCCTGGTGGAGCGGGATGCTGGTTTCGATACCCTGCACCACGAACTGGCTTAGGGCGCGCTCCATTTTGGCGATGGCTTCAGCGCGCGTATTGGCGTGCACTATGAGCTTGGCGATGAGCGAGTCATAGTAGGGCGGCACGACGCCTTCGCTGTATTGCGCGGTGTCAACGCGGACGCCGTTGAAGCCGGGCACATTGAACGCGGTGATCTTGCCGGCCGATGGGGTGAACTTGACCGGGTTCTCGGCGTTGATGCGGCACTCGATGGCGTGGCCGCGCATTTCGAGTTTCGTAGGCAGGATGTTGGAGAGCTTTTCGCCGCTGGCGATGAGCAACTGCGCCTTGACCAGATCGATGCCGGTGATGGCTTCAGTGACGGGGTGCTCGACCTGGATGCGGGTGTTCATCTCAATGAAGTAGATCTGGCCGTCTTCGTCCATGAGGAACTCGACTGTGCCTGCGTTTTGATACCCGATCTCGGTGAGGCAGCGGCGCAGGGTCTTGTCGATCTCTTCGCGAATTTTGGGTGTGACTTTGAGGGAGGGCGCTTCTTCAATGAGCTTTTGGTGGCGGCGCTGGATGGAGCACTCGCGCTCAAAGAGAGTGGCGACGTTGCCGTGTTCGTCGGCGAGCACCTGGAACTCGATGTGGCGGGGGCGCTCGATGAATTTTTCCATATAGAGCTCGCCGTTGCCGAAAGCGTTGGCGGCTTCCGTCGATGCGGAGTGATAGAGGTTGGGCAGCTCTTCGGGCGTGCGCACGATGCGCATGCCGCGTCCGCCGCCGCCGGCCTTGGCTTTGAGAATGACGGGGAAGCCGACTTTTCTTGCCCAGTGCAGCGCGTCGTCCTCATCGGCGACGATGCCGTCAGAGCCGGGCAGGATGGGCACGCGCGCCTTCTTCATGGCCTGACGCGCCTTTTCTTTTTCTCCCATGAGGCGGGTGACCTCAGGCGGGGGGCCGATGAACTTGATGTTGGACGCGCGGCAGACCTCGGCGAAGTTGGCGTTCTCGCTGAGCAGGCCGTAGCCGGGATGGATGGCGTCGACGTCGGCGATTTCGGCGGCGGAGATGACAGCCGGCACGTTGAGGTAGCTATCGGCGGGGCGCGGCGGTCCGATGCAGATGGCTTCGTCGGCAAAGCGGACGTGCAGCGAGTTGCGATCGGCTTCAGAGTAGATGGCAACGGTGCGAACGCCGATTTCCTTGCAGGCGTTGATGACGCGAAGTGCGATTTCGCCGCGATTGGCGATGAGTACCTTTCGAAACATTCGATTCCTTTAGCCGGCGGCGGGTCAGCAAGTTAGCGAGTCAGCAATTAGCGGGCTAGCGAGTTAGCGGGTTCGCAATCCAGCTTCGCTACGCGGATCAAATCATCCTGGCATCTGCCAACCGGCGAACTCGCTAACTTGCCGTTTCGCTGTTATGTCGTTCTCACCGCGAAGAGCGGTTGGCCGAATTCGATGGGTTGGCCGTTGGACACGAAGACTTTGACGATTTCGCCGGAAGCGTCAGACTCGATCTCATTCATGAGCTTCATGGCTTCGACGATGCAGACGACCTGACCCTTTTCGACGCGATCGCCGGGCGCGACGAAGGCAGAAGCGCCGGGCGAGGGTGAGCCGTAGTAGGTGCCGACGATGGGCGATTTGATCATGTGCAGGCCAGCGTCAGGATCGGCAGGGGGCGGGGGAGGCGGTGCCGGGGCCGCAACCTGAACAGGCGGTGCGGCGGCCATCATGGCGGGAGCGCCGGCAGCGAGGACGTGGGCGACGGCGGGGGCCTCGGGCTGCTTGAACTTGAGGCGAATCTTCTGGTCGCCCTGGTCCAGTTCGAATTCGGCTACCTGGTTCTCTTTGAGAAACTCGACCAGTTGCTTGAGGTCATCGATATCTTCAGGTTTCATTCGTTCCTTAGCTTTCCCGCCCAGGGCGGAAGGAGAAGACGCAATCAAAGTTCGATGAGGGCTTTGGGCGCGGGGGTGAGGACTTCGCCTCCGTTGCGCGTTACGGCCACCATATCCTCAATGCGTACGCCGAACCGGCCCTCCAGATAAATGCCCGGTTCGATGGTGACCACCATACCGGCTTGCAGGCGGGTGGTCTGATTGGCGCCGACCCTCGGCGCCTCGTGAATCTCAAGTCCCACGCCATGGCCGGTGGAGTGGGTAAAAGCGTCGGCGAGTTCCGCGTTGCGGAGGACGCTGCGCGCGGCTTCATCTACATCGCCGCAGGCCGCGCCGGCGGTAACGGCCGCAACGGCCGCCTCCTGTGCCTCCAACACTGCCTGATAGGCGCTGCGCTCCTCGGGGCGTGGGCTGCCAAAGTACACGGTACGCGTCATATCCGAGCAGTAGCCATCGTGGATTATACCGAAGTCGAGGGTCAGGAATCCGCGTTTGGGCAGGCGCGACTCAGTGGCATGGCCGTGGGGCAGGGCGGAGCGCTTGCCGGAGGCGACGATGGTGTCAAACGACATGCCTTGGGCGCCCATGAGACGGGCCTGGTGTTCGAGTTCGGCCGCGACTTCGATTTCGCGCAGGCCGGGGCGCAGGTAGCCGAGGATGTGATCGAAAAGGCGGCAGCCGCGCAGAGCGGCCTCGCGCAGGATGTTGAGCTCGTCTTCATCTTTGACGAGGCGGAGCGGTTCGACGAGCGGCGCGGCGATGGGGGTGAGGAGATTGCGGCGCAGTTTGGCGGGCAGCGCGCCTTTCCAACGCTGTAGATCGGCGAGGGTGGTGTGCACGGGATCGAAGCCGGCGAACTGATCTTCGGTGGGTGGGCCGAGTTGCGAGCCGAGCCATTCCACGGCGGCGACGGCGGGCGAGCGGGAAACGATTTCGACGCCGGCTCCCTGGACTTCCTCACTGGCTTGGGCGATGTAGCGACCGTCAGTGAACATGCGCGCGGCGCGGCGGGTGACGGCCAGTGCGGCGCTGGAGCCCGTGAATCCGCAGAGATAGCGAAGGTCAGGGAGATGCGTAACCAGCAGGCCCGAGAGTCCGGCCCGAGTCAGCTTGCGGCGTAGGGCGCCGATGCGACGTAAGTGGTCCACTTGGATAGTTTTATCAGAAGGCAGGGATGGGGGGCGAGGGAGTCCACCTGTGGGCGGGTGGACAAGTGGGCAGGGGGTGAGGTGGGCAGGGGGTGAGGTGATCAGGGGGCATTCGCGAAGTGGGACGGGGCTCATGCCGTTTTTACGTCGCGGCGGTTTAGATGGAAGGAGCAGCGATTGGGAGGTGCTGAATGACGAATGTCGAGATGCATGTCGAAGACATCGGGCCGGAACCGCATAACGGGCACCGCGTTCTGGATGTGACGGGAATCGGGCATGTGCGGCGCCGGCTATTGTGTCTGGACTGCAAAGAGGAGTTCGAAGAGATCAGTTCGAGTCCGGACCGCAGCTGGATGAACGGAACGCTGTGATTGCGGCGCGGGGCGAACTCACTTACTGACGAGCCAGTCGTGTGCGGCCTGCATATCGCTTGCCCCAAAGTCGCGCATGGTGGGGTGTGCGAAGGGCTTTATGGCGGTCTCCAAGGCCAGCTGCCATTTCTTCGCTCCCACGGTGGCGAGGCGATCGATGTTGGAGAGGTGCTTGAAGTCGAATTTGACTTCCTGCCAGAGTGCGGCACCGGAACCCCAGCCCTCGAGTTCGGTGACATCGAAGAGGACGCGGAGCCTGCCGCGATCCGTCACGAAGAGGTCGAAGTCTTTGCTGAACTGGATGATGTCCTCTTTGGTGAGTTTGCCGGTGGCGCGAACGACCATGTGATCGGCTGCCGATCCGTCGGTTTGAATTGGCAATGGATGGCCCTCCTTCAAGCACTTGGATGCGGGGTGCCCGGAAGAGCGGTTTTTGTCAGTCGCCGGCGGTTTGCGGCCAGGTGGAACGGCGGGTGGTGCGGAAGCGGCTCGCCGGGGCGAAGAGGGTGAGCACCTCGCAGTCACAAGCGGCGCCGTGGGTGCGGAAGAAATTAAGAATTCGCTCAATGTCGTAGAGATCGACAGGGAGTTCGCGGAGCACCTGGATGGAGGCGGCAAAGGAATGTTCGCAGGGGGCGAGCGGCGGGGCGGTGTCGGCTGGACAGAGTTGGTCATCAAGGCGCGCGAAATAGCCGGCGCGGGCGAGGTCAGCGATGATGTCATCGCCGATTTGCGTGAACAGGCCGGATTCGAAATCTTGCATGGAGGCGAGTGTCATTGGTGTATGGACCGGTGAATTGCAGCGCGTGCATGCTTGCCGCATTCTCTATAGAGCCTAGCCGATTGACGGGCTGGGCAGGTTATCGCGCGGAGAAAAGAGCGTCAATCGGGCGTCGGACAAGGCCATGGGAGAAGTGAAAAGTGCCTGGAAAGGTGCCCTCGGGGGCGGAAGCCCTTAATATTTGAGCAGCTTATCGGCACGGCCAATAGACCGGGGAACTGCGGACGATGCTTTTCGGACATGCGGAATGCGGCAGGGGCTAAAGCCCATACACCGCAAAAAATGAGCGAGTTAGCGGCCCGACTGAAGTCGTGCCCTTGTTGCAAAGCTCGTCTTTGACGCCAATCCGAGCGGCAATAGAAGCCGTACTCTGACCGAGAGCTCTTCAATTTTCGAGGCCTTCCGCAGGCCCCCGACAAGGCCCCGGTTGGGGTCCGTTACCTCGATGCGCGGGGCGAGGCCCTACATCGCCGCTTTGGGGGGCTTTTTGTCTTCGGGGTGGACTTCGACGTTGCCGGACTGGATTTCAGACTGGCGGTCCATCCACTCGTCGAGACGGCTGCGCTTGAAGCGCCAGCGGTTACCCAGCTTGAAGGCGGGCACGAAACCCTCCGAGGCGTATTTGTAGAGGGTGTCGGGCGAGATGCCCAGGTAATCCGAAGCCTGGCGGATATCCATGACTTCCCTCACCTCGGGGACGAGAAGGTTTGACCGGACTGAGCGCATGAGAGCCTCCGAAGTGAGCAGGATGTTCCGGCGGATTTGCCGGTGTTCTTGTATATATCGCGGTTTTACCGGGAGTTCAAGGGTTTTCCGGTATTTCGGCAAACGGGCGGGGTGACGATGGTGACGGTACCTTGGCCGGGCGCAACTGGTTGGGTTGGTGATGTGCTGCAGACGCAAGACTTAGGGTGGTTACCGCTTATGGTGCGGGCAGAATGCGGCCCCCCAACTGGCCGGGGTTGCCGCCTTTGCGCGCGACGTCATGCTGCTGCTGTCGAATCCCGCATTCAAGGCGAAGGCGGTGTATAGCGAAGTGGGAACGCTGCAGGTGGCGCCCACGACCTGGAGGCGCTGGGACTGGACCCGTGGAAGCTGGATGGAGTTCGGTGGGAGGGGCACCCCGAGCCTTCCGGCAGTGCGGTTCAATTACTGACACGGCACGGGCACCCGGCGCCTGCAGGCGCTGGGCGCCCGTGCAGGGCCGGGGCTTGAGGGCCGCGGTGCGAAAGCCTTCATAGTTCAAGCAGCTTATCGGTGGGACTGAACATGCTGCGGGGAAGGACCGGTATCCGTGGCAGACCGGTCATGGCAGAATCAGGCTGCGAATCCGCCGTCGATCAGGAGAGAAGCGCCCGTGATGTATCCAGCCTCAGGGCCGGCGAGGTATGCGGCCATGGCGGCAATTTCGTCGGCGTGCCCATAACGCTTCAGAGCCATGAGGCCGAGCATGGTGTCTGCGAACGGTCCGCTGGCCGGATTGGCCTCGGTATCTACCGGTCCGGGCTGAATGTTGTTGACGGTAATGTTTCGGGTGCCCAAGTCGCGTGCCAAGCCTTTGGTAAAGCTGGCCACAGCTCCCTTGGTGAGCGCGTAGACAGATCCGCCCTGGAACGGCATTCTTTCGCTGTTCACGGAGCCGATGGTGATGATGCGTCCGCCGTCCGGCATGTGCTTCACGACCTCATGAATTGCGGTGAAGACACTTCGCACATTGACCGAGAGCGCTTTCTCAAAATCGTCTGGCAGGAAGTCGGTGATCGAGCCCAAGGCGAGCACTCCCGCGTTGTTCACCAGGATGTCGAGCTTGCCGAACTCCGTGGCGGCCTGCTGCACGGCAGCGCGGACCGCGGCCTGGTCCGCGGCATCGGCCTTGATTGCGAGAGCCTTGCCACCCGCCTTTGCAATTTCATCCACCAGTTGCTGCGCCCGTTCCGGTGAGGCACTGTAGGTAATTGCGACGTCCGCACCATCTTGCGCAAGCCGTTTTGCAATAGCCGCGCCGATTCCCCGGGATCCGCCAGTCACCAATGCCGATTTTCCTGTGAGTGCCGCCATCCAGTGCTCCTTCCGATTACGCGCCCGCCTTCTAAATCGATGATCGCATGCATGCCGCGGAGCGACAGCCGGCTGGCCGATAGAACTGCGTCCCGGTTCGATCAGAGTAACGCGTAGGGCGGGGCGGTCAGCCTCATCTATGTCGATCATCGCCGCAGCGATGGGAGTATTTCTACAGGGCTTTACGCCACCAGACGGTCTGCTCACTGGAGAGGAACCGGGTCCTGTCGCCGCGGGACAGATAGAAGTCGAGGACCATGTCTTTCTGGAAGGCGGCACAGTCGGGCCAGCTATCGTCTTTGACCAGGTGGGTGGCCTTCTCGCGGCCGTCTACCAGGGTAATTTCCGTGGCATTGCACTGGATCACTTTCTGCGCTTTCAGAGAGAAGGCAGTGCCGGGTGGAGGTTCCGGCGGAACCTGGTTGGCAATTTTGGTAAGCAGCAGGATGAAAACGAAGACAGCTGCAAACATCGCAATTTTTTTCATAGCTATTCCCAGTCCTCGACCCCTGCCGAAAGCTGCTCGGGAGGAAGGACGGTGACGGCCTGGTGAGGCGGCCACACGGAGTTTTCAGGAGGTCTCTGGAAACAGAGTACCCTGTGGGAAAATCGGGCACAAGGCGAAAGTTTGGCCGTGGGGACGGTCCGGCGGGTGGGGGCTCGTGGTTCGCACCTTGGCGGCAGAAAAGAGTCGCGGAGATGGCCACGGGAGGTTCTGGGTGGATGAGACATGCGGGCATGCAAAACGGGCGAGCCCGGATGGGCTCGCCCGCCTGTTGTGGGAGGACCGATAGCTACTGTTGCTGCTGGTCGTCGCGGCGGTGCAGGGTGGGACGGTCGTCGCCATTGTCGCCGCCCTGCGCGTTGGGATCGTTCCCGGTGCTGGCGCGGCGGAGGGATGGCTTGTTCTTGTCCTTGGTATCGGTCAGGCGACGCTTGTTCTCGATGCGGGCCAGGCGAGCCTTGACGTCCTCGAACTCGGAGGTCGTGACGGTGTACTCATCCTTGGCAGGCAGGATTCGGGCGATCTCCTCCTGGGAGTGAAGGATGCGGTCGGGCGTCTGCGGATGGTCAGAGAATGCCTTGGCGACCAGGCCAGGCTTACGTTTCTCGAGAGCCTGCACTTTTTCAAAGAAGCTGATGAAGGCCTGGGGATCGTAGCCGGCGCGGTACATGTACTGCACGCCGAGGTAGTCGGCTTCGGACTCGAAGTCGCGGCTGAACTTGAGGAAGGTGATCGGGATGGCGAGCTGGGCGGCCTCATAGATGCCGTAGCCGGTCCAGCTGTAGCCGGTCATCATGATGAGCGGGATCATGCCGAGCTGGGTGTAGTTCATGCGGGTCATCTCGCGCGCCGCATGATGGGCGCAGACGTGAGCCACCTCGTGGGCCATCACGCCCGCCATCTCCGCTTCCTCATCGGCGTTCAGGATGAGGCCGGAATTGACGTAGAAGAAGCCGCCGGGCAACGCCATGGCGTTGATCTCGTCGGAGTCGATGATCTTGATGGTGAACGGGACCTTGCAGTCGGAGTTTTTGACGATGTTCTGGCCCACGCGGTTGACGTATTCGGTGATCTCGGGGTCGGTGATGAACTTGGTGCTCTTTTCGATCTCCGAGGCGTAGCCCTTGCCCATCTTGATTTCAGAGTCAGTGGAGTACCAGTTGCCCATGCCGCGGCCGCCGATGTCGCGGTTTCCCACGGCGTTCACGTCTTCTTTGCTGCCGGTCTTGACGTTCTGCTTCTGGCTGCCGACTTCGACTACCTTTTCAGGATCTACCTTGACGTTTTCGTCGGAGGTCTTGTCGTTGGCGGCATCGTCTTTGTCGTGCTTGCCCTTTTTGCCGTGCTTATCCTTCTTGTCGGCCTTGGTATCGGGCGGCGGTGCGGCGACGTCGCCGGCAACGGGTTGGGTGCCGGGAGCGGGCTTGTCGGCGGTGGGCTGCTGCTGCGTGCTCGCAGGCTGCTGCGTGCTCGCAGGCTGGGTGTCAGCTGGCTGCTGCTGAGTATTTGCAGGCTGTTGCGTGCTGGCGGGCTGTTGCTGGGTGGTCGCCTGCGGATCCGAGGGAGCCGGGGTCGAGGACGGGGTGGTGGACTGGGACCACGTGGCAGTGGTCAACGCAAGCGCGAGGCCTGCAACCGTACCCGCCCAAGTTGCGGACCTCAGCGTACCATGACCAGTCGACATAACCTCACCTCCGTATACGGATCTATTATCCCGCTTCGCTCGAAACGTTAGACGCTAGTATGTGCCTGTTTGGCAGCCACAAGGAAGAATTATTCGGAACAGAGACGAGGGTGCAGGGAATAGGGAGCAGGGAGTGGTGTGTCGCAACTGCAAGAGTTTTCCTATAGATGGCGGCTTGGAGCTGGCATGCTTGTGCATTAAAGTGGAGACCACGGGCAAAGACGGGGGGATGCGTGCGCCGAGGATTAGCAATATTGGCCGTGGTAGCCGTGTGCGGAGGCCTGATGGGCCCGGCACAGCCGCCCGGACCGCGTCCGCCTCATCCCCTGGCAGGACTTCTAAGGCCGCACGGTCACTCCGAGCCGGCTCCCGCGAAAATGGCGGCTACGCCGGAAGTGCTCATCGACGCGACCTCGGTGGGTTCGCCAGTCGTGTTGGACAAGGCCTGGCGGGTCGGGATCACTTCCAGCCCAAATGCTGCCAATCCGGACTTTGATGACTCGACCTGGGTGGTGCGTGACGCCAAGGATGCGATCGCGGATGTTCCCGATGAGGACCGGCCGCCAATCCCTCCGCCGCCCCCGCCGGGCAGCACCAAGACGGAGGAAAGCAAACCCGGAGACGGCAGGCCGGGCGATGGCAAACCGCGCGACGATACGGCGGACCCGGATTTCAATCAAAAGGGGCGCGGCCCCGACCACCAGCGGCCGTGGGTCTGGTTCCGGATACACATCAAGCTTCAGCCCAATCACGGCCCGCTGGCGTTACTGGTCGAGCTGCCGGTCTCGCACACCACCAATGTGAGCATCGGGGCGGAGAGCCTGACGCCGGACATCTATGCGAATGGCAAGCTGATCAAGCCCGACGGTCCGCACAACGACCATCCGGAGCGCTATCAGTCCATCTCACGCGTCTACAACCTGGATGTGCCGCCCTCTCAGACGTCCCTGGTGCTGGTGGTACGGACTCTCTATGTTCCGGTGGGGTATGGGACGTACACGGCGTTCTTCGCCAACCGTACCTTCCACCTGGGGGCTCCCAATGATTTAACGGAGCAGCTTGAGCTGTGGACGAACCACAGCTTGTTCGAGAGGCTTCCGCGGCTGGTCACTTCCATTCTGCTGGTGGTGCTGGGCCTGTTTCTGCTGGCGCTTTATTTCACGCAGAAGGGGCACACCGAGTATCTCTGGCTCGGAATGCATGAGCTGACCCAGGCGCCGATTGCCTTTTTCGAATTGGGCGGCAGTTCCGCGCATATCGACCTGATCCGCTACGGGGCGATTACGCTGCAGGCGGTGCTGCTCTCGGCGTATCTCTATTTTGAGTTTTTGATTTCGTTCCTGGACCTGAAACACAGGTGGGAGAACAAGCGGAAGCGCTGGATTATCCGGCTGATGCGCTACACCGCCCCGATCCTGGTGGTGGTGGGGCCCTCGCTGCTGCTGGTGGAGCGAAGCACGGCGTTCGTGGTCATCTTTATAGCCAGCGGCATTGGGAGTGTGTTCTGGATTGGCGCGTGGCTGTTGTTCAGCGTGATCACGCTGATTGCGGCAACGGCGCGGCGGAATTTTGAAGCAGGACTGCTGCTGTTTCCTCTGGTGCTGGAGTTTGTGGGCATCCTGGAGCCGGTGTTCTCGACCAGCATGGCGGACTGGACGGGGCACAGCTATCAGTCGCCGCTGACCATGCAACTGGGGCCAGTGCCGATTCACTTCGCGACAGTAGCGGATTTCATCGGGCTGCTGGCGATTGTGGTGATCATCTTCTTCCGTTTCCTTCGCATTCAGCGCGACCGGGAAAGGGCGTCGAGCGAACTGGCCGCGGCGCGTAGCGTGCAGGAGCTGCTGATCCCGCAGATGCTGAAGACGCCGGGATTCCAGGTGGACTCGATTTACAACCCCGCGGCCGAGGTTGGCGGCGATTTCTACCATGTCGAACCGACCATGGATGGCGGCCTGGTGGTGGTGATTGGCGATGTGGCGGGCAAGGGGCTCAGGGCCGCGATGAATGTGTCAATGGTGATGGGCGCGCTGCGGCGCAGCCAGGAACGCAGCCCGGCACGGATTCTGGATTCGCTGAACCGGGTGCTGGTGGGCAGCGACGGCATCACGACCTGCCAGGCGATATGGTTTGCTCCCAATGGTGAAGTGGTGATCGCCAATGCGGGTCACCTGCCGCCTTACCTGAACACGCAGGAAGTAAACCTTCCGGGTGGATTGCCGCTGGGCGTATTGGAGACGGTGAACTACGACGAGGTGCGGCTGTATCTGCATCCCGGAGACCGGCTGCTGCTGATGTCCGATGGCGTGGTGGAAGCGCGCAGGTCGGGCGGCGAGTTGTTTGGCTTCGATCGCGTGCACAATCTGAGCAACCAGTCGGCGTTTTATATCGCCGATGCGGCAAAGGCTTTTGGGCAGGAGGACGATATTACGGTTCTGACGGTGCGGAGACTGGCGGCGGCCGTGGCGGCGTGAGAGGCGGGGAAAGAGGGTCAGACGGCCATGGGTGTGGTTGATAGCAACGCGATTCGTCCATGCACCGAGGGCGAGTTTGAGTCCATCTGGAGCGTGGTCAACGATGGTGCGGTAGCGTATCGCGGCTCAATCCCACCTGATCGACTTCACGACCCTTATATGACGCGCGAGGAACTGCAGTCTGAGATCTCCGATGGAGTGCGGTTCTGGGCATACGAAGATGCGCGCGGCGTCGCGGCGGTAATGGGATTGCAGGATGTGCAGGACGTGACCCTGGTCCGGCATGCTTACGTGCGGAGCGAGCGGCAGCGGGAAGGCATTGGAAGCAGGATGCTGCGGGAACTGCGCGCGCTGGCGAGGGGCCCACTTCTTATCGGAACGTGGGCGGACGCGACCTGGGCAATCCGGTTTTATGAGCGTCATGGGTTCCACATCGTGAGCCACGAAGAGAAGGAGCGCCTGCTGCGGAAGTACTGGAAGATTCCGGAGCGGCAGGTGGAAACCTCCGTGGTGCTGGCGGATTCAGCAGACGGCTTTTGAGCTGAAGTGAAATTGCACGTACATGAGTGCAATTTATTGAAAAGCAAGCAAAACAACGAGCTTCTTCAAACCTTGCATCGTAGTTCAGTATGAGCCGAACGTTGCTGCCTGGTAAGCCATACCCTCTCGGTGCGACCCCATCCAGAAGAGGGACCAACTTTGCACTCTATTCCGACGCCGCGACGCGGGTGGACGTCTGCTTCTTTGATCCCGACGGGACCCAGACCGACTGCATCACACTTCGAGAAAAGACCGCGCACGTATTTCACGGATTTGTGAACGGCATCAAGCCGGGGCAGATCTATGGCTTTCGGGTGGACGGGCCGTGGGACCCGCACCAGGGGCTGCGCTTCAACTTCCATAAGCTGATGGTGGATCCATACGCCAAGGCCATCTGCGGCGACGTGAACTGGAAGGGGCCGGTGTTCGGTTACGACGTGAAGTCGGGCGACACGAACCGCATGAGCGAGGAGAACGACGCCGACTCTGTGCCCAAGTCGGTGGTGGTGGATGGGACTTTCGACTGGGATGGCGACCAGCCGCTGGACATTCCGCTGGCGGATTCAGTGATTTACGAGATGCACGTGCGCGGGTTTTCCATGAGAAACCCGAGCGTTCCCGAGGAACTGCGGGGGACATACGCGGGACTGGCGCACGAGTCCAGCGTCGACTATCTGCAGCGGCTGGGAGTGACGGCGGTAGAGCT
Source organism: Occallatibacter sp. (assembly GCF_036502485.1). GTDB lineage: Bacteria > Acidobacteriota > Terriglobia > Terriglobales > Acidobacteriaceae > Telmatobacter. The sequence goes on along the minus strand of NZ_DASXYM010000110.1, from coordinate 27,554 downwards.
GCTACCCATTCATCACTTTGTCGATGACGGATTTCTGGTTGACAAGGGGATGCGCAATTACTGGGGCTACAACACGCTGGGATTCTTCGCGCCGATGTCGCGATACAGCTCGTCAGGGGATCAGGGCGGACAGGTACGCGAGTTCAAAGAGATGGTGAAAGCGCTGCACGCGGCAGGAATCGAAGTGATTCTGGACGTGGTGTACAACCACACCTGCGAGGGCAATCACCAGGGGCCAATGCTGAGCTGGAAGGGCGTGTGCAACACCACCTACTACCGGCTGGTTGAAAACGACCCGCAGTTCTACATGGATTACACCGGCACCGGCAACACGCTGAACGTGCGCAATCCTCAGGTGCTGAAGATGATTATGGATTCGCTGCGGTACTGGCGCACGGAGATGCACGTGGACGGGTTCCGATTCGATCTCGCCTCCACGCTGGCGCGTGAGCTGCATGCGGTGAGCCGCCTGAGCTCGTTCTTCGACACCATTCATCAGGATCCGGTGCTGGAGCAGGTGAAGCTGATTGCCGAGCCGTGGGACGTGGGCGACGGCGGCTACCAGGTGGGCAATTTCCCGGTGCTGTGGGCAGAGTGGAACGGCAAGTATCGCGACACGGTGCGGCGCTTCTGGAAAGGCGACGGCAGCATGCTGAGCGACTTTGCTTACCGTCTGACAGGATCGAGCGACCTGTACCAGTTTGACGGGCGCAAGCCGTACGCGAGCATCAACTTCATCACGGCGCATGACGGGTTCACGCTGGCCGATCTGGTGAGTTACAACAACAAACACAACGAGGCCAACGGCGAGAACAACCGGGACGGCTCGGACAGTAACGACTCATGGAATATGGGAGCGGAAGGTCCGACTGAGGATGAGCAGATCAACCGGCTGCGAGAGCGGCAGATGCGGAACTTTCTGACCACTTTGATGTTGAGCCAGGGAGTTCCCATGCTGACCGGCGGCGACGAGGTTGCGCGCTCGCAGATGGGCAACAACAACGGCTTCTGCCAGGACACCGAGCTGAGCTGGTTCGACTGGGATCTGGATGAGCCCCGCAAGCGGCTGCGCGAATTCACCCGCAAGCTGATCCGGCTGCGGCTGGACCACCCTAACCTGCACAGGAGGAAGTTTTTCCAGGACCGCGAGATCCGCAAGCGCGGCAACGGCGCTCTGGTACGGGTCATCAAGGATGTGGCCTGGTTTAACCCCGATGGCAACGAGGTCAGTGACGAGGACTGGAACTCGTGCTGGGCGCGCGCGATTTCATTGATGCTGAACGGCAGGACGCTTCAGGTGACGAACGAAGACGGCGACTGGTTGATCGATGACAGCTTCCTTTTGCTGGTGAACGCGGCGGATCAGGGCGTGGAGTTCACGCTGCCGGAGTCGCCGAGCGGCAATGCATGGCACCAGATTATCGACACAGAGAATATTGAAGACCCGTTCGTGGATGTTCTGGAGGTTGAGGACAAGCTGATCGTGGGGGGGAGGGCCCTGAAGCTGTTGAGCGACCGTTCGGTCACGGGTATGTGAGCCCCTGACCTGGAAGCAGGCAAGAAGAGCGAAGCCCCATCCTGAGGATGGGGCTTGACTCGTGGGAACTGTAAGTGAGTTCCCAAGTCTCAGAATCGAGACCGGGGGCACCCATGAGAATCAGTCGTAGTATTCCAAGCCCAGGTGAGTGATGAGCTCGGCGCCCTGGATGTGGCGCAGGGTGTTCTTGAGCTTCATGAGCTGAATGAAGAGATCGTGCTCGGGGTACAGGCCCTCGCGCGTCTGGGGGCTCTTGAGGTAGAAGCTCAGCCACTCCTGGATACCGATGTTGCGCAGCTCCGGCGTGCGCTGGGCGAGATCGAGGAACATGACCAGGTCAAGCGCGATAGGCGCCGCAAGGATGGAGTCGCGGCAGAGGAAGTCCACCTTGATCTGCATGGGATAACCGAGCCATCCGAAGATGTCAATGTTGTCCCAGCCTTCCTTGTTATCGCCGCGGGGCGGGTAGTAGTTGATGCGGACCTTGTGGAAGATGTTTTTGTAGAGGTCCGGGTAGAGCTCGGGCTGGAAGATGTATTCGAGGGAGCCGAGCTTCGACTCTTCCTTGGTCTTGAACGACTCGGGATCGTCGAGAACTTCGCCGTCGCGGTTACCGAGGATATTGGTGGAGTACCAGCCGGAGACGCCGAGCAGGCGAGCCTTGAAGGCCGGCGCGAGGACGGTCTTCATGAAAGTCTGCCCGGTCTTGAAGTCCTTTCCACAGATGGGGGCCTTGTTCGCCTTGGAGAGCTCGATCATTGCCGGCACGTCGACGGTGAGATTGGGCGCGCCGTTGGCAAAGGGCACACCCTCCGTCAGCGCGGCATAAGCGTAGATCTGCGAGGGCGCGATGCCGATGTCGTCGTTCTCCAGGCCCGTCTCGAAGGCCTCGACGGTGGCGTGAACGGCGGTAGGCTCGAGGAAGATCTCGGTCGATCCGCACCAAATCATGACGACGCGGTCGACGGTCTTGCGGAAGTTGCGAATGTCTTCACGGACCTGGTTGGCCAGATCCATCTTGTTCTTGCCCTTCTTGACGTGCGTGCCGTGCAGGCGCTTTACATAGTACTGATCGAAGACCGCAGGCAGAGGCTTGATGGCCTCGAGATAAGGCTTGAGCTGCTCGATCGTCTCCTTGTCGAGCACCTTGGCGTGCGCGGCGCTCTCGTAGACGTTGTCCTCGAAAATATCCCAGCCGGTAAAGACGACATCATTGATGTCGGCGAGGGGAACAAAATCCTTGATGAGCGGGGATTTGTTGTCTGTCCGCTTGCCCAGACGGATGGTGCCCATCTGCGTGAGCGAACCGATGGGCTTGGCGAGTCCGCGGCGGACGGCTTCAACACCGGCGATCATGGTGGTGGCGACGGCGCCGAGGCCGACGACCATCACTCCCAGCTTGCCTTTGGCAGGCGCTACCTTCGAGGCGGTCTTAGAGCCGCCTTGTGCTTCTGTCGACATGATTCTCCCAATCCTTCCTTTGCTTCCTGCGGGACAGGCAGAACAGCCCCGGCAAACTGAACGCGAAATTCAAGTGTACGCCGCGCAACAGGCTTGATTCAGCGGCTAGATTGTGTCCGCCTGGCTGCGGCGACGCAGGTGCGACCACACGAACCACACAATGCCGAGCGCCACCAGGATCTCGATCACGGTGTGAAAACGATGAAACTGCTCATGGAAGCTGGAATTCGGATCATTCCATTTTTCCCCGAGCTTCATGCCCGCATAGGCCAGGCCGAGACACCAAGGCCACGAACCCATGAAGGTGTAGATGTGAAAACGAAGCTGTCCCATGCGGGCGATCCCGGCGGGAAACGCGACGAAGGTGCGAACCACCGGCAGCAGCCGTCCGACGAGCACGGTAATCGAGCCGTATTTATCGAAATAATGAGTCATCCGATCGAGATCGTGTTGACTCATGAGGACCCAGCGACCGTAGCGCTCCACGAGGGGCCGCCCACCGAGGGCGCCGATCCAATAAGCCACCAGCGAGCCCAGATTGCAGCCGATGGCGCCGGCCGTGGCAACTGCCAGGAGTGTGAAGGTGCCCTTCCAAACCAGATAGCCTGCGAAGGGCATGATGATTTCAGACGGCAGCGGAATGCAGGCCGACTCAATGCCCATGAGCGCAACAATACCGGCGTAACCGCCGGCTTCAATGACATGGGTGACAAACTGGACTAATAAGGCGAGAATGCGTTCCGTCATGCGCGACTTTCAGTATATAGGTTCGAGGGAGGGCGCGGTTTCGAATGGCGCGGGGGTGACAGACGCCCTCCGCGCCGCAGGGCAGAAGCATTCAGGCAACTTACTCCTGACCCGTGACACCTTCTTCGTAGGTTTGATATGGCTCAGGGAATGGGCTCGTCGGCATGCCCTTGAGAGTTCCGAGATCGGCGAGCACGCGCTTCCACTGGTCGGGATGCTTCTTGGTCGCGATGGGAGCGTCGAGGTCGGAATAGTAAGCGAGGATATCCTCTTTGATCCCCTGGGGGATGGGCACCGTGGGCTGGCTGGTGAGGGTATGCAGCAGGTACGCGTAAGTATTGTCGGTGAGTGGGTAGCCGCCGGGCTTGACTACGTCGCCGGTGTCGAGGTCACGGTTGGGCAACGGATGGCGGGGATCGGAGCGTGTCTGGCTTACTGCGCGGGCACGGGCGCTCGTTCCCAGTTCCGCGGAGGGCCTTTGCGCGTCGCGGGCATCGGGCGGAAGCGGAGGCAGGGCCTTGCGCTTGTCCGGTGGTGTAAACCGGGCGAGCATGCGGCGCATGGCGGCAACAGACAAAGCAACGCTGTGCACGTAATCGGCTTCGGCCCGGGGGCTTGGGCCCTTGATCGCGCAAAGCCGGAAGGGACCGAAGCGCGGCATGATGAAGATGATTCCGGCGAGCAGGTGCTCTCCGAAATTCGGCGGCCGGCGGTATGTCGCCCAGTTATTGGCGACGCCCATGGCTGTGATTTCGCTGCGCAGGGCATGAGCCTCAGGCGTGTCGACGTCGGGGGTCATGTGCTTCCTGTGCAGGATGCCTACGGCAGTGGCGATGTGCGGCACGAAGGACCGCACCGCGAAGCGGTAGGCGTCCTCATTGACGCGACGCTTGCGGGTGCCGTCGAAGTCTTCTGACACGCCATAGGTCTGGTAGTAGGCCAACCCCAGTTGGTGCATGGAGACGTTCATCCCGATGTGCTGGAGATATTTGAGCGGAGCTGTACGATTGTGCGTGTTCTCGTCCACGTCAAAGGCGAATTCGACCTCGACATGCTGAACCTTGCCCTGAGAGTAATTCACGCTCTTCCCGTATTCTGTGCGCAGTTTGGGAAAAGCAATAGGAACGCCGAGGTTGGTCGCGAGCGGGTGGCCGATCGAGTCGCCAACGTAGTGCGAGAGGGCACCTATGGCAAACGCCAGTTCGTCGGCAGTGTGGGCGTTGCGGAACAAGGCCATCACGAAGTCGCCGGATCGAACGTAGTGGGTGAGATTGGAGAGAGAAGCCTCGCCGAGCGGGTAATAACCGATGTCCTGAATGACGCATCCGCCATAAGCATAGGAACGTGCCTCATCGAGCTGGGCCGGTGTGAGATCGGGAAAGCGGCTGAGCAATAGCGGAACGATGGAGTCGTCCCAGGTGAGGTCGATGAGCTGTTCGTGGGTGAGCAGAGAGTACGCAAATCCGGTAGTCGAAGCAGCCAACAGGACGAAAACACAGATTATGCGGTAGAACACGCCCCCGCATCTTTCACTTGCCATAAAAGAATAAGATGCAAGTGGCAGCAAACGCGGCGGGAAGGGCTGATGAACCGCGCCGAATCCGCAGCTAGCTGCAGTGCAGGTGCTGGTGGGCAGAGAGGGACTCGAACCCCCGACATCCTGCTTGTAAGGCAGGCGCTCTAACCAACTGAGCTATCCGCCCACATTGTGGGAAGGGCCTGATCAGGCCTCAATCCATAATAGCAGTGCATATTCTCGTGCGATGGCCACTGCTGCGCCAGAAAGCACGAGAATCGTCTTCTGATCCAGCTGAATACCGAGCGGCGTGCGAAACACCACCGTAAGCCCGGCGAGCAACACCAGCAGCAGAATCACCCACCAGTAGGTCTTGAGGAACTTCCCCGTGTCGAAGGGTTCGTTGGCCATGGTTGTTATTCCAATTCTGCAATGCTGCCACAAACATGATCGAAACGAATAGTCAAATTCATCGGCGCAAGGCGCTGGAGGAGCGTCCACGGGTCCACGCACACGCGTTTGCGTGCTTGCTGCCTTGATACACTCGGGGGTGATCCGCCTCATCGTAAATGCAGACGACTTCGGCCTCACCTCCGGCGTGAACCGCGCCGTACTCGAACTGCACAAAGCCGGTGTGCTGACCAGCGCCACGCTCATGGCGCGAGCCGCGGCGACGGATGAGGCGATTGAGATTGCCAGGGCGACGCCGACGCTCGGCGTGGGATGTCATGTGGTGCTGGTGGACGGCGAGCCGATGCAAGCGGCGGCCCAGCTTCTTACTCTGGCTGATTCACGCAGCGGCCGATTCCATCCGAAGCTCGGGGCGTTCCTGAGGCGGCTGCTGTCCGGCAAGATTGTCGATGCCGAGATTGAGGCGGAGGCGCGCGCGCAGATTCAGTCGCTTCAGAAATCCGGACTCGAGCTGACACACGTCGACACACACAAGCACACACACATGTTTCCGCGCGTGCTTCGGCCGGTCCTGCGCGCGGCCAAGTCTTGCGGCATTCGTGCCGTACGCAACCCCTTCGAGCGGGCTTGGAGCGTCGCTGCGACGCCCGGCGCTCCGGTAGCGCGGCGCCTGCAGGTGCGCCTGCTGCGAACGCTGGAATCGCGCTTCTGCCGGATCGTCGCCGAAGAGGGGTTCACCACAACGGACGGGGCGGTGGGAGTGGTGGCGACGGGGACACTCGACCAGCGGGCCGTTGCTTCCCTGCTCTCCGCGCTGCCGCCCGATGGAATTTACGAATTAGTGACTCACCCCGGCTACAATGACGCCGAGCTGGCGGCCGCTCATACGCGGCTGCTGACTTCGCGCGAAACCGAACGGGAGGCCCTGTTGGGCGTGAGAATGGCGCCGAACATGAAGCTGATTTCGTTCGCCAGCCTGGTGGCGTCGGCGAATCTCTGATTCAACTTCTCTTTTTCCCGGCTTGGAACATGGTCGGGACCTTCTGCATCTTTGCTGCAAAGCCAAACGTCCAATCGCAAGACTGTCGAAACGATCAAATCCTGGCCGTCTTCAGCAAAAAGTGGCCAACGCTAAATGCCCTATATTTAAGCACCTGCAAAATATCCAAAAAAATGGATTGATAGCATAAATTGGCCAGGTTTTCAGATTCGAGCGGAATTCTTGGCCGCCAAAAGCGGTAAGTGCAAGGTCAAAGCGGTCTAAGCGGGGAAGGTGCAATTGCACTTCCACCCACCAGGCCAACCAAGTTCTTAGCCCATAGGGCATTTGCGGTCGCCCATCGTACGTCCTCTGCGCAAACCAAGTCGGGGTATCGATTTGGCGTTCGGCCACCCGAAACTTCTCTCTCCAAATTCATCCGCCCCCCTTTGCCATAATGTGAAGAAGTTGTGGAGTGTGAGCGGTTATACATGCGTCGTCGTCTGCGCTCTATCAAAGCCGTCAACCCGGAGGATCAGCACACGCCTATGCTCTATTTGATCTGTTGACGGGCCGACGGTTGTTGAGCCCCCTCACGAAGGAACGAAGGTGAGAAATGAATGAAGCCACCAACGGCGATTCGCGGCTCTGTCATCGGTGTGTAGGCGAGAACACTTTCAAAGCCAAGATAAAGAGAAGCGGAAAGCATGGCAAACTGCTCATTTTGCCGCAAATACCTAAAGACGATTTCGCTTGATCAGGCTGCGGACATCTTCGACGTGGTGTTCGAACGGAATTTCGTCCGTACAGATGACCAACCGACAGACATGGAATACACGATGAGCCGCGAAAGCGACTATGAATGGGAGCGATCCGGAGAGGATATTGTTGAGCTCTTGCAGGAAGTTGGGCAGATCGAGCCGGAGGTCGCCGAAGGTGTCAGACAACTGCTGGAGGACAAGCACTTCGATTTTGAAGAAGAGAAAATGGGCGAGGAGTCAGATTTCTCTCCAGAATCCCGCTACACGCACAAGAAGGTGGAGTCTGAGCAGTTTCATTCAGAATGGCGTTCTTTCGAGGAAAGCCTCAAGACCAAATCTAGGTACTTCAGTAAACGCGCATCCTTGACACTTTTAACACTATTCAATGGTATCCATCGCTCCACTACTGCCGGAAATCGTCCCGTCATCGTGCGTGCCGGCCCCGGGACAAGCATTTCATCGCTCTTCAGAGCCCGTGTTTTTCAAGACGACAAAAAGCTCGTCCGTGCTCTGGAGCGCCCCGACCTTGAAATTGGGCCACCCCCTCCCGCTCTCGCGGCTGCAGGACGAATGAACGCGCGCGGGATATCGACTTTCTGCGGTGCCACAGATCGAGAAGTCGCCCTCGCCGAGGTAAGGCCCTTCGTTGGGAGCCGGGTTGTCACTGCAAGGTTCGAATTGCTTCGGTCAATATCGCTCCTAGACTTAGAGGCATTAAGCGAGGTCAGCGCGAGCGGAAGCCTGTTCGATGAAAACCATCGATACGACATGGCAAAGGCTAACTTTCTTCAAAGCTTGAGCCAGAAGATGACCGCTCCTGTGATGCCAGACGCAGAGATCTTCGAATATCTGCCGACGCAAGTGATCGCCGAATATCTCGCCTCTCAAGTGAATCCCGAATTGGATGGCATTTTGTATCCGTCAGCGCAAGCTAAGAACGGGAAAAGCAATGTCGTGTTGTTTCATGAATCGTCGCTGGTTGAAAGACTTAAAATGTTGGAGGATACTGAGATCTTTGTCGAAACGGTAATCCACACATCAGATGGATTTGAGCCCGAATACTGGGTGTTCGAGCGAACGGCTCCTGAAGAAGAGGCGACAGAGGTAGTCGATTCGCATGCGCCCGAAGTTCCTCATAAAAGTAATCAGGGCAACGGGGTGATGCCGACGCTCCAAATCGATTTATCATCGGTCGAAGTCCACCACATCGAAAGCGTGCTGTACAGCCATTCAGACCACCAGGTTCATAGAAGCCAGACGTAGGGTGGGAATGTGTCGAAAGAGCGCCTACGGAACGCTGCGATTGATTCGCTTGCAACCAACCGGAACGGATACCAGATGGAACCCAAGAGAAAAGCGGAAGCGGTAATCGTCCAGTTGCTTAAGGCGATGGACGACACGGTTCTCAGCTACCATCCTACGGTCGTACGAACAAACTCGACCGTCGAAGGCCTCATTCAAGGCACGGCCTTCTTTCCTGGAGGAGCAGGTCTCTGGAGAGGTTCGCAGAACTTCGGCGAAATGCCTGAAGGGTTTCCCGAATCCCCCATAATGTTCGTGGGGCACAATTTCGACAGCCAGCTCGCTTACGAGCGTTCGCTCAGCAATGGCGGAGAAGTCAGCGGACACTTCTGGTCACGACTACGCGGCATGTTGAAGGCGGCAGGACTTTGCTCGGAGCGGTGCTTTTTTACCAATGCTTTGATGGGATTGAAGCCTGGGAGCGCGCTGGGACCAATGCCATCCGTTGCTGGTTACAAGGATGAATGCAGGGCATTCCTCGCGCGCCAGGTCGAGATCGTTGACCCTTCCACTATTGTTGCTCTCGGCGACGATGCGTATCTTTACGTTCGTCGTTTGGAAATAGCTCATACGAAACTTAGACACCCGACTAATCGGTATTTCAATCCGCTTATCACGAGGGATGTCCGCATCCGCGAGGAAGGCATGAAGCTTCGCGAGTTCCTTGACACATTCGGACTAGAGAAAAGTGGAAACCAATGCAGGACTGATGCTGTATAGTTCATCATCATGCCAACCGATGCCGCAACTGCGATAGCCTACGTCGGTGCCTTTGTTGGACTCGTGGGAGGAGGCGTGGGTCTCTTTAATTCGAAGAAGGCGGTCTCCTGGAAGCGAGCTGAACTTGCGAACAGCTACATGAAGGATTTCAACAATAGCCCAGAATTGCTCTTTGCTACGAGATGTCTGGATTGGAATGGTGGAAGACTGATCGTCCCAGAGAGTCTGCGGCCCTACAACACAGACAACGCAGCCACAATCGTTCATGATCGGCAGATCTTCGAGAAGGCCCTCAGCCCCTCGTTGCAGATTGACCAAATGGATGAGGACCCGCGTATCCAGATATACCGAGTGTCTATCGACGGCTTTCTATCATGGCTTTCTCTGGTGGCCAGTGCTCTCGACAGGAGGCTTTTTCAGGTCGCAGATATCGAGGATGTTGGATATTGGGTCTCAAAGATTGAGAGCGAAATCGTCATGCACAGATTCATCGTTGCTTACGGTTATGCAAACAACATTGAGAAGCTCATCCGTCTCTACCGCGCCAAAGATTCGGCCTACAAAGACTGGACATTTCCGGCGAATCACCCAAGGCGCCATTCAGCGTGACAAACACCTCGAGGATCACACGGAGTTTCCTTCTAAATCTTGGCGCCTTTCAATAGCGGAAAACTCACTCTGGGATTTGTATCAGATTTATTTTCAGCGAATTGCGTGTGCCGTCCGAGTTGGGCGATGATCTGGTCAAGTATCCGACGCGCAAACCGGCCAAGCTGGTGGAAGTTGGCGCGCAAGCGAGGCTTGCTGTGATTCCTCAGGCGGAAATCAAGCTGACATATCGCACGATTATGCCAGATCGTCAGGTCTGTGAATCTTCAACTGCGAACTGTTTCTTGATCAGCTCGCTCAAATCCAATTGCCTGACCACCTTAAAAATTTGCGCGCTCTCTTCCAACAACGGCTGAGCCTTCGATGGCTCGCCATGAAGGACGTAAAATTTCGCCAGATCATCCGTCGCCTTGGCGTAACTCAATGATTCGATGCCGACTGAGCGGGCGGCCAGATTGCGTGCCTCCTCAAGGGCTATCTGAGCTAAATCACTCTCCCCGGCCGCCAGATGGATGCCCGCCTCGCTGAGCAGCAGCCTAACCAGACCGTCGAAATTGGCGCTATTCTTCAGCAACATGATCTGTCGCGCCTGGTCGAGGAGCTCTAGCGCCACATCGTAACGTGACTGGTCTGCGCGCAGCCGGGCGAGGTTCACCAGAATCTTCGCGTAATCAGGCGTGGAACCGGCGCCTTGATCGATGTAGATTTGCCTCGCCTCCTCCAGTGAGGACTCTGCATAGGACAGCTTCCCCTGATGGCGGAAAATTACACCAATACTGGAGGCGAGGTCAGCGTACAGCAGGGAGTCGCATGCCTGTTGTTCAGCGAGGATTTTGCGCGCTTCTTGATAAGAGATGAGAGCCTGATCATGCAAGCCCATCTGTCGTTGCAAGATTCCTAGCTGAAGCAGAACGGGCGGAAGCTGCATCCGGCAATCGCGCATGTTGGACCGGACATGTCTCAGCGCACATTCGAACGCTATTGTAGCTGCTAAAAAATCGCCCAGTGCAGTGTAATTGCGTCCAATCAGGTTGAATCGAACGCCATTCAACGAGGCGCTGATTGGGCCCTTCCCTTTGACATAGCTGAATCGACGTAGGTTCGTAAGGGAAGAGGCGTATTGGCCAGACTTATAGTCAAGCATCGCCATGGCGATAACCCCATGCATGCGCGTCTCTTCCCCGCTTTCACCGGTGTCAAGCGACTCGTACCTTTTCAACAGATTGTGAAGTGCGTCCATGTCGCCTGAGGCGATGTAGAATTCGCAGAGCCGTTGCAGGATCGCGATCAGACGCGGCCCCCTCACTGCCAATCTCTCCGCGAGATCGAGGGCGCGCAGAAGCGCAGTTTCAGCTTTGTCCTGTTGGAGAGCCATGTAGGCCCTGCCTACTTCGTAGAGAATGTCCGCCAGGATCTCGGGCCCCGGATCGGAAACCTCGAGTTGCTGGAGCAGTTCCACAGCCTCTTCGTAACGGCTTTCGTGAATAAGGAGGCGCGCTCGTGCAAGCTCGGCTGCCGGGTCTGCGGGCGCGGGCTGCACTGGCTCCGATGGCTCCGGCGGGCCGGATTCGGTTAACGCGGAAACCCTCGCAAGATGTCTATGCTTCGATTTCTGCGCCTTCCGTAGCTCTGCGTATGCGCGGGCAGCAAGGCAGACGCCATCCCAACTCAGCGAATCAGGAGGAATCAGCTCAGGCGCCACTCGCTTCTGCTTAACGATTTCGCTAAGGTGCGTCGGCGTACACTGATGGCCGATAGCCGTCGCCGCCCAAGCAAAGGGATAGGAGCGGCGCAACGGTGTATAGGGAGTGCGGCAGCGGAGCAGGCGTGCCACATCATCTTCGTACTTCGGCGTGAACGGCTCGAATGTAGTGTCGCCGTTAACGCGCAGCGCGTTGGGATTCTCCCGCAGGTAGACGATCAGCGCACCTTCGAGCTTCTTCGGAGGTTTATCTCGAAATACGTACGGAGGAAGCATCTCCTGGGCTACCAGATCGTGGCTTCGGACTACAGCATGGGCGGCCCTGGCGATGCTGTGCTCATAGTCGTCCGGCGTGCCGTAGACGATTTTCAGGGTCCGAAGACCATATCTATAACATTCTTCGATGCGCCGAAGGATAACTTGCTCGGCCGTTACGATACTGGTTCCATGAAGATCAAGCCTGAACTCGCCGATGTCGAATCGTAGATTCTGGTCCGCCATTCAGATCGCTCCCTGAAGAGCGCGCTTGAAGCTCTCCGGCAACTTGTGCCACAACGACGGCTCTAGCGCGAGGACCTTCTTCATCTCTGCCTGCCACTCGCGGCTCATTTTCAGTACCCTGTAGCACTCGGCAAGATGCTTGTGCGCGAACACATTCTCTGGTTTCAGGTCCGCTGCCTTTCGAAACAGAGGTAGCGCTTCCTGCACATTTCTTCTGTCCATCCACGAAAGCCCCCAATGAAAGGCCACGAAGAAATTCGACTCATCCAGTTGGGTGGCGCGCTGGTAACAGAGGTCCGCACGTTCGAAGTTGCCAGTATCGCGAAAACAGGTACCTAGGCGCTCCCACATATCCGAACTGTCAGGAATAAGTGCAACCGCTTGAGCAAAGTAATCTAACGCGGGTTGGGGCTCATCAGAAGCCGACAATCTGTAGCCGCATTCAAATAGACCGAGGACTTCATCGCCGCCCCCCTTCAAATCCACCTGATTATTACCGCTATAACCGCTCATCTTTCTCCCGACCCGCACGCAGAGATGCAAACTTGCTAGAAGCAGCGCTGAATGAAGATGTACTCCTTGGTTTGTTTAAGGATAATTCAATCAGCTCCCCCGCGGAATAGCCTGGACGGCATCTGGACAAGGCTGTCCGGGGCTTTTGGATGGGCTTATCGCTCTATCGTCAGCCTCCACACTTTTGGCACTTATAGTGCGGATCGCTTTCCGTCGTGGTTTGAGATGGCAAATGAAGTTCGGCCAGCACCTTCTGGGCCATTGACTTGTCTTTCAAGATGCATTTGTCTGCAATAAGGTTAAACGAACCGGTTATTGTGTTGTAGACAACGCGGCCGCGCGGGTAGTCGTCGTATTCCGAGTCCCGTGGAACAATGCCGTTGCGTTGAAGAAAGCGGGACCACTCGCGGTCGTGACCTTGTGAGTAGTTCTTGAATTCTCCCCACGATTCGGCTTCGCCGAGCGGTTCTCCAAGGATCACGGCTTTTCCGTCGACTACCCAGAATATGCCAACCTCTGGCGCACCGGCGACCCTCTCCCGTTTCCGTGCCTGTGCTCTTTCGTATATGGCGGCGATCAACTGCGTTTCGGTCTTGGGTGTTAAATCTTCGTCGCTGCTCATAGAATCCCCGTTTACCTATTCGGATGAAGTCGGCTTTGTGCACGCGCCGTGACCTGTTGAATTGCGATGCTTCACGCCGATTTGATTTGCCGAGTGCTGAATTTAAAGTCGCCGTATCCATCCTGCGGATAACTGCTGATCGTCGCTGTTTGGAAACAAATCTGTCTATCTGAGCCGAACCTTTTCATCGCCGCCTTATTCAGCTCTTGAAATATGCGCGGCTCTGAAATCAGCGGGTGAAAGTTGGGCGCCAGCAACACGGCGTGGATGTTAGAACAGCGAATAATGTCCTCAGGCCCAATTGCACAGTTCTTTCGCGCCTCCTTGGATTCAAACTCAAAGATGGCAGAAGGGCCGATGGCATCACGCATGACGCTTGCATAGAAGAGCAACTCCGAGATAGCCCCCGCTTTTCGATTGTCGGATTTCTTCAATTCGAACAGCACCAGAGTGCCGTTTCGGATGCCGATCAGATCAATCCCACTCTTTCCTCCGGTAAATATTTGGCGCCCATCTGCGACCCAACCATCAAACAATCCTACCGGCCATTGGCGCATCACCTTCTCGAGCTGAAAATGACTCCGGAAGGAACTTGAGATCTCCAGAGCCAACTCAAGGTCGGCTTCTGAGGGGGTCGGCCCTGATGCTGCTTTCATCCGCTCGTTAGAATCGACCTCTGGCGGCTTGGCCCGCTTGTTTGGTTGGTTCAACAGTCGTTCATTCGGAGAATTCAGCGCCTTCGATGGAGGATCAGGCTCCTCTGCGATCACCCAATCGGGATACAGTTCAGAGAAGCACTTGAGGCGATACAAGAATCGCTCATAGTGCGGCCCTTTGCGATCTGCTCTTGGATCCATACCGATCTGGACAGTTTGCACACCACAGTGGAGCAACAGTGCCAATGCCCACGACTCAAAGGCGGCGGCATCGGACTGCATGTTTCCGTTCAGCCCCTTTTCTTTCATCGTGATCTTAGCTTGTTCCAGCGTACCGCCAATCTCGATCTCGCTGTTCGCAGGAAATCGGCACTGCTTCAGGCAAGATACCTGTCGCAGTTCCGCTTCCCATCGCCGATTATCGAACTCAATCATTTCTTTCCTCTCTAGCTCAGAACGAAGGGATCTCCATCCCGAATGGTCGTTACGTTATCGAATAGATCCTGAAACCGCTCCCCGTGGTCGGTGTGAATGGGAACGAGCTTGCGCGGCTTCAGCGCGGCAGCCAGCCGCTGCAAGTCGGCAACAGTCGCATGTCCGCTCGTATGGGCGTAGACGAAGTTGACTGCCGGGTCGCTGCGGTAGCGGGAGATTTTGTCACTGCCGAAGTAGCCGTCGTGGGTTCCGTCGAGATATCCGAGCCACTGCGAGTAGATGACATTGACGGGGGCTGCGGCGTTTTCAAATTCATCGATGAGACGAAAGCTGGACATCTTGCCTAAGTAGAGAAACGATTCGGGAGTGGCGTGTAGTTCCTCACGCTTGACCCTGTGGCGATAGAGTCGCTTTCTGAAGTCTCCAAAGTAGTCTGGGTTGGCCTTGAGCCTTTCGTCCTGGCTGTGAGCGGCGAAAACTCTTAACTCGGGCCAATCCATGGCGGGCGTATTTTGAGTGATTTGCCGGAGCTGTTCGAGCACCCATGCGGTGTAGATGTCGATGACGAAGAGCTTGCCGGCACGTTTGCAGGCCCGATAGGCGGAGACGATGCGGTCGATATTTTGCGAGGAGGACAGCAGGAACGAGATGTTCCTTTGCCGGTGGATTATCTCGAAGATCGCGTTTTCGACTGCCGTCTCGTCAGGGAATTGGTCGTTGTTGCGATGCAGCATAGTGCCTTCGAGAAGGAGGAGATCAATGTCGCGGATCGGGCGCTTCACCAGGTTCTCAAAGAGTATTCCCTTCCGGCCATGCGAGCGAAGATCGCCGCTGTAGAAGAGGCGCTTGCCTTCGGCTTCGATGAGGAATGCGTAGGCATCGACGGCGGAGTGGTCGACGAGATACGGAGTGATGGTGAACGCACCAATGGTAAACGGCTGCCAGGCTTTGAAGTCGTGGAAGTCGAGCGCGGATCTCTCTCTGCCGAGGAACACCTGAGTGGCATCGATCAGGCTGCGGGCCAGTTTGCCGATGTAGACCGGAGTGCCGGCCGGCAATGAATTCATCAAGCCGAAGTGGTCTTGGTGAGGATGGCTGACCAGGAGGGCGTCCACGAAAAGGCGCGAGAGGTCTACGGGCTGACTGTCGGCGCTGAGGGGAAGTCCGGCATCGAGAAGGAGGCTGGTTTTTCCGGATGAGAGCTGAATACAGTTTCCGCCAATTTCGTGGCTGCCCTTAAGGATGGTGACTTTCATTGGCGCCCAATTTGGGCGAACCCTTTCTCGCTTTGGTAGATGAGCACCGCACGCCGTTCAGCCTCTTTACGCTGCGCCGATCATTGTAGATGCGTTGATTGCCCTACTCTGTATTCAAAATCACAGGCGAGAAATTTACAGTTCCCTGAAAATATCTGTGGAAAAGGCTACTTAGATTAAGGGACGAACGCTTGCCAGCGGGTCCGGGCCCCAGATGATTGCGGGAGTTGTTCGGATCGCGCAGGCCGAGACACTCATCGAAACCGATTTCTCGTTCTGCATTGCGGGTTCAAAGTAAAGTGTTTGGGTCTCGGCGTCGGATCGCGCAGCTTGCGGTGGGCGGCAGTTTAGCGCCCATCCTCGAATGTGGTCCAGAAGGACGTGCCAGAGCTCAGCTATGTGCGGTAAAATTGCACCGACATAAGCAGCGCGTAACCGAATACCGCCTTCTTTGTAGTCTTCCAAGCAGCTTGGCCGGCTCCGCGTGGGTGGCAATCGCACCGGTCTGCGAAGTGGCGCGATCACCGTGTTTTTAGGCCGGTGACCAATCGCCAGAACGCGAGCTTTTACACCGATGAAAACTGAGAGAGCGCTATTAGCGTATGAACGCCTCAGAGATCAGCCACTCTGGAGGCTACTGGCGTCCCCTAAGGCGCCGGCATTCATCGCGCTCTTGCAAGCCGAATTGTATGAGGACCAGAAGAGCCTCCCGGCGTCCGTCTTCTACGACCGGATCGTGCGCGACCTGGAGGAGTTGAGGGCTGCCGGTCAGGACCTGCCGCAGACCGCAAAGGACTATGTATCGAATTGGCTGGCGGATGGCTATGTTGAGCGACGGTTTCCAGCCGGCTCCGCGGAGGAGCAGTTCGAGCTCTCGGCGCAAGCGGTCGAGGCAATTCGTTTCATCTCCAACATCGAGCAGCCCCACTCCACGGCAACGGAGAGCCGCCTCGCCTTGGTGATTTCCGCGCTGGTGCAACTGGCCGAGGAAACTGACTCCGATCAGAAGCGAAGAATCGAAAGGCTCCTTGCGGAACGCGCTCGAATCGATCTTCAGCTTGAACACGCGCAAAGAGGTAATATCCGGGTTCTAGCCGACAGCTCCGCTTTGGAGCGAGCCCGAGAGATCATTTCGCTGGCCGAGAATTTGCTGGGAGATTTCCGTCGTGTGCGCGACCAGTTCGACCGGTTGAATCGCAATCTCAGAGAGCAACTCGTGGAAAGCGATGGCCGGCGTGGGGACGTCTTGGATGCCCTATTCGCGGGTATCGATCTCATTTCGGAGAGCGATGCTGGACGAACCTTCTCCGCATTTTGGCGCCTGCTAACGGATCCCGAAAGGTCCGCGGCTTTGGAAGACGCATTGGACACGGTGCTGTCGCGTGAATTTCTGAACGAGATCGATCTTCGCCGAAGGAGTTTTCTTCGGCGGCTGCCGAGCACCTTGCTGGAACGGGGAGGATTCGTTCACGAGGTCCTCCAGACCCTGGCCAGGAGTCTCAAACAGTTCGTCCAGAGCCGGGAATTCCTTGAACAGAAGCGTTTGAATCAGCTTTTGAGAGATGCGCAAAAGGCGGCCCTTGGTCTGAAGGACCAGGTCAAAGCGACAGAGTCGCTGGATTACATCCTGGAACTCACGAGCAGCCGCCTTCGCTCATACGCGCAATGGCAGTTGTTCGATCCATCGCTCGAACTCATGTCAGAAGGTATGGAATCGGGGGATCGCCCCGAAGTTGACTTGGCGGCGATTGCCGAGTTGGTGGCAGACTCTGAGATTGATTTCCGCCGTCTGAAGGAGAACATTCGCGCCATACTCAGCCTCAGGTCACAGGCTTCCATCCGAGACATCCTAGACAGCTACCCGGCAAACCAGGGGCTGGGAAGCGTCGTTGGGCTGCTCGCATTGGGGAGCCGGCACGGTATCAAGGGCGAGGGCCACGAGCTGGTTCATTGGATGGGGCGAGACGAGCACCAGCGGCGCGCCAGAATCCCCACAATTTACTTCGTGAAGGAGCGCGCGCGTGAACTTGTCTAGCAATCCGGTGGATCCAGTCCCAAACGCCACTAGCGACATGTCTAAGGAAGAGCGCGCTGACCAGGCGGATTCCAAGGGACTTCTGTTCCTCGGTGATCGGGGCGAGCTGCCGCTCGAAACACGGCGCGCGCTTGTTCAGTTGCTCTCGGGACCGTCGCTGGAGATGCGCCGCCATGGCCGTCTCTGGCCGATACTGCTTCAGGACGAAGACATCATCCGGCGCCGGCTATCCGAACTCTTCCTGGATTTGGTGATCGACAGAGAGGCCGGTGTGGCATTCACTCGGCAGGCCGACACCGGTGACCTGGAAGTTCCGTTGCTCCTCCGCAGGTCGCAATTGACATTCATCGACTCGATCGTTCTGCTGAAGCTCCGAGAGCGCCTCGCGCATGCTGAAGCCCATGGCGAACGCGCCGTTGTCGCGGTCCCGGAGTTGGTGGACGAACTCGCGGTTTTCGAACCGGCTGGTGGCACCGATCATGCAGGATTCGCAAAGAAAGTGCGGGCCTCAATCGAAAAGTACAAGGATCGCAGCATCCTCCAGAAAATCCGGGCGGAGGAGGATCGATATGAGGTGTCTCCGACGTTAAAGCTACTTTTCTCAGCCGATCGGATCGAAATTTTGCTGAATCTGTACAAGGAAATGACTGAGAAAAAAAGGACTGGATCCGATATGGACATACAACTCCTGCCGGAGGACGCACCATGGCAGTAGATGCCCCGGAGCTATTTGCGCCCCCGCAGTTTCGTGCCTCGCGGCTCCAGGTGTTCAACTGGGGCACCTTCTCTGGCCTGCACGACATCCCTCTGTCGGATCGAGGCTTTCTGATTGTAGGCAAATCCGGTACCGGGAAATCCACTCTCCTGGACGCCTTTTCGGCACTTCTGGTTCCGCCGCGGTGGGTCGACTTCAATGCTGCCGCCCGGGAGACCGAAAGGAGCGGAAGAGATCGAAATCTTCTGAGCTACATGCGAGGCGCGTGGGCCGAACAGAAGGATGGCGACTCTGGCCAGATTGCCACGCGTTATCTCCGCACCGGGACCACTTGGTCTGCTCTCGCGCTCACATTCAAGAGCACGGCGGCCGAGATCGTCACGTTGGTTCGACTGTTCTGGATTCGCGGAACGTCGAGCTCAGTTCAAGATGTGCGGAGGTATTTCCTCATCTTCGAGCGCGAGGTCGATCTGCGCGAGCTTGAGGACTTTGGTGCGAACCTGGACGTCAGGAAGTTGAAGCAGAGACATGCCGACGCGTTTGTGCGTGAGGACTTCCAACCGTATCAGGAGAGGTTTTGCCGTCTACTCGGCATCGAGAATGAGGCGGCATTACGCCTGCTACATAAGACTCAGTCGGCCAAAAATCTGGGCGACCTTAATACGTTTTTGCGCGACTTCATGCTCGACAGGCCGCAGACATTCGACGTTGCCGAGCAATTGGTGAGTGAATTCGGGGAGTTGAATGCCGCTCACACGGCGGTTGTCACCGCACGAGAGCAAGTGCAAACGCTGAAACCGGCCCGGGAGGACTTCGACCGGATGCAACGACGCATCGAGGTGCGAGACGCACTGGCGGAACTACAAGCTCGCCTGCGCGATTATGTCGAAATATCCAGGCTCAAGCTGCTCCGCGAGCAACTCGACGAGCTGGACACGCAAGCGGCAGGGATTGAAGGAGAACTCGAGAGAAATCAGGCAAGCCTAGATGCGCGAAAAGCCGTACAGCACGATCTGGAACAGCAGCACCGCGAAGCCGGCGGCGACATGGTGGAGCGCTGGGAGTCCGAGAAGAAGGAACTCGAGTCTCAGCGAGCGCATCGCCTGCGCAAGAACGACCAGGCGCGGAATGCATGTCGGTCGCTCGGCTGGATCCTTCCCGACTCACCCCAGGAGTTCGCAGGCCTGCTTGCCAAGGCGCGGGAGGAAATTGAATCGTGGGCCGATACCACCGCGCAATCGCGGAAGGATCAGGTTGAACTCGAAGTTCGGAAGAGAGAGGCCGAATCCGCGTTTGTCGAAGCACGCCGAGAGGTCGAAGCATTGCGTCGGCAGCCCTCCAACATACCAGCCGCAATGCTTGAGCTTCGCAGACGCGTTGCGGAAGGCGCGGGCGTGCCGGAAGCCGCTCTCCCCTTTGCCGGCGAGTTAATACAAGTGAAACAGGACCAGCGAGAATGGCTGCAAACTTCGGAGCGCGTTCTACGCAACTTCGCTGTTTCTCTCCTGGTCGACGAACGGAACTACCCAGCAGTAGCGGCGTACATCAATGGCACAGATTTGGGCCAGCGACTCTTCTACTACCGAACTCTAATGGCGGAGAACCCCAGTCTGAAACCTGTCCCCGCCAACTGCCTTGCCCTAAAGTTAGAAGTAAAGCAATGTAGTCAGCGGGAGTGGCTAGTTGCAGAGTTGCGCTCCCGTTTCGACTATGCCTGTGTAAACACGCTGGCTGAGTTCCGGCGTGTCGATCGCGCCGTTACCCGCGAAGGGCAGATCAAGCACAGCAAGACTCGACATGAAAAGGATGACCGCCGCTCCGGCACTCTGCAACGGATGCTCGGCTTCGACAATCGCGAGAAACGCGAAGAGTTCGAGAAGCACGCGGGCGAGCTGGGCCAACAACTCGCCGAGGTGATGGAAAAGATCAGGAAGCTGGAAGCGGACGAGCAGGCGCGCGCCGAGCGGAGAATGCAGTGCCAAACCCTCGTGAATCTGCAATGGCAGGAGATCGACGCTCAAAGCATTGTTCAGAGAATCGCGGAAATCGACCAGAACTTGCGCAGCCTGAAGGAGGGCAACGGCGAACTTCGCCGCATTGGTGAGCAGCTGGAGCGCCACCGGGCGCTGGTGGAGCAGGCCGATCAGGAGTTGCGGAAGAACCTTTTGCGCCAACAGCAGAACCTGGAGGCAATAGGCGAGACCCGTGGCAAGATCGCAAAGATTGCCGCACACCCTCCCGTCCCATTGGATCGCGCTTTGGCGGACGAGTTCGACCGCAGGTTCTCGCGCGTCGCTCAGCGAATCCGCCTCGCAGAGCTTGATACCGTTTCCTTCACGGTGCTGCAGGGTATGCACCGTGAAAGCGCGGAAGTATCCCGCGAGATCTCTGCGATTGAAAGAGCAATCGAATCCCGTTTTCAGCAGTTTGTAACGCGATGGCCGGCGGAGTCTGGAGATTTGCAGCCGAACATGGCCAGCTCGGGAGACTTCTTTGCCAAGCTCAATAGGTTGGAGTTGGACGGTCTTCCGGCGCACGAACACCGGTTCTTCGACTTGCTTCGCAACCAGAGCCTGCAGAATCTTGCATCCCTGTCTACCCACCTGAACAATGCGCGGAAAGAGATCCTGGGCCGCATGGATGTTGTGAACGCCAGCCTCCGGAACGTGCCATTCAACCGTACCGCCGAACAGACTACCTATTTGCAGATCGAAGCCAGCGATAAGCAATTGGCGGTGGTCCGCGAATTCAAACAGGAGGTGCAGCAGGCTCTGAGCCATGCGTGGACGGATGACAGGGACGATGCCGAGCGACGGTTCCTGGTATTGCGGCGCATCGTCGACCGGCTCTCAAGCCAGGCTATTGAAGACAAGCACTGGCGCGAGCTTGTATTGGACGTCCGGCAGCATGTTGAGTTTATCGGACGCGAATTCGACGAGGAACAGGCGGAGGTCGAGGTCTATCGTAGCGGGGCCGGGAAGTCTGGAGGACAGCGACAAAAGCTCGCCACCACCTGCTTGGCAGCAGCGTTGAGATACCAACTAGGCGGAGTGGATCACGGTATTCCCAGATATGCGACGGTCGTTCTCGATGAGGCTTTCGACAAAGCCGACAACGAGTTCACCGCGCTTGCCATGAACATCTTCGCAAGTTTCGGATTTCAGATGATTGTCGCCACGCCGCTCAAGTCGGTAATGACCTTGGAGCCTTTCATCGGCGGCGCCTGCTTCGTGGACATCTCGGAAAGACGCACCTCGGGCGTAATGCTCATCGAATATGAGCTAGACCGTCAACGGCTGAAGCTGCCCGAACATGCTCGACAAGAGGTCAAAGCGTGAAATCACCTGAAGAGGTGCGTAGCGAGGCGAAACGGAGGTTTGCGAATCGATACAGTGACTGGCTTACCCACGACCTGCGATGCTGCGAACCTCAGGAATCGCACTGGCCCGCTGAGTTCAGTCTCGGCGCGCCCACCGAGCAGGAGGCAAATAGCCGGCTGGACGATGTTCGTGCGTGGACGGTGGAATGGCGAGCCTGGGCCGGTCCCGGAGAAGTTAGGTGGGTAGAGCGCAAATGGCGGAACCTGGGGACCCAGAGTGTTCCGGAGCGCCTGGTAATTCGGACACCCGCGGAGCTTGCGGACTTTGCCGGCGAACAGACGCACTGGGGCGGAATGCTGGGAGTGAGCCAAGAGCTTCTCGCCCAATGGCCACAACTGAAAAGCGGCATCGCACGCTGGGCCCATGTGCTCGCGAACATTGCGGACCAAGATTTAGCGCGCTTGATTTCGATGCTTCGATGGATCGAAAGCCACCCTGAATCGGATCTGTATGTGCGTCAGCTTCCTATTGCGGGCATGCACACCAAGTGGATCGAACAGAGAACCGGGATCATCGCCGGCCTGCTCCATGAGATACGCGGGAACACGGGCGATCTGGCGGATTTCTACGCTGCCTGTGGCTTGCGGCCCCTCCCCCAGTATCTTCACATTAGGATTCTAGATCCACGATTGAGGCAGGAGGTCGGAGGACTCGCGGATCTCACCGCCCCCGTAGACCAGATTGGCTGCTGGAAACTTCTCCCAGATGTTGTGATCATCGTCGAAAACGTGCAGACCGGCTTGGCTTTCGACGATTTGCCCGGAACAGTCGTAATTCTTGGGTTGGGCTATTCCGTGGATTTGTTCCAGAGGCTGCCTTGGCTGCATAGCGCAAGGTGCTTCTACTGGGGTGACTTGGATACGCACGGATTCGCGATCTTGAATCGTGCACGGACCTACCTGCCACAGTTGCAATCCACCCTCATGAACGAGGAGACGCTCTTGAACCACAGGGATTTATGGGTTGAAGAGGGGGAGCCAGCTGCTGCCGATGTGCTTCCCCTGTTGACTGACCCGGAGCAGGCTGTATACAGAGGGCTGAAACATAATGTATGGGGGCAGCACGTTCGTCTCGAGCAGGAGAGAATATCGTGGAGCTTCGCTCGGTTGGCTTTGCGCCGAGATCTCGGATAAACCTTACCACATGGCCAGAACCACCGAAGGCGAAGGTTCTACACCGCCGCGAGGTTTGGATTATGAGCCCATCTCGCCCCGATTGCCGCTTCCAGATGAGACGAGCGCCAAGCTGTAAATACCTATCAGAAACGGATTTACTGATTGCACATTGATGTCGCTCGTTGCTCATATGCCGCGAGATCCAGAGCCAGCCTCTTGAAGCACATCTGACACTATGCGCAGAACCTATCGTGTTTATAGCCTTACTATTGCATAGGGGGCGAGAATGTCAGAGACTCAACATACACGTGCAAAAGAGCTACTTGCCATCATCGCGCGAGTTGGAGCGCATAGCGGAAAGCTAACCTACAGAAGTGCGGCAGAGACGATGGGGATGAGCGACTATGAGAAACAGTCCCGCCCCGTGGCGCATATATGTAACCTTCTGGATGCCGCTGCCTGCCTCGCGGGTGTTCCTCTCCTTGCCATGGTGGCCGTTCGGGATATTAACGGTGAGATAAATCCTACGGCCTGGGAAAAGGAGTATGGCGCTGCCCGACTTGCGATACTAGACCGCTCCCGTAGCCATAGCTTCAGCGACGCGGACTTCGATGCAATTGGTCGAGCCCTCTCTGACCTGAAACCGCTTGGCGATCAAGCAGCATGGAAGCTAGTTGACCGCACGTATGGCGATCTCCAATATCGTCGTCTCATCGGCGACTATTCCGATCCTCTTTACGATGCCTTGAATGATCTAGGGACGGACGATCCAGCCAGAGTCCTGTACACCGGTTACTCTTATCTCCGCGACCCGCAGGTCCGATCCGCAGTGTTGCAAAGAGCCGCAGGAAAATGCGAATACTGTGGAGAGAAAAGCTTCCTTAAGGTAGACGGCAGCCGCTACCTTGAAACACATCATGTAATCGCGCTAGCAAATCAAGGCGTCGACAAAGTGACAAACGTGATCGCCCTTTGTCCCAACGATCACCGTAAGGCCCATTTCAGCGCGGAACGAGATTCTATTGAGCAGGAGATGCTGTCAAGGTTGATGACTCTCGGACAGTCCATTAGGAGCCCTTGTTTCACGAAGGGCGAGGTTCATTTCGCACGACGGGGTCCAACTGAGCCGAGCGAATCTTTCGTATCGGTATCGGTGCCCTTCAGCGAATCTGCAGAATCCTCTTCGCCTTAGGTTCGTCCAGAAGAATCGGGCCATCTTTATCAAAATCGTATTTCGTTGTAGCAAGCAAATCATTCAGGAACAATTTGATGTTGTTCCTGACAACGTCCTCCACCATTCCCTCCGATCCGCCGAGTGAGTTGAAGATAAGCTTGTATCCAGCATCATCAAAGGTCAGCAGCTCCTGATTCGGTTTACCATCCCACCATAGCAAGGCGGTTCGAGGTGGCAGGATCCTGATTACCGTTGCAATCCTTGCAAAGAACTCCATGGCTGTCTCCCATTTCAAGTCGTATCATTTTGAGCTTTTCCGGCGGGTGGACCATTCATAACAGTCTCATCGTCATGAATGGGCAACCACGGAACCCATGCATCGCGATCCAGTCCACGTCTTGGCGAGTTGTAGCTAGCCAAGATCGGAAGCAAACCAGCCTTCCGTCTCAGTTCAATCCATGTCCAATGCGCTCGCTGATGACGGTTGAATGCTCAAATGTCGCCCGGTGTGATGCAAATCACGAACGCGACAAACCGTGTGCAATCGGCGTTTGCAGGTACCTATTCGGAGCCGCGCGTCTTTTGCACGAAGCCCTCTGTGTTAGCCCGGTTAGCGGGAAGCCCTTGGATTTTGGTTGCTACCCGTTAGGGCTTCGGAGCAAGAAGCACGTGCGCGCGAGGGTTTCCCGCTGGTGTAAGTGCTTCGGACGCAGGGTTTAAGAATAGCCATCTGTCTTTGCTCCATAGTTTTGAGCAGGATCAGCCAACGACTGTGCAGCAGCTTGATCAAGCATCGAGCGATTTTCATAGTAGAAGCGAATCAACCGCGCGCTCGCGCTAAGCGCCAAGCGAACCTTGTCCATCACGGCCTCGTCCGGTTCGGCGACAATGAACGGGCTTACTTCCAGGCGAATCGCGGTTGATCGCCCAGTTCGGACCACCTTCATGCCGTCCTTAAGGATTGGCTTTACAAGCGGCAGGAATAGCCGTGGAAGAACTTCAGAGAACGTCAGATCAACGAGGCCGATGTTGCCCTTGAGGAAGATGTAGTACCGCCTCGGGTACATTGGCATTTCTCTGGGTCGGAAATTGATCAAAGTTGACCCCTTTGTGAGCCTGAGTTTTTTCATTTCAAGCTCAGGAAATTCGTCGGTCGCGATTTGATATGCAGCTTCCCAGAACCGATCCGTCACATCATCTTGAAGTTGCTCCCACTTGCTTCCGCCAGGCTTTGCAGCGCTGCTAATGAACTGACTCCGATACGCAGTGCGAGGGTCGTCACGGTTGCAGCTCATTAAGAAGTTTCCGATGTCTTCGTAAGAGACACGCGAGTCGAACAACTGCGCCTTGGCGTTGTCGACACAATATGCTGCTGGCGAACACAGAACAATTTCGTAGTCGGTGTATTGTCCATTTTGTACTTCGTGTTCACCACGAAGCCTATACCGAGCCGCCTGATCCGGCATGAAAGGCGCATTGACCTTGTCTTCGATTAGCAGCGCGAAGCGTGAGCCATTTTCGCCGGCCTCGTCGAAAAGCACGACCAGATCAGATTCTCCTAGGCTGCCGCTCTTGGAAACGTACACTCCAGCCACCTGAGCTTTTGCTGTTTTGAACTTTGACGTCCGCGTCAGGAACCAGTCGGAAAAGCATGGCGACACCGAAAACTCTTCGGCCAAAAGGATGTCTATATCACGTTCAAACTTGCGATCGATTGCCATTAAACAAATCCTTCTTCGGTTAGAGTGGATCCATCCCGAGTGATCTCATGCCGTTCTCCGGAACCACCTACCATCCGAGACCAGCTTTCAGCGATCAACTTCGCGTTAGGCCCGTCCGCATCAAGCCAGAACGAGAACCCGCCCATCATGCCCGGAACGGGGAACCAGAAGTTTCCGCGGTCGAATTCCAGGAGAATCTCCAATTCGGGCAGGCGCAACGCCTGCTTCTGAACCAATTCGTCTACACGCCCACGGATCACTTTATGGAAATGCCGCTGTATGTCACATAGAACCTGTCCAGGAATGTCATGCTTTTGAATGGGATGGAGGAGTGAAAGAAGGTGAACATGCGACCTGCTTAGCGCGATATCAACGGGGCGATGGCCGCTCTCATCTCTGAGTGAGCGAAATGCTCCGAGTTCCAAGAGGCGCGCTACAACTTCAGATGGTGCGCCTCCGTAGGCGGCTTGGTGAAGTGGCGCATAACGCGACTTACCGCCCGGACGAGATGCATTCACGAGCCTCACGTTTTCCGAAAGAATGTCCAGCAACTCTGTCCACTGGAAGCCCTTCGCCAAAGAAGCTATGTGATTCCGCAACTGTAAACCTTCAGAGTCCGTAGTGTCTGCTCTTGTCACTCCGTCCCAACATAGCTCGCGGCGGCTGATTCCACCATTATGTCCGTCCGACTTTTCGCTAGCTGTCCGCCCGGCAGGTTTCATCGTTCAATACCTCCATATCCGTTAGAATCGATTGTCGACCACGCCCGGCCCTCTGGTTTACGACCCCAAGACAATCCTCGTCTTCCCCGAGCAGGCGCTCAGCGATGTGCAGAGGCGAAGAGGCACGATCCTTCAATACTGGCAATCGACTCATAACCTCACCCATTCCAGTTTCCTGTTGTCCAACTCCGACTCACCATCCCAACGATAGGCAACCAGTTTTCCGCCCTTTGCCACACTGTAGTCAACGCAACCCACCTTATTCGAGAGCAGTTCCGGCGCGCCAGTCAGCCAGTAGTGACCGACGATGACCGGCTTGCCGCCGTCATGTCCGATCACTACATGAGGCGGAACCGCGGCTAGGGGGAATTCAGACCGCTCCTCTGCTGGCAACATCGCGGCTCGCCGATAGTCGGTTGCCTCGTTGTCCCACCAGCGGACACGAACACGGTCACGCTCATGCCCATCCTTGTCGTAGAACTTGTGAGGCAAAGGAAGCGGAACTTCGATCCCCTTGAGAACGGATTCGACAGCCTTGAAGACCGTAAGCTCCGGCGTGTCCTTTTCCGCCTCATCGTCGGGTTCTTGGCTGGCCTGAACCATCGTCTCAGGCGTCAGGCCGTTGTGCGCAGTCAGGAATGGTCTCAAATACGAAAGAGCTGATGGCTGCCAGCAGGCGTGGACCACGCGAAGTCCTGGCAGATCGAGAAACAGCGGCAGAGTCAAGAACCAAGTCACCAACTCTTCATGCAGTGGCCTTCCTTCCACAACATCGAGGAATTTCTGGTGCTGATGCCGGTTTTTGTCGCCATATGTCGCGGAGTTGACCTGACCCCCTGAATCCGCCCATTTCGGAATACGATTTGGACGAAGGAAGGGGAAGGACGGATGAGCCGAAGCAAGCACACGGAGGCGCAGATGATCACTGCGCTGAAGCAGGTTGAGGCGGGCCGCACGGTCGAGG
>NZ_DASXYM010000109.1:0-10845 GCF_036502485.1 Occallatibacter sp. | reverse complement strand
GATTTGCGCCGCTGGCCACCAGAAAGCGCACCACCTCCAGTCCAAAGTCAGAAAACTGGCTTGCCGCGTGGAACAGCGGAGTTTGGCCGCCGACCCCGTCCGCGTCCACTTGGGTCTGGGCGTTCACATCGGCTCCTTGCGCCAGCAGCATCCGCGCCGCTTTCACGTTTCCATACTCGGCCGCCACGTGCAGAAGGGTAGCGCCTTGGAGCGTCAGACGACGGCAGGCGGTCGACCCAAAATCCACTTCGGAAAAACGGCGGCGGACCAGATCGGGTTCGGCGTCGAGAATCTCCCCCAAAACGTCCAGGCGTCCGCGGATGAGTTCCAGAACTGGCGGAATATTGCGCCGAGCCGGGCAGCCCGCATCGATCAGCAAACGGATGCATTGCGCCTGCAGCGGCGAGCGCGAATACGTCCCGATCACATAATCCAGCGGGGACTCGTAGCCGCGCCGGGAGGGGAGGTGCGGATCGGCACCGTGGTCCAATAACCATTTCAAGGCGAGCGGCGATAGAGTTTCGCAGGGAGCGAACAGGATAGGGAAGTGCCCGTTCCACTCCGCATTCACATCGGCGCCGTTGCGCACCAGCAGATCCATCATGGGGATGCGGTGATCCACCAGCGCGGCCCGCATCAGGGGCGCGTCGCCGCCCTGGTGCAGGTCTGAACCATGGTCGATCATCCACTGCGCAATTGCGAGCCGCGCGGGGCCGGGCGCCTCCCAGGGCACCCGGCACTCCGCAACCCAGGTGAGTGGCCCAGCTTTTCCATAGCCCAGCGGAGCGGAATGCAGATCGGGATTCCGTGTCATCAGGGTGCGCACGGCGATGAAGTCGTTGGTATCAATGGCGTGCTTCAGCATCCCGATCTCATGCAGCGCATCCACGTGCTGCTTGAGCTTCGACCAACTCGCGAATCCGTATTCTCTTGCGGTCTGAAGCTGGGCGCTGGCGAGCGTCCGGGCTTTGCCGGCATGCAAGCGGTCTTTCGCCTGATCTTTCAGGTGGCGGAGATTGGGGCGTTCGGGCAGCGTTCGGAGCGGAGGGGAAGTAATGCTCACAGGGGGCCTCCTTTCGTTACGTGCCCGTTGTCCGCATGTGTCGGGCCGAAAGAAGGAACGGGGAAAGGTTCACAAACAGGATGGGCTTCAAGCCCTTTCCGCGGACCGGGTGCGTCCCTCACGCTTGTGCGGATGGTAACAGATTGAGAATCTGCTGGAATCCAAATCAGATCTTTATGGGTTTCTCCCTTGTGCATTGAGCCTGGCACACACTAACGTGTTTGCAACGGCTTCCGGCAGAGTGCTGCAAAACGCGCGATGCTGGTCTTTAGCCGCCTTCCCCTTGTTTTGCCATCCCCAGGAGGTCGAGCCATGCCGTCGAACCTGAAAGCTGCTATAACCCGCCGCGGATTCTTCCGATTTGCCGCCGGCGCCTCTGCTGCCGTTGCGGGCCTCCCCGTTGTGACCGAAGGAATGCTTGCCCATGCGCAGCGGGGGCGGCGTCTGGGCGATCCCAATCACGGCGTGCACATCGATTCCAACGAAAATCCGCTCGGTCCCTGCGACGCCGCGCGCCAGGCCATGATGAGCATGGTTCCAATGGGGGGGCGTTACCTGATGAACCAGGAATCCGACATGGTCGAGCTCATCGCGAAGCAGGAGGGCCTGGACGCGAAGAACATCCGCGCCTATGCGGGATCCAGCGAGCCCCTGGCGTACACCGTGTTGGCGTTCACCAGCCCCAGCAAACCCCTGGTAATCGCCGATCCAGGCTACGAAGCACCCATGTTTTCGGCTCAGAGCGTGGGCGCCGCGGTGCTGAAGGTTCCGCTGTCGGATCCGCACGGCGCAGCAGCGCACGACGTGAAGGCGATGCTCGCGGCCGCGTCGAACCCGGGCGTCATCTATATCTGTAACCCGAACAACCCCACCGGATCCTGTACGCCGCGGGCAGACATCGAGCATGTGGTGGCCAATGCGCCGAAAGACACGGTGGTCCTGATCGACGAAGCCTACATTCATCTGTGCGATGCTCCGCGTTCTATGGACTTCGTGAAGGAAGGCAAGAACGTCATCGTTCTGCGCACCTTCTCCAAGCTTTACGGCATGGCCGGCGTCCGCATGGGCTTTGCCGTTGGGCGCCCCGATTTGCTTGAGAAGCTCGACTATTTCGGACGCAACTTCCTTCCTATCACCGCCACGTCAGCCGCAATCGCCAGCCTCAAGCAAGCTGACCTGGTCGATACGCGCAAGAAGATTACGGCGGGCACGCGGGCTGACACGATGGCATGGCTCAAGCAGCAGGGCTACGCGGTGACCCCTTCGGAGAGCAACTGCTTCATGCTGGATACGAAGCGTCCCGGCAAAGAAGTCCTGATGGCGATGGCTGGCAAAGATGTGTTTGTCGGCCGCATATGGCCGGCATGGCCCACCAACGTACGCATCAGCGTGGGCACGCCGGAGGAGATGATGACATTTCGCAAGGCGTTCACCGAGGTGATGGCGAACCCGGCAACGGCGTGGATGGAGTCGCCGCGGGCGCACGGGGGTAAGTTCGGGGAAGGGTCGACAGCCCGCTGGTCCTAGAACTTTCAGAATGCTCCCAAGCACGGAAGGCCCACGCTTAATGCATGGGCCTTCGTTTGTCTGGCGGCTTCCGTGGGGTTCCCGGGCCAGCACAGTTTAGCCTGCGAAGTTAACTGGCTGTGGCACGGGTTTTTCAGGCACCGCATCCCGCAGAAACACGAAGGCCGGCTCCATATGGACGCCGGCCTCGTATTGCTGAGATTGTTTTAGAACGTCAACTTCAATGCCAACTGCACATTGAACGGCTCACCAGGGCCGATGCCGGGTGAGTAGTTGCCGGAACCGATGGTGGAACTGGTGGTGCCGAACGCGCCCGCTGAGCCGCTCGACCCATCCCAGTAGTCGTAGCAGAGCTGCGTGCATGCCGGGCTGGCCAAGTTAATGCGGTTGAACACGTTGTACATCTCGCCGCGGAATTGCACGTTTACCGGGAAGTCAACGATCGAGAACCTGGTGTTCTTGAACACTGAAAGATCCACATCGGAGAATCCTGGCCCGTACACGTTGTTGCGGCGCACATCGCCCCAGGTACCGGGACTGGGCTGCGCGTACGCATTGGTATTGAGCCACTGCACGTAGGGCGTATCTCCCGCGGGACGGACAAGCTTGTGTGAAACGCCCTTGAGAGGATTGCTGAGCTGGTTGGGACGTTGCACGTACTGGCTCGTGCCGCTTGTGTCGTTTGAGGTGTAGACCGTAATGGGCTGGCCGCCCTTAAACGAGTAAGCCGAGTTGATGGCCCACCCGGAGGTCAGCAGCTTAGGTCCTTTGAAGGCGGGTATCTCGTAGTTAACATAGCCAACCACGCTGTTCCGCGTGTCGAAGTCGGACGCGCCGTAGTCGCCCTTGAAGTTATAACTATCTTGCGGAAGGGCCCCACGGTAGGCCGTTACTTCATCCAGGTTGTGTCCCCAGGTGTAAGCGATCTGCGCCGTCATATTATGCCATTCGTTGGCGCGCAGCACCGCCTGCAGGGAGTTATAGTTTGACGTTCCAATGCTCTGAATCTGGTTGATGTCGGAGTAGTAGTAGCCGCCGAAGCTGCCGCTGTAGGGGCCCGGCGTCGCGTCCGGTGTGCGGTTGGCGATCATCTGATTGATATTGAGCAGGCTGAGGAGTTTGCGGCCCTGACTCCCCACATAGCCAAGCTGCGCCATGCCTTTGCTGCCCAGCGACTTTTCCACCTGCAGACTGAAGTTCACGTTGTACGGGGAGCGGAATCCAGAGGCCACGCTAAATGCGCCGCAGGGGGCATCAATCGGACATGGATCTTGATTGGTGGGCGTATCGATGATCTGCTTGCCTGCCTCAAGAACGTGGGTTCCCGTAGTTGCTGTGACTACCGGGTTGCTGCCGCCCGGGTTTCCTTCAAGCCCGTTGGGCGCGCTGTTGCCCGGCCGGTTGTCTAGGAATGGATTGGCATTCGGCATGTCGAAGAACAGTCCCGCGCCGCCGCGGATGACCATGCCCGGCTGCCACGAGGGTGACCACGCGAAGCCTACGCGCGGGCTGATGCTGGTGTAATCGGTACCGTAGACGCTGCCGATGTCCTTACCCTGGAACGCAATCCCGGTCGGCGTCGTTCCCGGGCGGAAGACCGACAGATCCTTCTTGTCGTTATGCATCGGCTGCATGATGTCGTAACGCAGGCCGAAGTTGACGTTCCACTGCGAAGTTAGCTGCACGCTGTCCTGTCCGAAGATATCGAACGCGTGCGAATAGACGGTGCGCTCCGGGTCACCGAAGGCCATTGTCGATTTGGTCATGTAGCCGGCCAGGAAGTTAGCCAGCGACTTAGCCTTGGAGTCTGCATCAATCAGAGCGTTTCCGCTCTCGTCCGTTGCGTCCCAAGGAGAACCGTAGTTGGTATCGAAGGTGAAGGTGCCGGTGGAGTGCCGCCAGTAAAACTCGTTGAGCTGCATCTGGCGATACTCGCCACCGAGCCGCAACTGGTGCTTGCCAATGGTCCAGCTCATCGCATCGTCGAGGTGGCCGGTGATGTCGTTGCGGCCTTCGGGCGGCGTATTGCCGGTTGCTTCAAAGCCGAAGATCTTGATATTGGGGGCGTTGGGAAATTGCGAACCGGTTACGAAGCCCGCATCCGCCAAGCCGCCAAAGTCCGTCTTGGCATCCGAGAACGTCTGGTTGAAGTAATTCACTCCGATGGTTACGGAGTTCATGATGGAAGGCGAGAAGGTATAGTTATCAACGGCCGAGTAGTTATAGACATGGATTGGCGCCACTTCAAAGTACCAGGGGTTCACGGCCGACTGTGATGTCGGTGCAGTCTGACTGCCTTGGCCCAGAAATGCGCGTCCGGAGACATTGTGCTTCTGGCTGAAGGTATGGTCCAGCTTGATCACACCGTTATAGCTATATCCAAACTCAGGCGCGGGGTTCTGAATCGCACCCAGCGAGGTGCCCGAGATCAGGTTCGACGGCCACAACATCGAAATTGTGTCCTGCATCATCGGGTTTACCGGCACCGGGTCCCAGTTGCCATAAGAACTGCCGTCAGGTTTCTTGTTGTTCAGCAATGCGATAGCCTCGGCTTGGTAGCCGGCATTCGGCTCCGTCCCGGAGTTGCCGGTCGCGATATTGAATTTCTGCTTCTCAAAGTTAGCGAACCAGAAGGTGTGGTCCTTCCAGAACGGGCCTCCCAGCGAAGCGCCCCACTGGACGTTGGAGAGCGGCAGATCGCCCAGTGTATTGAACGGGTTGCTGGCCGCCAGCGCCTGGTTGCGCTCATAGTAGTAAACGGAACCGTGCAGACTGTTGGTGCCTGACTTGGTAACCAGGTTCACGGTTCCGCCGGGATTACGGCCCACTTCAGTGGAGGACTGCGTCTGCAGGCTGAACTCGGCAATTGAGTCGATCGGCAGAGTTACGCCTGCAATGTTTTCGACGCCGCCTTGGTTTACGGCGGGGATGTTATGCCACCAGTCGTTGTTATCGGCACCGTCAATTTGCCAATTCACCTGGTTGGCGCGCGTTCCGTTTACCGATCCATAGCCGCCCAGGGAGTAGCCCGCGAAGCCTGGCGCCAAGCCAATCATCTGGGTGAAGTCGCGACCATTGAGTGGTATGTCCTGCACGGTAACTTCTGGGATCACGGTGGTCTGCGTGTCAGTGGTGGTGTCGAGCGAAAGACCTGACGCGGAGACCTCCACGGTGTCACCGGCAGCAGCCACTGACAACTTGATTGGAAGCGTATAAATTACGCCTGCTGTTACAGGAACTTTCGACACCATGATCTGCCTGAAGCCGTTCGCGGTTGCGGTCACGGTGTAACTGCCCAGCGCCAGGTCCTGAAACTGATATTCGCCGGCGCTGGAAGTCACAGTTTTATGCGAGACTCCGGTGGCCGTGTCAACCGCTTCCACCGCGGCTCCCGGCACGACAGCGCCGGATTGATCGGTAACCGCGCCGTTGATTCCGCCTCGAAATGTCTGGCTGATGGCTGCGGGAACTGTTGCAAGCATAACTGCGCATGCCAGCAGGATGACTTTGGATACACGTCGACTGCGTCGCTCCAACATAGGGCTATCCTCCAGAGAAGGTTGTGAGACCCGGATGCTTTATGTGTGCGCGCGGCCAGAACGCAGGGGGAAAGCCGCGCGCTGTTTCATGAGTGCACGAGGCTGCGTCGCTTTGGGTGATGCAGGGGACTGGAAAGATGGGGATAATCTTCCATCCTCAATGTTAGTGATATTTCGCATGAGGATGAAATCAAGGAATTCGGAAATCCATGTCAGCACGTGATGCAGGTCACAGCCAGAGGTGCTCATTCGCACATAAACGCGCGTCAGTTGGTGCCACCCTCTTATGTTGAGGTGCAGCATGGTGGAATCGGCTAAGAATCGTTGGAGCTGTCCTTCGGTGATCCTGGTTGCGACGGATCTAAGTGACCTGGATCGGCTTATGCCATTCGCTTTCGATGAGGGCGCGGCGACTGGTGCGCACTTGATTTTGCTTCATATTGTCTCCGCGGCTGAGGCGATGACGGCCGATGCTTCCGGCATGCCTTATTACGATCCCGCAGGTGCGCTTGATGTGGCCGAAAAGACTCTTCAGCCCTACTGTGAAATCGCTCGGAAAAGGGGTATTATTTGCGATCAGGTGATCCGCGAGGGTCAGTGTGCACAGCAGATTCTGGCTGCAGCCCGTCAGTTCAATGCGGACCGCATCCTGCTTGGGACCCGGAGCCGGGGCAAGGTCAGCAAGTTGCTCCTTGGTTCCGTGGCTGAACAAGTGCTGCGCTCGGTCAACATCCCGGTCATTACCGTGGGTCCCGAGGCTCGTCTCCCGGTGGTCGGCAATCACCCTGAACAGGTTGTATTGCATGCCACCACATTCAGAGAGGCCTCCCGTCCGAGCGCAGTGCTTGCCAGCCAGGTTGCATCGGTGCTGCAGGCACGTTTGATCCTCCTGCATGTTCTTCCTCCCATTACGGATATGCGGCGCAAGGGGCTTCCCTCGGGCCTGGACTCCGCCGCGATGCAGGAACTTCGCGCGCTGGCGGCTGAGATTTCGCAGGGCATCGAGGTGCCTGTAGAGGCTAAGGTTGTGCACGGCAATCCGTCGATCGAGATCCTGGCCGAGAGCGCGGAGCACCACGCTTGTCTCGTATTGCTGGGGGCGACGCATCGATCGGCCCTCGAAAGCCTTACGCGCGATCGCACCATTTATAAAGTGCTGGCGCACGCCCGCTGCCCGGTGATGACCCTTCGGGAGACCGAACTGGGGAGAACAGGGAAGAGGGGAACGATGGAACAAGGGAAGGGAAAAGAAGGGCAGATGCAGGTTGCAGGCCCTGCGCCTAAGGTCTGACCTATGCAGTAGAAGCCGTAAGCCCGGTATCTCGAGCGCCGGCTCCTTCTCTTTCCCTTTTCCTCGGTTCCTCTTTCCCTGTCTTTTGTTATTCTGATCCCGCATGTTCTCGTTATCCGCAGCCGGGAGGGACGCCCGTTGAGTGGCGCGCGCTGGGGGGCCGGCTTTTCGGCCGTGGGCCGCTTTGTCTCGGAGATGGACGCGGGCTCGAAGGGCAGCGCGATCAGAGCCGGGTACGTGCTGGCCGGCGATGAGCTTTTCCTGCAGGAGCGGTGCCGCGCCGCGATCATCAAGGCATTCGTCCCGCCGGATTTCAAAGAGTTTTGCCTTTCCGATTTCGACCTCTCGACTACGCCCATTTTCGACATTCTGGACCGCGCGCAGACGCCCTCGCTGATGGCGCCGTTCCAGGTGATCTTTGTGCGCAATGTGCGCAATCTTTACACGCGCGGCGCCAAGAAGGACGAGTTCGCCGCTCTGGCGCGCTACTTCCAGTCGCCCAACCCCCAGGCGCTTATCGTCTTCGTCGCGGACTTCATCCGTATCCCGTCGGACGCGCGCCGGATAGAGATGGATGACAAGAACAAGTACGAGCGCCTGACTGAAACACTGGGCGAGCATTGCGGCATGGTGGAACTGGCGCGCGTGAGCGAAGATGACGCTATGCGCTGGGTCAGCGCCACCGCCGGCGAGGGCGGCAACCGCATCGATCCGGATGCCGCGCGCGAGCTGGTGGACGCGCTGGGCGCGGACATGATGATGATCGCGGCGGAGCTGGAGAAGCTGCTTCTCTTTACGTGGGGCCGCGAGAAGATCACGCTGGGCGACGTGGAGACGATGGTGCTGGGGGCCAAACAGCGCTCGCTTTATGAGCTGACGGATGCCATCAGCGCGCGCAACAAGGTGAAGGCAATTGCTCTGTTGCACGGGCTGCTCAACTCCAGTGAGGCGGGGGAAGATGCCGCGATCGGGCACCTCTATATGCTGGCGCGGACATTCCGCCAGATGCTGGTCATCCTGGAGAAGAACGTGCGGGATCAGCGCGCCATCTGGCAGGCGCTGTGGCAGGGCTTCCGGATGCCGCCGTTTGCAGCCGATGATCTGATCCGGCAGGCGCGCCGGTATAAGTCGCGCCGCGAGCTGACGCGCGCGCTGCGGCTGATTGCGCGCGCCGATCTGGAACTGCGCTCCTCTCCGCCGGACAAGCGGCTGGTGCTGGAGCGGCTGGTGCTGGACCTGGCTTCCGAGCCGAAGCCGCTATCGCCATGGTCCGCCTCACAGCTCTCGCTCAGTGAACAGTGAAGCTTGATCGGGCAGGAACCCTGCCTGTCACAATGATCCTGTGCCTCACATAACTGTGCTGCTGGTGATTGCGGCTGTGCTTGCGCTGGCGCCGTATCTGGCGGCGGCGTTCCTCCCCTCGCGGGTTATGGAGCGGGTGCAGGAGCTTCCGCCGGTCGTGCAGGTGGTGGTTCCAGGGCTGCTGTGCGTGCCTTATGTGCTGGTGGCGGTGGATGCCGGCCAGTTCAACGGGCGGTGGCTGGCCGTCTATGGGCTGTTTCCGCCGGCTGTTGCGCTGGCGGCCCGTGTGACGCCGGACAAGGCGGTGTGGCCGCGACTGGCGATCCTGGCCGTGATCGGGCTGGCGGTGGATCTGCGGTGGTTTGAGGCGGCCTGGCCGGCGCACCTGTCGGTGTTCAACAAGGTGCTGCTGCTGGATGCGGGGATCTACGCGTTTGTGGCCCTGCGTCCGATCGAGGGTGCGGGATTCGACCTGCGGCTGCGACGGTGCGACGTCTCGATCGGGCTGCGGCAGTTTTTGTATTTTCTTCCGATTGCGCTGGCTCTGGGGCTGGCGCTGGGATTCCTGCATATCCATTCGCTCACGTGGGCTGACGCTCTGCGGCTGCCGGGGCGGTTTGCGTTTGCGTGGATTTTTACGTTCTTCTTTATAGCCGTGCCGGAGGAGTTGTTCTTTCGCGGGTGGATCCAGAACCTGCTGGAGCAGAAGGTTGGCCGTACGGGGGCGCTGGTGGTGACGGCGGTTCTCTTCGGGCTGTCGCACTTCAACAAGCGGGCGGTGTTCTTCAACTGGCGCTACGTCGTGCTGGCGGCGATTGCGGGGATTTTTTACGGGCGGGGGTGGCGGGAGCAGCGCCGGGTGGGGGCTTCGGCCGTGGCGCATGCGACGGTGGATTCGGTGTGGTCGCTGTTTTTGCGGTGAGGAACGTTGCCGGGGGGGGGGGCGTTTACCAGTTGGTAATTTCTGTGAAGTGGAGCGCATCGGGGGGATTCGCTCTATTTTCGCTGTTTGTTCGGGTTCAGGGCGAAGATGAGGAGGTGCTGTTCTTTTGGACTTAAACCGTTAAGAACCAGTTATATATGTCTTAAAAATGTATATACATGCAGGCAGAAAAAAACGAACAGTCAGGTGCTTTTTAGTAAACAGCAAGAAACGCCATTCTGCTTCATCGGACACCGGAAAGCCAGGTTAGACAACGATCCTGGCCGTCGCCGACAGTTCATTCATGATGCGCGGGGTGCGGAATTCCGGCTGTGATGGCGGTCACGGATGGTGTCTGCGCCGCCCAAGCAGAGCTTGGACGGGGCACCCCCATACGGGCCCGCATTTCACATTTATGGTTCTGGAAATGGCACGGACTCGGAGATGATGGGGCGGTCTACCCAGGTGAGGTAACTGATCCCTACGCGCATGTTGTGGTCGATGCTTCCGGGGATGGTGATGGCGATGGCGATGCCAAGGATGGCGTGCGCCACGGCGAGGGGCCAGAGGTTTTTGTAGCGCAGGAAGAACAGGCACGACGCCAGGCCGCAGATCAGGGTGATGACGGTGAGGACGGGGTTGGGGAGGTGCGCCGCGGCAAACAAGGTGGCGGACACTCCCGCAGCGGCGGTGGTGTTGGGAATCAGGCGCACCGAGCGGGCCAGGAAGAAGCACTGCAGGATCAGCTGCTGCAGCCCGGCCCAGACGGCGTACCACCCGTAGTGGCGGATGAACAGGTACGGGGAGGGGGGCAGGCGCAGGGTGTGCAGGCGCCCGGCAATGGCGATCCCAAGCAGGGCCAGGCCGGCGGCCAAGGCTATGGCCCACAGCGACCGCGAGAGGTTCTGCGTGCAGATACCCATGTTGGCGAGCCCCTCGAAGGACAAAGCGATGACCGCGATCATGCACACGCCCGCAATGGCCCACATGCCGGCCTGCCAGGGACGCGGCGTCCAGATGACGAGGAGGATGAGGCTGTAGATTCCGGTGAGTTCGAAGAGAGCTCTGCGCCGGCCGCGCACAGATGTCGTTTGACAATCTCTTTTAATCTGACCCTGATCTTTAAATAAGTACCAATCGCCCACGCACATAACTGAGGGGGTTAGATGCTGGATTGTGAATTCTGGATGACAAGCGGGGG
>NZ_DASXYM010000108.1:0-18902 GCF_036502485.1 Occallatibacter sp. | reverse complement strand
CCAGCTTGCGGACGCGGGACCGAAGAGACCCGCCGCAGGATCGGGCGTGGTGCCCTCGATCCCCGCGATCAGCCGGGCGCTCTCATCCCAGGAAACATAGCGAGCGCGCCACTCCGTCGGATCATCCATATGCACCGGCCCAACTCCGCTGACTCCGCTTGACTGGCTAGCTCCGCTGCTTCTCGGCAGCGCCAAGAATCGCCGCCATGCTTCGCTCCACATCCTCATCGGTCGTCGCCCAGGACGACACGCTGATGCGCATCGCCGTGTGCCCCTGCCATACTGTGGAGCCGCACCAGCAAGTGCCTTCCTCCTGCAACGCGGCAACCGTGCGCAAAGTCTTTTCCGGCGCACCGAAGTCGACCAGCACCTGGTTGATGACCACCTTATTCAATACGCGGTAGCCGGCGGCGGCGAGCCCCTCAGCGAAGCGGCGCGCGTGGCGGCTGGTCCGCTCCACAATCTCGGCAATGCCACTCCGGCCCAGCGAACGCAGGCCGGCCCACAACTCCACTCCCCGCGCCCGCCGCGAAAGCTCCGGGTTAAAGTGCGAGGGCTCGCGGACCTCTTCGCCCGGATGAAGGTAAGCGGCCTTCACCTCCATGGTGGCGCGCAGGGCGGAAGGATCCCGGAGCAGCGCGATGCCGCAGTCATAGCCGACGTTAGGCCACTTGTGAGCGTCCGTAGCCCAGGAATCGGCGAGCTCGTAGCCGCGCGTGAGGTGAGCGTACGCGGGCGAGGTGGCCGCCCACAGGCCGAAGGCTCCATCGACGTGGATCCAGGCGCCGGCCGCCCGGGCTTCCGGGCAGATCGCGGCCGCTGGATCGAAGGCGCCGGTGTTCACGTTGCCCGCCTGAAGGCACAGGATGGTGCGGTCGTTGAGGTGGGGCAGGGCATCGGCGCGCATGCGGCCCTCGCCGTCCACGGGCACGCGCAGCACCCGCCTGCGGCCCAGGCCCAGCATGCCGAGCGCCTTGATGACCGAGGAGTGAGCTTCTTCGCCGACAACCACGGTGATCTCCGGCGCTCCATAGAGGCCATCGTTTTCGACGTCCCACCCCGCGCGCTCCAGCAGCGCATGCCGGGCGGCGGCCAGCGAGGAGAAATTCGCCATGGTGGCTCCGGTCACCACCGCTCCGGCAGTTCCGTCGGGCAGGCCAAGAAGCTGCCGAACCCACTCAATGGCGGTCTCCTCAAGTAGGACGGCGGTGGGCGACTGCACGTGCATCGCAGCATTCTGGTCCCAGGTATTCACCATCCAGCCGGCCGCCATGGCGGCTGGAACGCACCCGCCATTCACAAAGCCGAAATAGCGGCCCCCGCCGTTGGCCACCGTCGCCGGCGATCCGTACTTGTGCAGCAGATCGAGCACAGCCTCAGCATCGGTAGGCTGATCGGGAACGGGGCCGCCAAGTTGGTCGAGGGCGGCGATAGCTTCAGACGATGGGGCGACCGGACGGTCATTTACCCCGGCGAGATAGTCGAGGGCGGCGTTTTTGGCGTGATCGAGGAGCTGGGCGCGGTTCGATGCGCCGGCAAAGCTGGTCAAACCTGGTGAAGTGTCTGCCATGATTCGATGATAGGGCACCCGCGGTGCGGCCGACTTTCCTCGCCTGCCAGTCGTTCGTTTACCCGGCTACGGATCCCGGGCGGGATCGGCGGCTCGCCGCCTTCTTCCGCCAGGCGGTTGTAATTCCGGGCCGTTTGGCCGTATTCTATTTGAGCAGACGCGTTTGTTCGCCAGGTTCTCGTGAGGTTGACCGGCTGGCGGAGAGATGAGTGGGCTAACAGCCCACTTTTTATTTGGCGCCAATTCCCCTTGAAAACCCGCGGCGAATGAAGCGGGGCAAGGGCCCGGACGAGCAAGGCACGGCCGCCGCAACTTGC
This sequence comes from Occallatibacter sp., assembly GCF_036502485.1. Taxonomy (GTDB): domain Bacteria; phylum Acidobacteriota; class Terriglobia; order Terriglobales; family Acidobacteriaceae; genus Telmatobacter. Next base: position 17,015 of record NZ_DASXYM010000108.1, on the reverse strand, counting down.
GGCAAATGAGGAAGATGGCAGTCTCACTGGACGCAATTCGGAGCGCAGCGCAGCGGGTAGCCGCTTCGCACGGGCTCGATGTTGTCGACGTGGAGTTTGCCGGGTCCGCCAAGGAACGCACCCTGCGGGTTTATCTGGAAAAGAACGCCGAGGGGCGTGAACGCCTGAAAGCCCAGATCGAGTCTGGGGCCGCTCAGGAAGCAGAGGAACTGCCCGAGGCGCTGCGGGAGGGCACATTGAGTCCCGCGCAGCTCTCCGGCATCACACATGAGGATTGCGCGGGGTTCAGCCGCGATTTTGGCGTTTTGCTGGACGTGGAAGAGCTGGTTCCGGGCGCAGAATACACCCTGGAGGCGAGTTCTCCGGGGCTCGACCGCAAGTTGACCAAAGCCGAAGAGTTCCAACGGTTTGCGGGAAACCTGGTGAAGGTGCAGACGTTTGAGCCGATTCGCAACAATCGGCACTGGCAGGGTAGGCTGGCCGGGTTTCAGCCGGACTTGAGCGAATCCGGCGGCCCTGGCATCACCATTGACCTCGCCGCAGTCAAACAAAACAGCAAGAGCCGGAAGAGCGGCGGGACGACGGTGGAGATTGCGCTGAGTAACATCGAGAAAGCGCAACTGATCCCCGAGATTTAAAGCCAGGCATCAGGGACCAGCCCCGCAGGCCACAAGGTCTGATCAGCGTCTGATTCCAGGAAATTTAACCGGCGTAGCCGTTTCATCGCGCCGCAACGAATTCAAAAGAGAGTAAGGAAGAATGGCCAGTCCCTTGTATCAAAGCATCGAGCTTCTCAGCCGGGAGAAGGGCATCGAGCCCGAGATCGTGGTAGGCGCGGTCGAGGAAGCCATCGCCTTGGCCACGCGCAAGTACTACAAGACTCAGGAAAACATGCGCGGCGAGCTCAACAAGGAGACGGGCGAAATTACGGCTTATGTCTACAAGACCGTAGTGACAGACGATGACGAGGTCGAGGATCCCGTGAATCAGATCACGCTGGAAGAGGCCAATGAGTTGGCGCCCGGCGTCGAGGTCGGCAGCGAGATCCGCATGTACAGGGACACTTCGCCCCTGGGCCGCATCGCCGCGCAGCTGGCAAAGCAGGTCATCTTTCAGAAGGTGCGCGAGGCCGAGCGCGATACCGTGTTCCAGGAATATGCGCACCGCGAAAAGGAAGTGCTCACCGCCACGGTGAAGCGAGTTGAGGGCCAGGACGTCATCTTCGACCTCGGCAAGGCAGAGGCCCGGTGCCCTAAACGCGAGCAGTCGCGGCTGGAGTCGTTCTCGATCGGCGAGCGCGTGCGGGTGGTTCTCCTGAAGGTGGATCGCGCGGCCAAGGGGCCGCAGGTGATCGTGAGCCGGGCGGCGCCGGAACTGGTGCAGAACCTGTTCCAGTCGGAGGTTCCTGAGATCTACGACAGCACCGTGGTGATTCGCGCCATTGCCCGCGAAGCCGGCGAGCGTACCAAGATCGCTGTCATGAGCCGCGACAAGGATGTGGATCCGGTGGGCGCCTGCGTGGGCATGAAAGGTATGCGCGTGCAGTCGATCATCCGGGAGCTGCGCGGCGAAAAGATCGACATCATCGAGTACTCCGAAGAAATTACTACGTTTGCCGAGAAGGCTCTGCAGCCCGCCAAGGTGAGCCGCGTTTCAATCACCGACCTCGGTGAGAAGCAGCTCGAAGTGATTGTGGATGACACCCAGCTCTCGCTCGCCATCGGCAAGAAGGGCCAGAACGTCCGCCTCGCTGCCAAGCTGCTGGGCTGGAAGATCGACATTAAGAGCGAGGAAGAAAAGCGCCAGGAAGTCGAACAGCAGATGCAGGCGCTCAGCGGCGGTCCAACCACGCCCATCGAGCAGGTTACGGAATTGGGTGACACCATCATCCAGAAGCTCGTGGCGGCGGGAATCACCACGGTGGAGTCGCTGGCCGACATGACCCCGGAGCAGCTCGAAGAAATCCCGGGTATCGGCGAGAAGACGTTGGAGCGTATCAGCGTGGCCGTGCGGCACTACTTCGGTCACTTTGAAGAGGGTGAAGGCGGTGCGGCTGCGGAAGCCGCCCCGGCTGGCGGCGAGCAGGAAAGCGTCTCCGAAACCGAGGCGCCAGTCGCGCAAGAAACCGAGGCGCCAGTCGCGGAAGAGACCGGAGCGGCGGCCGGGCACGAAGCCGTGTCGGAACCTACAGAAGAGACTGAGGCAGCCGGCGAAGCCTCGGAAGAACCGGCACTCGAGCGCTCTGCCGCGGCGGATGAGAGCGACCTGGTGCACGAAATGCAGGATGATGCCGCTGAGGAAGAAACCGCAGCGGCAGAGCAAGAAGATGAAGTGGCTGAGTAGCACGGAGCGCAGGACGCGCAACGGGCATTTCGGCCAATCGGGCAATCATGAAGTAAACAGCAGCAACCAACGCCATGAGGTAGCTATGAGCACTTAAGGCTTTGGGTAGCAGATTCTGAAAAGAGGCGGATGAGCAAGGTTCGAATCAACGATCTCGCGCGCGAGATGGAAGTCAAAAGCAGGCAGATCCTTGACGTACTGACGGAACTGAGCCTGGGTGAGGGCAAGCTTACGCACTCGAGTTCCATTGAGGATCACGAGGCGGAGAAGGTGCGTGCGCATTTTGGACGCGGCAATGCACGCTCGGGTCAGGCAGGTTCGGGGTCACGAACGCCGCAGGGAATTCAGCCCAAGATTGATCTGTCGCACGTGAACAAGCCCGGCGACGTGGCGAAAGCCATACTGGCCAGGAAGCAGGAACAGGAAGACGCCGCGCGCCGCAGCCATGCACCCGCGCGTCCCACTCCGCCCGCTCCTCCAGCCGGGCCGGCTGCAGCGGCTCCCTCGCGGCCGCCCATAGTGGCGGCTCCGCCCGCTGCGCCGCCTGCGCCGCGGAAGATCATGCCGCCCGTACGCCAGGCGCCGCAGATCATCTCCTCGCCCGCCAAGCCGCCGGCAATCGCTTCCAGGCCCCCGGTGGGCACGGTAGTGGCCAAGCCGCCTGTGGGCGCACCCGTGCCGCAGCGTCCGGCGGTCGCCTCGGCGCCGCCTGCCACTCCGGTTGTGGTAAAGCCGCCTGTGGCTCCGCCGGCGCCCCCGCGTGCCCCGGAAGCGGCCGCCCCGGCGCCAGCTCCCGTTGCTCCCAGGGCTCCCGTTATGGTCGCCGCGCCGCCGGCTCCGGCCGTTCCCGCCCCTGTGCAGGAAGCTGCCGCACCCACTGCGTCTGCGCCGCCCCCGGTTGCCCCTGAGATCGTCAGCGGTCCGGCTCCCGTCTCCGCGCAGGTTGAAGAACCGAAAGCGGCCTCTGCTCCCGCTGCCGAACCTGCCGTGACCGCCGCTGTGCCGGAAACTCCGGCGCCAGCTCCGGCCCCTGCAACGCCGGCTCCGCCTGCGCCGCCAGCCGCGCCGGCTGTCCCGGTGCGCCGCGTCGTCATGCCGCAAACCGGGCCCCGTCCCGTGTACAAGGCACCCATCATTCCTGCCGCCGCTGCGCCTGCCCCAGGTACCGCTGCGACTGGAAATCTGCAACGCAACCGCCCCATCTTCGATCGCCGCGCCGGTGCTCCGGGCGCGCCCCAACAACAGGGTGGCTTCGGCCAACGCCCGCAGGGCGCACCCAGCGGCGGGTTCCCCGGCGGACCCCGTCCCAAGCACCCCACGCGGTCGGCTCCGGGCGGATTTACGCCAGGCGGCGCTCCCGGCGGTCCGGGCGGACGTCCAGGCTTCGGGCAGCGTCCCGGGTTCGGTGCACCTCGTCCGGGTGGATTTGGTGGACCTCGTCCCGGCGGCTTCGGCGGTCCGGGTGCCGGCGCGCCTCCTCAAGGCGAAGCTCCGCGCCCGTCGCGCGGGCCTTCAGCTCCCAGGGGTCGCGGACGCCAGCAGTATCCCAAGACCAAGGAAGGCCCGATGAAGGGCTTTGTCCCGCCGCCAAGGTTTGGCGGGGCAGCCAACTTCACCAGCGAGCCTCTCCCCATCACCCGTGAAATCACGGTCACCGAAGGCATCAGCGTGAAGGACCTGGCGGAGAAGCTCGAGATCCGCGCCAAGGACCTGATCGCTATCCTGCTGATGCGCGGCATCTTCGTTACGGTCAACCAGACCCTCGACGCCGATACCGTGAAGGACGTGGCTGCCCGCTTTGGCGCCGCGGCCAACGTGATCACGTACGAAGAAGAACTCGAAAACGAAGCCATCGAAGAGGTGCTCGAGTCCGATAACACCGGCATGGTGGAACTGCCCCGTGCCCCCGTGGTCACGGTCATGGGACACGTCGATCACGGCAAAACCAGCCTGCTCGATGCGATCCGCGAAACCGACGTGGCGGCGGGCGAAGCCGGCGGCATTACCCAGCACATCGGCGCTTACAAGGTGAGGTTCGCCAAGGAAGGCTCGCCGGCATCGGGCCGCGAAATCGTCTTCCTCGATACCCCGGGTCACGAAGCGTTTACGCGCATGCGTGCCCGCGGCGCCAAGGTGACGGACATCGTCGTCATCGTGGTGGCGGCGGACGACGGCGTGATGCCTCAGACCCTCGAAGCCATCGACCATGCCAAGGCCGCGGACGTGCCCATCATCGTCGCCGTCAACAAGATCGACAAGCCTGAAGCCAATCCGGATCGCGTCAAGAAGCAGCTCGCCGATCGCGGCCTCATTCCCGAAGAATGGGCCGGCGGCGGCGAGGGTTCGACGGTGTTCGTCGAAGTCTCAGCCAAGAAGCGCCTGAACCTCGACCTGCTGCTCGAAATGATCTGCCTGGTCTCGGACATCAAGGCTCCCAAGGCTACTCCGGGACGCAAAGCCGTGGGCTCGGTGCTCGAAGCCAAGCTCGATCGCGGCCGCGGCGCCGTTGCCACCGTCCTCGTGCAGGACGGCACCCTGAAGCTGAACGAGAGCTACATCGTCGGCAACACATTCGGTAAGGTTCGCGCCATGTTCGACGACCGTGGAAGAGCGATCGTCGAAGCCGGGCCGTCCACACCGGTGGAAGTGCTGGGCCTTGAAGCCATGCCCGACTCCGGCGATACGTTCCTCGTGGTTGCCGATCGCGACAAGGCTAAGGGCATCGCCCAGTACCGCAAGATGAAGGAGCGCGAGGCGCAGCTTGCCAAGAGCTCCCGTGTTTCGCTCGAGGGCTTGGCGGAGCAGATTCGCACCGCCGGCGTCAAAGACCTGCCGCTCATCATCAAGGGCGACGTGACCGGCTCAGTGGAAGTGCTCGGCGATTCCCTGATCCGTATGTCGACCGAGAAGGTTCGCGTGAAGGTGATTCACTCGGGCGTAGGCTCCATCACCGAGTCCGATGTTCTGCTGGCCACCGCGTCGAACGCCATCATCATCGGCTTCAACGTGCGGCCGGAGCGCAAGGCCGCGGAACTGGCGCAGCAGGAGAATGTCGACATCCGCCTGCACTCCATCATCTACGAGTTGCAGGACGAGATGCGCCTGGCCATGATGGGCCTCCTCGAACCCACGTTCAAGGAGAACTACCAGGGCCGTGCGCAGGTGCTCAACATCTTCAGGATTCCGAAGGTTGGCACCATCGCAGGCTGCCGCGTCCAGGATGGCGTGATCCGCCGCGACTCGGATGTGAAGGTCATGCGCGACGGCGAACAGGTCTTCAAGGGGAAGGTCGCCTCACTGAAGCGCTTCAAGGACGACGCCCGGGAAGTCACGAATGGCATGGAATGCGGCATAGGCATCCATGGCTTCAGCGACCTGAAGGAAGGCGACCTGATCGAAGCCTTCACCACGGAGAAGATGGCCGCCGATCTGGGGCAGCTGACTTCAGCCAAGGCCTAACGGCTCATCAACGAAAGCAAAACGGCCCGAATCTCGGATGAGATTCGGGCCGTTTTGCTTTTGGGCGCACGCTAATGCGCGGCTACGTTCTGCTCGATCACTAACTGCTTTGCATGTTCAATCTCAGCTGCGCCGCCATCGGCGTGCTCCCACGCCTTGAGGAACTGAGCATAGGCCGCGCGTGCTCCGCCCGCATCGCCTGAAAGCTCCTTCACGCGTGCCAATCCGTACAGGCCAAACCCCGAATTCGGGCGTTCCTTCAGCGCACGTTCATAGGCTTCGCGCGCACCGGCATAATCCTTCGCCCTCAGCAACGCCGCACCCTCCGTCTCGCCCACCGGCCGGATGGACATCGGCGGCTCGTGATAGCCGAGCTTATGCTCTTCACCCTGGGCCGCGGCGTAGAGCTTCTTCGCCTCGTCGAGTTTGCCCTGGTCCACCAGGATCCCGGCGCGCAATTCGAGTGACTCCACGCTCAGGCTCTTGAGGATCGGCTCCGGCAGAGCATCGGGCATCACCGGCTCCTCGGCTGGTGCATCGTCTTTCGCATCCTTCTTTGGCTCATCCGCGGCTTGCTGATGGAGACGCCACAATGCAGCGTCCATCCGTTCGCTGGCAGCCTGTGCTGCGGCAACGTCATCGCTATCCAGCGCTTTCATCCCTTGCGCATATTCCGTCAGCTCCGACGTGAGCCAGCGCAGGTTCTGCGTGTTCCCGCCTTCCAACTTTGCCTGCGCCAGCAGATTCAATACCGCATCCCAGTTACCCCTGCGCAGGGCCACGGGCAATCGATCGTTCACCCGCGTCATCTGGTCGCGCGCCGACCAGATATAGAGGGAAGCCGACAGTCGGCCGCGCGTTGCAGCGGCATGGTCGCTCAGCGCGTTGGCCTCCTCGAACTTGCCCTGCTCCATCTTGTTCGCGATCGCATACATCAGGTTGTGAATATGATTCCAGTCGTCATCGGGGCTCACGTGCTGTTCACGCATGTACCTTTCATCTGCTTCGGTCGAAGCGGCAAACCAATGCTCCGCCGTGGCGTAATCCCCGATCCGATAGTAGATGTGGCCCGGCATGTGCACCATGTGCCCCGATGTGGGCGCCAGGCTCGCCAGCAGCGCCGCGCTTTTCAACGCCCGCTCCGGATGATTGCCGGGTTCAATCGCGTGAATCCAGTAATGATTCGCAGCTGAATCGCCGGGCGCATCCTTGAGCACGCCTTCCAGAACCGCAATACAGTCCTTCTGTCCACCCTTCGGCTCGCCGGCATCGTCGTACCCGTCGCACAGCGATTCCGCAAGGAAAATCCGCGCTTCAATGTCCTGGGGATACTTCTTCACCAGATTCCGATAAATGGCCTGCACCTGGGTGCGATCGTCTTCCTTCACCTTCTCTTCCGCCGCAGCCGCTTCAATGTAGAACCTGTCAGATTCGCTCGCCTGTGACTCAAGGCGCTGTGCCTCAGCTAACGCATGCTTCACATAAGGGGTCTTGTGGCTGGAGCGCATCTGTTCTGCCCCCGCCAGTCCCCACCAGCACATCGCGCACTGCGGGTCTACGCGGATGGCCTGCTGGAACGCTTTTGCGGCTTCGTACTCCCAGAAGTCATGCAGCAGGCTGAGTCCCTGATCGAACCACGCCTGGGCTTCCGGCGTGGCCTTGATCTTGATGTGGCTGTTGCCAATGCCGGTCATGCGTACGGGCTGCGGCAATTTCTCCGGCGGAGGCACCGGCTGCATCTCCGCCATATCGTGCCCCGCCATCGGCGCTGCCTGCGCGCCAAGCCTGCCCCATCCGGCAACGCATAACGCCATGCCGGACACGACCATCAGCAGACCATGCATGGGGAAGAAAAGACTGCGATTCATGCAGGGAACTATACCATCGCGAGCAAAGCCCGGGCTGCCATTTCTCGGAACCGCGGGATCGCGAGATTTCGCGTGCCGAACATGAATTCCAAATCAACGCAAGATAAACAGGTGTGTCATTCCTTATTTCATCCTCATGTAAATCCCGCAATGGAGTATAGAAACGGAGGCAAGTCATTGATAACTCGAATCCGTCAACTTAGTCGTTGACTGTCGATAGCGAGCCGGGCGAAACTGGTGTCGGTAACTACTAACGCAAAGGAGGTTTATATGCGCCGTATACTACTCGCCACATTACTTTCATCCCTATCCCTTACCGCCGCGGCTCTTCCGGCTCAGCAGTTAAGCGACGCCTCCACTCCCGCCTCCCAACGAATCTCAACCGGAGTTACCAGCCCGCGCCTCGTCTACACGTCGCGCGTCTCCATCCCTTCCGATGAGTTGCCGTCAACACCTGGCAGCTCCACAAAGCTGGTTCTCAAAGTGAACGTGGATGCAGCCGGCAATCCCGGGCTCATCCAGGTCATTCATTCCGTCAACCCTGCCATTGATGCGCGCGTCGTCAATGCAGTCCGTCAATTTCGTTGGACACCCGCCGTGCTCAACAATCAGGCGGTCGCCGATGATATTACCCTCACCGTCGATGTGCAGCGCTAACTCAATTCACCCCGGCATACATAACTCCTGACTTCGTCTGAACTGGCGTCCAGTTACCCGTTAAGTTCAGCGGCCGGGCTACACCTATACCCAATCCTATCGAGTTATCTAAATTAAATTACTTCCCCCAGAGTCGTTCGCCCTGGCGGATTCTCAGCCGCCAGGGCGAACGAACCACCGACTATCCTCTCCATGTAATGCCGCGCAGGCGCGACTGAGGTTCAGGCGCAGTTGTCATCGTACAGATCCGTTGTGTTGGCAATCTGCGCGGCAGGTGGGAGGCTGACCCTGATCAGCACCTGGATGGTGCGTTTGCGCAGCGCAGCAAGCATTCCGGCTTGCCGCTCCTTCTCGTCGCAAGTCGTACCGTCCGTGCCCATAGCCTCGCGCCACAGCAGGAACAGACGCACCGCCTCGGCGCGGACCAAAGGGCGTGTTTGAGGGAATTGCCCTTCGGCCACGCGAATGCAGCCTTCAGCCAACTCCTCATGCGACATCTCCCAAAACTCGGATGTGTCGCTGACGGATTCAAACGTGTAAAGGGTCGCTCCCATTTTCAAGCCTGATCGGTATCGAGCCCGCTGGTGGATGCGCGCGCCCACCCGGCTTATCGGCAGAGCCATCGCAAACGTTAGTCCATCTCTGGCGCCGCGCACATCACTTGCAAAACCCTTCCGTCGGGTGTGCGGAAGTGGACATGGCCTTGCGGAAGTGGACAACCATGCTCGGGCTGATGCAAAACCCCTGGAAAGCATCATGTTCCGGATCAATGGGATACAGACTGCAGCAACGGCGCGAATCTGGCTTTGGAATTGCCTTACACTTGCTCAGCAGGTGGAAGGAGGCGGGTGATGGCGTATTTTGAGCGCGTGCGCGATGTTCTGTCTGGGCCGTTCAGCCCTGAAATCATCGACCAGAGGACCGCGGCGGGGTGGCAGTTGGTTTCCATCGAGTGGAGGCGCGAACTGCCTGACTCGGAAGCGCCTACCGAAGGCGCATGGGCGGAGGAGATTCCTTTCGGGTTGCGCATCTCCGACGACTGCAAGCGCCTTGAACTGCACCCGGCCGAAAACCAGGTGCTCCTGCTGATGATGGATCTGCTGGCGCAGGACTTCTCTTACTCCGCCATCGTGAGCGACCTGAACGAGAAAGGCTTCCGGCAGCGCAGTGGGCGCCCGTGGAGCAGGATCGCGGTCTTCAACATGATGCCGCGCCTGATCGAGGTGGGTCCGCGGATCTTTTCGTCAGAGGAGTGGGAGAAGCGCCGCGTCCGGCTGAGCAGGGCACGCGAGACAGAAAACGGCTGAGCCTCCGCAGCAGCCCAGCCGGATGCGCAAGCCGTGAATCAGGGTTGTGACGCCTGCTTGAGTATCGGGGTGATCGACCCGGTGTTGTCGCCCAGCATCGGGTTGACGCGGAAATCCCAGACGGTCTGGTTGAGATCGGTGGGCGAGAGAATTTCCACCAGCGCATAGTCGCCGATGGTGAGCGGCTGCGCCGGCGTGACCTTGAGCCAGTGCTTGCCGGGAACCACCTCGACCTTGGTCGGAATAACGTTTTCGTCCTGCGTAATGTCACCGCTGCGGCTCATACGGAGTGAGCCGATAATCCGCACCTTGTTGCGCTCTTCCACCCGCACAATGGCGAACCCCGATTTGGGTGAGTTGGCGCCGCGCTTGCGGGTGGACACGTCCTTCTGCCCCGCCGTATTCACCGTCATCGCGTGCGAGGTGACCTGTTCGGCATTGTCCGTCAAATTCAGCGAGAAGTAGATAGCCGGGTCATTTACATGCAGATGCACCTTGGCGTGGGAGCCGGGCAGCTCGATGCTCGCGCGGCTGGCGGCCATGGGGTTGAAGGTGCTGAGCCCGTGATGGGTCTTGGCGTCCACAGCTAACTCATTGGGCTGCAGCTCAACCAGAGCCGGAGTGCCGTTGAAGGTGTCCAGGACGAACACGCTGTCCTGGTCCGGAAGTTCAAGACCGGGGGCTACCTCGGGCATCCGCGCTTTCTCCTCCTCGCGTGCAGCAGCCTCCTCCTTGTCGATGTCCTTGGCCTCGTCCATCGCCGGGGAAGCGTCTTCCACGGCCGGCTGAATGTGGTCGCGTTCCCACTTTCGAGTGGCGTCCCAGTCGACCATGTCGGCCGGAAGTTCTTCCCACTCCCCGCCGCGTTCCACGGACTGATAGCGGATACGATCGCCCACAACCTCATATTTACGGACCAGCTGGTAACTGCCGTCCTTGAGAATCAGGCGATGGTTGACTTGCACGCCGGGAGCCCCCTGCTTGAGAGGCAGCGTCTTCTGTGCCGCGGCCGGAAAAACGGCTGGCGCGAGCAGCGCGGCGGCAAGAACCGCCCGGAATGCTTGTCGAATGAACAGAGTTCGTGGCATGAGGTCCCCTGCTGCGCCTCGGCGCAGAATGCGGCAGACACATTTTAGACGTTTCATTCGTCTAACCAGTAGACGGTGCGCCGGCGAATTGTGCCTGCGTGTAAACGCATCCCACGCTGCCGCATCCAATCCTGTGTATCCTGAAGGTACGGGTTACCGCAATTTGAACTGGTTCCAGACAGGCCGCAATCATCGCAGGCTTCGCGGGTTCGCGATAGCCACCGCGGTGTTGTGCCTGATTCTGCTCGCCTTGCTGTCGCTGGTGCAAGTGGCTCACGTCCACTCCACGGCTACCGATGCCGATCATTGCCAGCTTTGCATTGTGCTTCATGCTGCCGCACCCTCCGTGGCAGCTATCGCTTTGATCGTTCTGGTGCAGTTCGGAAGCTCGTTGCCCGCCCTCCAGACGAGCACGATCATCCGGCCCTGGCATCCGACTCTTTTTACCCGGCCTCCGCCGGCAGGCTGCTGACGCGAGCGCCTGAACTTCTCTTTCAGCTTCCTGATCAGCTTTAATTCGTAGCGTTTCTTCGGGAACGCCGGTTTGATCGCACTGATCGCAAGAGCTGATGGAGAATACGAAGGCGCATCGGGGAACCGCCGCAAGCGGTCCGTTTGCCGTTCAGAGTCCCTTTCGTCAGGGCCCACCCTTCGGAGAAACACGACTATGCCAGGTTTCGGCGACATTGCTCGCACCAGTTTTGCAACAGTCCTACTATGTTTAAGCGGAGGCGTCGTTGCGGCCACCGCACCTGCGGCTTATGCCGCGCAGGGCGGAAACGCAGGCACGGTCCACGGCACCGTCACCGATCCCAGCGGCGCGGTCATCCCCGGGGCGACGGCCCACCTCCACAACGCCGTCAGCGGCCTCGATCGCACCGTTACCAGCGACCCAACCGGCCAGTTCGACATCACCAACCTGCCGTTCAACTCCTATCAGCTCTCCGTTACCGCGTCGGGTTTTCAGCGTTTCCAGCAGGCTGTGGACGTGCGCTCCAGTGTCGCCGTCAACCTGACCCCGGTGCTGCGCATCTCCGCCGCTACTTCCACCGTGACCGTCGAGGCCAATTCGGGCGACCTGGTCGAGAACGACCCCACATTCCACACCGACGTCGACCGCGACCTGTTCATCAAGGTTCCTCTGGAGAGCCAGTCGTCGTCGCTCACCGCATTGGTCACGCAGACCACGCCCGGCATCTCCGCAGACTCCAACGGCATGGCTCACGGCCTCGGCGACCACGCGCAGAATTCGCTTTCGGTCGATGGCCAGTCGATCACCGATCAGCAGAGCAAGGTCTTTTCCAACCAACTTCCCAGCAACTCCGTGCAGTCGATTGAGGTCATCTCCGGCGCGCCGCCGGCCGAGTACGGCGGTAAGACCAGCCTGGTCATCGTGGCCACAACACGGTCCGGCCAGGGCGTTTCCAAGCCCACCGGCAGCTTCAGCAGTACCTATGGAACCTTCGGCACCGGCACTGCGAGCTTCGATCTCTCCTACGGCAACAAAAACTGGGGCAATTTCCTCGAGCTCGACGGCATGAATACCGGCCGCTTCCTTGATCCGCCGGAGTTCAGCGTGATCCACGACAAGGGCAACGAGGAGAACGCATTCGACCGCATCGACTACTCGTTGTCGCCGGTGGATTCACTGCACCTCAACCTGAACTACAGCCGCTCGTGGTTCCAGAATCCCAATGCCTATGACAACGTGAATGTGCAGAACGTGCTTGCGGGCGGGGCGAGCGCGGCGCCGGTGTTCGGCAGCGTGGGCGACACCGATCAGCGGTCGCAGATTGTCACCTTCAACGTGGCGCCGACCTATACGCGCGTGGTGAACAACAACTCGGTGTTCAACCTCACCACCTACGTGCGCAAGGACCAGTACCACTACTATCCCAGCAACAATCCGCTGGCTGATCGCGGGCCGGAGAACCTGCAGACGTCGTCGATTTCCCAGGCCAGATCGCTGCTGAACGCGGGCGCTAACGCGAACCTGTCCTATGTGCGCGGAGGCCATAACTTCAAGGCGGGCGCCGAGTACAACTCGACCTTCCTCCGCGAAGGAGACAGCCTGGGCGTGGTCGATCCGTTCTATGCGCTCAGTTCACCCTGCGTGGATGCTGGCGGAAATCCAGTGGCAGGCTACTCGGATCCATCGCAGTGCGCAGGGTCGTTGAGCGCCAATCCAAGTTACCTTCCGGTGCTTGCTCCCTACGACCTGACGCGCGCCGGGGCCTACTATCACTACGCCGGCCGCGCCGACATCAAGATCGTGAGCCTCTACGTGCAGGACCAGATCAAGAAGGGGAACTGGACGGCGAACCTTGGCATTCGCGGCGATTTGTACAACGGGCTGACGACGGCGACCCAGGCGCAGCCTCGGCTCGGCCTGGGCTACAACATCAAGCCCTCAGGCACAGTGCTGAGCATCTCTTATGCACGGACGCTGGAGACACCGTTTAACGAGAACCTGGTGCTGGCCAGCGAAGGATGCACCGATCCAGTGCTGTCTCCGCTGCTGAGCTGCACGCCGGGCGTGGCCACAACGGAGCAGCCGGGCTACCGCAACGAGTTCCACGCCGGCATTCAGCAGGCCATTGGAAAGCACCTGGTGGCAAGCGGCGAGTACATCTGGAAGTACACGCACAACGCATTCGACTTCAGCGTTCTGGGCAACACCCCCATCACCTTCCCCGTCGACTGGCATAACTCCAAGATCCCGGGATACGCGCTGCACATTGCGGTGCCCGAGTTCCGCCACTTCAGCGCTTACTCTGTCATGTCGTCCGTGGCAGCGCGGTTCTTCCCGCCGCAGGTTGCGGGCGCGGGAGCCACGGTGGGACAGACCGGCCTGCCCTTCCGCATCGATCACGACGAGAAGTTCAACCAGACCACGCACGTACAGTACACGTTCGCGCATGGCCGTCTTATCAAGGGACTCTGGGGCGGCTTCAACTGGCGCTACGATTCGGGCCAGGTGGCCGGTTCGGCGCCTTGCTGGAATCCGCTCTCGCACGATCCCAACAGCGCCTGCGACGGCACAACTACGATGGTGAACGGCCAGCCGGCGGTAGACCTGAGCGGGCTCACGGCCGATCAGCAGTTCCAGGCGGGGTTCATCTGCGACGGACAACGCGCTACACCGGGACACCCGCTGCCCGCGACCTGCCTGGCGTCGCAGTTCAGTTCTTCCCTTATCACCATTCCGGCGCCCGGCACCGGCAACAACGACAAGAATCCGCCGCGCATTGCGCCGCGAAGCCTGTTCGACGCCACCGTCGGCAAGGATAACGTATTCCACGCCGATCGCTACAAGGTGGACCTGAACCTCACGGCGGTGAACATCACCAATGACTATGCGCTGTATAACTTCCTCTCCACGTTTTCGGGCACGCACTACGTCACGCCCCGGTCGTTGACAGGGAAGGTCACCGTGAACTTCTAAAGCAAGAGCACGACTGGCAGGTCCGGGCATCCGCACGGACCTGCCGCACACGCGGCTGAAATGGGTGGGCTTTAGCCTCGATACTCGCCCACGTCGAATGGCCCTGAAGTCCCCACCCATTCAATCGTTCCTGAACCGCTCCGCATGACCGGCCGCAGCCGTCACACACCTCCGTGATCACCGGCACATCAACCAACACCAACCCTGTCGCATAATCCTGGCATGCACTACCGCCCAGGCCCATGGTGGATTTCGCTCGTCGCAACCGCACATCACGCGCGGGCTCGTCATCAGCCACCGATCCAACGTAACCATAAAATTAATGGGTTCCTATTTTTTGGCTTTGGACATTGAAATCTCATAAGTTATTCATAATTAGCTAGATACTTTGATGGTGCCAGTGATACAGATCACGATTCAGATCCCGCCCACCCGGGAAAATAGCCTCCAACCAGCCATAGGCGCGGAACTTAGCTGATCGTTCAAGATAACTACCTGGTAAACAAGAGAGCCCAGCCCCTGGCCCAGCCCCTATTCGTCCTGTGCGTGATCGGCAGCAGCATCTTCCCCAGTCCAGGCGCGCTGCGAGGTCCACGGACGGCTCGGGCCTGTCCAGAAGGGATCGCTTGCCGGAAGCCCCAGCGGCAGGAACGCCCCCGTACAGAGATACAGGCTGCCGGTGGAAATATAGGTCTCGCCGAGCGAGGGCTGGTGCCCGGCCAAACCAATCCGCAGCCACCCTGCGGCGTCAAAGGTGTTGCCCGCGCCCAGGGTCCGGCCGATCACCGCGCCTAACGCGCAGCGGACCTGTTCCGGCGGCAGCGCGGCGGGGAGCAGATGCCGGAGCGCCGCGTCGGCCAGCAGGTGGAAAGCGCCGCAGCGGTAGGTGATCGAGCGACCCACGACAGGGAAGCTGCCATCCGGTGCGACCATCCGTTCCTGGAGCGCGGCATAGCGCGTGGCGCGGGCGCGGATCGCCTCCGTCATTTTGGCCCACGCCGGGTCGGACGAACCGACCGCGTCGAGCAGCGCGAGAAGGAACGGATGGATGACGTAGGAGTTGTAGTAGTCGGCGTGAAAGTGCGGCCCATCGCCGTAGACTCCGTCGCCGAGGAACCAGGAAGCGTGCTCGCGGAGCGCATAGTCCACGCGCATCCGGTCCCACGGCTGATCGAGCTTCAGCAGCGCCGCCTCGATTATGGCGCAGAAGAGCAGCCAGTTGTTGAAAGGCGGGGCAAGCCCGCGCGTGGCGCGCAGCGCGTCGGCCAGGTTGCTGCGAGCCTCGGAAGGCAGTCCGGAGAGAAGCTGTTGCGGGGCTCGCACCAGCGCCAGCGACAGGAAGCCCGCATCGACGATGGTCTGGCGCTGCGCGCCGAAGTTCAGGTAAGCGGGGGTGCCTTTTGCAACCCCGCGTGCGATGCTCTCGATCGCTAGGTCGCGGGAACGGCTGAGCTCGCGGCCTTCGTCTACGCTGGTCTCTCCGTGTTCAAGCCAGGGAGCGATGCCGGCGAGGGTGCGTCCCACTGCCTCGAGGTGCGTGACCGTGTGGCGATCCGCTTCGTGTCCCGGTGCGGCTTCGACGGGCATGAGCTGCTGGAGCTTGCCGTCTGCCGCCGCTTCGAGGACCGGACGCGCAACACGCAGCAGAAGCTCGAGCCAGCTTTGGCGGCTAGCGAGCGCGGCGGCCGCAGGGGCCGAGGCGCCCTGCTGCGGGAGGCCTGCAACAGGAAGAAGCACTGCAGTCGTGGAGAGAGAGTTGCGGAGAAAAGCACGACGGTTCACAGGGAACAATCTAAACGATGCCACGCCTGACCCGTCCGATTCAACAAAGGCGGCCCAGCGGCACTCGCGCAGTAGCTGTGGACCGGCTGGAGTGCGGGGAGGGAGCGCGGCGGGATTGGGTCCAACCCCGCCGCGCTGTTGTCCTATTCGATGACTGACGTGGTGTAGACCTTTCCGCCGCTTGCCATGTTGGAGCTGGAGTACGCGCCGGGGGGGACGATTCCGTACTCACCCTTGCCCATAGAGGTTTCAAGAACAATCTGGAATACACGCGGAGCGATCTTGTCCGACTTGAACTCGATCAGATCCCGCTTAGCACCACCGGAAGCGTGGAAGACTCCGCCCGTGACCGAGCGAAATTCACGATTGTCGCTGTGTTCACGAAAGCGGAGCAGCTGGTACTCCATGATGTCTGTGCCTTCCGGTAAGTAGACAGCAATCGTTACCGGAAAGGTGAGGCTCGTTTTGGAGTGGGCGCCAACAAGGTGCCCATTCACATCTCCCTTGACGATACCGTTGGTAGCCAGAGACTTGAGATACCCTCCGGTCTTGAAGTTCACGATTTCAGCGGGCAGAGAGGTCCAGACGCCATCCTTGTTCTTGTAATACACCCCAACACCGTCGATCCCGGCAGGAAGCGCTGAGGCAACCGCATTCGCGGACGCTGGCGCCGCGATACCAGATGCTTTCACCACAATTGCCGAAATCTCCTTGTCCGTTGCTCCACTGGTCTTGAGAGCAACCAGTGCATTCGCGGAGATGTCATAGGCAGCGGGTGAGGCAGTAATAGTGGAGATGATCAGACCTTCAGAGAGCCCGGCCTTGATGAGATTCATCACGCCCTCATTGTTGAGGGCTTGTTGTGCGAAGAGAGCGGAACTTATCAGAAGGGGCAGCATTGCGAACAGCGTCTTGCGCATGAGTCTCCTTGTTCGTTACGGCGAGCAGATGTAAGGGGGAGCAAAGGTATCTTCTACAGAGAAACCGCGAATGCAAGTGACGGGGAACACGGATGATCGCATGGCCGAACAGGTATGCAACTGATTCCGGAAAAGAAACCGCCCGC
>NZ_DASXYM010000107.1:0-3397 GCF_036502485.1 Occallatibacter sp. | reverse complement strand
CCTCGTCAAACTCCTCCGCGCGCCCGCCATTGCGACAGATGCGCTGTTCGCCAAACCAGATGTCAATCCGCTCCGGATCGATCTCCGCGCCCGAGTAGCCAAGCGCCGCCATCAGCCGTCCCCAGTTGGGATCGTTGCCTGCCCACGCCGTCTTCACCAGCGAAGAATGTGCAATCGCCTTCGCTGCCTTCAGCGCATCGGCGTCGCTCGCCGCGCCCTCAATGCGCAGTTCCACCACATGCGTGATGCCCTCGCCATCCGCCACCACCTGCTTCGCCAGCGAGGTGCACACCTGCTTGAGCGCTGCCGCAAACTCCGCATGGCCCGCATCGATCTTCGCGCCGCTTGCCCCCGATGCCAGCAGCAGCACCGTATCGTTCGTCGACGTATCGCCATCCACCGAGATGCGGTTGAAGCTCAGCTCGATCGCGTCGTTCAGATACGTCTGCAGCACCGCCGGCTCAACATCCGCATCGGTCATCACGTACACCAGCATCGTCGCGTGCGGCACCAGTTGCGGATGAATCATGCCCGCCCCCTTGCACGTCGCCGCAATCCGCACCTCCGCGTCATCCACCTCAATGCGCGCAAACGCCGTCTTCTCCACCGTGTCGGTCGTGATAATCGCCTCGGCCACTTGCTGAAAGTGATCCGACGCCGAACCAATCCGCCCCGCAAGCTCCGGCATCGCCGCAATCAATTTCTCCGCCGGCAGCGGCACGCCAATGATCCCCGTCGACGAAGGAAACACCTCCTCCGCCCTGCATCCAAACACCTCGGCTGCCGCCGCACACGTCGCGCGCGCCGCATCCACGCCCGCCTGCCCCACCGCACAGTTCGCATTGCCCGCGTTGATGGCCACCACACGCACCTTGCCCCCCGTAGCGCGCAGATGTTCCTTGTCCACCTGCAACGGCGCCGCGCTCACGCGATTCGCCGTGAACGCCGCCGCGGCGCTCGCCGCAGCATCGGCCACGATAAGTGCAAAGTCCGTGCGCCCGCTGGCCTTGAGACCCGCCTTCGCCGCCCCGAAGCGAAAGCCGCGGGGAATAACCAGTTGTGAAATGTCGCTCATTTTTCCTGGAATCCCGGCCTGTTTCCCGCGCTCGGCGCTGATGCAGCGTGCGGCGCAAGCCCGGCACGGGCATGGATTGGTTTCAACAATTTAATCTAGCAGGTGGGGGGCCGATGCAGCCGAGCACGTCCGCAACACCAGAAACACATAGCCACGAGTTCCTCGAAATGCGCCAGGTCAACGTCGCCCGCGGCGATCGCATCGTTCTCCACGACGTCAATCTCTCCATCCGTACCGGCGAGCACGTCGCCATCCTCGGCCCCAACGGCTGCGGAAAATCCACCCTCATCCTCACCATGACCTGCCAGATCTATCCCATGGTGATCCCCGGCATGCAGGTCAGCATCTTCGGGCGTGAGCGCTGGGATCTCACGCAGCTCCGCAAACATTTCGGCGTCGTGGGAACGGAACTGCCCGGCGAACGCACCGCCGTCACCACCGGCCTCGATGCCGTCACCGCCGGCTTCTTCTCCGCCTCCACCCTCTGGCCCAACCTCCACGTCACAGAAGAAATGCGCGCCCGCGCCCGCGAAGCCCTCGAACGCATCGAAGCCTCACATCTCGCCCATCAGCTCGTCGGCGAAATGTCTGCCGGCGAAAAACGCCGCATCGTCATCGCCCGCGCCCTCGTCCATCGCCCGCAACAGCTCCTCCTCGATGAGCCCTCCAACGCACTCGACCTCGCCGCCCAGCGCAGCCTGCGCGAAACCCTGCGCCGCCTCGTCAACGAAGGCACCGGCCTGGTCCTCGTCACCCACCACCTCGGCGACATACTCCCCGAAATCGAACGCGTCATCCTCATGCGCGACGGCTGCATCCTCGCCGATGGCCCCCGCGCCGAACTCCTCACCGAGCCGCGCCTCACTGACCTCTTCCACGCCCCCATCCGCATCGGCCGAGACGAAGAATGGCTGCATAGCTGGTAAGCCATGCAGCCCTTCCGGGACCCCGCCCTCACCCCCAACCTTGTCCTTCTGAGCGCACCGAAAAACCCGCTTTTACTTCTGGTTTTCCTTCTACCATTCGCGCAGGGGATCTCCTTCTGCCTCCCCGAAAACCCGGCTACCCCAGCGCCCCTACCGCCCGCCCCGCCTCCGTAGCCTCCGTCTCCTTCACCGTCGCAAAAGCCATCCCCAGGCACGCAGCAATCAACAGTTCTGTAATCACCGGCGCCAGAAAAAAGTATTCATACGAGTTCACCGCCATCGCCAGATAAGCAACCACAAACGCCATCAGCATCGGGCGCACCCCGCGCCCGTGCGTCTTCGTCAGGGTGCCAAGCTGCCAGAACACCACCGCCTCGATGGTCAGAAAAATCGTGACCGCCAGTCCCATCCCACGCAGAAACATCCAGTACGTGCGCGGCGCTCCCAACACCAAAAACTGGTTCGCCTGCATCGCCGCTGCCGCCACGCTCGCCGGCCCCGGCTCCACCTTTCCGAACACCCCACCCACCGTATGCAGTACCGCATGCACAAAGGTGAGCACAGAGGCGATTCGCAAATACACCGCCGCCTTCATGCCCCCTCCTCTGCCGCCTCGCCCGAATCTGCGGCGCCGCGCACCCCTGCATCCACCACCCGCACATACTGCGCAAGAATGTCGACCCAGGCGCCCGGCCCCTCGAAGAGCGCGCGCAGCTTCTCGGCTCCCATCCCGTGCCGCTCCAGCTTGCTGTGCTCCAACTCCACCAGGGTCACGCCGTCGCTGTCCTCGCTGAATCGGAACTCGACCTCGCTGGCCCGGCTCATGTCGGGATCGTACCCCCACTCCTCCGAGCCCGGCTTCGGCCCTACCTGCCAACTGAAACGCACGCTTCGCGGCGGATCCCAGCCCAGCACCTTGCCCCATTCGCACTGCCGACCTTCCGCATCCCGCTCATACCAGCGCCCGCCCGCCCGCGGTTCCACAACAATCAGCTCAAACCCGGCCGCGGCAATGTGGTGGGTCGCCGGCCACCACGTCTCCATCTGCTCCACAAACACGCTCCAGGCGCGCTCCACACTCGCCCGCACCCGCACACTCTTACGTACGACGGCTTCTTCCACGCTGCTTCCCATGTCTCGCCTCCTTGGCTGGTTTCTCCACCGCATCCTGAAAACTGCTCATTGCCTTCGTCCACATCTGGTCGAAGTGCGCCTTCAGCCGCGCCACCCCTTCCGGGTCAAGCTGATACAACCTCCGCGTTCCATCCCGCCTGTCCTGCACAAGTCCCGCATCCTTCAGCACCTTCAAGTGCTGCGACACCGCCGGCCTGCTCACCGGCATCGTCCCCGCAATCTCGTTCACCGCCAGCGGCCCCTGCGCCAGTCGCTGAAAGAT
>NZ_DASXYM010000106.1:0-3006 GCF_036502485.1 Occallatibacter sp. | reverse complement strand
TTCCCACTCGCCGGTCAGCGCATTCAACTGCACGCGAAGATCCTCGGCAAGCTTGGTGAGCCGCTGCGTCTCCTCGACGGACACAAACCTTCCCAGCTGCTGCTCCGTGTCGGCAAGCGCCGCCTCCACCCGTGGAACTTCCTCTTCAAGAAACGCGCTGCGATCCTCCATCTGCTTCTGCTTGATGGGGTTCAGCCGCCTCGGTTTGTCTTTAGCGGCGTCCAGCTCTGCGGTTCCGAGGTTTCCATTGGTCGAAACCGCCGGTGCAGGAGTCGCGGATTTCACCTCTGCTCCAGGCTTCGCCGTAGTGGACTGAGCAAACGCTGCTTCGTTCGCCAACCCCTCTTTCCTGCGCATGTAGTCTTCGTAGTCGCCTTCGTAGGTGGTAACTCCGCCGTTCTCCACTTCCAGCACACGGGTCGCCAGCCGGTCAATGAAGTAGCGATCGTGCGACACGAACACCACGGTGCCGCTGAAGTTGGCAATCGCCTCCAGCAGCACGTCTTTGGCGCGCATATCCAGGTGATTCGTCGGCTCGTCGAGCAGCAGGAAATTCGACGGCGACACCAAAATGCGCGCCAGCGCGAAACGATTGCGCTCGCCCCCACTCAGCACGCCAAGCGGCTTGAACACATCGTCCCCTGAGAAAAGAAAACAGCCCAGCAGGCTGCGCAATTCGCTCTCCGGGACCTTCACAGCAGCGCGGCTGATGTCGTCCAGCATGCGCGCGTCAGGATCGAGCACCTTGTACTGATCCTGCGCAAAGTACTCGCTCACCACGTTATGCCCTATGCGCGCCATGCCGGACGTGGGTGCCTCCACGCCCGTCATCAGCTTGATAAGGGTGGATTTGCCGGCGCCATTCACCCCCACCAGCGCCACGCGGTCGCCGCGCTCGATGGTGAACCGCACGTTCTCAAGGACTCTCTTTTCGCCGTAGCTCTTCGATAGCCCGTCAGCCTCCACCACCATGCGCCCGGACGGCGCCGGCTGCGGAAATTTGAAATGGATGACCGGCTCTTCCTCCGGAATCTCGATGCGCTCAATCTTCTCGAGCTCCTTGATCCGGCTCTGCACCTGCTTGGCCTTCGTCGCCTGGTAGCGAAACCGGCTTATGAACGCCTCGAGATGTTCAATCTGATCTTTCTGGTGCTTGTAAGCTGCCTCGAGCTGTGCCCTGCGCTCATCCTTCTGCGTCAGGTATTTGGTGTAGTTGCCGTTGTAGATCGTGAGCCGCTTGTTCCAGATTTCGACCGTCCGGTCGATAGTCACATCCAGAAAATAGCGGTCGTGGGAGATCAGGATGTAACCGAACGGATAGGCCTTGAGGTACTCCTCAAGCCAGTTGCGTGTCTCCAGATCAAGGTGGTTCGTTGGCTCGTCCAGCAGCAGCAGGTTGGGCCTCGCCAGCAGCAGCTTGGCCAATGCAATGCGCATCTGCCAGCCTCCGCTGAACTCGTCCGTGAGCCGGCTCCAGTCGTCCTTGCCGAACCCCAATCCAGTCAGCACGGCTCCAACCTGCGCGTCCAGTGCATACCCATTCAGCGCGTGGAACCGCTCCTGAAGCATGCTGTAGCGCTCGGCCGCCGCCTTGTACTCGGCGCTCTCGTGGTCAACTTCAGCCAGTTGCCCGCCCAGCCGCTCAATCTCCCCTTCCATCTCGCGAATCTCGTCAAACACCGTCAGGCATTCTTCGAAGATGGTCCGCCCGGTCAGGCGCAAGCCCTCCTGCGGCAGGTAGCCGATGCTCATGCCGCGGGTGCGCTGCAGCTCGCCGTAATCCAGCGACTCCAGCCCCGCCAACACCTTCATCAGCGTCGACTTGCCCGTCCCGTTAGCGCCCACCAGGGCAGTCTTTTCGTTGTTGCGAATAAGCCAGTTGGCTTCAGTAAAGAGGATCCGCGGCCCAAACCGCTTCCCGGCATTTTGCAGTGAGAGCATTCCCTATCAATCTTCGCAGAACCGGGCTGCCTTCCGCGGAACAGCCGCCGCCATCGCCGCCGCGTCGCCCTGCGTCGCCTGTCCCCCCTACTTGGAAGGCCTGCCGTCCGGATCGGTGAGGACCTCTTCACCGTCCTGATCCGATACCGCAAACCTCCGCCGCGCCCGCTCGGACTTTTTGCCGCGGTTGGATGTAAAAATATGTTCGTCAAGGCGCAAAACGCCGGCCACCAGCACCAGCAATAATGGCGCCGCCATCAGCAGTGAACCAAAACCATCGGCAGTCATCGTGAATTCTCGAAAGGGAAGCACAGTGACCTGGTGCAGTAACCCACACTAAACACCCATAGTCACCTAAACGAATTACCCTATCGGTTCTACACGTTCGTTGCCTGAATGGAAAGAACAAACCGACTTCCTTACGTTACGGACGGATCTCCACTAGTGTGCCGACCGGGACCATCTTCCAGATTGCCTCAATCTCGTCGTCGGTCACAGCGATGCATCCCAGCGTCCAGTCGTAAATCCGGTGCCCGCCGCCAATCCAGCCTTTGCCGTTGGGCAGCCCATGGATCATGATCGCCCCACCGGGGCTCGCTCCCAGCTTTGCGGACCGCCGACGATCGTCGGCGTTGGGATACGAGACGTGCAGCGCCTTGTGATACGCGGAGCGCTCGTTGCGGCTGTCAATGACGTAGCGCCCCTCGGGAGTACGGCCGTCTCCTTCGCGCTCTTTGGGAGCCAGCCCGCCCGATCCCAACGCCACCTTGTACGTCCGGATCACCTTCCCGCCAGAAAGCAGCTCAAGCACATGTTCCTTCTTGAGGATGAGCACCGAGTCAACCTTCGCACGCATTTGACCCTGCGCAGGTAAGGATGATCCAGCCAAGATGATGATGGCCCCCAAAATCCGGCGCAGGCCGGTTGAGCTGCATCCTTTGATTTAGTCCAGCGGGAGTGAGAGTTCTCCGATAAATTGGGTCGATGAGGCCCTGACGAGGAGGACTTCAGATGCGTAAGAGCCGTTACAGCGAAGAGCAGATTGTGGGGATTCTGAAGGAGTCG
>NZ_DASXYM010000105.1:0-18509 GCF_036502485.1 Occallatibacter sp. | reverse complement strand
ACGGCAAGAGAGTGGGCAATGGCGATGCGAGCCTGACGATGTATGGCGCCTCGACGACGCCCAACCTGCACAAGCTGGCGTTGCAGTTCGGGGTGCTGGACAACTTCTTCGACTCGGGGGAGGTCTCGGGCGATGGGCATGTGTGGTCCAACGCCGCGATCGGAACCGATTATCTGGAGAAGACGTGGCAGCAGGCGTATCGGGGCAGCGAACGCACCTATGATTTCGAGGGCGCAGTCGCAAACGGCTATCCCCTGGCGCAGAAGATTGCCGACGTGAATGAGCCGGCCAGCGGTTATTTGTGGGGCGACCTGGCGGCGCATCACAAAACCTATTACCACTTCGGAGAATACATCTCCACGATTTTCTGCACGGACGAGGTTGCGGCGCATCCGCCTGTAAATCCGCAAGAAGGGCCGATGATGGCCGGCAAAGCGTGCGACCGGAAATCCATTGCGCCGGGCGAAGTCATTCCGGAGGAGTGGGGCGGTGGGACGAACAAATGGCCGTGGTCCATTCCGCGGATTGCCAGCAACACAGCTACAAAGCCGGAGCTGGTGGGGCACTTTGCGACAGAGGCTCCGGATTTTGAGCTGTCTGTGCCGGACCAGATACGAGTGGACATCTTTCTGCGGCATTTGAAGGGCTGGCTGACGGATCGCCAGCAGGGTCGCGATACCATGCCGAACTTTGTGATGCTGCGCCTGGGCAACGATCATACTGCGGGCACGCGGCCTGGTGGGCCAACTCCCAAGGCTTCGGTTGCGGATAATGATCTGGCAGTGGGACGCGCAGTAGAAGCCATCTCCCATTCGCCCTTCTGGGATGACACGGCTTTCTTCATTTTGGAAGACGATGCGCAGAACGGCGCCGACCATGTGGATGCGCACCGTAGCCTTGGACTTGTGGTGAGCAAATATGCGCCCCATGGGGTAGATGGTGCGGCTTTTGTGGACAGCCGCTTCTACTCGACCGTGAGCATGATTCGCACGATGGAGACGGTGCTGGGGCTGCCGCCGATGAACAACAACGACGCGCTCAGTTCGATGATTTCGTCCCTGTTTACTGGTCCCGGTGATCAGGTGGCGTTCGCGGCGGACGTCTCGAATCGTGACAACGGGCTGATCTATACCGCGAACAAGGGTAGTGCACCTGGAGCCCAGGAGAGCCTCAAAATGGATTTCCGCCATGCGGACCGGGCCGACACGCAGAAGCTGAACGTGATCCTGTGGAAGGATGCCATGGGCGATCGGCCGGTTCCTGGAATCCTGAAGGTGCGTGTGAAAAAGACGCAGAAGGCTGACGACGACGATTAGAGGGACGCCTGACGGACGCCGCGTGGGCAGACAGCCAAAGGTTCCGTTTCGGGCCCGCTTGGCGATTGGTTCCGGAACTTGTTCTGCATGTCTGGCGTATCTGCACCAGAGCAAATGAACGCCATGAGGCCTTTGCTACACTGCTCGACAGTACATCGCCTGGTGTGTGGACGCGCTCAGGGGAACCGCGGAGAATTATGCCTGTCGTCGAACTTGCAGGAGTGACCAAGGCTTACGAGAGCAAGATAGCAGTCAACAACCTGAGTTTTTCCATCGAACCTGGCCAGATGTTCGGATTGCTGGGTCCCAACGGCGCGGGCAAGACCAGTTCCATCCGCATGATGATGGGCATCACCATCCCCGACTCTGGAAGCGTGACTCTCTTCGATAAGCCGTTTGACCGTAAGAGCCTGGAGCGTGTGGGATACCTCCCGGAAGAGCGCGGGCTTTACAAGAAGATGAAGGTCATCGACCAGCTTGTGTTCTTTGGCGAGTTGCATGGACTTGCTCCGCAGGAAGCGAAGAAGCGGGCTGTGGATTGGGCCACGCGGCTGGAGATTGCGGACAGCCTGCAGAAAAAGACCGAAGAGCTGTCAAAGGGCATGCAGCAGAAGATACAGTTCATTGCATCGCTGCTGCACGATCCGGGGTTGATCGTGATGGATGAACCTTTCTCCGGCCTGGACCCGGTCAACGCTACGCTGCTGGAGCGCACGTTGCTGCAATTGAAAGATCAGGGGAAGGCCATTATCTTTTCAACTCACCGCATGGATCAGGTGGAGAAGCTCTGCGATTCCATCTGCCTCATCAACAGGGGCGCAGCGGTGCTCTCCGGCAAGGTGCGCGAAATCAAGTCGCGCTACGAGCGTAACCGAGTCATTGTGGAGTTTGAGGGCGATGCGTCGTTCCTGAAGAGCGCCGAAATCGCCCAAGCTAAAAACTTCTCAGGCCATGCCGAAATTCGCCTGGATCCGCGAGGGAACGCTCAGAAGCTGCTGCATGAGGCGGCAGCGGTGGCAACGATTCATCGCTTCGAAGTGGTGGAGCCGTCGCTTGAAGAAATCTTTATACAGGCCGTAGGAGGCAAAGCCGATGCGTAATCTTCTGCTGGTTGCCAAGCGCGAGTACCTGGAGCAGATCCGTGGGCGAGCTTTCAGGATCACGACGATTCTAGTACCGGCGCTTTTTGGCGTGTTAATCGGAGTCATGATCCTGGCAGGCCGCAGTGCCAGTGGCGCCAAGCACATCGTGATCGCTTCCAATGATGCGGCTCTTGCCGACGCCGTCCGAACGCAATTTCTCGCGCATGACCAATCAAAGTCGCAGATCGACGTTCTGGCGCCGGTAACACTTGCCGAGCGTCCCGGTCTTATCGATCAGGTGAAAGTGAAGTCGATCGATGGGTTCCTGTGGATCGATGCGCCGGTCGGGAAGAACCCCACTGCGATCTACGAATCGCAGACATCCGGTGATTTCATAACCAACGCGCGCCTGGGCTCATCTCTGAACCACGCGCTGGTGCGGCGGCGGCTGGCGGCTTCGGGAATTCAGTCTGAGAATGTCGACGACCTTCTCAAGGACGTGGACATCGATACGCGCACCGTGAACAAGCAGGGCAAAGAGGTGAAAAGCAATGCCATGAGCTCCTTCTGGAAGGGGTATGCCATGGCCATCCTGCTCTCGATGACCACCATGATTTACGGCATGAATGTGGCTCGTTCCATCATTCAGGAGAAGACCTCGCGGATCTTTGAAGTCATGCTGGCCACCGCTAAACCCAGCGACCTGCTCGCGGGGAAACTGATCGGCATAGGGGCCGTGGGCCTGACGCAGATAGGCATCTGGGTTGTGGCAGCCATCGCGATCGGCGGTTCGGTGGCCGCCACCATGCTATCGGGTCAAATGGACATGCACTTCTCCTGGGTGGAAGGAGTGTCGTTCCCGGCGTACTTCGTGCTGGGATATCTGCTCTATGCGTCGCTCTTCGCGGGACTGGCCGCATCCTGTGAAACCGAGCAGGAACTGCAGATGTATACGCCACTGGCCGCGCTGCCCATCTGGCTTAGCTTTGCGCTGATTGTGCTGGTGATGAACAATCCCAACTCGCTGCTGTCTGTGGCGGCTTCGCTGTTCCCGGCAACGGCTCCCATCATCATGATGCTGCGCATCGGCTCGGAAATACCGCCATTCTGGCAGTTCGCGGCCTCATTTGGAATTATGATTCTGAGCATCTGGGGAGTGCTGTGGGTTTCGTCAAGACTCTATCGAGTCGGCATTCTCATGTACGGTAAGCGCGCCACCCTGCCGGAACTAGTACGCTGGCTGCGCTACAGCTGACGGATGCGCAGGCCGCTAGAATCAAAGAGTGCCCGAGCAAGAGAGTCCCGACTTTACCCTAACGCAGCGCAGCGTGCTGGCTTTGGTGCCGCGCATTGTCTGGGCATTTCTCTGGATCGTCGGGTTCACCTGGCGCTTTGAGCTGATCGCTGAAGAGGGCTCGGAGCCCGTTCTTCCGGGGGCTGAGGTGCCGGCCCAGACTTACTGCTTCTGGCACCAATGCGTGTTGCCTTGCGCACTTTACTTCCGCTGGAGCCATGCGGTCATTCTCATCAGCCGGAGCTTTGACGGCGAGCTGATTACTCGGATTCTGCGACTGTTCGGCTTCGACGCTGTGCGGGGGTCGAGTTCGCGGGCCGGACGTGAAGGACTGCTGGGACTAAAGCGCGTGATCGAGAGAGGCGGCGCGGCGATTTTCACGGCTGACGGGCCGCGCGGCCCGATTTACCAGACCAAGATGGGGCCGATCAAGCTGGCGGAGCTTACAGGAACACCCATCGGCGTGTTTCATCTGCAGCCCGAGCGCGCCTGGATGGTGAAGTCCTGGGATCGCTTCCTCGTCCCCAAGCCATTCACGCGCATCGTAGTGAGTTGGTCCAAGGGGATCGCGGTTCCGCAGGTATTTGCCAGCGAGGACTTAGAACCCTTACGCCAGCAGCTCAACGCAGCCCTCGAACGGGCGCGCATGCGAGCGCTTCAACACTTCGGGCAGGTTCAACTATGAGCGAATCTGATCACGATATGCTGGTTAGCGATTTCGATTATCATCTGCCAGAAGAACTGATTGCGCAGGAGCCGCCGACGGAGCGGGGCGCGAGCCGCATGCTGATAATGAATCGCGCGACCGGCTCGTTGCAGGACTCGATGTTCACCGCACTGCCAGCGCTGCTGCGGTCCGGCGATCTCCTCGTGCTCAACGACAGCCGGGTCATTCCTGCGCGCCTATACGCACGTCGAACGCTTCGTCGCGAGAGGGAGAAGCCCACCGGACGGATTGAGGTGATGCTGACGGAACAAGCGGGCCAGAATAGGTGGCACGCGCTGGTTCGGCCTGGGCGCAAGGTGGCAATCGGAGAGATTCTTGTATTCGCGAATTCGAACGGCGGAATCGAGCTTAGGGCCGAGGTGGTGGAGCGCGGACCGTTCGGCGATCGAGTTCTCCAGTTTCAGCCAGTGGACGACTTCTACGCTGCGCTCGATCGCATCGGCCACATTCCATTGCCGCCGTACATTCACCGCGACGATGCCGCAGCTGATCGGGAGCGCTATCAGACGGTCTATTCGCGGGAACTCGGCTCTGTGGCTGCGCCAACTGCCGGCCTGCACTTTACGCCTCAGATTCTGGAAGCGCTTTCTGCGCGGGGTATTGAGGTTGCCCGCATCACATTGCACGTGGGCCTGGGTACGTTTGCGCCTCTGCGCGTGGATCGGGTGGACGAAGTGCGGCTGCATCAGGAGCGATATACGATTTCAGTTGAGACGGCTGGGGCAATCTATCGCGCCGTTGCTGAAGGGCGGCGAGTCATCGCGGTAGGCACTACGGTGGTGCGCACGCTCGAGCACTGCGCCCGGGAAGCCGGCGGCGGGTCACTGCAGCCGCATGAAGGCGCAACGGATATTTTTATCTCGCCGGGATTCAAGTTCCGCCTCGTCGAGGCACTCCTCACCAATTTCCACCTGCCCCAATCAAGCCTGCTGATGCTGGTGAGCGCCTTTGCGGGGCGCGAACACGCCTTGAAGGCGTACGAACACGCCGTTGAAAACCGATATCGGTTCTTCAGCTATGGCGACTGCATGTTCATCGCGTAAACTCGCTGGAGCTAGCCGAGTGGGGGGCGTCAATCTGCGACCGGCCTGATTCCTGATCGCTCTTTCCTGGTCCCAGTGCCTGGCTTGATAGACTTTGATCCGTGCCCGACCAAGCAAAGTCTCCCGTCTTCCTCCTTGATGCAATGGGTTTCATCTTCCGCGCGTACCACGCGATGCAGCGGTCGCGGCCTATGTCCACGCGCTCCGGCCTGCCGACTGCGGCGATTTACGTCTTTGTGAACATGATTCGAAAGCTTCGCGAGGACTTCTCTCCGCATTATTTTGCCGCCGTGTTCGACGTGAGCGGCAAAGTTTTCCGCGACGATCGGGCGAAGGAGATCGGGTCACTGCGCAAATGGAACTCGAAGACGCAGTGCTTTGAAGAGGTGGGCTATGAGGGCTACAAGGCGAAGCGTGAAGCGATGCCTGAAGATCTTGTGCGGCAGGTTCCTTACATCCGCCGGGCGCTCGAGGTGTTCCGCATCCCCATTCTCGAGGCCGAGGGATTCGAGGCTGACGACGTGATCGGCACCCTGTCCTGCCGCGCCTCCGAGCAGGGGCACGATATCTTCATCGTCTCTGGTGATAAAGACATGATGCAGCTTGTCAACGATCGCGTGAAGGTGCTGAACCCGCAGAAGGACAACCTCATCCTCGACGTCGCCAAGGTGGAAGAAGTGCTTGGAGTGCCGCCGTCGAAGGTGATCGACGTGATGGCGCTACGCGGAGACTCGATAGATAACATCCCGGGCGCACCGGGCATTGGCGACAAAGGCAGTGTTGATCTGATTAAGGAGTTCGGCAGCCTTGAGGCTGTGCTGGATCGCGCGGAAGAGGTGAAGCGAAAGACATATCGCGAGTCCCTGCAGCATAATCGCGATGCGGTTCTGCTGTCGAAGGAACTGGTCACCATCGATTGCAATGTGCCACTCCAACTCGATCTCACGGCCATGGAGACGCAGTTGCCCGATGTCGAGGGGTGTCGGGAACTCTTCACAGAACTTGAATTCACTTCGTGGCTCAAGGAACTCGCGCCGTCGGAGACAGCGGTGAAATTCGAACTCATCGAGTTTCCGACCCCCGAACAGCGGGGGACGTTTGTGGCAGCAGCGCGCAGCAACGGATTTGCGTTTGCGCTGAATGCGGCACAGCCCGCGGCGGTTCCCGAATCCGAGGACGAGGCGGGAGCACCGATGATGATGTCCCTGCTTGATCTGACGGAAGTCGCGGAGAAGGGGGCCGACTGCAACATCGGTGTGTGCGGTGAAATAGGGGTTGCGCTATCGCTTTCGCTCGACGATGAGCTTCGCGGGCTGTTTGAGGATGCCGGGGTGCCAAAGCGCGTGCACGACTGCAAAGCCGCCATGCACGCACTGCGCGCGCAGAGCGTCAAATTGCGAGGCGAAATAGACGATGTGATGCTGCTGTCCTACGCGCTGAACTCTACGCACAGCACGCAGTCGCTCGCCGACGTCGCTGCGCGCCACGGACACGCGCCGCCAGCCTCGCTCACCTCTGCCGCGGCGATTGTGAATTCGCTTGTCCCTACGCTGCGCAAACATGCCGAGGAGTCTGAGGTCACGAGCGTTTACACCAGCATCGATCTTCCACTTGCGCCTGTGCTCTATCGCATGGAAGAAGCCGGGGTGCGGATCGACAAGGCCGTGCTGAACGAGCTTTCGACGCGTTTTGGCGCAGAGATTGAGCGGCTCGGAGAACGTATCTACGAGCTGGCAGGCCAGCGCTTCAATATCAATTCTCCCAAGCAGCTTGGTGTGGTTCTTTTTACGCATATGGGCCTGCCCGCACCGGTCAAGTACGGAAAGGGCAAGACCATCTCCACCGCGCAGGATGTGCTTGAATCCCTTGCCGAGAAGCATGAAGTGCCGCGGCTGGTGCTTGAGTATCGCCACGTGTCCAAGCTGAAGTCGACGTACATCGACCAACTGCCGCTGCTTGCCGACGCTGATTCCCGGGTACATACAACGTTCCAGGCCGCGGCGACGGCCACGGGGCGTCTCTCCTCCGTCAATCCCAACCTGCAGAACATTCCGATTCGTACTGAACTTGGCCGCGAGATTCGTGCGGCGTTCACTGCAGCGCCGGGCACAGAGCTTCTTTCCGCTGACTACTCGCAGATTGAGCTGCGGCTGCTGGCGCACTTCAGCAACGATCCGCTGCTGGTACGCGCGTATCAGACCGACGAAGACATCCATACGCTCACGGCCAGTGAGGTGTTCGGCGTCCCGGTGGAATCGATGGACAAGGAAACGCGCTCCCGTGCCAAGGCTGTCAACTTCGGGATCGTGTACGGTATTTCGCCGTTCGGGCTTGCAACGCAACTCGGCATTCCGCAGAGTGAAGCACGCGCGTATATTGATCGCTACTTCGCGCGCTACCAGGGCGTGCAGGCGTTCATTGAGAAGACACTTGCGGAAACACGAAGCACGGGCAGCGTTCGTACTCTCTTCGGGAGGCTGCGTCCCATCCCCGACATTACAAGCCGCAACCCCAACCAGCGCGGATTTGCAGAGCGCACGGCCGTTAACACGCCGTTGCAGGGCACTGCAGCCGATCTCATCAAGTTGGCGATGATAGCGCTCGACCGTAAGCTCTCAAAGCGCAAGCTGAAGACACGAATGGTGCTGCAAGTGCACGATGAATTGCTCTTCGAAGTGCCGGACGATGAGAGGAACGAAGTGGATGAGCTCGTCCGCACAGAGATGGAGGGCGTCGTCAAGCTGAATGTACCTTTGGTCGCCGATCTTGGCTATGGACCGAACTGGCGCGACCTCTGATTCTGCATCTGACTTTCAAGCCGCTGTGACGGGCGATCCAAGGAGACTCTCATGAGTGCTTTGCAACTCAACGCTGCCGCAGCCGGTGCTTTCACGCTGGGGGGAGACCTCAATGTGAATCGGCTGGGTTACGGCGCCATGCGCATTGTGGGTAAGGGCGTGTGGGGACCGTCGGAAGACAAGCCTGCAGCGCTGGCTACGCTGCGGCGGGCTGTGGAACTGGGTGTGAACCTGATCGATACCGCGGATTCCTACGGGCCGCACGTGTCTGAGGAACTGATCGCCGAAGCGCTGCACCCGTATCCTGCCGGGCTTGTGATCGCGACCAAGGCCGGGTGGGAGCGTGTGGGTCCCGGACAGTGGATTCACAACGCCAGCCCTGCGCATCTGACGAAGGCCCTGGAGGGCAGCCTCAAGCGGCTGCGTCTGGATCGAATCGACGTTTTCCAACTCCATATACCGGATCCGGCGGTGTCTTTTGATGCGTCGATGGAATGTCTGGCGCAGCATCGTGAAGCGGGCAAAATCCGGCATGTGGGGCTGTCGAATGTGGCGCTTGAATATGTTGAGCGCGCGCGCCGGCTTGTGCCCATTGTGAGTGTGCAGAACCGCTACAGCTTTGCTGATCGGGAGTGGGATTTTGTGGTGGATTACTGTGCGCGGCACGACATCGGTTTCATGCCGTGGGCACCGCTGGGGCAGGTGCGCCTTGCGAGCGAGGCGCTCGACAGGGCAGCGCGCCAGCTCAACGCTACGCGCATGCAGGTGGGCCTGGCATGGCTGCTAAAGCGAGCCAAGAACATATTGCCCATTCCGGGTACGTCGAACGTCGGGCATCTGGAAGAGAATGTCGCGGCGGCGGCGCTGCAATTACCGGATGACACCTTTGATGAGCTTTCTGCTATGAGTTCGCCGCATGCGGTGCTGCGCGGATAGAAGCGGCACGACGATCGCGTGCCCATCCGGTCATCTGATTTTGACGACCGGATGGCAGAGCGCGAGCTAAACTCCCAATTCTTCGCGTATTGCGTCCGCGATTGCGTCGGCGTGGCGCCGCATCGCGCTTTCGTCCTCGGCTTCGATCATGACGCGCGCCAGCGCTTCTGTCCCCGAGTAGCGGATAACTACGCGGCCCGTATCTTTCAGCTCGGCCTCGGCCGCCTTGATGAGGGCGGCCACGACGGGAATGGAATTGAGCGGCTTTTTCTCGCGCACCTTCACGTTCACAATCACCTGGGGAAAGACCTTTAGATCCGCGGTGAGATCATCAATGCCTTTGCCCGACCGTGCGATGAGATCAAGGACCACAAGCGCGGTGAGCAGGCCATCGCCGGTTGTGGCGAGGTGAGGGAACAAGATGTGGCCGGACTGCTCCCCGCCCAGTGCCGCGTTATGGTTCTGCATCATTTCCAGAACGTAGCGGTCGCCGACGGGTGCGCGCATCATAGCGACGCCGGAGCGTTTTAGCGCCGCTTCAAGGCCCATGTTTGACATCGTGGTTGCGACGACCGTGTCTCCGCTCAGCAGGCCCCGTGCCTTGAGATCCCGTGCTGCCATGAGCAGAATCGCATCGCCATTTAGGACGTTTCCACGCGGGCCCGCGAGCATGCAGCGGTCCGCATCGCCGTCGAACGTCACGCCCGCGTCCGCGCCCCGCGACTGCACGTCGTTTGCTACCCATTCCGGATGTAGCGCACCGCAGCCGTCGTTGATGTTGCGGCCGTCAGGCGAAATGTTGAGCAGCGTCAGCTCGCCGCCTAGCCGGTGAAACAGCTCGGGAGCCACAGAAGTTGCGGCGCCATTGGCACAATCGGCGACGATCTTCAGGCGGTCGAGCCGCAGCCCCGGCACGCAATTCAACAAAAACTCGATGTAGTCTTGCTGCAACGCCTCGTTATCGACGATTTGCGGCAGTGTCGTGGGATCGGGTGCGGTGGCGATGTTGGCGTGCCGTAGGATCTCGTCTTCCATTGCCAGTTCTTCGGAATCCGGCAGCTTGTAGCCGTCCGAGCCGAAAAGCTTAATTCCGTTGTCGCGCCAGGGATTGTGCGACGCCGAAATGACGACGCCCGCCGCGTATCCGTGCGTCCGCGCCAGAAATGCGACAGCCGGAGTGGTGATGACTCCGGCGCTGTCGACGGCCACCCCGGCTTCCCGCAGGCCGGCTGCAAGCACTGCGGCGATCCATGGACTCGATTCGCGCGTGTCGCGTCCGAGAATCACACGTCGGTCGGCCGTAGTCCGCGCTACTGAATGGCCCAGCGCCAAGCCTGTCGCGAAGATTGTTCGTGCATCCAGCGGCGCTTCGCCGGCAATGCCGCGGATTCCATCCGTACCAAACAGCTTTCGTGCGTTCGTCGTCATAAATTCGATATCCCGTTGGTGTCCTTTGATGTGGCGGATTCGACATGGCTCGTAAATGCGCCGTCGCTAAGGCGCGTGGTCAAAGCTTTACCGGGTTGTAGCTGGCTTATGGATCGTACCAGCTCCCCATTCTGATCGAGCACCAGTGCGAATCCACGATCGAGCACAGCAAGTGGCGAGAGTGAACGAAGGCGCGCCTCTAATGCCTGCGCCCGTGCTCGTTGCCCATCCAGGGCTCGACGCATGGCGTGTTGCAGGCGGGTTGCCCCAGCGGCGACGTGCTGTCGTGCATGCGCGAGCCGCTGGCGCGGATCGTGGCGCAACACACTCGCGCTCAGCTCTGCTATGTGATGCTGGTGCTCCCGTATTTGCAAGTTCAGGTTCGCTTGCATGCGCAGGTTGGTGTCATCGAGTCGCTGCTCCTGACGATGCAGCGTCGTCATCATGCGCGATTCCGCGCGGCTCACCGGAATGCGGGTCAACTTCTGGCGCGCCTGCAGCAATTGAAAATGCGCGGCACGATCGAGGCGCGCACTCAATCGTGCCACGTGCTCCGCGACGCGATGCTGCGCCTCGGTGATCAGCTCGGCCGCGGCCGAAGGAGTGGGTGCGCGGAGGTCGGCGACGAAATCGGCAATCGTGAAATCTGTTTCGTGGCCCACGGCGGAAACGACGGGTAGCCTTGATGCGGCAATGGCGCGGGCCACACGTTCACTGTTGAAAGCAGCCAGATCTTCGAGCGAGCCGCCGCCGCGGGCGACAACGATGACGTCGACAATGCCGGATTCGTCGAGGCATTGGATGGCGGAGACGATCTCGGCGGCCGCGGCCTCTCCCTGCACGGATGCCGCGCAAAGCAGTACGTTCAAGCCAGAGTGCCGCCGGGTGACGATATTGAGGAAGTCGCGGATCACCGCGCCACTGGGCGACGTCACGATGCCAACGGTACGGGGGAAGGACGGCAGCGGCCGCTTGCGTTCGGTGTCGAAGAGACCTTCTAGCTTGAGCCGGTCTTTCAGTTGCTCGAATGCGAGTTGCAGGGACCCGGCGCCCACGGGTTCCATGGCCTCGCCTACAAGCTGCATCTGGCCGCGCTGGTCGTAGATGCTGACGCGGCCGCGCACCAAGACATGCAAGCCGTCTTCAGGGCGGAAGCGGAGCAGCAGCGCCTGGCGGCGGAAGAGCACTACCGGAAGCTGCGCGTCCGCATCCTTCAAAGTGAAGTAGATGTGACCGGACGGTGCGGCGCGGAAATTCGAGATCTCGCCCTCTACCCAGACGTCGCCATACTGCTCCTCGATGAGCTCGCGAATGCGCACGACGAGCTCGCGCACAGGCCATGTGCGGCGCACCGGGACCGCGGCTTCAAAGCTGAACCCGAGTTGCGACATGTCCTGCGGTTGCCGATTCATCCTTACAAAGTGTAAAGGCTGACATTGTGTGGGTCTCAGGAGGAGGGATTTCCGGGCCGGGTGAAGACGAGCAAGGTGGTTTGCCGGTAGTTCAACTGTGAGACTGGATGGTCGTCATGAGTGTTTTCGCTATGGCACTTAGACGCACCACGGCGGTCTGGGCGATTGCCGCTTCGTTGGCGTAAATCTGTTCTGCTTCGCGCGCGAGCTCGGTGCCGGTGATTAGCCCGAAGGTTCCCAGCACACCGGCCAGCTTGTGGGCTGCGGCTGCGGCTTCTTGTCTCTGTTCGCCCGAGAGCACTCCGGCCTGCAATGCGTGGTTGGCAGCCTCCAGGGCGGCCACACGTTCCTGCATCTGAGGAAGAAACCTTACCCACAGGAGCTTCAGGGCCTCAGCGAGCGCGGGCTGACCCGTGGTTCCCATGTTCTGGCTAGGCCCACCCCAGCACGCCGGCGATCTGCGAGGGTAGCGTGAGTGGATCAAAGGGCTTGAAGAGCACGGCCTGGACACCGAGGTCGGCAAACCGGCGCTTGTCGTTGCTTTGCACCTTGGCGGTGAGCAGAAGGACAGGGATTTCTGCGGTGAGGGGATTTTTGCGCAGTTCGCGGAAGGTGGAGGGCCCGTCCATCCCGGGCATCATCACATCCAGCAGGATTGCGTCGGGGTGGTATTCGGCTGCGCGAAGCAGGCCTTGCGCTCCGGAACTGGCTACGGCTACATCCCAGCCGGCCACTGTCTCCAGGCTTAACGCCGCGACTTCGCGGATATCGTCCTCGTCGTCGATGATCAGAATGCGATGCGCCATCTGTTTCCAACTCCCACTCCCCGTTTATCGGCCGAACAGCGGCAAACAAACACTTCCGCGCAACGGATCACGGGGAAATGGGCACAGCCGCGGAGCTTTACGGAACCCGGTTGGCCGACACGATGGGGGATTCTTCCTCCATCAGACGCGAATTGTGCAGCAACGTCAAGACCAGAGCTTCAAGCTGTTGCGGCTGAACGCGCGCTTTGGTCAGGAAATGAGTGGGCCCGAGCTTGAGTTGGCCACGTTCTTCGGGCCCGAGATCGCGCCCGGAGTAGACCACCAGTGGCATGTGGGCCAGTTCTTGCCGCTGTCGCAGCCCGTCCACGACGTTGAATCCATCGCCATCGGGGAGGCCGATATCCAGAACCATCAGATGCGGCTGGAACCGGAAGCATTCGTCGAGCGCGCCCTGCCGCGTGGATGCTACCCGTACTTCGATCATGTCCCGGGAAAACACGGCGGCAATCACGCGCGCCAGGTCGGCGTCGTCTTCGACGATCAGGATGCGGACCTTTTCGCCGGGGCCGCAGAGCACGCGGGCCAGCTCTGCCAGCAAGGCATCTTCTTCTATCGGCTTGGTTAATACACCCTCAGCCTCGGCTGGAAGCTCAGCTCGGCTCTGGGTAGAGAGGCTTAACAGCACGATGGGAACGCGCCGCCTCGGGTCGCCCTGCCGCAACAGGGGGAGGATTTCCCAGCCATTCATCCCGTCCAGGGAGGTATCGACCAGGACGGCTTCCACGCCGTCACGCGCGCAGGCAACGGTCTGCTCTACCGTGGTGGATTCCAGCACGCGATAGCCATGCCTCGCGAGTTGCTCAGCAATGACAGGGCGGGTTAACCGGTTTGAATCCGCCACCAGCACGGTTCCGTGCTCCACAGGTGCAATCACCTGCGAACCCGGCAGAGTCTCCGGCCGGTAGGGCAGGAAGACGCGGAACGTGGATCCCCGCACCGGGTTGCGCTCAGCCCAGATGCGGCCGGAGTGCTGCTGAACGATGGTGCGGCAGATGGCCAGGCCCAGTCCGCTGCCGCCCTTCTGACGCGAGTCCGAGGCGTCCACCTGCTGGAAGCGGCCGAAGATGGCCTCCAGCTTGTCCGCGGGAATCCCCCGACCCTGGTCGATGACGGACAGGGTTATGCCGGCAGCGCTGGGGCGTGTCATCACCGACACGCTGGAATTGGGGGGGGAGAACTTCACTGCGTTGGACAGCAGATTGGTCAGCACCTGTAGCAGTCGGTCGGCGTCACCGGAGATTTCAGCTTGCGTGGTGTCATGCAGCAGTTGCACGCCGGCGGCCTCTGCTACGGGCTGCATGCCGTCGATTGCCTGCCGGACCACGTCGCTCAGTTGCATGGGGCGGAAGGTGATGGGTTCTTTCCCGCTTTGGATCCGCTCGAGGTCGAGGATGTCGTTGATGAGACGGACCAGACGGTCTGAATTTGTTACGGCAATCCGCAGCAGATTGGCGGCCTTGTCGTTGATGGTTCCCAAGATGCCGGACGAGAGCAGGCCCAAGGCGCCACGGATGGAGGTGAGCGGAGTGCGCAGTTCGTGGCTGACTGTGGAGATGAATTCATCTTTCAGCCTGTCGAGGGCGTAGCGTTGGCTGATGTCGCGGAAGCTCATCACCGAGCCGGAGAAGCGCCCTTGGTCCATGATGGGTGTGAAGAAATACTCGGCAGGGAAGGAGGTGCCGTTGACGCGGAAGATCGAGTCCTCGCCGGCCGATGTAGCCTGCCGCTCGGCGGCGCGAAGCAGCTGGCAATCTGCGCCGCATTTGCGTTCTTCCGGTGCAGCTCCATGGAGTAGATCGTGAATCGATTTGCCGGTGAGCCGCGATACCGGCGAGGCGAGCAGGCGGGCGGCAGCCGGATTCACGAAGCTCACGTTCCCGTGACGATCGATGCCGCAGATGCCGTCGGCCACGGAATCGAGCAGAATCTCCTGCTGGCGTGAGAGTTCCTCGGCGCGGCCGCGTTCCTGGGAACGCGCCAGCATCTGCCCCAGCGAGGAGGCCACTGTCTCCACCGCCGCCAGCGCCTCGGGATCTTCACGCAGGCGCAGGTGGCAGTAGAACTCCAGCACGGCGAGGGTTTTATTGCCAACCCTGACGGGAACTGCCCAGCCTGAAACCATCTGGTGCTGCAGTGCCAGGCTGGTTCGATGCCCGTGGCGCGTGATGGCCAGGTCGGAGATCCATACCGGCCGCCCATCCTGCCAGGCGCGCCCGGGAAGGTCGTCGCCGGAATGAATCCTGTAACCAGCGCTGTCCTGGATGATGCTCTCGGCATTGGGGCCGGCGGCTCCCCAGCCGGTTGCGAACTCCAGCCGGTTTTCTTCGTGGTTCACCTGCCACTTGACCGCGACATCCCATCCCTGTGAGATACACACGGCCTCGAGGATGCGCATGGCAGCGATTTCCGGTGAAGCGTTTTCTCCCACGATCTGACTGACGACCAATTGCAGGGCGAGGCGGTGTTCGCGCTGTCTCTGCTGGGTCACATCGCGGAGGAGGCAACGGACTGCGACGGCGTGCCCGGCCTTCTGCCGCTGGCTCAGGCTCAATTCGAATTCCAGTACGCGGCCGTCGGCTGTATGGTTGCGCAGCGGAGCGCGATCAATGGCGTCGCCCTGCAGAGAACGATGGAACAGGCCGGCAACCTCTTCGCGGCTGTCGGGCCCGAACAACTCCACAAACGAGTTGAGCGCCATCAGGCCGGAGTGGGTGAGGCCGAACGAGCGTCTCCACGCGGGATTGGCATAGAGGAACTTCCCGTCGGGACTGAGGGTGGCGATCATCTCAGTGGAGTTTTCAAAGAGATCTCGGTAGCGCTCCTGAGACTCGCGCGCCGCCTGCTCCTGGCGCAAGGTGCCGGCCTGGTCCAGCGCCACCACCACCAGGCCTTTCATAAGCCCCTGTTCATCCCGGAGGGCGGAGAGGTGCAGGGTGACGGGGAGCAGGGTTTCATCTTTGCGCCGGAACTGTGTCTCGAAGCTTGGCACCTGGCTGGGAGGCATATGCCGGACCGTTTCCATCAGCACCTGGAGCCGTTGCTCGCGAGAGAGGTCAGGGTTTGGCTCCGTGCCGTTGAGACGCTGCAACTCGGCGATCAGCCGCGGCCCCTCGCCCTCCCCCAGAATGTCGGCAGTTCTGCCGGTTCCGACCAGCTCCGCCGCGTAGTAGCCGAGCATGCGTTCGGCCGATGGATTCATGTGGGTGATGGCGCCGTCCATGCTGATGGCGATGACCATGGGGCCGGCGGAGTCGAGGATGTCTTTTAGCGGGGATTCCTTCGCTTGCGGGGCGCGGGTGGCTGATGGCCAGACCGTCCAGGCCAATAGAACAGCGCCCGCGAGGACGGTGAGAATGATGGAGCCGAGAGTGCCGAAGGGTTCGGCGAGAAAGCGGGCTCCGATGGCCAGAACGAGCAGGACGAGCACGACGAGCGAGATTCTCCTGCCGCCCGACGGTGGAAGCGCTTTCACCGTGTGCGCAGATGGAGTGAGCCTGTGCGTCTCTCCCATCCTCAGGTCCCGCATGTCCCTCCTTGAAGGCTCCGGGGAGTTGGACCTTAGCCTTGATTACGCGGCCTAGTCCTCCGCCCTGTGGGTGCGGGTAAACCTGGCCCTGGCATTTGCCCCTGCGGAATTGTTCCAGCCGCTCCCCGTGCGGAAATCCCCGGCTTGTGCCGCGGCCGATCCGCTC
Organism: Occallatibacter sp.; assembly: GCF_036502485.1. Taxonomy (GTDB): domain Bacteria; phylum Acidobacteriota; class Terriglobia; order Terriglobales; family Acidobacteriaceae; genus Telmatobacter. The sequence goes on along the minus strand of NZ_DASXYM010000105.1, from coordinate 1,954 downwards.
GCGCTGAAACTTCCATCAAAGCATCGCAACCATACAAGTTCTTTACTGCAAACAACGTACCCGCACGCACGCTGTTTTGGCAGCTTTGAATTTACGGCAGTACCCGTTTGATATACAGATACAGCCACAGGTTTATTCCAATAGAGATGAGGAGCAGGACCGTAACTCCGAGGGCGATCCGGCTCACTTTGCTGCCCATTGACTTGAGGTCCTCAATGAGTTCCTGCTGTTCGAGGGTATTGCGGTCCGTGGCTTCACGGACCATTTCGAGCTGATCTTCCACGCGCTTCAGCGTGGTGGTCTGTTCCTGAACGGAGGTGCGGAGACCGATGTGCTGCATCTGGATCTCGGCGAGCTGATTGTGCACCGGGGTCAGGTCGACCGGTTCGGCGGGTGGATGCGGCCGCTGCGCCAGGAGGTTCGTCACGGCACCGGCCACGTTTCCCTCGATGAGGGGCAGGAGGCGCGCAACAAATGGCGCGGCCTGCTTCAACAGTCCCATCGCGCGCTGCATGGCTGATGCTTCCTCCGGGGTGGGCGCCGGCTCTGCGCTGCCTGAGTTGACGGAGAGCGCGCGTCCGGGAGGGACAGGGCGATGCGCGTGGGACTCGTGGGTGCTGGTTCCCGTGCCGTTGGCGGAGCCGGGCAGGGGATTTCCGGAAAGCGGCGTGCCGGCGAGGCGGCCGCCGAGACGCGGTGCGGGTTCGCGGCTGAGTGGCTCCCGAGTCAGAGGCTCGCGGATCTGAGTTTCGCGGCTGAAGGCCTCTCGACTCATGTCCTGATCCATTTCGCGTGCTGCAGGCTCGCGGTGAAAGCTATCGCGCAGGAGCAAGTCCTGTGGCGGGGTTTCGCGGAGGGTGTCGCGGAGCATGGTCTCACGGTGCGCATCCATTGGGCCGCCGACATCCTCGTGCACAGTGTTCGCATGATAGCTGTCGGAAAGATATACCTCTTCCCGAAACTCCGGCTTCGCCATTCCATGTCCTTTCCCAATAACTATATAAGGGAATCAAGGTTTGGCAAACGATTTGCGGTGCTGCGCGCCTGGTGCTTTTTGCGGCGGATTCCCGTCAGCGGGCCGGAACACGGATCCGGGAACAGCCGCAGTTCAGATTCGGGGCATCCGAATCAACCAGGCCCGCGCAACCGGCAGCAAGGGAGAAGCTCTTTTGAATCCAGTACTTCACCGTACCGCGCACGACTTCAAACGCAACATTCTGGCGGGAATCATTACGGCCGGTCCGCTGTTCATCACGTGGCTGGTGTTCTCGTTTGTGGTGGGCGTATTGGCCAAGGTAGGACTGCCGTTTGTGCATGTGCTGGCGGAAGTCTTTCCGGGCACCATCTTCGCTTCGACGCCGTTTCAGTACACGCTGGCTGTACTGCTGACGGTGGTTCTGTTCTACCTGGTGGGCAAGATCACCTCAGAGGTGGTGGGCCGGCAGTTGTTCGAGCTTTTTGAGGCGACGCTGGAGCGTCTGCCGGTGGTGAACAAGATTTACACGTCGGTTCGTCAGGCGATGGACACGCTGATGAACAAGAAGAACTCCGGCCAGCGGGTGGTGCTGATCGACTTTCCGAGTCCTGGGCAGAAGTCGATCGGGTTTTTGACCCATATGCTTGCGGACGCCACGACAGGGATGCCGATTGCGGCGGTGCTGGTGCCGCAGGCGATCAATCCTTCGTCATCGTATTTGCAGTTTGTGCCGCTGTCGGCAGTAACGGAGACCGAACTCACGATGGAGCAGGCCATGAGCATGTTGCTGACGGGCGGGGCGGTGTGCCCGGAGGTGATTCACTACTCGGCGCCGGCGCCTGCGGCGGTGAAGGGTGCGGGAAGTTCGCTGGCGGTGGCTGTCGAAAGCAGGCAGGCGGGGAAGGACGAGGTTATCAATCAGTAAATCAATCAGTAAAGTAGTCTCAGAAGCGTATTTCGAACTCTTTGGTAACCTAG
>NZ_DASXYM010000104.1:0-49145 GCF_036502485.1 Occallatibacter sp. | reverse complement strand
CTGACTTGCTTGCGGCGCCGGCGGGGGCAGGCGAGGGAGCGGCGAATTCTTCTTCCGGCTCGATCTCCTGCAGCTTGCCGCTGGCGGTTGTGTAGTAGCGGCGCAGGAACTGGCCGGTAAAGGAGTCAGGAGTTGCGGCCACCTTGATGGGCCGGCCTTGCGCGACGATGCGGCCGCCGCCCTCGCCGCCTTCAGGACCGAGGTCGAGGATCCAGTCGGCGTTGCGGATGACGTCGAGATTGTGCTCGATGATGATGACGGAGTTGCCGAGGTCGGCGAGGCGGTGCAGGACCTCGAGGAGCTTGCGGACGTCATCGAAGTGCAGGCCGGTGGTGGGCTCGTCGAGAAGATAGAGCGTGCGGCCGGTCTGGCGCTTGGAGAGCTCGCGGGCCAGCTTCATGCGCTGCGCTTCGCCGCCGGAGAGCGTGGTCGCGCTCTGGCCGAGGTGCACGTAGCCGAGTCCCACATCGACGAGCGTTTGCAGCTTTTGATTCACCTGCGGAACGTCTTTGAGCACGGTGAGCGCGTCTTCGATGGTGAGGTCGAGGATGTCTGCGATGGAGTAGCCGTGAAACTTCACGGCCAGTGTCTCCTGGTTGTAGCGGCGCCCGTTGCAGACTTCGCACTGCACATAAACGTCGGGCATGAAGTTCATTTCGATGCGCTTCTGACCGTCGCCCTCGCAGGCCTCGCAGCGGCCGCCGGCCACGTTGAAGCTGAAGCGGCCGGGTTTGTAGCCGCGCTCGCGCGATTCGGGGAGCATGGCGAAGAGGTCGCGGATGGGCGAGAAGACCTGCGTATACGTGGCGGGATTGGAGCGCGGGGTGCGGCCGATGGGTGACTGGTCAATGCGGATGACCTTGTCCAGCTGTTCGGCGCCTTCAACGGACTCATGCGAGCCGGGCTCTTCACGCGAGCCGTAGATGGATTTGGCGAGCGACTTGTAGAGAATGTCGTTGATGAGCGTGCTCTTGCCGCTGCCGCTGACGCCGGTGACGACGGTCATGACGCCGAGCGGGACTTTGATGTCGATGTCCTGCAGGTTGTGCTCGCGCGCGCCGGTGACCTGAATCCACTTGCCGGTGAGGGGACGGGGCTTTTCGCGGTGGAGAGTCCCGATGGCGCCGGCGAGGTATTTGCCAGTGAGGGATTCGGGGCAATCCATGATCTGCTGCGGAGTGCCTTCGGCGACGACGTAACCGCCGAGGCGGCCGGCTCCGGGGCCGAGGTCGACAACATAGTCGGCGTGGCGGATGGTGTCTTCATCATGCTCGACGACGAGGACGGTGTTGCCGAGATTGCGGAGGTGGGTGAGGGCTTCAATGAGGCGGTTGTTATCGCGCTGATGGAGACCGATGGAGGGTTCGTCGAGGACGTAGAGGACGCCGCGGAGCTTGGAGCCAATCTGCGTAGCGAGGCGGATGCGCTGGCCTTCTCCGCCGCTGAGTGTGGAGGCGCTGCGGTCGAGGGCGAGGTAATTGAGGCCCACGGCGCAGAGGAACTCGAGGCGCTCTTCCACTTCGCGGCGAATGCGATCGGCAAGCAGAGCTTCGCGATCCGTGAATTTGAATTCGTAGGCGGCCTGCAGGGCACGGTTGAGGGGCAGGGCGGTGAAGTCGGCGATGGACATGCCGTTGATCTTCACGGCGAGCGACTCAGGGCGCAGGCGCTTGCCGCGGCAGGCGGGGCAGGGCGTCGCCGACATGAAGTTCATCATGTAGTCGCGATAGCCGTCGCTGCGTGCTTCGTCGATGGTCTGTCGCAAATAGGCGAGGATGCCGTGAAAGCCGGTGCGCGAGGTTTCGTTTTTGGGCGGCCCGTAGACGAGGATGCGCTGATGGGCCGCGGCCAGGTCTTCAAACGGTGTTTTGAGATTGATGCTGTAGCGCTCAGCCGCAATGTGGATGAGGCGCAGCAGGTATTGCGAGGCGGAGCCGGGGCCCAGGCCTCCATCGAGCAGCGGCTTTGACCAGTCGGTGATGACCTTGATGGGGTCGAGGTCGTACATGGATCCGAGGCCGTGGCACTCAGGGCAGGCGCCGAAGGTGGAGTTGAAGCTGAAGCTGCGCGGCTCGAGCTTGGGCACGTCGAGGCCGCAGTCGGGGCAAGCCATGGAGGAGGAGAAGAGCTGCTCTTCGCCGTTGGCCTGGAGGACGATGACGAGGCCGTTGGCCATCTGCAGGGCTTTGGATACAGCGGCGTCGAGGCGCTTTTCTACGGAGGGTTTGCCGGAGGTTGTGGGGGACGGAACTCCCTCCCTGGTTCCCGAAGACGAGGGACCGGGAGGACCCACCATTTCGGGTGTGCCGGGGGCCTTGAGGATGACGCGATCGATGACGGCTTCAATGGTGTGGTTCTTGCGGCGGTCGAGGGGGACGGGCTCGGAGAGGTCCTTCATTTCGCCGTCGACGCGCGCGCGAAAGCCTTGCTGATCGAGTTCGTCGAGGAGGTCTTTGAACTCGCCTTTGCGGCCCCGAACGACGGGGGCCATGATGGTGATGCGCTCGCCGGTGCCGAGCTGCAGGATGCGCTGGACAATCTGTTCAGCCGTCTGGCGCGCAATGGGGCGGCCGCAGTTGGGGCAGTGGGGCGTGCCGACGGAGGAGTAGAGCAGGCGCAGGTAGTCGTAGATTTCGGTGATGGTGCCGACGGTGGAGCGGGGGCTGCGGCTGGTGGTCTTCTGCTCAATAGAGATGGCAGGGGACAGGCCCTCAATGGAGTCGACGTCGGGGCGCTCGATCTGATCGAGGAACTGGCGCGCGTAGGCGGAGAGGGTTTCGACATAGCGGCGCTGGCCCTCGGCGTAGATGGTGTCAAAGGCGAGGGAGCTTTTGCCGGAGCCGGAGAGGCCGGTAACGACGGTGAGCGTGTTGCGGGGAATGCGGACGTTGATGTCCTGCAGGTTGTGCTGGCGCGCCCCGCGTACCGAGATATGAGAGATCGACATGTCAGTGGATGGGCAGTGCGGTTGTTGTGGCTGGGGTTACCGGAATGGGAATCGAGGTCAGTTTGAAATGAAACACGCTAGAGGTATTCTAGTTGTCAATAGAAACCAGGGTCAACGAAGGGTACACTCTGCCAAGACAGTGATGGCAGCGCGGGTCGTGTGAGTTAGGTCACCCGGGTTCGGTTCGCGTTCGTGGAAACTGGCTGTAATGCCTGGAAGGCCTCGGCAGAGGAATGTATGACGGATTTTGTGATGTTGATTTGTGCAAGTGTGGGCTCGATGGCGTTTGGTGTCCTGACGGCTTACTGGCTTTTCAAGCTGGCGTTCGCGCTGATGCGGCCGCGGCCCAAGCAGACAGTGGCTCCCGCCAAGGCGGCTACGGAAGTGGCGTTGTAGCGAGTTAGCCGCTGCGGCTACTCTTGCCCACTGGTAACCCGAAGATCGATACCGCCCGGCGTGAAGCCGATTCTGCTTTCGCTTTCAATGGTTTGCCAACAGACTCGAACCCACCGCCCTTCCAGCGGAATCGATAACGCACGTAGCCGCTCGAACAGCAGTCCCCCTCCTGAAGATTGGGGTCAAAGAGATCGACGTTCAGAATGCGGTCCTCTGCGAACACGCGGTACAGGCCGTTCTGTGCGCGGTCGCCGGCGCATCTTCAATCTCTCATTGCCCCTTCATCCAGCCTATGCAGACGAAATACCTGCGTTCGTGCACGGGCCGGTGTAGTGCATTCCCGAGACGGGGTGAACGGCAACTGCGGATCCCTCGACTGCGCTCGCGGGATGACAAGTGCGTGGGGGAAGTGGATCAGGCTCTCTATTCAAAGTCCCAGCGCGGCTTCATCCAGCCTGCCGATGCGGCCTTTGGGACCCACGACGTAGGGCAGGGAAATCGCGTTCCAGTTGCGGTCGGCGTCGGGCGGCTCGTGCAGAGCTGCGCTGGGGTGGACGGCGCGCCAGTTCTTGCCGTCGTCAGTGGAGATGTCGGTGCCGTTGGGGCCTACGGTGATCCACATCTTTGACTGCGCACGGTACGTCACGCTGGAGCGATAACCGTGAGGCGGAGCCTTAGTGGCGAGCCAGGTCATTCTCCGACGATAGGCGGCTGTGCCGGTCGTTTGATCGGGCTTTAGGTAATCCCCGCCGACAATGACTTCGTGGAGCCTGAGATCCTCAAAACCGGGCGCAGCCTTTTTCGCCGGAAATTCGATTGCTTGAGCGACCGCGAAGGCTCCGGTGCTCTCGGCGCCCTTCGCCATCGGAACGCTCTCCTTCTGCCATGTCCTCCCCAATTCGGAGTGATCGTTGAGCCAGTAATGCCCCTTGTAACTGAGTCGAAGCAAGGAACTCCCAGCTGGTCCTCCCAGAGCGATGTCGAAAGTCGCCCCACCGAATCCTGAGATGCAGCTGTTACTTGCCGCAAATGCGGAGAATTCCTTTCCTACGACCTTCAGGAGCGGGTCGGAAACTCGCGACCATGTATACCCAGCATCCCTGGTCTCGAATACAACGAGTTGACCCGCCACAGGATCGCCGAGTAGGAGCCCGAAGCCCTCGTGATCGGAAATTGATCGCTGCTCCTTTGAGAAGTAGACGGAGTCGAAGAAACCATCTTCGTCCGGATTGGTGAAGACGAGTTTCCATGTGTGGCAGCCGTCGGTGGTTTTGTAGAGGCGGGAAAGGTCGCCTTTGCCGCTGGACATGACGATGGCAGTGTTGGCGTCGAAGCCCTGTATGCCGCGGAAGTCGAGCTTCTCGGCTCCTGGCGGCATCGAGCAGGACTGCCACATGTAGCCGCCATCTTCGGTGCGCAGGACGGTGCCGTGGGTGCCGGAGGCCCAGGCGACGCCGCCGCCTACGTTGTGGATGCCGCGGAGGTCGGCGGTGCTGTTGGAGGTTTGCATCTGCCATTGGGCGTGGGCGAGGACAGGCGAGAGCAGGGTTAGGAGTAAGGTCCGGGAGGCGTTGGTCATGCGCGTGGTCTCTGTTTCTTATCTATTCGACGTTGCAAGTGGTGAGCGACTGACGAACTCTCGCGTTCTTAGTGCGCGTTTTGGAGAGGCGGACAAAAGCGGGTTCTTCGCTTCGCTCAGGATGACAGGTCAATCATGAAGGTCTAACTCCCCAACCGAAAGGCTCAGTTGCCGGAAAGGAGGAGGTCTGCGAATTGGAGTTGGCCGTTGGAGGACTGAGCGATGGTGAGCGGTGCGGCGAGAAGAAGAAAGACCAGCAGCCGGATGGTGCGCATGGCGGAAGTGTAAATGGCGGGTGCCTTGGCAGACGGGAGGGTTTGAGAAGCGGTTCTTCGCTTCGCTCAGAACGACAAGGTTTCTATTGACTTGAGGAATTTAGGGGAACTGGATTCTGCTGCCGCATTGTGCGTAAGTGAATCGGATTGAGGTGGAGGGGTGAATCGAAGCGGCTCGTACGGACGTCTACAATCATAGTGATGTCCGACGCGCTTTATTTGAGTCTGTGGTATCCGAATCTGCGCCTTGAAGGTCTGCCTGACAAGCTGACGGCGGTGCTGGGTGAGTTCGCCAGGTTTGGCGGCGAGGCACGGGTGTATGCGGCGACGGTGTGGCCGGTGAACTGGCACGAAGCGCCGGTGCTTCAGAGGGTGTGGGGGCGCGCCGTCGTGCCTTCGAATGGCGAAGAGGGAGCGGGGCTGGAAGCGGGGCCGGTCCAGTTGGGCGCGGAGCCGCGCGTGGCGGTGGAAGAAGCGCTGGAGCTGCTGCACGACGACTACGCGTACGAGTTTCAGATTGGCTGGTCGCTGTGGGAGCTTGACGAGTCAACGGGACCGGGACCGCGATGGGCGAAGGTCACGCGGCTGGTGCGGGTGACGGGCTACGGGCCGCTGTTCGATGAGGGCGCGTATGAGCAGGACGGGCATGTGCGGATCGACTTCGGATCGGACGCGCCGTTTCTGGAGGAAGGCGCCGAGCTCAATTCCGATGCGGCGCGGCACATGGCGGAGAATGTGCGCCAGCTGGTGGATCTGACGAACGCGGTGGAGAAGGCGTCGGGGGCAACGGCGCGGCTGCTGTGGAGCGAGTTGGGCGAGAGCCTTGCGCAACGGTTAGCGGCCCGGCTCAGCCAGGGGAACTGAGTGCGCCTCACGATCGAGCGATTGCGCACGCTGGTGCTGGCCAGCGGGGTGCTTCTGATTGTGGCGTTAATCGGGTTTCTGGCGCTGGGCAGGTGGAAGAACCGGCTCATTTTGAAGGAGCTTCCACACCGGCTAGGAGCCGATATTCAGCGCCAGGCGAACGGGTTTGTCTATACGCAGTCGCATGGCGGGCACACGCTCTTCAAGATCAAAGCGGACAAAGTCGTTCAATTGAAGAAGGACGGGCGCGCGCAACTGCACGACGTGGAGATTGAGCTCTACGGGCAGGATGGCAGCACCGTGGACCGGATCAAGGGCGGGGAGTTCCAGTACGACCAGAAGGCGGGGCTTGCGACGGCTGCGGGGCCGGTGGAGATCACCATCATGCGTCCCACCGAGGCGCCGGCGGTAGCGCCGGGAGCGAAGCCGCCGCTTGCGCAGAAGCCGGGACCGTTGGCCAATGCGGCGAGTGAGGCCGCGGCGGGGCAGATGCAGGTAAAGACGAGCGGGCTGACGTTCAACCAGAACAGCGGCGTGGCATCAACGGAGCAGCGGGTGGAGTTTGCCGTGGTGCAGGGGAATGGCAGCTCGACGGGGGCTTCGTTCGACTCGAACAAGGGGCAACTGGTGCTGGCGCGCGACGTGGAGCTGCAGGTTCATCGCGGGCAGGAGACGATTGTGCTGCGGGCGGCGCACGGGGAGTTTCAGCGGTCCGAGCTTACCTGCGATCTGACCGGAGCGGCGGCGAATTATCGCAATGGACGGGCTACGGCGGGCAGGGCGCAGGTGCTGTTCCGGGAGGACGGGTCCGCGGTGCGGCTGGATGCGCATCAGGGGTTCACGCTGACGAGTGCAACAGGCGCGAAGATCGCGGCACCGGATGGCGCCCTGGACTTCAATGAGAAGAATCAGCCGACCCAGGGAAAGCTCCAGGGCGGTGTGTCGATGGAGTCGGCCGATGCCGAGCCTGGCGCGGAGCGCAGCGTACGGGGCAGCGCGCCGGCGGCCTGGCTGACCTTTACTCCCGATGGGCAGTTGAAGCATGCGCATCTGGAACGCGGCGTGACGCTGCACAGCGAGCAGTCGGGCGCGGGCGCTCCGCGGGTGGTGCGGGACTGGCAGTCGCCGGTGGCGGATGTGGATTTTCGAACCACCGCGAAGGGGCAGTTGCAGATGGCTCAGGTGAAGGGCACGGGCGGGGTGGTGATTACCGGCGAGTCGCAGAGGGCGGGCGCGGCGGCGGCGCCGTCGCGGATGGCGGCCGATGAGGTGACGGGGGAGTTTGGGCCGCATCAGGAACTGACGCGGATTTCGGGAGTGGGGCGTGCCAGCCTGGAACAGACGACGGCGGCGGGCGTGCGGCAGATCACGAGCGGGGATCGGCTGGTGGCGGAGCTGGGGGGAACTGCCGGCGGGCGCGGTTCCGATGTCGCGCAGCAGATTCAGTCGGCGACGGTGGACGGGAACGTGGTTCTGACGCAACAGAAGCCGCCCGGGGGCGGGCAGGTGGCTGCGGCCAGGCAGCCGGCTGTGGCCAGGCAGCCGGCGAGACCAAGCGAAGCGCCGGAGGCCCAGATGCGTGCGACCGCCGGCCATGCGGCGTATGACGGCGGGAGCGAATGGCTGCGGCTGACGCAAGGGCCGCGGGTGGAGGACGGAGCGCTGCAGTTGTCGGCGGACAAACTGGATGTTTCACAGGCCTCAGGCGATGCGTTTGCGCATGGAAACGTGAAGGCGACGTGGCTGGAGCCGGGGAAGAAGGGTGCGCCAGGAGGGCCGGCATTTGGCGGTGAAGGCCCCGCGCATGTGATCGCCAGCGAGGCGCAGATTCATCGCGAAACAGGGGAAGCCACATTCAAGGGACAGGCTCGGCTGTGGCAGCAGGCAAATTCGATTGCAGCGCCAGTGATTGTGCTGAACCAGGCGAGTCAGACGCTGGCGGCGCACGGGGCGGGGAAGGCTCAGCCAGTGAACCTGGTTCTGCTGAGCAATGGCGGGCTGCAGGCTCCGGATGCGAGAGGGCGCAAGCAGGCGGCTCCTTCTGTGGTGCAGGTGTGGGCGGGGGAGCTGAAGTACTCGGGCGCGGAGCGGAAGGCGACGCTGCACGCAGGTACGAGCGGGCCGGTGCGGGCGCAGAGTGCGGAGGCGACCACGTCGTCGGACGAGGTGGAGATCGTGCTGCTGGCGCCGGGGAATCATGCCGGGCCGAACGGAACAGCGGGGCAACTGGATCACCTGACGGCGCGCGGGCACGTGGTGGTGTCGTCCAACGGGCGCCGCGGGACGGGCGAGCAGCTTGTCTATTCGGGAGAAACCGGTCAATATGTGCTGACGGGGACGTCCGGAGAGCCGCCGCGGATGACGGATCCGGTGCGCGGCGAGGTGAGCGGGGAAGCTTTGATTTTCAACAGTCGCGATGATAGCGTCAGTATCGAAGGCCAGGGACACAAGACGTTGACGCAGACGGTTGCGCCTGCGAGGGCGGTTGCGCCTGCTAGGGCGGTTGCGCCTGCCAAGGCGGCTGGGCCGAGATGAGGCTTCCGCTCAATCGCGTGGGGCCGGGAATCAGCAAGGCTAGATGGAAACTCTGATCGCCGAGGGAATCGGCAAGTCGTATAAGGGCCGGCAGGTGGTGCGCGGCGTCGATCTCAGAATCTCGCGCGGCGAGGTAATTGGGCTGCTCGGTCCAAACGGCGCGGGCAAGACTACCAGCTTCTATATGATTGTTGGCCTGGTGCCGCCCGACGCGGGGCACATCAAGGTGGACGACGCGGACATTACGCGCACGCCGATGTACCTGCGGGCGCGGCAGTACGGGATCAGCTACCTGCCGCAGGAGCCGTCGGTGTTCCGCAAGTTGACCGTCGAAGAGAACATCCTGGCTGTGCTGGAGGGCCAGCCCCTGAGCTACAAGGAGCGGCGAAAGCGGGCGGAGCGGCTCATCAACCAACTGAATCTGGGGCACATCCGGGCAACCCGGGGGTACGCGCTCTCAGGCGGCGAGCGCCGGCGCGTGGAGATTGCGCGGTCCTTATGCATTCAGCCGCGGTTCATTCTGCTGGACGAGCCGTTCAGCGGGATCGACCCGATTGCCGTGCACGAACTGCAGAAGATCATCTTCGACCTGAAGGCGGCGGGGATCGGGATTTTGATCACCGACCACAATGTGCGCGAGACGCTGAGCGTTACGGATCGGACCTACATTATTGCCGAAGGGCGGATATTCAAGGCTGGGACGCCGCACGAGCTGGGGAACGACCCGGAGGTACGGCGGATCTACCTGGGCGAAGGGTTCTCGCTCAACTAAGCAGCACCTGCCGTGCGGCCACCTGCGGTGCGGCTAACCGCGCCTTCGGCGCCCATTCACCTCGGACATTCCACTTTCCCCAAGCGATTGCCTGCTTAAGGCCGATAGAAGAGACGGTCGGATGGGGCACGGGATCTCCTGAAAAAGACCGCCCTGGGGGTGTGTGGTGAGGGCCTGGAACGGGCGGGGAAACGGGCTTGAATCGGGCCTCGATCCGGGCTGGGTTCGGCTTTCTGGGGCGAAGGGGCTTTACAGCGGGCAGTGAGAAGTATATTTTGTCGCGGGGTTCACTCCCGGCGATCGGTCAGCATCCTAAGGCTCCAAAGGGAGAGTTCCTGGCTGGGATTGTTGCCCATTCCGGAACACTGGACTCGCGAAGGGCGTTTTCCGCAGAGGGCCTATGCCGCTCCGGTTACACTAGGCACAAGTTCACGCGGGAATCTCCTTTATGGCGTTGTTGCAGCCAAAACTGAATTTGAAGGTGGCGCAACGCCAGGTCCTGACTCCGGGCCTGATGCAGATGGTGAGCGTGCTGGCGCTCAACAAGCTCGAGCTCAAGGAGATGATCGATGCGGAGATGGTCGAAAACCCGGTCCTCGAAGAGATCGACGAGTCTGTGCCCATGTTCGATGAGGTGGCGGGTCGTCAGCAGCTTCTGGAGCGCGGAGCGGAGGAAGCCCCGCCGCCGGCACAGGACTCCTTCAACGAGGTCGATTTCGGTTCCTATTTCCAGGAGTATCTCGATCCCGGCTACCGTACACAGCAGGAGTACGAAGATAGCGAAAAGCCCTCGTTCGAGAACTTTCTCTCGCAGCCCACGACGCTTTCAGATCACCTGGCGTGGCAGTTGGGAGCTCTGACGGTCGACGCGGAACTGGAAAACGCCGCTGAGTTCATCATCGGCAACCTGGATGAGAACGGGTATCTGGGCGCCACGGAAGAGGAATTGGCTGCCGCCTACGAAGAGCTTACGGGCACCAAGCCAGCTGACCAAGGCGCCGAACGCACCCCAGCAGAGTTGAATGGAGCACCGCCGGAGGCGGGCGCCCGTGAGGGGGCGCGCGAAGTAATCCGCCGGGCCATCCAGTTGGTGCAGCGTCTGGATCCGGCCGGGGTGGGGGCGCACGATCTTCGCGAATGCCTGTTGATGCAGATTACGGCGCAGGAGCAGGAACTGGGCCTTCTCTACACGCGCCGCCGCCATGCCGAGGCGGAAGCAGACGCGCAAGCCGCGGAAGATCCGGATTTCGAGGAGTTGGAAGAGAATCCGCATGGCAGCCTGCGGGCCGAGGCGGAGGCGCAGCTGGAGAGGCGTCGCCGAGCTATGTCGGTGGCGGCGCAGATTGTGGACAAGCACCTGCAACTGCTGCAGAAGCGGGACGTGAAGGACTTGGCGAAGGCGGTGCAGTCCACGGTGGAGGATGTGCATGCGGCGGTGGAGTTTATCCGCACGCTGGATCCGCGGCCGGGCCGCCTGTATAACCGCGAGCAGACGCGGTTGATTGAGCCGGATGTGACGTTCGTGAAGGACGGCGGCGATTGGGTTGTGAGCATGAACGAGGAGGACCTGCCCAGCTTGCGGCTGAGCAGGCGATACCGGCAGATGCTGACCAGCCAGAACACTGAGCGCGAGGTAAAGGACTATGTCAAGGAGCGGTTCCGGTCAGCGCTGCAACTGATGCGGAACATTGCCCAGCGCAAGAGCACGATTCTGCGTACGTGCGAGGTGATTGTGCGCCGGCAGCAGGACTTTCTGGAAGAAGGCATCGAGTCACTGCGGCCCATGATGATCAAGGAAGTGGCGGAAGAAATCGGCGTGCATCCGTCGACCGTGAGCCGCGCGGTGGCGAACAAATATGCGCACACGCCGCAGGGTGTAATCGAGCTGCGCGCGTTCTTCTCCGAGGGATCGAACGGACCGGAGGGCGCCGATACGCCGCTGGTGGTTTTGAAGCGCAAGGTGAAGAAGCTGATTGAGGAAGAAGATGCGAAGCGGCCGCTGACGGACGACCAACTGGCAGCGATGCTGCAGGCTTTGGGAATACAGTTGACCCGGCGGACCGTGGCAAAGTACAGGGAAGATATGAATATTCCGAGCACGCACCAGAGAAGGCGGCGGGACTGACGAAGTGGCAGGTGGGCAAGTGATCAGTTCGTCCAGTGATCAGGTGCTCAGGTGGCCGGCTGATCCGCTCGCAAGCCGGATCCAGCTCAGGATTACAAAGTCTTAGCAAGTCCTTCGCCTGCGGCTCAAGATGACGAAGCCCAGGTAAATTCGTGTTTACAGCCGGATGTATCCTCGGACCTCCTTCGAAAGCCCCTCAGTACCTCTGTCAATATTTCCTCTTTACATCCGATTTGATGGACGCCTAGGATGAGCGGCACTGTTTCGCATGGAGAGGTTACATGCGGGGAATCGCTGTCCTTGTGCTTGTTGCAGGAGGTGCGTTTCTCGCATCCTGGGGCAAGCCGCCGGTCACACAGCTGATTACGGTTGCGCAGCTGGAGCAGGTGATGGCGGGGGTGCGCGGCGACTCGGATGGGTCTGCCGCCAAGCGGCTTTCCCAGATGCGCCTCACCGAACGGCTGAGCAATGCGCGGCTGGCGCAACTGCAGTCTCAGATAACCGGGAAGCATTCGCGAGAACAGTTGCTGGTGATCGCGGACGAGTCGGCATTTCTCGACTTACCCGTGGAGGATCGGATTGACGATCCCGAGCCGGACGCGGCCGCGCAGGCGGCGATGCTGGCGCGTACCGCCACATACTTCAAAGACATCATGCAGGAATGGCCGAACTTCTCGGCGCTGCGGGAAGTGACCCGATTTGAAGGGACTGCGACGTTGTTGGCGACGGGGTTGCAGGATGACTTGGGCACGCGGATGGGTGCGGCGCTGCTGCGTTCTCCGGCGGCTCCGAATTGGGAGTGTCCACGGGCGCCGAGGCTCCCGACACACCGGCTGGATGTAATCGAGCGGGCCACGCTGCCGGTGATCTATCGGCGAGGACATGCGCTGCATGCGTTCAGCCCGGGAGGCGAGTTTGCCTGCATGCAGCACGGCGTGAACACGTCAGACGAGTTCAGCGAAATGCATTTGCTGGTGCCTTTGGTGACGGGTGGACACAAGGCGGCGTGGAGCCACTGGGAGGATAGCGCGGAAGGGAAGATTGCGGTTTTCCGGTTCTCGGCTGCGGTGAGCTATACGGGATCGGTCGGGGATGAGGAGCCGATCGTGAATCTGACCGGGGAGATGGGAGTGAATCCCAGGGACGGCTCGGTGCTGCGTTTGGTGGAGATTCGGCGGTGGGACCGCAACCAGGCGGCGCGCGAGTACGACACGGCTGTGGAGTTCGGGGCGGTAGCACTGGGAGGGATGCGTCTGCTGCTGCCGGCGCGGCGAGTGGCCATGTTTCAGACGCCCATCCTCAAACCGGCTTCAGATTCCGCAGTCGATGGGTACTACAAAAAGTTCCATCTGGAGAAGTCGCCGCTGCAGGAGTACCTGAACGATGTGCGATTCGGCGAGTACAGGATGGTGGTGCAGCCCGTGGACGCTGCAGCGACGACGGGGGCGGCGGTGGCGACGAACCGGCGGTGAAGGGCCGAGTTCGACGGAGCACGCAACCAGCACGGGGGGCAGTGAGTCCAAGGAATGACAGTGCTTTCATTTCCGAACGAAATCGCGCACATGCACGTCATCGAAGGAGGTTGGACTGTGGCGCCGTTTGCCGGCATCACAAGGTCATAAAGGCGTTCTTATGCTGAAAGTTCTGAGATGCTATAGAATCCACAGTCTCAGGCCGATGTTTGGCCCGGGCACAACAGAAGAGAGCGGAGGCTGACCATGGAAGTGGAGTTGACCGCCAGACAGGTTCGCATCCCCAAGGCATTGCGCCAGCAGGCCGAGGAAGGGATGGACCGCATTGCCCGCATTCTGGGTAAAACCACAAGCGCATCTATTACGTTTCGCGTGCAGCGACATCTGCACATTGCCGAGCTTACGGTGAATGCCCGGATGCACACGATTGCTGCGCGCGGGCAGGCGGACTCGCAGGAGTCCGCATTGCGTGCCGCATTGGCGCACGCCGAGCAGCAGGCGGTCCGTTATCGCGACCGCAATCTTACGCGCAAGCGCCTGCCTAAGGAGGAGAAGATTGCGGCGGCGCCGCCGGTGACGCGTTCAAAGAAAACGCGGGCATTGGTGGTGGAAGAGGAAGTGACACCGGACGCGAAGACGGCGCGCCCGCGGGCTGCGATTCCGGCGCACTCGTTCCCGGCTTCTCCGGCAGTGATGGAGCCGCATATTGTAAAGAGCGCCGAGGCCGTGGCGATGCGGCCGATGACCATCGAAGAGGCCGTGAAGGAGGCGGAGTTCCGCGATCGCGATCTGCTGGTGTTTCGCAATCAGGCGGGCGATCTGTTTGTGCTCCATCGCCGTCGTGACGGGCAGATGGAGTTGGTGGAGATACCCTAGGGTCGCGCGGGGGCCCGGCTAAGGGCTGGGCCCTCGAACGCGCTTCTGCGGATTCATCGCATATGCAGTCAGTGAGCGGCCTTGGGCGGCAAGTGCGTCAGCGGGCCACGGTGTTTCCTGCGCGGCGGAGGCGGAGATGCGCGGCTGCGCCAAACGGAACGAAAAGTTGGCATCGGGCGGCCGCTTTGCGGCGTGGCAGGGCGACCCGTTGGCGGGTTGCTACAGCGCTGCGCCTTCAGGCACATTCTCCAGGTTGACTTGACAGGGACGCGGGCTGCTGTGACGTTCCTGTGCTCGAGGACTTTGGTGCCAGCCTTTTAACCACTTTGAGGGATTCAGGGACCGGCGGTAGCGCCACTACGATTGGTTCACGGATGATTGCGCCGGCCCGATGTCTTGGGTTGTCGGCCGAGAGATCCTGCCGGGACGGATTTGGCCAAGCCGCGCGACTGAAATTACAGCAAGACGGGCCCGCTGGATTTGATGGCAGGGGATGGAATGGCGGCGGCGCTTGTCAGGGATAGGCAACTCTTGAGTCTCCCAAAAAATTCGGAGCTTCGGCAGCAATGCGACGTGCTGGATGCGCTGCCTGTGCTGGTGTTTCTGGAGCGCGCCGGGACGATTGTGTTTGCCAATGCCGAGGCGCGGCACGAGATCGGATTGGAAGGCGCGTGGGAAGAGCAGCCCGCGGATGACGTTCTTTGGGGATTGCTGGCCGGCAAAGCCGAGCCGCGTACGGAACTGAAGGGCAGCAGGCAGGGAAGCCCGTTCCACGCGACTCTGGCGTGCAAGAACGGCCGCATGATTCCCGTTGAAGGCACGTACAGCATTGTGGATGCGGAACTGCATGAGAGCGTGATTGTGGCCCAGGTGACGGGCCGCGATCGAACGCCCAAGCCGGGGCTGATGGAAGATGTGCTGGCCAGCCTGCCGGAAGCGGTGGCGCTGGTGATTGGCTCGCGCGTGCTGTATACGAACCCGGCGTTTACAAGGATGTTTGGGTATGCGGCAGACGACGTGAGCGGCGGCAGCTTGCGCGATCTGCTGGTTCCGGAGACGCGGACCTACGAACACCAGATGCTGCAGAAGCTGGTAGACGAGCAGGGGTATGCCTCCGCCGAGACCGTCCGATTGCACCAGTGCGGAGAGCTGGTGGACGTGGCGCTGCAGATTTCCGCGCTGAAGGTGAACGGCGGCAAGGCAGGGTATGTCTACACGTTCCGGAACATCACCGAGCGCAAGCACGTGGAAGCGAGGCTGCAGCGCGATGCGATGCACGATGTGCTGACTGGGCTTCCGAACGAGGCGCTGTTTATTGATCGACTGAAGCTGGCGATGAGCCGGTGCAAGCGGCGGAGCGACCAGCGGTGCGCCGTGCTGTTTGTGGATGTGGACGGGTTCAGGCAGATCAACGAGCAACTGGGACACGCGGCCGGCGACCTGCTGTTGATGGGCATGGCGCAGCGGCTGCTGGGAGTGCTGCGGCCCCACGATACGGCCGCTCGCGTGGGTGGCGACGAGTTTATGGTGTTGGTGGAGAACATCACGTCGGTGGCTGACCTGAACGCGCTGGCGCAAAGAATGCTTTCAGAACTGGATCGGCCCTACGAGGTGCTGGGGCACCGGTTGCAGATTGCGTCAAGCATTGGCATTGCGATGGCCGAGGATGTACACCTGCCCGAGCAAATCATCCGGGACGCGGACGTGGCGATGTACCGCGCGAAGCAGGAAGGCGGCAATCGCTACGCGGTGTTCGACCGGCGCATGGAGGTGCAGGTCAGCACCGAACAGGACCGGGAGCGCGAACTGCGCGAGCTGGTGGCGAGCCACGAGTTTGTCTATTGGTATCAGCCGATCTACCGGCTGGCGAACGGGCGGCTGGAAGGCTTTGAAATGCTGCTGCGGCGCAAGACTGCGTCGGGCGCGGTGGAAAGCTTCGGCGACCTGCTGGGGGTAGCCGAGCAAACCGGGCTGTCGATTAGCCTGGGGCGCGACTCAATCGAAGCTGCGTGCGCGCAACTCGAAGAGTGGGACCGCAGCATTCCCGGAAACGGGATGACCCTTGCGCTGGACCTTACGCACAGGCAGTTCTACCAGCAAGACCTGATTGCGCAACTGCAAAAGACGCTGGCCGCCACGGGGGTGAGCCCGTCACGCCTGGTGTTTGACGTTGCCGAACGCACGCTGAACGAAGATCCTGACAGGGCTCTTGCCATCATGCAGCGCATGGTGGACTGCGGCGTGCGTGTGGCGCTGGATAACTTCGGCGCCGCGCTGGCGCCGCTGAATCACCTGGTGCGGATGCCGATCGAGATGGTGAAGCTGGACGCCGGGATGACGGCATTAGTGACCGGAACCGGGCGGCAAGTGGCAATCGTGGAGTCTCTGATGCATGTGTGCCGTGCGTCGGGCGTGCAGGTTGTGGCACAGGGGATCGAGACCCAGGGACATGTGCGAATTTTGCAGGAGTTGGGCTGCGAACTAGGCCAGGGGTATTTTCTCGCCCCGCCGGTGGACCCGCAGCAGGCACAATATCTGGCGGCCCACAACGTGGATGCCGATCGGTTACCCGGCTCAGAGTCGACACTGGGAGTGCCCGGAAGCTCCGGGAGTTGAACGGGTAGGCGCTCACGCAGAGGAGCGGTCACAGTGTAGGATGGGCCCATGTCGGATCAGCCACCCTCCGAGAGTTCCACTCCGGCCACACACGGGAAAAACAATCAAAAAGAGATCGTTATCGTCACCGGGATCTCCGGGGCCGGAAAGGCGTCGGCTCTGAGGGCGTTCGAGGACCTGGGATTCCATGCGGTCGACAACCTGCCTCTGGAGCTGCTGCGCGATTTTGCGGGGCTGGTGGAGAAGTCGCAGGACATTGAAAGCGCTGCGATCGTGATCGATGTGCGTGAGGGGCCGACGCTGGACCGGCTGCCGGAGATCCTCGAAAGCGTGAAGATGATTCTTCCCACGCGCGTTGTGTTTCTTGACGCGCAGGATGCGGTACTGGTACGGCGCTACTCTGAGACCCGACGGCCGCACCCGCTACGCATATCGGACACCGTCTGGAGATCGATCGTGGAAGAGCGGCAACTGCTGGACCCTATCCGCAATGTTGCCGATACGCTGATCGATACGTCGAACTTCAACGTGCATGAATTGCGCGCGGATATCCAGCAGCGGTTCGGGCAGGAGGACCAGGCCAGCAATCGACTGCTGGTTTCGTGCCTGAGCTTCGGTTTCAAGAATGGCGTGCCGCTGGATGCGGATATGGTGTTCGATGTGCGGTTTCTGCCCAATCCACATTTTGTGCCGGAGTTCCGCAAGAAGACGGGCAAGGATCCGCGCGTGGCGGAGTACGTGAGGAGCTTTCCGCAAACGATGGAGTTCCTGGGACGCGTGACGGATTTGATGTTTTACCTGCTGCCGCACTATGTGCATGAAGGGAAGAGCTACCTGACGGTGGCGTTCGGGTGTACAGGCGGGCAGCATCGCAGCGTGATGATGGCCGAGGACATGGCTGTGCGGCTGCGGGATGCGGGCTACCAGGTGAAGGCGATTCATCGGGATATTCCGCGGGGCGAGTGATGAGTGGGTAGTGGGGTGGGGTCAAGTGACCAAGTGGTCAAGTGACCAAGTGACCAGGTGGTCAGGTGATCGATGTCCGGGCAGTAGGGATAGTGAACGGGGATAGGGGACACAAATCTCCGCAATGAGGCTGTCGATCTCCCCCAAAAAAACGCGGCCTGCCTCAGTGATGATGGCAGGCCGCTGTTTTGGCGATTACTCGATCACCTGACTACTTGATCACCCTGACTACTTGATCACCTGACCACATTTGGTCACTTGGGTTTCAGAAGCTTTTCTTGATCAGGGCGTCGACGCCGAAGCCGCCATTGGGCGGGCGGGTGGCGCTGAGCGAGACTTTGGGAGAGATCTTGTACTGGCCCTGAACGGTCTCGGTGGCGTCCGCGGTGTTGGTAGAGAAGGTGATGAAGAGGTTGCCGGTGACGCGCTGCTGCACCGTGATGTTGGCGCCTGACTGCTGCCCGTTGGCATTGCCGAGCACCGGGCTGATGGAGAGTTGCGAGATGCCGGCCACCTTGGCGACGCGGCTGGTGATCTGGCTCGACACCTGGTTGGCAACAAGGGACTCCGCCATCTGGTTGGGCGTTGCGGCGGGCGCGTTTGCCGCGGCTTCGGTGGTTTGGCCGAAGGCGAGCAGGTGGATGATGTCCGCTTCAGGAAGGGCGGGGTCCGAGGCGTACTGCGTCTGCATGCGGTCTGTGGGACCTTCAAAGCGCATGTTGATGTTGTACTGCTGAATATTCGTAGTGACCGAGACGTTGACGACAGGCTGCGTCATCGACGGATTAACGAACTGGATGGTGCCGCCGTTGAGCACGTAGCGGCTGTTATTGATGATCATGTCGCCGCCGGTGAGATTGACGCGGCCGAGCAGAACGGGCTGGTCGGCTGTCCCGCGCACCTGCAGGTTCGCGGAGCCGTTGATGCTGAGCGTGCGGCTGACAAGCGCCACGTTGTTGGTCGAGTGGACGCCGAGATTGAGGTGAATGTTCTGCGTGATTCCGCCAATGGATGGTGGGGCAGCAACTCCGCTGGAAAACTGGCCGATGAACTCAGTGAGCTCGAATCCCGGCGCGAAGGAGATGTTGGTGAGATTCACGGTGCCGCCGAGGAGCGCGTCGTCGGTGGTTCCGGCGAGGTGGATGTTGGCGTCTATGGCTTCACGCATTCCTTGCGGATAGAGGAGGCGGATGTTTTTCGCGGCCAGGCCTAGATCGAACTGAACGGCCGGCCGGTATGCGACGCCTCCGGAGGCCGTAACCTGGCCGCCGCCCACGGTGCCTGAGAAGCTCTGGATGTTGACGCGATCGGTGGTGAGCTTCAGCACACCGTTGCCGTTCTGCAGGCCGACGGGCATGTCGCCGGAGGCGTAGCTGGCATTCACGATATCGATTTCGCCGCCGATGTCCTGGGCGGACGTCCCATGGGAGTCGATGTTGAAGCGGACCTGGCCGCCGCTGCGAATGTCGGGATCGAAGATCTGCGCAATGGCGAGATTCACGTCCCCCTTGAGCACGAGCGACATCGGACCCTTGGTGCCCACAGGGATGGACCCTTCAAACTCGAGGTTGGTATCAGTGCCTTTGATGGCGGAGTGCTGCAGGGTCACCACGCTGTTCTTGTAGTCGGCGTGAATGGGAGCTGCGGTGGCGAGCTGAATGCTGTTGTTGTAGTTGACGTTCAGGTAAGGAATGGTGACGTGGGCCTCGAGCCGATTTTTGTTTTTAGCGGGGCCGTGTACGGTGGCGTGGAGTTCCGTGGCGCCGGATAGCGTGGCTGCGTTGGCCGGCGAGTAGAGCGCCACAATAGGCTGCAGCGGAATGTTCTGCGTATCGAGGGTGGCGTCGGTGTCGTAGTCGCCCGTGAGGTTGACGCGCGCCTTGGCCTGGATGTTGGTGTTGAGCGCGGCCGAGGAGAGCGTGGCGTTGGCAACGTGATTGGCGACGTTAGCGTCGAGCTTGATGTTGGCCACCTGCTGCTTCTGGATGGTCAGCGAGGGAATCTGGATGGACGCGGTGAGCTGCGGGTTGTCAAAGGTGCCCTGTCCGCTGGCGTTGATGGCCACGGTCCCGGCAGCATCGAGGTTCTTCGCCTTCACGGTTTCGAGTTTCTGGATGTCGATGCCGCTGGAAGTGAGCTGTGCGGTGTAGGTCTTCTCTTTGGGGCGGACGGTGACGTTGCTCTGAATGGAGCCGGCGGGCAGCTTGATGAAAAGATGAGCTTGCGCCTGATCGCCGGTGCCGCCGAACTTTACATCGACGGAGTTGATGGGCTCGTTGTAGGCGTTGGCGTTGGCGATGGAGAGATTGCCCTCGCCGATGGGGTTCTCTTGCGTGCCGTGCACATTGACGTGCGTGTTGAGGGTGCCGGAGACGGGCATGTCCTGCTGGCCGGCAAGCTTGGTGAGGCTGGCAATGTCGAGTTGCGAAGCATCAACCTGCACCTGCAGCGGGCTGGTCTTGGTGAACGCCCACTTGTTCAGACCGACGCTCGCATTGAGATTGA
Source organism: Occallatibacter sp. (assembly GCF_036502485.1). Lineage (GTDB taxonomy): Bacteria > Acidobacteriota > Terriglobia > Terriglobales > Acidobacteriaceae > Telmatobacter. The sequence continues at coordinate 29,217 of NZ_DASXYM010000104.1, read as the reverse complement.
TGCGGCCCTTGGGGAGCGGCTCGAGTTCGGCGTTGACCAGCTTTGCTTCGGAGGGGCTTGCGTCCACGCCGGTACGAAAGACCCGCCAGGTGCTGCCGTTGACGCGCAGGTTGTTGGCGGCAAGTTGCCCGGTGAGATGCGGCGCCGCAGTGGAACCGGTAACGTTGCCGTTGAACGTAGCCGAGCCGGCGAGGTCGAGCGGCTGGGGCTGTTGAGCGGGCTGGCCGGGTTGCGGAGACTTGGGCGTCGAGAACATGTCAGCGATGGCGGCGAGCTCGCGCAAATCATTCGCCTGCAGACGGATGGCCAGAGCCGAATGGTTGCTGAGCGTGCCATTCATGTTCAGCGTGGTTTGCGACGTACGCAGGTAGCTGTTGGTGAGGGCAACAGCCTTGTTGGCTCCGGTGTAGGTGGCGTGAATCTCGCTATTGATGGGCACCTGGCCGGGCGGCGGAGGTGCGGGTGTGGGATTGCTGGTGGTGCTGATGGCGGTGTAGCTGGCCGGATGTTTGCCGGTGGCTTCCGCGTGGATGGTTGAGTCGACCTTCGCAACGAGGTCGTCGATGGTCTTGCCCCAGGTGGCCTTGGCGTCAGCGTTCAGCACGCCGCTGATGGCGACGGGCTGCTTCGATTTCGACATCGCAAGGCTGCTGGCTTGTGCGAGCGAGATGTTGCGCACCGAGGCGGTGAAGTCCGAATGCGGCGCGGTGCCTGCGATCTGCTTCATGGTGCCCTGTGCCGTGACTTCGCCTCCGAGAATTGCCGCGCGGAAATCGTGCAGGACAGCATCGCCATTTGCAAGCGTGTAATGCGCGCCGATGTTGTCGACAGCAGCGCGCAGCGAAGGCGTGTTGACGAGCAGGCGCTTGCTCGCAAGATCGCCGTTGACAGTGAGAGTCTGCAGAGGCGGAACGTTGGCAACCTGCTGATACGTTGCGGTTCCTGTGGCGTGAATCTGGCCCTGCGGCACCGACGGGTTGTTGATTAGCTTTGCGACCTGGCCCCCATCCACGAGCACGTCGTACTTCGCGTCGACCTTGGGCGCTCTGAAGTTGGTCACGGTAGCGGCAAGGCTGATTTGCGCAGCGCCGCTGCTGAGCTGCGCGCGCTTGAGCTGGAACGTGGTTGGCGAGAGGTCGAACTGCGCATCGAAGTTGTGCTCGAAGGGCTGATACGCGCCGAAAACAACGCGCCCGTTGGTGTACTTGAGATCGCCCGAGTACATGTTATGGGCTTCGTTATACGTGGCCAGCAGATTGAGATCGCGAAGATCGGCATGCAGCGGCGAGGCCTGCGCGTTGTAGTAAATCTCGCCGTTGTTGAGGACAGTGTGGCGGATCCCCAGATCCCAGATGGTTGTGTTGCTCTTGCTGTTGCTGGGCTTGGGCCTGGGTATGTTGCTCACGCCGTTCTTGTCGACGAAGACCTGGACGACGGGATGGTCGATCTGGACGTCAGAGAGATACCACTTCTGCTGCAGAAAGGAGACGATACGAATGCCGACATGCGCGTGCTGAAGCTGGAGCAAGGGGATGTTGGAGTAAGGATTGGCGCCGTGCAGCGTGACGCCGTACACGTCGAGGCTGAGGGGGGAGAAGTTCAGCGCGAAGTTCTGCAGGTCAAGGCGCGTGCCGAGGCTCTCCGCCACGGCGCCTTGCACTTTGGTGATGACGTACTGATGGAACTTCTGGCTGCGCAGGAGCACCGTAATGGGGATGGGCACCAGGATCGTGAGCAACAGGCTGATTCCGCTGATCCACGCAAAGATGCGGCGCATCCGGTGACTGGGCTGCAACGGTCTGAATGGCCGTCGCTTTCCATTTGGATCCGGCGGGGGCTCCGGTTGAAACAGGGGCCGTGCTGTGCTCATAGTCTATCCCTCGCTAAAATGCTTGACCAATGCTGATGAAGTAGTTTGTGGATTTAATGCCGTTGACCGGATTGAGGTTCTGTCCGAGGTCGAAGCGGATGGGGCCGATGGGCGTGGCGTAACGGACGCCGATGCCTACGTTGTTGGAATAGAGCGACGTGAAGTCGTGGAAGCCGACCAGGGGGAAAACATTGCCGCCGTCGTAAAAGGGTACCACGCTGAGTCCCTGCTTGAGAGGAACGGGGATGCGGGCTTCCGCGTTGATGATGAGTTCTTCATTGCCGCCCGCGGGCACGCGGATCTGATCCGGATTGTCGCAGCCGGTGGACTGGCCGTTGGGGCAGATGAGAACGCTGTTCTGCGGCCCGGCGCCGTCGAGCGGGAAGCCGCGCAGCGAATTTCCGCCGCCGGTGAAGAAGGACTCGCTCAGGGGCACGAAGCTGCTATTGAACGGCTGTGCCAGACCGAGGCGGATGCTGTCAGCCCACACGATGTGGTGAAATTTCTCGCGATAGATGGCGGCCTGGGCAGTAAGCTTGGCGAAGTCGACGTTGGAGCCGAGCTTACTGCTGTTGAAGTCGAGTTCGATCGAATTAAGCACGCCGCTATGCTCATCGAGCGCATTGTCGCGTGTGTCACGGGTGAGATTGGCTGAAAGGGTGGAGAGGCGGATGTTGCGGTCGCGCTCTGGCACCAGAGCGTCAATGAGAACGTGCGTGATGCTGGTGTGGCTGAACCCATAGCGGAAGAACAAGACGTTCTTCAGTGCCCGATCGATCGGCTTTTGCATCTGAAACGATGCCAGTTCCTCCCGCGATGAATAAATAGGGTTTTCCTGGTTCGTCTCGAACGAAAGCGCGGCGGTGGCTTTCCACATGGACCAGCGGAGTGTCGGATCCATGAAGTACATCGCGGCCCGTTGATCGAGCCGCCCCGCGAACGCCGTCAGGGAGAAAGACTCAGCCTTTCCTCGAATGTTGTTGCGCGTGTACTCGAATGTTCCGCGGGGTCCGTAGAAGGTGGTCTGGCTGGTTTTGAAGTTGGCGGGCAGGCCCACAGGCGGAAGATTGGGCAGCGCGACCGTGCCACTCGGAATGCTTCCGCCGCGGTTGATGACCTCGAAGCCAAGCCCATACTGGATGGTGTTGCGCTTGGCTTCGTGAACCTTCACCAGCACGTCTTCCACATTCTGCGTGGTGATGGGGCGCTTGAGGTCAACTTCAGCCCAATCGAAGACGCCAACGTGATCGTAAAGCTTGGTGCCGGCGGACAGAAGCGAGGTTTCCGTGAGGGGCTGCTCCGGCTTGAGGTCGGTTATGTCTCCATCGATGAGATGCTGCCTGGTGTGCTGAGCTCCGATGGTGATGACGTCTCCAGTGAGGACCCGCGGGCCTTCGAAAATGTGGTAGACGACGTTGATGCGGTGAGGATCGTTCTTGGATGCGACGCTCGCGGTTTCACGGAAGCTGGCCGTGAGATAGCCGGCCCTGAGGTAGTTGGCCATGATCTGCGTGCGGTCTGCCACCACGTGAGCGCTTGAGTATGGCTGGCCGGCAACCACCTTCAATCCGCCGGGGGCGTACTGCGCGGCGGGAAAGGTGTCTGCGCCTTCTATCTTCAGTGAATCGACCACGTCACGCGGGCCTTCTGTCACGGTGAAGGTTACGTTGACGTCGTCGCCCTGCCGGGTAACCGTCGGAACGATCTGGGCGCTGCTAAACCCCTCTGATTGATAAACAGCTTTGAGGTTATTGACGCTTTTGTGAACGAGGTCCTGGCTGAATTTGCCGCGCGAAAACAGATGCTTTTCGGTGACCGCGATGTGGGGCTCGAGCTGGTCCGCCTTGAGCTGCTGGTTGCCCGCGACCTTGACCTCTTCGACTTTGTGCTTCTTTTCGCGGGTGATGCGATAGACCACCTTGTCGTCGACCTGCTGCTTCTGCAGGTTCGCGTCAACCTTCACGTCAAAGTAGCCCTTGTTCTGGAAGTAGGAGGTGAGGGCGCGCTTGCCTTCCTGCACGGTCTCATCGTCGATGGGTATGCCCTGGTACATCGGGAGGAGCTTCTTCTTGTCCCAGCTCCACAGGTGGGCGCCGGCAATCTCGACGTTGGTCTGCTGGCCTGGGTCCACGGAGAAGTGAATGTCCGCCCGATTGGTGTTGGCGTGATAGTCGGCGCCGGTGAGCTGCACCTGGGCTCCCAGGAAGCCTTTCTTCTGCATCTGCGTCTGCAGGTAGCCGCTGGCGCGCATCAGGGTGGTGTAATGGAAGGCCTTTCCGGGGCGGACGGCAGCCTGGCGCGCGCGGGCGAGAAGCGTCTTCAAACTATCTTCAAGCTTGTGCTGCTCGTCGTTGGGTATGCCGGCAATCTGGACGTCGCCGAACTTTGCTTTGCGGCCGAGTTTGGTGTTGAAGAAGATGTTTGCGATGCCGTGCGGCGCGTCGACTTTGACAGAGGGATTGATCTCCACCTCGAAGTAGCCCTGCTGCCGATAGAACGTGACCAGCGCCTGGCGATCGCGCTCCACCTCGGAGACGCTGTAAGGCGTTTGCGTGGGGTAGTTCGCAATCTGGATCAGCCGCGAGTAGGGAAAAACGAGGCCGCCGGGAAACTGGTAGACACCAAAGTAGACGGCGGGTTCAAGAACATACTGCACGCGAACACCGTTGGCATCGGGATCGACCTGAATGCGAATATTCTTGAATTTGCTCTGCGCCTTGATTGCGGCGGCGGTCTGGTTGACCTTGTCTTTGGAGAACGGTTCTCCCGCCTTTTGCGCGAACATGGATTCGAACTGCTCGTCCTTCAGGTCGGGCTGGCCGGCGATTTCAATCGAGACGACTTTCTGTCCTTCGAAGGAGCCGAACATCGATTCGGACGCCTGGGTGGTCTCGGGCAGCGAGCGGGCGGCGCGATCGCGGTTCTGATCCTCAGGCGGCTTGGTGGCGGGCGGCTTCACCTCCTGTGCCGCCGCCCCAAGCGCTGCTGCAAGCGCCAGCAGTGCAAAGCAGGACTGCAACGCACGCTTGAACGGCCACGAGGTATCGTATTGATTTGAAGCGATGTTGGCGGGGCGCATTGCTCGTAGTTCCACAGCGAAGTAGATGCTGCAAAAAAGGGCTTGGTTGACCGCAGGCTCAGAACTGGAACGCGCGAGGCAAACCGGGCGGCGGGGCCACCTCAGGCGCGGAGCACCGCATCCACTTAGGCGAGAGAAACGCATAAATCTCCACAAACGTTGTGCAGAGGTGAAGGGAATGCCTACCCGCGGCGGAGTCAAAGACGAACTCGATCACTACGAGAAGCACATCTGGGAGATGGTGGCCCTGTCGCCGGCGAAGAGTCTGTGGGACCTGCGGAACGTATCAGTCCGCAGTATTGTGGTGCGCACCTGGAAGGCGCTGCTCTGTGACCGGTTGTTTTCGATCGCCGCCGAACTGGGGTTCTATTTTTTGTTTGCGCTGTTTCCGGCGCTGATTTGTGCGACGACGATTTTGGGGTTCATGGCTCTCTCGGGGACCGAGATTTACAGACGCTTACTGGAGTATATGGCACTGGTCGTGCCCCATGCAGCTTTGGGCACCGTGCTGCAGACCTTCAACCAGACAACGACGCACGCGACGACGGGCAAGTTAACCCTGGGTTTGCTGGTCGCAATCTGGTCGGCTTCCGTAGGTATTTCCGCGGTGCAGGACGCCATCAACGCGGTGTACAAGATCACGGAACGACGTTCGTATATCAAGGCACGTCTGCAGGCAATTGCGTTGACCATGCTGGTGATCTGCACGGTCACGTTGGGCCTTGCCTCAATGTTTGCCGGAGATTTGCTGTCGGCATGGGTGGGGCACCATGTCCATGGGCGCATTCTGGACTACTCGACCGTGCTTGTGGTGCGGATCTGCGGGTGGATTGTGGCCGCGATATTTCTGGCGCTGACGTTTGCGGCGGTGTACTACTGGGCGCCTGACTTGCGCAAGCGGCAGTGGCACTGGATCACGCCGGGAGCGGCGCTCGGTGTGGTGGGATGGCTTTTGGCCTCGCTCGGTTTCCGCATTTATCTGCACTTTTTCGATTCATACACGGTGACGTACGGGTCCCTCGGAACCGTGGTGGTGCTGCTCATGTGGTTCTACATCACCGGCCTGATGCTGCTGCTGGGAGCGGAGTTCAACAGCGAACTGGAAGCTGCGGCCATGGAGGCCAGGCTGGCCCGCGAGCAGGCCGAAGGCAAGGCACCTGAGGACGTGGGCCTCATCGCGCCTGCGGCGTAAAGCCGAATCAAAGATTCCCCAACGAATTTGTTTTCAGATCAAAACTGCAACTAACCCACCCCTGGAAACGTCCACACAAACGGCACTGGTATCTGGAATCTTGCACCTGCGTAGAATCGCCCCGCCGGTTGGTTTGAGTAAGCTCAACCGACGGCGGTGCGGTATTCCAGAATGTTAAACTTTAGCGGTTTGGAAGGGTTTTCCCCGTCATCACCTGCCAGCTACGGGCTTGGGAAAATTCACGACACCTTCAACAGCAAACGAGAAAAATGGACGCCCAGACATCTGCCTCACATGAAGGTCAGCCTCATCGTTCTTACGCAGAGCCACCGCCTCCACCCAGACGCCGACACCGTTGGATCTGGGCGGTGGTGCTGCTGGCTTTCGGACTCCTTTTCTATTGGGTGTGGCACCACCAGCAGAAGGGACAGGCTGCCGGCTCCGGCGGGCCCGGCGGGGGTGGCGGCCGGCGCGGCCTGATGGGCGGTTCAGTACCCGTGACCACGGCGACCGCGCACGCGGGAAGCGTGGGGATTTACGTCGATGCGATTGGGACGGTGACGCCACTGCACACCGTATCGATTAACGCGCAGGTGACGGGCGTGATCACGGCTGTTCACTACCGCGAAGGGCAGACGGTGAAGAAGGGCGACCCGCTGATCGACATCGATCCGCGCCCCTTCGAGGCGCAACTTGAGCAGGCCCAGGGCGTGCTCGATCGCGACAAGAGTGCCGTGGCGCAGGCCAAGATGGACCTGGACCGCTACCGGCTGGCATGGTCAAAAAATGCCATCAACCGCCAGACGTTCGAAGACCAGGAGAAGGTAGTCACGCAGGGTGAGGGAACGGTCAGGAACGACGAGGGCAGCGTGCAGTATTACCAGGTGCAGCTGAGCTACTGTCACATCACTTCTCCGATCACCGGCAGGGTGGGCTTGCGGCTGGTGGATCCTGGGAACCTGGTGACCGCGAACTCGACCACCACCCTGGTAGTAGTGACACAGGAGCAGCCGACCACCGTGGTGTTCACGATCCCTGAAGACAGCCTGCCGCAAGTCATGCAGCAGACGCGCGGCAGTAGAGCGCTGCGCGTGGACGCTTTCGATCGATCGCAGCAAGGGCATTTGGCGACCGGCAAGCTGACCTCGATCGACAATCAAATCGATACGACCACAGGGACGGTGAAGCTTCGCGCCGAGTTCAGTAACCGCGATTCCGCGCTTTTTCCAAACCAATTTGTGAATACGCGGCTGCTGGTGAAGACCCTGGAGAACCAGGTGCTGGTGCCCTCTTCAGCGATTCAACACAATGGCAATCAGGATTTTGTATTCCTGATCCAGAAAGACGAAAAGGGCGAAAAGGCCGTGCAGCACACGGTGAAGGCGGGCATCTCGGATAACGGCGAGACCGCAGTGCAGGGAATCAACGCGGGCGACGACGTGGCCGACAGCAGCTTTGAAAAACTGCAGAACGGCATGCAGATTACACGCTCCAAGGTTAAACTGCCCACCACGTCGGAAGCCGCCGCGGAGAGCAACGCCCCATGAATCCATCTCGGCCATTTATTGTGCGGCCGGTTGCCACTGCGCTTCTGATGGCCGCAATTCTGCTGGTGGGGATTGTTTCGTGGCGGCAATTGCCCGTATCGGCATTGCCTCAGGTGGACTATCCCACCATCCAGGTGGTGACGTTTTATCCGGGTGCCAGCCCTGACGTGATGGCAACCACGGTGACGGCGCCCCTGGAGCGGCAGTTCGGGCAGATGCAGGGCCTGAACCAGATGACGTCGACGAGTTCTGGCGGCGTGTCCGTTATCGTCCTGCAGTTCGCATTGTCACTTGGGCTCGACGTGGCGGAGCAGGAAGTTCAATCTTCCATGAACTCGGCGCAGTCGTTTCTGCCGTCCGATTTGCCCACCCCGCCGGTGTACAGCAAGACAAATCCAGCAGACGCGCCGGTGCTGACGCTCGCCGTGAGCTCAGATTCGGTGCCCCTCTCCCAGGTGGAAGATCTCGTCGACACCCGGCTGGCTCCGCGCATGTCGCAGTTGGCGGGCGTAGGCCTGGTAAGCATCAGCGGCGGCCAGAAGCCGGCAGTGCGCATCCAGGTGAATCCGACCAAGTTGTCCGCACACGGCCTGAACATGGAAGACGTTCGCACGGCGTTGACGCAGGCCAGCGTGAACTCGGCGAAGGGCAACTTCGACGGCCCCCGCCAGGATTACCAGATCGATGCCAACGACCAGATCACGAAGGCGGCAGACTACAAAGATGTTGTGGTCGCGTACAGCAACGGCGCTCCCATCTTCGTGAAAGACGTGGCGAGCGTTGTGAATGGCGTGGAGAACACAAAACAGGCGGCGTGGATGAACACCACTCCGGCCGTGATTGTGAACATCCAGCGCCAGCCGGGCGCGAACACAATCGACGTCGTGAAGCGGATCCAACACATTTTGCCGCAGCTTGAGGCCAACCTGCCGGCATCCATCCGCGTGACGACAATGACCGACATGACCACGAGTATCCAGGCATCGGTCAACGACGTGGAGTTCGAACTGCTACTGACCATCGGCCTTGTGGTCATGGTCATCTTCCTGTTTCTGCGCAGCCTGTCAGCCACCATTATTCCCAGCGTTGCTGTGCCGCTGTCCTTGGTGGGCACGTTCGGCGTGATGTACATGCTCGGCTATAGCCTGGACAACCTGTCGCTGATGGCGTTGACGATCTCCACCGGGTTCGTAGTGGACGACGCCATCGTGATGATCGAGAACATCTCGCGTTATCTCGAAGAGGGTATGCCGCCACTGCAGGCAGCTCTGACGGGCGCGGGACAGATCGGGTTCACGATTGTTTCGCTGACCGTATCGCTCATTGCCGTGCTGATTCCCCTGCTGTTCATGGGGGACGTAGTGGGCCGGTTGTTCCGCGAATTCGCGGTGACGCTCGCCGTCACAATCATCATCTCCGCCGTAGTGTCACTGACGTTGACGCCAATGATGTGCGCGCGCATTCTGCGCCATGATCCCGAGCATCAGCAGACGCGCTTCTATCGCTGGTCGGAGAGCATGTTTGAGCGGATGATCGCGTTCTACGGCCGCACCCTGAAGGTGGTGCTGCGTTTCCAGACCATCACGCTGCTGGTGGCTGTGGCGACTCTGGTGCTGACAGTGGTGCTCTACATCATCATTCCCAAAGGATTTTTCCCGGTGCAGGACACGGGCGTGATCCAGGGAATCTCGCAGGCATCGCAATCCATCTCGTATCCGGAGATGGCGAAAAAGCAGCAGGAACTGGCGAATATCATTCTGCAGGACCCGGCTGTGGAGAGCCTGTCGTCTTTTATCGGTGCGGACGGGCAAAATACGACGCTGAACAGCGGGCGCGTTTCGATCAATCTGAAGCCCATTGAAGATCGCGACAAGAGCGCGGCCGACGTGATCCGGCGGCTGCAGAACAATCTGGGGCAAGTGGCCGGCATTCACCTCTACATGCAACCGGTGCAGAACATCACCGTGGATGATCGCGTGAGCCGCACGCAATATCAGTACACGCTTGAAGACCCGGACATGGACGAGCTGAACACGTGGACTGACAAGTTTGTGGCGGAGTTGAAGAAAGTGCCCGAGCTCGAGGACGTCGCCACCGACCAGCAGACCGGGGCGCGCGCGGTGATGCTTGCGATTGATCGCGTGACGGCATCACGGCTCGGTGTGGCGCCCACCACCATCGACAACACACTTTACGATGCCTACGGTCAGCGACAGATCAACACGCTGTATACGCAGTTGAATCAGTATCACGTAGTGCTGGAAACGGCGCCGGAGTGGCAGAGAAATCCTGGGAATCTCGGCTCGCTCTACATTCAATCCAATGCGTCAGCCAATGCGACGGGCGCGGGTGCAACCACTTCCTTCTCATCGTCGGCGTCCGCCTCGGCAGGCTCCAATGCCCTCACAACATCCGTGAAGTACACCCCTTCACCGAACGTGTTGAGCAGGCCGGCCACGGTGCTTGCAGGAGGCGTTTCAAGCAGCGGGTCGTCAACCAGCGGCGGCACCACGGCAGGAACGACACCGAACACGACCACAAGCTCAGTGGGCGCGAGGGCAATCCCCCTGGGTGCCTTCACGCACATGACAACGACGACCGAGCCCCTGTCGATCAATCACCAGGGACAGTTTCCTGCTGTGACGGTGTCGTTCAATCTGGCGCCCGGCGCCTCATTGGGAACCGCGATTGAAAAGATCGACAAGGTGAAAAGCGATCTCAATCTCCCGCTCAGCATTCAAGCGGATTTTCAGGGGACTGCGGCATCGTTTCGTAATTCGCTTTCCAATGAAGCCATCCTGATTCTTGCCGCGCTCGTGACGGTTTATATCGTGCTGGGGGTTTTGTATGAGAGCTTTATCCACCCGATCACGATCCTCTCCACGCTGCCCTCGGCGGGTGTGGGCGCGCTGCTGGCGTTGATGGTTTTCGGCCAGGATCTCAGCGTCGTCGCCATCATCGGCATCATTCTCCTGATCGGCATTGTGAAGAAGAACGGCATCATGATTGTGGATTTCGCGCTGGAATCAGAACGCGAGCGCGGCAAGAACTCGACGGATGCCATCTACGAGGCGAGCCTGTTGCGCTTCCGCCCCATCATGATGACCACGATGGCCGCGCTGCTGGGCGGCCTTCCGCTGGCGTTCGGACACGGGCTTGGTTCGGAACTGCGGCGGCCGTTGGGTATATCGATGGTGGGCGGCCTTCTGCTGAGCCAGATTCTCACGCTCTACACCACGCCCGTGATCTACATCTTCTTTGACACACTAGGACAGCGCCTGACCGGACGCAGGCCTTCGCACACGGCGCCGCGCAATGATCCGCCGCCCGCGGGAGTGCAGCCCGCATGAGTCTGTCGTCTCCATTCATCCGGAGGCCGGTGGCCACCACGCTCCTGACCATCGCCGTGGCGATTGCGGGGGCGATTGCCTTCACGGTGCTGCCGGTGTCGCCCCTGCCGCAGGTGGATTTCCCTACCATCAGCGTGAACGCCAGCCTGCCGGGCGCGAGCGCGGACATCATGGCTGCATCCGTCGCGACGCCGCTGGAACGGCAGTTCAGCCACATCGCCGGCGTTACGGAGATGACCTCGTCGAGTTCTCTGGGCTCCACCGGCATCACGCTCCAGTTCGAGCTGAATCGCAATATTGACGGCGCGGCGCGAGACGTGCAGGCTGCGATCAATGCGGCCCGTACGTACCTTCCGGCAAACCTGCCCTCGAATCCGTCCTATCGCAAGGTGAATCCTGCCGATTCACCCATCATGATTCTGGGCCTGACGTCAGACAAGTATGACGTCACCAAGGTGTACGATTTCGCCTCGACCATTCTGACCCAGAAGCTCTCACAGATAAACGGGGTGGGGCAGGTGTTCGCGGGTGGCGGCGCCACCCCCTCGGTACGCGTTGAAGTTGACCCCAAAAAACTGGAGAGCTTCGGCCTGACCCTCAGCAACGTGCAATCCGTGCTGAGCCTGCAGAACGCGCACTCACCGCGCGGGCAGCTCTCTGACGCCATTCGAACGGCTGACATCATCACCAACGATCAGATTGCGCACGCGGAGGACTACAAGCCGCTGATCGTCGGCTATCACAACGGCTCCGCCATACGGCTGCTGGACGTTGCGGATGTGATCGATTCCGCGCAAGACCTGCGGACGGCGGGTTATACCGATGGCGTGCGTTCCGTGTCGGTGATCATCTTCCGCCAGCCCGGCGCCAACATTATCGACACCGTCGATCGCATCAAGGCGCAGCTTCCGTTCCTCGAGGCGGTCATGCCGCAGGGCATCAAGACGACCCTGGTGATGGATCGCACCGTAACAATCCGGGCATCGGTGCAGACAGTGGAATGGACGCTGGCGGGGTCCATCATCCTGGTTGTTCTGGTGGTGTTCCTGTTTCTGCGCAGCCCGCGCTCCACGCTGATTCCAAGCGTCGCCGTGCCGGTTTCGCTCATCGGCACGTTCGCGGTGATGTACCTGCTGGACTATAGCCTCGACAATCTTTCGCTCATGGCACTCACCGTGGCGACCGGCTTCGTGGTGGACGACGCGATCGTCGTGATGGAGAATATCACCCGCCATCTGGAAGCAGGCATGGAGCCGTTCGCAGCCACATTCCGCGGCGCGCGCGAGATTGGCTTCACGGTGTTCTCCATCAGCATGTCGCTGGTTGCGGTGTTCATCCCGATTCTGATGATGGGCGGAATCGTGGGCCGTCTCTTCCGCGAATTCGCGGTGGTGCTGTCCACTGCAATCGTGGTATCGATGATCGTCTCGCTCACAACCACGCCCACCATGTGTGCACACATTCTGCGCGCTCATGAAGAAGACGAGCACCACGGCTGGTTTTTCCGCTCGAGCGAGCGCGTGTTTAATGGCCTGCTGTCCGGCTATCGGGGCTCCCTGCGCTGGGTGCTCGATAATCCGGTATTGGTTTTGATCGTGCTGGTACTCACCATCGCGCTGAACGTGGTGGTGATCTATCGCATTCCCAAGGGGTTCTTCCCGCAGCAGGATACGGGTGCGATTGTTGGTGGCGTGCAGGGACCGCAGGACGCGTCATTTCCTTTTATGAATTTCTCCATTCAGCAGTTGGTCGGCGTGATCAAAGCAGATCCCGCCATCGCGCATGTGAATGCTTACACGGGCGGTCGAGGATCGAGCAATGGCGGCTTCATTTACACAGCGCTGAAGCCATTGGGGAGCAGTTGCAAGGAAACCGAGAAGTCATGCGACTGGAGGCAGACCCCGGCCATGGACGTCATCAATCGGCTGCGTCCCAAGATGAATCGCCTTCCCATCGCTTCAGCGTTTATGCAGCCGGCGCAGGACCTGCGCATTGGCGGGCGCGGGGGCAACGCCCTTTATCAATACACCATTCAGACAGAGAGCGTGGAAGATCTGGCGCACTGGGGACCGATTCTGATGGCCAACATGCGCAAGCTTCCGGGGCTGCAGGACGTGAACAGCGATCAGCAGAACGGCGGGTTGCGCGCCATGCTCGACTACGACCGCTTGACTGCGGCGCGGCTGGGCCAGACTGCGCAATCCCTCGATCAATCGCTCTACAGAGCCTTTGGGCAGTCGCAGGTGTCCGTCATTTATTCCCAGTTGAACCAGTACTACGTGGTGCTTGAAGTGGCTCCAAAGTATTGGCAGGATCCGTCGGGCCTTAACCATATCTTCCTGAACACCGGATCGGCTGCCGGACGCACAGGTCCGAATGCGATGTCGCCGCTGTTTACGTTGATGAAGTCGAAGACAGGCACTACGCCGCTGCAGGTGAATCACACCGGGCTGTTTCCCTCGGTAACGGTGTCGTTCAACCTGTCGAACGGATATGCCTTAAGCGATGCGATCCGCGAAATCCAGGGTATGGAGACCAGCCTGGGAGTGCCGCCAACCGTGCATGGGTTCTTCGCGGGCACCGCGCAGGCCTACCAGGAGTCGATCGCGTCAGAGAAGTATCTGATCATCACGGCTCTCCTTGCGGTTTACATCGTGCTGGGCATTTTGTATGAGAGCCTCATCCATCCATTGACGATCATCTCTACACTTCCGTCCGCGAGTGTGGGCGCAATGCTGGCCTTGATGCTGTTCAATATGGATCTGAATGTGATTTCGATCATCGGCATCATCCTGCTGATCGGTATCGTGAAGAAAAACGCCATCATGATGATTGACTTTGCGCTGATGGCGGAACGCGAGGAAGGGAAGAGCACATACGACTCGATCTTCGAGGCGTGCATGCTTCGTTTCAGACCCATTTTGATGACGACCATGGCGGCGATTATGGGCGCTCTGCCCCTGGCATTTGGATCCGGCACAGGATCAGAGCTGCGGCGGCCCCTGGGCATCACCATTGTGGGCGGGCTGCTGCTGAGCCAGTTGCTCACGCTTTACACCACGCCGGTGGTTTACCTGACCATGGATAGGTTGCGGCTGCGGACGCTCGGCCGCTCGCACGATCCACGGCCCGCTGCGCCCGCTGAGGCCACGAGTTGAAACGAGAGAACGGTATGAACACAGTTGAGCGAAACAGAAAGATATGGAAGCTGGCTGCGGGTGCGGGTATGTCAGCGACGCTTCTTGTGTCGGGCTGCCGCCTCGGCCCCCCTTATAAAGCCCCGGCGCCGCCGGCGATCACCGCGCCCAATTACAAGGAATCGACGGTCAACTTCAAAGATGCCGAGGGCTGGAAGGTCGCCAGCCCGCAGGATGCGATGATCCGCGGGAAATGGTGGGAGGTCTTTAACGAGCCCGAGCTGAATCAGCTTGAAGAGCAGTTGAACGTGAACAACGAAAACATCAAAGTGTCGTTCAACAACTTCATGGCGGCACGCGCAGTCATAGCTCAAGCGCGCTCCCAATACTGGCCCACCGTTACGGGAGGAGCAAGCTGGAACCGCTCGCGCAGCTCGGCCAACCTGACAAACTCATCGCAGGCCAACACCGGAAAGACCTCGAGCCTGTGGAGCATTCCTGTCGACATATCCTGGACGCCTGACTTCTGGGGCAGGATTCGCAACGCCGTTCGCGAATCGGAATACTCCGCTCAGGCCAGCGCGGCCGATCTCGAACTGGAGAAGCTCACCGAGCAGGTGGCGCTTGCGCAATACTACTTCGAAATTCGAGGACAGGACTCGCTGCAGAAGATACTGAACGAGACCGTGGAGGCCGACAAGAAGACTCTGCAAACTGCGCAGGGAGCGTATGAGGCCGGTACCGGTGACTACATCGCTGTGGTGCAGGCGCAGGCCACAGTGCAATCGGCGCAGTCCTCGGCCATCAACGTGGGTCTGCTGCGCGCGCAATACGAGCACGCGATCGCCATGCTGGTAGGCAAAATCGCCACCGACTTTTCGATTCCCGTGAGGCCGATGGTGTATACGCCTCCGTCCATCCCCACCGGAATGCCCTCGCAACTGATCGAGCGCCGGCCCGATGTCGCGGCCGCGGAGCGAACCCTGGCCGCGGCAAACGCCACCATCGGAATCGGCTACGGCGCCTTCTTCCCGCAGATTACTCTCACCGCCTCAGGAGGACTTGAGAGCTCGACCTTCAAGCATCTGTTCGACCTTCCAAGCGGCTTCTGGTCGATCGGACCCGGCATCTCTCAGACTCTGTTCAACGGCTGGCTCTATCGCGCGGAACTCCACCAATACGAGGCCATTTACAACGCCGACCTGGCAACCTACCGGCAGACCGTGCTCACCGCATTCCAGCAGGTGGAGGACTCCATATCCTCCACCCGCATCTCTTCGCAACAGATCCTTGCGCAGCAGGAGGCGGTCAAATCCACTGAGCAGTTTCTCGATCTTCAAAAGCAGCGCTACGACCTCGGAGTAGACCCCTACATCAACGTGGTGATTGCGCAGCAGGCGGTACTGAACGCGCAGGTAGAGCTGAACACGCTGCAGGTGCAGCAAATGCTCTACTCCGTGCAACTGGTGCAGGCGCTGGGCGGAGGATGGGATCACTCGCAATTGCCGACTCCGCAACAGGCCGGCGCAAAGCAGCCGAGCGCGGCCTATACGATGCAGTAAGGCGCGTGCGCCGAATAGCGCAGGTCTGCTCCTGCGCGAACTGCTGCCTCATGAGATTTTGCGGAATTCTGTAGATATGGTGCGCCCGGAGAGATTCGAACTCCCGGCCTACTGATTCGTAGTCAGTCGCTCTATCCAGCTGAGCTACGGGCGCACTGCTCGGTTCAGAAGAGCCTGAGGTGATTCAGGTTGAACCTGATTTAGAGTACCAAGGATTGCGCCTCGGCGCAACGTCTCAGAAGGCTTGTGACCGTCCCCTGATCTGCCGCGGAAGCCGCGCGGATGCGCTACGCCTTGGGCGCGGGCACGGAGCTTTGCGGTGAGGCCGCCGCACGCTCCGGCGCCGGCGGTGGGATCAGCGCAACCTCTTCCACAATGTCGAGGCCGGCACGGCGCACCAAGCCCGAAACTACGGCGGCGGTCAGACGCGTGGCGTCGTATTCCAACCGCACGGTCTTTGCTTCCCGGTCGAAGGTGAGCTGTCGGATGCCGTAAACCTCGCGCGTGCCCGCTAACGCGAATAGCGCAGCCTCAGTGGGCTGTGCGCCGTAGCGGAACACGATATCCACGTTCGTCATAAGTCAAGGATACCAGCGCCGGTCTGCGGCGGTTTGTGAGCTAAAGGTTCTTGAGGAACGCCCGAATCTCGGGGTTGGACCAGTCAGGGTCGCCGATGATCTTGCGGCGAATCACTCCGTTGCGGTCAATGATGTAGGACTCCGGCCAGCCATCGGTGTGGTAGAGTTTGGCGGCTTTCTGCTCGGGGTCCATCACCGTGGGAACGTCGACGTGGAATCGCTTGATGAAGCGCTGATAGGCGTCGGAATCGGTGTCGACGCTCACGGCGAGGATCTGAATGTCAGGGCGGTCGCGGTGGAGTTGCTCGAGACCCGGTGTCTCCTGGATGCAGGGCCCGCACCAGCTGGCCCAGAAGTTCAGCAGCACGAGCTTGCCCCGATGGTCAGACAGGCGAATGGTGCTGGTGCCGTCGCTCACGGCGAAATCCGGAGCTTTCTTGCCGACCTGCGCGGGCCGGCCGCCGCGGTTGCAGCCGCTGACGACAGCCACCGACAGCAGAACCGCGACACTCAGGCGCGACAGGAAGAAGGGGCGGGAATGCACATCCTTATAATACGGAGCGGGAAGGCTTCGTCAAAAGGTCATCCGTCACACCAATCGGACCCCTGCGGCGCCGGAGCGGCCCCGGGGCCCAAAAGGAACTGCCGCCGTCTATGCCGAAAGATCAGAACGACCTGCCCGATAGCTCAGGCGCCCGCGAGTGGAAACCGGTTCTCGGCCTCAGCGATGACCCTATCGATCCATCGAAACTTCCCCACCGCGGGCCGGCAGTATTCGATCAGCCGGAGCCCGATCCTCTGATCGAGCTCACCGTAATTGTTCCGGCCCGCAATGAAGAGGATTGCCTGGGCGACTGCCTTCGCTCGCTGGTCGCGCAGTCGGAGGACATCTTCCAGCTCGGCCGCGACTGGGAACTGGTCGTCGTGGATGATCACTCCACCGACAGAACGGCTGAGATCGCGCGCAGCTTTCCCGGCGTGACCGTGATCAGGGCAGACAAGCTGCAGCCAGGTTGGACGGGCAAGGCGCATGCCGTGTGGAGTGCGGCGCGCAAGGCACGTGGGCGCTGGCTGCTGTTTACCGATGCAGATACGATCCATGAGCCGGGTGATCTGCGGCGCGGCATCCACGAAGCCGACAGGCACAACGCAGGCATGCTGAGTTACTCGCCGCGGCAGATGGTTACGGGATTTGCGCAGCGCACGCTGATGCCCCTGGTGTTCAGCGAACTGTCCCTGGCATATCCCCCGGCGGAGGTCTCCGACCCCAATCAGCGTGTCGCCGCGGCCAACGGGCAGTATCTGCTGGTCGAGCGCGAGGCCTACCGCCGCATGGGAGGCCACGCCGCTGTTCGTGACCGGGTCCTTGAAGATGTGGAGCTTGCGCTTATCGCAAAAAAGCGCCGCGTAGGTTTGCGTTTCCGATATGCAGCGGATGCGGTCTCCACGCGCATGTATCGCACTACATCCGCAATGATTGAAGGCTGGTCGAAGAATCTGGTGTTGCTGTTCGACAATGCGCTGATGCTGGCCTTCTGGCGCGCGCTTGATTTCGTGCTGCTGTTCCTGTTGCCGGTTCTGGCGGTGGAGTTGTGGAGTGCCCGCTTCTCCGCGCGCGGGCTAGAGTGGCTCAGTCCCGGGTGGGTCCTTGCGCTGTTGTGGTTACGCACACTGGTGCGGTTCTACACCCGCGTGGCGAAGTCGAACTTCCCGTTTGTGGATTGCGCGCTCTCGCCCTTGGGGCTGCCGCTGTTCGTCATCCTGCTCTACCGGAGCTGGCTACAGCACCGCATCTTCAAGCAGGTGACATGGAAAGGCCGTACGTACAAGCAGTAGCGCTACCGCCCCGGCTCAGAGCACGTCGAGCAGCGTGGTGTCATCCTGCTGAGCTGTGCCGCGCGGTGCCACTGCTCCGCCGCTTTAAAAAGTTCATCCTGCAGCAAAGGCGCCGGCAGCCGCCTATGCTGTTTCAACGCCGCTGCGAGCTGCTGCTCGCCGAAAGCCTCGCCGTGAGCGCTCTCGGGCTCGACGAGGCCATCGGAATAGATCAGCAGCCGGTCTCCCGCAGTTGCGATTAGGGTTCCACACCAGGAGCGGAGGATGCCCCGCCGCGGCCACTGTGACCTGGGCAGCGTACGATTTCAGCTGCAGTCTGTTGTTAACTTGTGCCCATCAATGAGAGCTCAGCAAGAATCTAGGCTGATTCAAGTTGCCCAGGATGCGACCTCGCGCATCGCGCTGTGAATCTGGTCCACGAAACGGCAAAAGGGCCGCATCTGCAAAAGCGGATGCGGCCCATAACCAGGTTTCCGTGCCGATCTACCAGTAAGACACCTGCAGATTATCGAGATAGACATTCGAACCGGAGCTATAGCTGGTCCCCCCGTCCACCTGAAAATTGGTCAGAATGGTTTTGCCCCAGCCCAGCGCGAATCCGGAAAAGACCTTCTTCTCGATCTTGTGGTTGACTCCGTCGAACGTCACTGACTGATAGGTCACGTTTCCATAGTTATCGCGGAAATAGGCGATCTGAATATGATGCCAGGTATTCACCGCCCACTTGCTGGTGTGGCAGGCCACGGCGGAATGAACCCAGGTGTCTTTAGGGCTTTTGGCGGTCCCCTTGTTCGCCGTATAGTCCCACGTCCCTGTCCAGCTATTGCACTGGAAGCCCATAATGACCGTCCATCCGTTCCCGATCACCTGGTTGAGATCCATCTCCAGGTTCTTCACGCCCACAGTGCTGTTTTTCACGTAAACCCATGCGTCATAAGTGAAGTTATGAGCATACATATCGTCGGCAATGCTGCGTGAGTAACGCTCGCCGCCGTAGTTTGAATAGCTGGTGGACAGGTGTCGTGCGGAGCCAGTCCGCGACGGAGAACTCGTTACGCCTGACCAGCCGCTGGAGCTGCCCGTCGTGCCGGCGTCGTGTCTCGCAATCCATGTTCCCGACTTCTGCAAGCCGCTTACGGTTGTGGCCATGGCGGGCACTGCCAGGGCAGGCAGCACCAGGAGGAAAAGCAGTTGATTGAGTTTCATGAGAGCCTTCGGATTTGTCTATATATGGGTTGCGGCGCAACTGCGTCAAAATTCTGCGGAGCCCGATACCTTGCGGTACGGGCTCACGCCATCCTTGCGGCTGGACTAACTTTGCCGCTCTACCAGTAGGAAATATTCAGGTTGTCGACGAAGATGTTCGATCCGTAAGCGTAGCTGGTTCCGCCGCCCACCTGGAAGTTGGTGAGAATCGTTTTACCCCAGCCCAGCGCAAATCCCGAGAACACAGTGGTGTTCAGCGTACTCGTATTGCCGTCCAGCGCCACGCTCTTGTAAGTCACGTGCCCGGAGTCATCGCGAGAAACGGAAATCTGGATGTGGTGCCACGCGTTGAGGCTCCAACTTTGCGGATTGCACTTGAGGCCTGAGTGGATCCACTGATCATTGGGACTGGTGGCGCTGCCCTTGTTGGCCGTGTAGTCCCAGGTGCCACTCCATGCGTCGCACTGGAAGCCCATGATCACTGTCCATCCATTGGCGATGACCTGGTTCATGTCCATCTCCAGGTTTTTCACGCCGGTGGCCGAGTCCTTGATGTACACCCATGCGTCGTAGACAAAGTTATGCGCAGAGGTGTTGTCGCTGATGCTCGTCGCGTAGCGCTGGCCGCCGTAGTTGGCGTAGCTGGTGTTGAAGTGGCGTGCGTTGCCGCTGCGCGATGGGGAGCTCGTGACGGAGGAACTCCCGCTTGAGCTTCCGGTAGTTCCAGCGTCATGTGTGCTGCTCCACGTTCCGGAACCCTGAATGTTGCTGTGGTTCGTGGCACTGGCGGGAACCGCCGAGGAGGTGCCCGACACCGTAACAGGAACATCGTGTACGCAGGATGCGCCGCTTTTGCCCCACGCCTTCACATGGACGGTGTGGCCGCCCGTGCCGGTCGAGATCGAGGTGTTCAGAACCGTGCCGTTCACCGAGGTGGTCGAAGCGCTGTCGTCAACCGAGTAGCCGACCGCCGAGACCGCCTGGCCCGAGCAACTCGCCGAAGAGGCTGCCAGAGTGAACGGGGAAGTAACAGTCGCTCCGCTCAGGGGACTGCTCACGCTGGGATTGCCGGAACTGGTGCCGCTCACCGTGATAACAACATCGCTGACACAAACAGCGCCCGCGGATCCCCACGCCTTTACGTGGATCGTGTGGCCACCCGTCCCCGCGGATACCGACTTCTGCAAACTCGTTCCGTTTACGAGGACCGTCGCGGAACTGCTGTCCAGCGAGTAACCGACAGCGGAAATCGATTGGCTGGAGCAGCTCGATGCACTCGCCGTCAGAGTGAAAGGCGACGAAACCGTGCTGTTGTTGTAAGGACTGGTAACGCTGGGATTGGCGGCCAGTGCTGGAACTGCCGAACACACCGGCAGAACGAGAGAGAGAGAGAGCAGTTTAAGGAGTTTCATCAGATCTCGGTAAATTGGCGCGGACTTTATAGCCGGCCCTTGTAGTCTGTTTTTGTTTCGAGGAACCCGACCAACTCCTTCAAGTTTGCGTACTCGGGTCCACTGCCTACTGTGACAACCAACCTTTGTTGCCAGCCGTGCATCTCATCGAATGACATAGCTGCAAGAAAGAAGTTGTCGTGCGCTGGGTCTTGCTCTGGTGCGTTTGAAGCAGTGTTGCTAAAGCGCAAAGATCTCCTGTGCAATGCCGATAGGCATTACCCGGAATCAATGTTGTGCGGGGCTGATCTGAGCGGCTGAATCGCCGGGTCCCAGCAACCTCTATCTATCCGCACCAAGCTTGCGCAGAGGGCGCAGGCAAGTTCGGCTCAACGATGAGCTCAAAATTGAAAGAAAACAACGCGAGGGCCTGACAAACGGCTGAGCTTAAGCTCATTTCCCGCGCTTCCCAATTCTGCCCCACCAGGCAACTCAATTGAATAGCAACAAGGCCATACTTTCATGCTGAGCCGGCTCTCGCAACTCGAAAATTCCAACAAAATCGCTTTTTCAGGCATCGTTGTAAATAGTTCGTGCATCCTGAAATTTCTACGTAGCGATTTGTAAGTATTACCCGCGCCAGCGCCCCTTTAGGGGCACTTTTGCACGGTTGTACATAGATGAAGCTCATATCGTGAAATCCCGCTTCCCACATTGCGGTACCTTTGCGGCTCTTCGCTTCGTGACACGCAGATCATCCTCACGTATCCCCGCGCTATCGCCGCCCCGGGCCCTTCCCCTAACATGGACCACGAATCCAAGATCGCTGTAACCTCCGTTACTCCTGCAGCATCCTTGGTTTGAGGGTCCTTCATGATCTTGCTGACGCGGCGTGCCACCTTTTCGGCCTCGCACTATTACTGGAATGAAGCGTGGTCGGCGGAAAAGAACGAGCAGGTGTTCGGCCGCTGTTCCAATCGCAACGGCCATGGACACAACTACACACTGGAAGTAACGGTAGCCGGCGAGCCGGACCCCCTGACCGGATTCGTCGTGGATCTGAAATGGTTGAAGGACGTGATCGAAAGGGAAGTGCTGGCCGCCTGGGATCATCGCCACTTCAACCTGGAGGTGCCGGAGTTCGCAAAGGCCATGCCCACCAGCGAGAACATCGCGATTGCGGCGTGGCGAAGGCTGGAGCCGGCGATCTCCGCTGCCCGCGGAGCGCGGCTTGCCACCATTCGCGTGTATGAAACCCCGGAGATCTTCGCGGAGTTTCGAGGTGGCGCATGAACGCCTTCTTCGGCCGTCGTTACGCCCTCAGCGCCAGTCATCGCCTGCATTGCGAAGCGCTCACCACGCAGCAGAACCGCGAGGCTTACGGCAAATGCAACAACCCGCACGGCCACGGCCACAATTACATCATCGAGGTTCTGGTAGGCGGTCCGGTTGCGCGCGACACCGGCATGGTCGTGAACCTCGTGGATCTGGATGAAGCGGTGCGCACACACGTGCTCGAGCGTTTCGATCACACCAACTTGAATCTCGATCCGCTGTTTGCCGTCAAGGTGCCCACCACCGAAAATCTGTGCAGGGAAGTTTTCCGCCTGCTCGAGCAAGCAATGCCCTCCGGAAGCGAACTCGAGTACGTTCGCGTGGAAGAAACTGAGAACAACTTCTTCCAGTATTTCGGCGAGGGCCCGCGCGAGGCGGCGCGATGAGTGACGGGAAACATGAGAGTTCTAACCTTGCAAGTACCGGAAAGGACCACCAGATGGCACAAATCGCACCCATGCAGAAACCTGTTTCCGCTGCCTTGATGGAGAAGGGGTCGCTTAAGGACTACAGCACACAGGACCTCTATCGCGAGATCCTTACCCGCATTGGCGAAGATCCTGATCGTGATGGCCTCATCGCCACGCCCGGACGGGTTGAAAAAGCCATGACCTATCTCACCAAGGGCTACGAGGAACATCCGGCTGAAATTCTGCGCGGCGCGCTGTTTGAAGTCGATTACGACGAAATGGTCATCGTGAAAGATGTGGAGATGTTCTCGCTCTGCGAGCACCACATGCTGCCGTTCTTCGGCAAGGTGCACGTTGCCTACATCCCTAAAGGCAAAGTGGTGGGCCTGAGCAAGATCGCGCGCCTGGTGGAAGTCTTCGCGCGCCGCTTGCAGGTGCAGGAACGCATGACGCGCCAGATCGCCGACGCCATCCAGGATGCCATTGCGCCGCAGGGCGTAGGGGTCGTCATTGAGGCGCGCCACCTGTGCATGATGATGCGCGGCATCGAAAAGCAGAACTCCTCTACGGTCACGTCCGCCATGGTGGGCTGCTTCCAGCGCAAAGAGACACGTTCGGAGTTCCTCTCGCTTGTGCGTTCGTCGAGCGCCGCTGCTTTCTAACTGCAGCCGCGACGCGGCAGGCCATTCACAAGGAAGGCCCGATCCAGATCGCCGATCCAGATCGGGCCTTCTCGCCACTCAACTCGCCAGTCGTATCAATGGTGGTCGTTCTCGTCGTCGTGCGACGATCCGAACGGGGAGCTGGCCCACGGAACCGTCACCACATTGGGGCCGCTGACGCCTGCGCAGTTGCCCGATCCAGGTCCGCTCCGGCAGTTCCACCAGTTCTCCGTCGCATTCACCTGCCCGCTACCCATGTTGTCAACTCCAATCCCTTGGCTGAAGTTGTTCAGGTGTGCGCTCAGCTCTCCGGTAGGAGCTTTGAACACGATGTCGAACTGCTCGTCTTCGAATCGGTTCTGCACAATCAATGTCCCGTGGATGGGCGCGACACTATACACGTTGATGCCTGTTGTTCCTCCCGTCGCAGCGTCCGCGGTATCGGCCGCGTTGCCTGACAGGAAATTCCCCACGATCATGTTGTCGTCCAGATTTACCGGCGGCGCGGGCGCCGGGGCATAAGCATGATTGTGCATCGTGATTCCCGGCAGCCCGTTGTCGCGCACGTCGTTCCCGATCACCACGTTTGCCGCAGCCGTCGTGCCCGGAAAGGGCGCGAAAATGCCAATCCCCGCTCCCGCACCCGGTACCTGCGTCCCGTTGCGATAAGACGAGTTGTTGGACACAGTGTTGCGTACCACGCCGTAGGGAAGCATCGCGCCGGGGATCACGCTGACCGCAGGGCCGTGCGACGCGAGCGTAATGCCGCAGTCATACTGGTTGTCGTGCACCCTGTTTTCTGTGATCAGATTGTCTCGGCTGCTTCCCGTCTCGTCGGAGATCAGAATTCCACCTGAATTCCACGCGACCTCATTGCGAACAATGGTGGCGTTGTAGGCGCCCATCAGGTGAATCCCCTCGCCGCAATCTTCGCCCTCATTCGTTTCGAACGCCGGAGCGCCCGGACATGCTGCGCTGGCAATATCGAGGGAGCGATTATTCTGAGTGACTTCGTTTTCAAGGATGGTGACGTCACTCGCGTTGGCGATGAGAATGCCTTCAAAATTGGCATTCCGCACTGTGAATCCCTTCACCAGAACGTTCGAAACGCCGATCTGCGGCGCAGCTCCCATTCCATTGATGAATATGCCGTTCGCCAGACCCTTTGCATCGATCGTTGTCTCGCTCGAATCGTTCGCGATCAGCGAAAGCGATTTCGTAATCGTGACCTGTTCCTTATACGTTCCCTTCTTGACGTTGATAACATCGCCCGCGGAAGCGGCGGAAACGGCTGCGCTGATGCTCGAATAGCAGCCATTGTTGCCGGAGTGGTTGACGCAAAGGGTTGCCGCCGAAACAGTGTGCGTGAATGCGAGCATGCCGGCCGCCGACAAAAAGCATGCAAAGACAGTGTTGACACCGGGAGACTGAGAACGGATCCACAAAAGGGGAGACATCGGACCTCCTGAAATGGTGGGGAATTTGAAGCCGAACCGGAGAATACCTATGCGCAACCCGAAAATCGTACCTCAGCTTTTTAGCACGCGAGTGTCCTGCTGTCGACACTCGTGATCGGGTTGCCGGTTAAATGTTCTTGAACTGCTACATTAGTTCAGTGAACGGGCTGTTCGTACTAGACAAACCATCCGGCATGACCAGTCACGACGTGGTCGGCCGCCTTCGCAGAATCACTGGCGAAAAATCCATCGGGCATCTCGGCACGCTCGATCCCATGGCTACTGGTGTGCTCCCCCTTGTGCTCGGCAAGTACACGCGCCTGGCGCAGTATTTCAGCTCCGCGGAGAAGTCTTACACCGGCGCCATCCGCTTTGGTTTTGCGACAGATACCTACGACGCCGAAGGCGAGCCCGCCGGAGATCGGACTCAGCCGCAACTCACGCTCCATTCCATTCGCGAAGCTGCCATGCGCTTTCGCGGCGAGATGCAGCAGATGCCACCGCCCTTCTCCGCAAAAAAGATCGCTGGCACGCCCGCTTACAAGCTCGCCCGCGCCGGTAAGCCTGTGGAACTCAAGCCCGCCACCGTGGTGATCGATAGCTTCGAAATTACCGGCCTCGATGGCCATGAGGCTTGCTTCGCCATGAAGATCAGCGCGGGCGGATACGTGCGCTCAGTAGCCCATGAACTGGGCCAGGTTCTTGGCTGCGGCGCGCATCTCAGCAGCCTCCGCCGCACCCACGCCGGCGTCTTCTCGCTGAACGAAGCGCGAACACTGGACGAGCTGCAACCCCTCGCCGGCAACCTCGCCGCACTGGAGCAGATGAGCGTGCATCCGCGCACGCTGCTGCCCCACATGCCTTCCGTCACCGCGGACATGCAGACCATCGGCCGCATGCGCAACGGCATGCAAGCCAATCTGCCGGAGTTCACTTCCGCTCCGCAGGTCAAGGTCTTCGCCGGACAGCGCCAGTTGTTCGCCATCGCCAGCCGCGTGGCGGGAACCCTGTTTCAACCTGTCGTTGTGATGGGCTGACTACTTCGGCTCCGCTCGTTCCTGGCCTTTTTCCTCTTTGTGATTGAGGAAATACTCGGTCTGCTCGCTCAGCAGGCGCCTCGACTCATCCGCGATATCGTCGCTGGATTCGATAGCCTCTTTGCGCGCTTCGTCAAACCCTGACTCGCCGGGGAGCGCCTTCAGGATGCCTACCCACTTGGGCGCCAGGTCGCTCAATTTCTTCAGAGCAACACGCATGTCGGCTTTGCGCTCGGAATACTGGTCAAGGTTCGAACCGAGCTCATCGGTCAGCGCTGTAAAATCCAGCAATTCATCATCCAGCCGCTTGGCGCGCCCGCCCGTCTTGGCCCGGTTGGTCAAGCCCTTGATGGTCTCCGCGCGCTCCTCCAGAAACTGCGTGTACAACCGGATCCGTTCGTTAGGATCGATGCCGGCCTCACGGATCTTCTCCACCTGTGCTTCTGAAAGCGGTTGCCGATGCTCCTTCTGCGCAGTGGCGGCGCACGCGAAAACTAGCAAGAACACGACGGTGAAGAAACCACCACACACACGCATGATGATCCGGAACCCCCGACGGCTCTCATTGAATCACAACCCGCACCCGGCAGGGAACTGCGCCCTCCGCCGGAGCCAGCAAGGTCGAGGGATCGAAGGGATGAGGCGGGTGGTTTGACCGGGTCAGCGCACAAAGAAGTCCCGCACGCCGGCCGTCGAGGCGCTACTTCTTGAACACCTGCATCATGGCGTCGTTCTGTGCGCGATTCAGCTGAGCCAGGGTTTCCTGCACCAGCTCCTGGTCATCGGTGCTGCCGGAGTGCAGCAGCTCGGTGAGCCGGTAGGCGGTGTGCCGCAGCAGGATCTGAGCATCCTTCAGCTTCTTGTCGTTGACCGCCAGCGCGCCAGTGATTTTGTGCGTGAACTCCTGCGCCCTCTTCATCCAGCTGGTGGCTTTGTCTCCATCGCCCTGGGCATACTGTTGCGCGCTGAACTCGATCATCTCGTGAACGAGTTGGGCATACAGAAAGCACTGTTCGCGAGGCTGCGCCTGGGCGGCGCGCTGCTCAAGGGCGGTGATCATCTGCTCATCCGGGGCCTTGGTGTCGAAGGACGCTCCGTAAGCAGGAATATAGAGTGCGCTTAAAAGTACAGCAGACGCTACAAGCGACGATATGCGCATGACGAACCTCCGCTGACGCGGTTCGACTAAAGTCTGTGTATAGCGCCGTTCTCGCTCACTGCGAGCATTACGGACTGAAATGCTCCAAATGGCTGACCCGGACAGACTCTACAAAGACTGGTGGCACTCTTGGGCCGTGACTATAAGAGCTTTCGAGAGGATATGCAAGTTAAAAAAAACTTACAAGGCCCTTCCGGGCTCTCCAGTGCGGCGGTCTTGCTCCATCTATATACCTGTCCCCGCCCGCCTTTATTGCTTCTTCTCGAGCAGGAGAAGTCGCTGTCGGGCTTGCCATTCCTGGTCCGGAAATTTTCCCGCTGCTGCTTCCAGGAAGTGTTTGTAATACGTTATGGCCAAATCTCGATCGTGCAACAGATCGTAAGATGTAGCCCAAAGGAATAATGTAGATGGGTTGTCTGGAAGAGACTTTGATCTCATGGTAAGAGCGTTTATCGTTACCGAAGGTTGACGCGTCTTCGACGCCGAGAACGCCAGCCCACTCCATCCGTCCGCATCCGCGGGCGCCAGATTCGTTGCTTTTGTGAATACCTGGAATGCCTCAGCGAATCTCATCTGCCGGATAAGGTTCTGCCCATGCGCGATCAATAACTCCGCGTCGTCGGGATGAGCCGCCACCAGCGGCGCGTAGAGCTTGTCGGATGCCGCCGCATCTCCCGCCTCCGCCGTCACTTCCGCCAGCATGCGCGTCATGTTCTCGTCCTGCGGGTGAGCCTGGTGCAGCTTCTCAAGCAGAGGAATCGCCTCCGCCTTGTCCTGCGCCACCAGCGCCGTGGCCAGCTGCGCCGTCAGGGCCGGGTCGTCAGGCGACTGCTCCAGACCCTTGCGCGCCATGGCCTCGGCGTCCGCGTATTGCTTCTTCGCGATCAGCACGTGCACCAGGCCCGCTGTCGCCTCCAGATTCTTTCCATCGGATTGCAAAACCCTACGATAGGCCGCCTCTGCCGGATCAAGCTGGTTCGTCGCGGCCGCAAGCTCTGCCGCGAGCAGCGTGTCCCGCGGAGTCTCCGCCGTCAGCTTGATCGCGTCCAGCAACTCAGACGACGCCTTCGCAGGATCGGCGCCCCGGTCAATCTGCGCCAGCGCCCTCCAGGCCCGCGCCTTTGCCGTCGCACCCGCCTCCCCCGCATCGAGCTGGGTTGCCGCTTCCAGAGGAGCCCGCGCCTCTTCCATCTTGCCTTGACGTGCCAGCAGCAGCCCCAGCGAGAGCTGCGCCTCAAAGGACTGGGGATCCGCCTTCACGGCGCGCTGATAGTAAGCCGCCGCTTGATCCAGCTCATTCAAAGCGTCCGCGGCATAGCCGGCATCGAACAGCGCCCGCGCATCGTCAGGGTGCGCCGTCAGATAAGCCGCCAGCTTCGACTCCGCCGTCTTCCAATCCGATTTGACAATCGCCTCTTCCGCCGCGGCTACCTCTGCCGCCACTTCCGGCGGGTTTGACCTCGCAGCGGGCGAGGCCGGTCCCGCGACAGGCGCAACCGGCGCCTGCCCAGGGCAGGGAACAGCAATGCAGGCGGACGCAAACAACAGCAGGAAGGCGGAAAGACGCACGAAATACCTCAACTTCAGTTTAAAAGGCGGATGTGCTTTAGACGGACGTGACAGATGAATGCGTCTCCCCACTTTCCAGGACCGTTTCCATCGCAATGCATCTTGCGCGCTTTGCGCCGGCATCGAAATTTGCTGGAGCGTACAACATGACGGAAAACATGAAGGATATTCCGACCAAGAGGCCTGCAAAAGAAACTCCAACGGTGATCGACAACACCACGGACGCCTCAGAACAGAAACACGACAAGATGGAGCGCATGGCCGATCGCGCTGCGCATAAAGCCAATAAAACTCAGCAGGATTCCGACGAAGGCCACAATCAGTTCTCCAACATCGGACCACATTGAGCCTCTCTAAACGCGTGGCTTGATCTGACGCAAAATGTCAGATCGCCACGCGATTCCAAAGTAACTACGCTTCTGCCCCTCTGTCACAATCCTTCCCTCTTCGCCACGTTAAATTGTTCCCTTCGCAGCGCAATTCGCGCTACACTCTTGCAACTGAAGTCCCCCCTGAACTGAAGTGGAAAGCAACTTTCCGGAGCGGCTCCGCATCTTTTAAATATGGCCGGCTCCGGCAAACCGCTACATGACAGGTGAACCTTATGTTGTCACTCATAACAAAACGAACAGGTGAACCTATGCCCGCTATGCCGCTACACATTCCGTTGACCTCGGCTTATCTCTGTCAGGACTGCAGTTGCGTCAGCAACTGCTCTCGCCGCTGCCCCGCATGCGCCTCTGAAGTGCTCATGGGTCTGGCGGGAATCCTCAATCGCGAGGTTCAAGAGGTGCCGGCCCAGAGCTACTCCTATACCGCGGCCATGGTGGCCTGAGCTCG
>NZ_DASXYM010000103.1:0-39053 GCF_036502485.1 Occallatibacter sp. | reverse complement strand
CCCGAGGAGCCGCTGGCAGCGATTCTTGATGTGATTCGCCGCGGGGAGCGGTTTCTGGTGTGCTCGCATTCGCGTCCGGACGGGGATGCGGTGGGCTCGATGCTGACCATGGGAATGCTGCTGGAGCGGTTGGGCAAGCGCGCCGATCTGGTGGCTTCCGACCGTGTGCCGGGCATATATCGCAGCCTGCCGGGGGCGGAAGCGATCCGCTTTGCGATGCATGTGCACGGGCCGTATGACGCGGTGATTATGCTGGAGTGCGACGGGCTGGACCGGACCAAGCTGCGGGGGCTGGGATCCTTTTACATCGTGAATATCGACCACCACTCGACGGGCCGCAATTTCGGACACCTGAACTGGATTGACCGGGGCGCGGCGAGCGTGGGCGAGCTGGTGCACCGGCTGGTACAGGCGTCGGGCATGGCGCTGACCCGGGAGATGGCGACGTGCCTGTACGTGACGATTTTGACCGACACGGGCGGATTTTGTTATGGGGGGACGCGGGCTTCGACGTTTGCGCTGGCGGAGCGGCTGGTGGAGGCGGGGGCTGACCCGATCCGGATTGCGCAGGAGGTGTACTTCTCGACCGCGACCTCGAAGCTGTTGTTGCTGGGAGCGGCGCTGAGCAATCTCAAGCGCGAGGGCCGGCTGGCGTGGCTTTGGGTGACGCAGCAGGACATGCTGCGCACGTGCGCGGCCGAGGAAGACTGCGAAGGCATTGTGAACTATGCGGTGTCGATCAGCGGGGTGGAGGCGGCGGCGTTTTTGCGCGAGTTGCCGGAGGGGCGGATACGGGTAAGCCTGCGCAGCAAGGGGCGGGTGGACGTATCCAGCATTGCCGAGCGGCTGGGCGGAGGCGGGCATGAGAGTGCGGCGGGGGTGAGTCTGGATGGACCGCTGGCGCGGGCGCTGGAGGAGATTCTGGGAGAGCTCAGGCCGGGCGTTCGGCAGTTGGGACTGGATGGGTAGTCTCCTACCCTGGCAGAGCCAGGGATAGTGCACCCCCGGTCGGGAACGAATCTGTTAGCCTTTTGGCTGTCCGCGTGAGTTGGAGAATTTCAGTAAGTGGAGACATACCTGGAACCATCTGCCCCGGTATCGGCTGAACGTCTGCGCAAGCGGCTGCCCGGCTGGGCGACGATATGCGAAGCAGCGGTGTTTGCGCTGTTCGCCATTTTCTTTCTTACATATGGAGAGACTCCGGCGCTGGGCGGGGACGGGCTGGGGCTGGTGGGCGCCGATGAGCCGCGCTATGCGCAGATTGCGCACGAGATGCTGGGGCGCTTTGAGGAAGCGCATACGCTGAAAGGCAAGCTGACGGCGTGCGTGACGCCTTATCTATATGGGCGGCCGTGGCTGGAGAAGCCGGCGCTTTACTACTGGCGGGCGATGTTCGTGTTCCAGGAGTTTGGCGTACACGACTGGAGCGCGCGGCTGCCTTCAGCCAGCTTTGCGTTGATGATGGCGGCGCTGATCTACCTGCACATGAAGCGATTCCGACGAGGCGGGCACCTGGATGCGGCGCTGATCACGGTGGCGTGCGCGGCAATCATCGGGTTC
This sequence comes from Occallatibacter sp., assembly GCF_036502485.1. GTDB lineage: Bacteria > Acidobacteriota > Terriglobia > Terriglobales > Acidobacteriaceae > Telmatobacter. The sequence continues at coordinate 37,493 of NZ_DASXYM010000103.1, read as the reverse complement.
TCGCGCGGCGCGTCGACGGACATGCAGATGGCGGCGCCGCTGTGTATTGGGCTGCTGGGCTGGTATGCGTGGTATGAGACCGACTCGAAGTTCTGGCTGTTCGATATTTACTTCTTTACCGGGGTAGCGACGCTGGCGAAGGGGCCGGTGGCGCCGTTTCTGGCGCTGGTGATTGTGTGCTCGTTTGCGGCGCTGCGCAAGGAGTGGTCGATTGTGTGGCGGTCGTTCTGGTGGCCGGGGGTTCTGCTTTATTTTGCCATCGTGCTGCCGTGGTTTATCGCGGTGCAGCACCAGAATCCGACATTCTTCCGGGAATTTTTCCTGCAGCATAATCTGGAGCGATTTGCCACGAACCGGTACCAGCATCAGCAGCCGGTGTACTACTACGTGATTGTGGTGCTGCTGGGGACGATGCCGTGGACGGTGTTGGCATTGCGCGCTCTGTGGGATGGAATTCAGACATCGGTGGCGGAGTGGCGGCTGCGGCACCAGGCGAATGCGAAGAAGAAGGTGAGCCGGCCGGGGGATGCGTTCCCGGAGTTTCTGGTGCTGTGGGCGATTATCCCCATCGTGTTTTTCTCGTTTTCGCAGTCGAAGCTGCCGGGATACATTCTGCCTTCCATTCCTCCGATCACGATTTTGATCGGCGACTACCTGTTCCGGAAGCGGCCCACGGGGTTGCACCGGCTGGAACTGGCGGGGCATGCGGCGCTGTGCGGGATCATGACGGCGTTCGCGCTGCTGCTGCCGTGGTTTGTGGAGCATGGGCCGGAGCTGCCGCCGGCGCGGCCGCTGGGGGTGGCGGTGGTGGCGGCAGCGGGCGCGGCGCTGCTTATCGTAATTGTGGTGCACGGCTACGGGGTGGCGCGGCTGCGGCTGGTGACGTCGCTGGTGCTGATGGTGCTGATGCTGTTTATCTACGGGGTGGGCCCGGTGTTCGGGATTCCCGCAATTGACGGCACCAAGCATGTGATCCGGGCGATGGACCGGTCGTATTCGGCGCGGCCGCTGGCGGACCGGCTGCAGAATTATGCGCCTCCGTCTGAGACGGTGGCGGTGTTCCGGGTAAGGCGAGACGTGGAGTACGGGCTGGCGTTTTACCGGAATCACGAGGTGGCCAACTACGAGGAAACGGGCGTTCCCGATGAGCAGCACCTGCTGGTGGCTCGGGTGACGGGGCGCAACGGGGTCGATCTGCACACGGCGGCGGCGCTGGAGGCGTATCTCGAGGGGCGTCATTATGAGGAGCTGTTCAGCTGGCCGGAGCAGGGGTTGGAAGTGTATCTGGTGGGAGCGCGGTAACCACCAGACCTGCGGTGGGGCCAACCGCCACCTGCGGTGGGGCCAACTGCGGCTTCGCCGCCTGCGGTGGGGTTGACTGCCACCTGCGGTGGGGCCAACCGCGGCTTCGCCGCCTGTGGTGGGGTTGACTGCGCGAGGTCTGGGTAAGGTGGGAAGGGGGTGGAGAAGCGGGTCCTTCGCCTGCGGCTCAGGATGACAAGTTATTGGGGTGCGGTCGTCTCAAGACGCGGCGAGGATGGGGCACGGGGCCTTGGGGGCGCCCGTGTTTCGGTAAGGCGCGGCAGGGCAGCGAGTTGCGGTCCTTGGCCAGTCGTGGCACAGTAACCGGAAGGCATTCGCGTTGTCGCCGGAGGGGTTGTAAAGCATGACATCGGGCGTATCGCTGGAAATACTCGACCTGCGGCACTTCAGCGGGACGCTGTTGCGTCCCCTGCTGGAGGCGGAGGGAGAGATGTGGCGGGCGCGCCTGCACTGGGATTACGGGACATCGGCACGGCTCCTGCTGCAGTATCTGGATGGGCACATGCTGCCGGGTTACGCGGCGCTGGAGAACGGGACCGTGACGGGGTACGCGTTCTGCGTGTACGAAGAGACCAAGGCCGTGATTGGGGACGTGTTTGCGATGCCGGGGGATGACGGCAAGTCCTCGCTGGCGGTGGAGCACAGACTGCTGACGCATCTGTTCGAGACGCTGCAGCACTCGCCGCAGGTGGAGCGGATCGAGTCGCAGTTGCTGCTGCATCCTTCGGGGGAGCATACGCCGGTTTTCCGGGACGCGGGATTTGAGCTTTACCGTCGGCTGTTCATGGTGCAGGAATTGCGGGCGGACCACAATGCTCCTCAGCCCGAGGTGGCGCGGGAGCTGGAGTTGCGGCCGTGGCGCGATGACGACCTGAACGTGGCGGGGCGGTTGATTTCAGAGGCGTACGGGGGACATCCGGACAGCCTGATCAACGATCAATACCGGTCGGCGCACGGATCGATGCGGTTCCTGCATAACATCGTGCGCTATTCGGGGTGCGGGGTGTTTGCGCCGCATGTTTCGTATGCGGTGTGCGACCGGGCGAGCCGGGAGATGGTGGGGCTGATTCTGGGATCGCGGGTGAGCGCGCAGAGCGGGCATATCACGCAGCTTTGCATCAAGCCGCAGTACCGTCGGCGGGGGCTGGCAAGGACGCTGCTGTCGATGGCGGCGGCGGGGTTCTGGCGGCAGGGGATGAGCGAGGTTTCGCTGACGGTGACAGAGGCGAACGAGAAGGCTATCGAGCTGTATAAGGCGGAGGGGTATGTTTGCCGGCATACGTTCGATGCGGCGGTGTGGGAGAAGATTGGGGTGGCGTCGCGCGCTGTGTGAAAGCGGGTCTTTCGCCTGCGGCTCAGGATGACAAAGTTTGTGGGGGTGATGCGGGCGAAGTTTACGCCTAAGCGTAGTGGCTGATGCCTAATCCCATGCCTGATGCCTGCTTCCCGGCCCTTTTCATTTCGCAATCAAAAACATGAGCCAGCTCAGGACGATGGCGGCGCCGGCGAACAGGGCGAAGCAGTAGGCGCCGTAGCGCACCATTTTCCGGGGGGTGTCGCGCATGGTGATGCCGAAGACGATGGATGCGAAGAGAGCAAACAGCAGCACCGCGCTGAAATGGGAGGGATGCATTAGAGCGGCTTCCTCCCGGTGCGCAGGTTATGGGCATCCACGGCGGCGATGACGTTGAGCAGGCCGGCGACGACGATGAAGCGCGTGCCGTAATCGCCGGTGGTGACCTGAACCTGGTCGGCTCCGGCGTTCAATGCGCGGCTCACGATATAGACGAGGCCGTTGCCGAGGTCGCCGACGAGGGTGAGGGTCTCGAGGATGTCGTGGGCGTTGGAGTAAAGCTTGCCTTGCATGGCGAGGCCAAGGATGAACATGCCGAGAATGGAAAGGGCGAGGAGGGCGCCGCGTCCCCACTTGCGCAGCAGGAAGTGTCCAGCGCCGGGGATGAGCCATCCGGCGATGAGGGGCAGGTAGACGAAGCCGCCTTGTGCAGGTGCGGCACGGCCGGCCGCGGCGATTCTGTTGGGTGGTGTGGACATTCCTTTTTGACTATAACGTACGCGGGGGTGCGGAGGTTCCCGGAGGGGGGTGTCAGGGACAGGGGGACAAAGGGAAAAAGGGGAAAAGGGAAAGAGGCAAAAAGGGACAAGGGAAAAAGGGAGAAAGGGACAAAGGGGCGGGGGGACAGGGAATAGGTGATCAGGGTTAAGTATCGGGCGTCAGGCATAGGCATTAGGGGAGCTAGGTTGAAGCGGGTCCTTCGCCTGCGGCTCAGGATGACAAGTTGGTGGGGTGGGAAACGTCGAGGGCAAGGTGAGTGGGAAAGCTCGAGGACAAGGTGGTGGCGGGAAACCTCGAGTCCTCGAACCTGGGCTCTAGCACCTAGCCCCCTGCCTTTACATTTCTTCACAAAGGGGGGGGTGCAAAGAATGCGTCATTTGGCGGGAGCGGAGCGTCTCTTGAAAGTGGGAATTTCCCTTGCTGAGTCGCGCGGTGCTTTTCGGGTGCGACTTCGACTACCATAATAGATTCACTCGGTTGAGAAGACCTTGGCGGGTTTGCCAGGGGGTCAGAGTGCTAATGCCGGGCCGGCCGTGCGGGATGGTGAGACGGCGCTGTGCATCCCTGTCCCGGCCGGCCCGGCTCTGGAGCGAGAACCAGCCCTATGATGTGGATTGTCCGGCTCGCACTGCGACGGCCCTACACCTTTGTCGTCTTTGCGCTTTTAATTTTGATTGTCGGCGTGTTCAGCATCGAGACGATGCCGACGGATATTTTTCCGAACATCGATATCCCCATCATCACGGTGGTTTGGAATTTCAGCGGGCTGTCTGCCGAGCAGATGGCGAACCGCATCGTCTCGAGCAGCGAACGCGGCATGACGACGACGGTGAACGACATCGAGCACATCGAGTCGAATTCGCTGAACGGCGTGGCAGTGATCAAGGTGTTTTTTCAGCCGCATGTGAACATTGCCAACGCCGTGGCGCAGGTTACGTCAATCAACCAGGTGATGGTGCGGCAGTTGCCGCCGGGTACGTTTCCGCCGTTCATCATCCAGTACAACGCGTCGAGCGTGCCGGTGATGCAACTGGGGCTCTCTGGCGAAGGGCTGGATGAGCAGCAACTGTTCGACCTGGGCCAGAACACGATCCGTACGCAGTTGGCCACGGTGGAGGGCGCGCAGACGCCGTATCCGTATGGCGGCAAGCAGCGCCAGATCCAGGTGGACCTGGACCTGCATGCGCTGCAGGCGAAAGGGCTGTCGCCTTCCGATGTGGTGAATGCGATCAACGCGCAGAACGTGATTGCGCCGTCGGGCACGATGAAGATCGACCGCTTTGAATATGCGATCGAGACCAACTCCGCGCCTGAGATTGTTGCGCACCTGAACGATCTGCCGATCAAGACGGCGAACGGGGCGATCCTCTATATCCGGGATGTGGCGCATGTGCGCGACGGCAGCCCGCCGCAGACGAATATTGTGCGCGTGGACGGGCACCGGGCAATCCTGATGAACATCATGAAGATCGGCTCGGCTTCGACGCTCGACATCATCGACGGCGTGCAGTCGAGGATTGAGGGGCTGAGGGGCAAGCTGCCGCCGCAGATGAAGATTTCCGCGCTGAGCGATCAGTCGATCTTTGTGCGCGGGGCGATCAAGGGCGTGGTGCGCGAGGCCATTATCGCCGCCGTGCTGACGGGCCTGATGATCCTGGTGTTTCTGGGGAGCTGGCGCTCGACGCTGATCATCGCGGTGTCGATCCCGCTGTCGATTCTCTGCTCGCTGGCGTGCCTTGCGGCGCTGGGCGAGACGATCAACATTATGACGCTGGGCGGGCTGGCGCTGGCGGTGGGCATCCTCGTCGACGACGCGACGGTGGAGATCGAGAACATCAATCGCAATCTGGAATCGGGCAAGGAGATCGAGCAGGCGATTCTGGATGGCGCGGCGCAGATCGCGACGCCGGCGCTGGTATCGACGCTGGCGATCTGCATTGTGTTTGTGCCGATGTTTTTTCTGAGCGGTGTATCGAAGTACCTGTTTGTGCCCATGGCCGAAGCGGTGGTATTTGCGATGCTGGCCAGCTATCTGCTGTCGCGAACGGTGGTGCCGACGATGGCGCGGTATCTGCTGCACGAGCACGATGATGCGGAGGCCCAGCGGAAGCAGGCCAGCCGCAATCCGTTCACGCGTTTTCAACTGGGATTTGAAGACAGGTTTGAGAAGATCCGCGTGGGCTATCTGCGATTTCTCACGCTGGCGGTGAATCACGCGGCCATTTTTCTTGTGCTTTTTATCATTTTTGCCGTGGCCTCCGTGGGGATTCTGACGCCGTCGCTGGGCCAGGATTTCTTTCCTTCGGTGGATGCGGGGAGTTTCAAGATTCACGTGCGGGCGCGGACGGGAACGCGCATTGAAGAGACGGCGGCGCTGTGCGATCACATTGACGGAACCATTCGGCAGAACATTCCGGCGGACGAGATTGTCAATATTGTGGACAATATCGGGCTGCCGTATTCGGGGCTGAATCTTTCGTATTCGACGTCAGCGCCGGTGGGCCCGGCGGATGCGGATATCCAGGTGCAACTGACGGACAAACATCATCCCACGGAGGAGTATGTCGATCATCTGCGGACGCTGCTGGCGCGGCAGTATCCCGGAGTGACGTTCTACGTGCTGCCGGTGGATATTGTCACGCAGATTTTGAACTTCGGGCTGGCGGCACCGATTGATATTCAGATTATCGGGCCGCGGCTGTGGGAGAACCGGGCGCTGGCGGAGCGGATGCTGGACGAGATCCGATATAAGCCGGGCGTGGCGGATGCACGCATTCAGCAGCCATTCGATTATCCGAAGATGACGGTGAACGTGGACCGCACGCGTGCGCAAGCTGTGGGGCTGACGCAGCGTGATGTGGCGCAGAGCATTTTGATTTCGCTGAGCGGCAGTTTTCAGACGGCGCCGAATTTTTATCTCGACCCGCGGAACGGGGTGAGCTACAACATCGCCACGCAGAGCCCGCAGTACGAGTTGGACAGCATGGCGAAGCTGCAGAGCCTGCCGATTTCAGGCAATGCGACGGCGATGAGCAGTTCGGCGGTTGTGACTTCCGGCGGCAGCGTGACGAATGGCGGGTCGACGTTGCCCGCGGGTACTGCGCGGCCGGTGCAGGTGCTGGGCAATCTGGCGGCGATTGAGCCGGGCAGCGAGATTGGCGAAGTGAGCCACTACGATATTCAGCCGGTGATCGATGTTTTCGCCAATGTGCGCGGGACGGATCTGGGCACGGTGACGCGGTCGCTGCAGAAGATTGTGGACGCGCACAAGAAGGAGCTGCCGCGGGGATCGCAGTTCATCGTGCGCGGGCAGAGCGAGACGATGTACAAGTCGTACATCGGTTTGCTGGGTGGACTGGCGATGTCGATATTGCTGGTGTACCTGCTGATCGTGGTGAATTTTCAGTCGTGGCTGGATCCGTTTCTGATTATTTCGGCGCTGCCCGCGGCGCTGGCGGGGATTGTGTGGTTCCTGTTTTTGACGGAGACGCGGCTGAGCGTACCGGCGCTGACGGGCGCGATTATGTGCATGGGCGTGGCGACGGCGAACTCGATTCTGGTGGTGAGCTTTGCCCGCGAGCAGCTTGAGGCGTTGGTGGGCGATGCGCGCAAGGCTGCGCTGAATGCGGGGTTTGTGCGCTTCAGACCGGTGTTGATGACGGCTCTGGCAATGATTATCGGCATGGTGCCGATGGCGCTGGGGCTGGGCGAGGGCGGCGAGCAGAACGCACCACTGGGACGCGCGGTGATTGGCGGGCTGATGCTGGCCACGGTGGCCACGCTGTTTTTTGTGCCTGTTTTCTTTGCGGTTGTACACGGATGGCTGGAGCGCCGCAAGACGCGCGCGGTGACGGCGACGGGGACGACACTTGACGAGTTTGACCAGTAATTGGGAGTAGCGGTTTTATGACGAACGAATCGGATAAGAGAGCGCGCATCGACGAGCGGCAGCGGGCCGGTGATGAGGCTCGGCACGAGGCTGGACATGAGGCTGGACATGAGGCTGGACATGAGTCGGCGCCGGATCATCCACCTGCGTCGCGGCGTGGCACGTCCGTGGCGCTGGTGATTGTGGGTGTGGCGGTGATCGCGCTGGCGGTTTTCGGAATGTGGAAGCGGCATAACAACAACGAGGTGCTGGCGCGCACGACGACGGAGAATGCGGCGCCCTCGGTGATTGCTCTGACGCCCAAGCCGGGGACGGAGGCAAACAGCATTGTGCTGCCCGGAAACGTGACGGCGTATACGGATGCGCCGCTGTACGCGCGGACGAGCGGGTACCTGGTGCATTGGTATTACGACATTGGCGCGCGGGTGAAGAAGGGCGCGCTGCTGGCGGAGATTGCGACGCCGGAACTGGATCAGCAGGTGGCGCAGGCGGAGGCCGATCTGACGACGGCGGAGACGAATGCCGGCAATGCGAAGGCACAGGCACAGCGCTATCAAGGGCTGGTTACGTCAGATGCCGTGTCGAAGCAGGAGACGGAGACGCTGGTGACGCAGGCGGCGTCGACGTCGTCCGGGGTGAAGTCGGCACAGGCGAATGTGGCGCGGCTGAAGCAATTGCAGTCGTTTGAGAAGGTGTATGCGCCGTTTGACGGAGTGGTGACGGCGCGCGGCGTGGATACGGGGCAGTTGATTACGGAGGGCTCGGCGAACGAGCTGTTTCATCTGCAGGCGCTGCAGACGCTGAGGGTCTACGCGAATGTTCCGGAGGTCTACACGGCGGCGGTGAAGCGCGGGGAGAAGATTGCGCTCACGTTTCCGCAGCATCCGGGGAAGACGTTTGAGGGCACGCTGGTGCGGACCGCGGACGCAATTGATCCGGCGAGCCGCACGCTGCTGGTGGAGGTGGACGTGGATAACCGCAAGGGCGAGCTGATGCCGGGTTCGCTGGCGCAGGTACAGTTCAAGGCGGCCGCGGCAGCACAGACGTTTATTGTGCCGGCGTCCGCGTTGATCTTTCGGCGCGAGGGGATGCGGATTGGCATGGTGGTGAGCCGCGATGGCGCGGATGTGGCGCACCTGGTGCCGATCACGATTGGCCAGGACGATGGAGCGACGGTGCAGGTGGTGTCGGGGTTGAGCGGGAACGATCGCGTGATTCAGGATCCGCCGGACTCGCTGATTGAGGGCCAGAAGGTGTTTGTGGAGCAGCCGAAGAACGGCGGAGGCAAGTAGGGATGTGGTCGCCTGCAAGTGGGGAGCAGCAGATTGCCTGCGGGAATGACAGAGAAGAAGAGCAAAAGCGGGTCCTGACCCTTGGTTGCACTCAGGGCGAGGATCACAAGGTTGTGGGTATGTGGAGTGAGGCAAAAGCGGGTCCTTCGCCTGCGGCTCAGGATGACAAAGATAAACCTATGTTGAGATTTGCAGTGGCGATGGGGTGCCTGGGCGCGGTTGCACTGCTTGCCGGGTGTAAGCCGGTGGGGCCCGACTACAACAAACCGGTTTATACAGCGCCGCCGGCGTATAAGGAGACGGGCGCGCCTTCAGTGACGGCACCGCCGAATCCGGTGAATGGCGGGTGGAAGCCTGCTTCGCCTTCGGACGGAATGCTGAAGGGCAAGTGGTGGGAGGTCTATAGCGATCCCGCACTCAACGCGCTGGAAGAACGGATTGCGACGAATAACCAGCAGCTCAAGCAGGCGACGGAGAATTATCTTGCGGTGCGCGATCAGATTGCGGTGGTGCGGGCGGACTTGTTTCCCAAGCTGTCATTGACGCCGAGCGCGACGCACTACAAGCAGTCAACGCACCGGGTCAACGTGCTTAGCAGTACGAATGCCGAGTACAACGATCTGATCATGGGCGGGCAGGGTAGCTGGGAACCGGACTTCTGGGGCAAGATCCGTCGCAGCGTGGAAGCCGCGAGCGCGAACGCGCAGGCCAGCGGCGCGGATCTGGCCAACGTGGATTTGCTGCTGCATGCGGAACTGGCGGCGGATTATTTTCAGTTGCGGGGGCTGGACTCGCAGACGCAGTTGTTGAAGAAGACGGTCGCGGATCTGGAGCATCAGCTCGATCTGACGCAGCGGCGTTTGCAGGGTGGCGTGGCCACGGATGTAGATGTGGCGCAGGCAGAAACGCAGCTGGAAACGGTGCGCGCGCAACTGGTGGATGTGGGCGTGGCGCGGGCGCAGTTTGAGCACGCGATCGGCACGCTGGCGGAGTACAACCTGCCGGAGTTCAGTGTTCCGTTTTCGCCGCTGGAGGATAAGCTGCCGGAGGTACCTGTGGGCGTGCCGTCGCAGCTTCTGGAGCGGCGGCCGGACATTGCTTCCGCGGAGAGGCAGGCTGCGGCGGCGAATGCGCGCATCGGGGTGGCGATTGCGGCGTATTATCCAACCATCGATCTGATGGGCACAGGCGGGTTTGAGAGCACGCATGGCGGTAGCTGGATCCAGGGGCCAAGCGCGCTCTGGTCGCTGGGGGCTCAGGCTACGCAGTTGCTGTTCGACGCGGGACAGCGGCACGCGATGACGGATCAGGCACGGCATCAGTACGAGGCGCAGGCGGCGGCGTATAAGAACACCATCTTCCAGGCATTTCAGGAAGTGGAGGATAATCTCTCTACGCTGCGGATTCTGAATGACGAAACGGCCGTGGAACAGCGCGCAGTGGCCGCGGCGCAGCGCTCGTACGATATTTCAAATCAGCGTTACAAGGCGGGAGCTACGGGTTATCTGGAAGTGCTGACGGCGGAGACGGCGCTGTTGAGCAATCAGAGGACGTTAACGGATTTGGAGACGCGGCAGTTTTCGGCGAGTGTGCAACTGGTTCGGGCCCTGGGTGGGGGATGGGATGCTTCGTTGCTTCCCAGGTAGCGAGCAAACAGCGGGTCCTTCGCGGTAGCTCAGCGACGGTCTGGATCGTCAAGGGGCGGGTTGATGGGAAAGCGGAAAACGGGAGTGCCGTTTCCCGCTTTCCCACAACCACAGCCACGGCCACGGCTACGGCTATCCAGCCCAGGTCTGCAGCGCACATCCAGCCCAGGTCTGCAGCCCGGGTCTTCAGCGCACATCCAGCCCAGGTCTTCAAAACCAGGAGACCTGGGGCACCCGTTCGACTGTGTTGGGATGGGGCTAGCGGGTTGTGCCGCGCACGGTGTCGTGGCGTTGTTGGGAGAAGGCGGCGGAGGGGACGTCGGTGAGGGGGAGGCTGGGGCCTTCCCACAGGAGCCGCGGCGGGCCGTCGCTTTGCTGGTGGAGCTGTTCGACGTGGAGGGTGTGCTTGCCGGCGTGGAGGCCGAGGGCGCCGCGATCGTAGCGGACGGCGTTGCCGGGTGAGCCGCAGACCTGCGGGAAGGGTGGACCGGTTCTGGCGATTTCTACGCCATCGATGACGACGCGCGCGCCATCGCGATCCATGAGGTGAAAGGTGTAGCCGCCGTCGGCGGGGATGTCGATGAAGCCGTCCCAGACGGCAGCGTAGCGAGTGTAGCCTTGGGCGTTGGCGTTGAGGTTGGGAGCGGAGCCCTCGAGCACAGGCTGCTGGTGTGTGAAGTCAGGCAGCTCAGCCCACGTGTCGGGATAGATGTGAAAGGCCAGGCCGGGTGTGGTGTCGCCGGCAGGATTGGCGGGCTCGAACCAGCGTGCGACGACGACGACGCCCTGCGAGGCCCAGTCCTCTTTCTTCTCCTTGTCGACGGCGCGGAGCATGACGCGGAAGCGGCCAGCACCGTTGCGGGCGTCGAGGTCCGTTCCATCGGCGTCAGTGAAGGTGTGATGGACGACGCGGCCTTCCGCGGTTGAGCCGTCGCCGAAGCGCCAGGTGTATTTGGCATGCGGGGTGGGCCTGGCGGTGAAGGTGACCTTTGTGTCTTTGGCGATCACGGGCGGGGCGATGGAGAACGATGCTTCGGCGCCGCTGTCGGCCTTGAAGGCGACGGGCTGCGGAGTGTCGGCAGCGAGTGGAACGTCGGCGTTGGTGGCGGCGATTTTCTGGCCGTATTTCACATTGTCAAAGACGGTGCCGGTGATGTTGCCGCGCAGGTTTGATCCAACGAGGGGCGGCTGATCGAGCGCCCAGATGTTTTTGAAGGTGAAGTTGCGCAGGGAGGGCGCCTGCTGCTCCATCTGCGCGAGGGAATACCAGTTATCGAGCCAGAGATTTTCGAAGCGGAAGTTGTTGTGATCGCCGCGCGAGCCGTTGGCTCCCCAGAAGCCGATGAGGCCAAAGGTTTGGCCGCAGGCGCCGATGCCGGCGTGGAGGATGTCGGAGTTGCGGAGGGTGAAGTTCCAGGAGTTGAAGATTTTTTTGGGCCAGCCGGCGCGCACGATGTTGGAGATGGAGGTGGAGAGCTGGCTGTCTTCGATGGTGATGTCGTGGACCACTTTGCCGGGGCGGACCATGTCGGCGTCGGTATAGCCATCCCAGTTGCCCATGAGGGCGATGTCATCGTCACTGGCTCGGAAGAAGGAGTTGCGGACGAGGCCGTTGGAGGAGCCGATCCAGTCCATGCCGTCCTGGTTGGCGTTGCCGGGGTTGCCGCCGATGACGCGGAGGTCGTCGAAGAGCAGGCCGTCGGAGTCCTTCATCTGGATGGACCAGGTGCGGGAGCGCACGATGCAGGTGAGGCCGTGGACCTCGATGTCGCGGCCTTCGTCGACAACGATGCAGTGCCAGTCGCGTTTGTGCATCCAGCCTTCGTCGGTGGTGGGGTCCTGCGGACCGTCGTAGATGAAGGTGCCGCGGCCGTAGATTCTGACGTGATCGACCTGCCAGAGATTCACGCCGCCGTAGAAGTAAGAGCCGGGCGCGAGATAGATGGTTTGGCCGGTGGTGGCGGTGATGCCTTCGCGGTAGATGCCGGGGCCGTAGATCTTCACGTTGGGATCGGGCCGGGGGGCGGGGGGCGGCGGGGTTGCGGCGAAAAGGAAGAGCATTTTCGCCTGATTGAGGAAGTCGCGGGGGCGGGAAATGGAGAGCTTGGCGGGGTGGTCGAGGCGGAAGCGGATGGTCTGGTGATCGCGAGTGGCGCGGAGGCCAAGGCGCCAGGGCTCAATGTCGACGCCGCGATCCCAGAAGCCGGGCTCGGCCGCGGTGATCTCGATGTCGGCGGGGCCGTGGTCGAAGTCGAAGGTGGCGTAATCGTAGTTGGCGGCGGCGTGGGCCACGTCGATGGGAGCGCCGTTGATCTTGACGGTGTAGGCGGTGGAGCGGAGTTCAGGGGGGACAGGGGCGGAGGCTACGCGGGTGTGCGTGGCTGCGTGGGTCAAGGCAGGTAGAGCAAGCAAGAAAATCAGTGCGAGACGCAAACGTGGGACTCCGAAGGTTCACTCTAGCATTTCACAGTTCGCGGGTGGGTGAGGGGGGTCCTTCGTCGCTCGGGCTCCTCAGGATGACAAGGTTTGTGGTGGGGGGAAGCGGACCTAGAAGCGGGTCCTTCGCTGCGCTCAGGATGACAAGGTGTTGGAGGGATTTGAGGTGTATCAGGAGGCGCTCAGGTCTTCCCATGTTGGGTTGGTGTTTTCGATGAGGGTGATTTTTCTGGAACGCAGCCAGCCTTTGAGTTGCTTCTCGCGCGCGATTGCTTTGTCTACGTGCTCGAAGCGTTCGAACCAGACGAGGCGGTCGCAGTTATTCGTTGAGGTGAAGCCAGGGAAGGTTTTGTTTTTGTGCTGCGCGATGCGCTTGAGAAGGCTGTTTGTCATGCCGATGTAGATGGTGCGGCTTTTGCTCGTAACGATGTACGTGAAGTAGTTGTGATCGCGCACATGAGAAAGGTAATTCGGGTGTTCTGGTGCGTTGTGTGATGGGGGATACAGGAGTCGGTGAAGCGGGTTCTTCGTCGCTACGCTCCTCAGGATGACAATGTTGTGGCTGGGGGGATGACGCGGACCGAAAAGCGGGTCCTTCGTCGCTCTGGCTCCTTAGGATGACAAGGTTTGTGGTGGGGGGATGACGCAAAGCGGAAAGCGGGTCCTTCGCTGCGCTCAGGATGACAAGGTCATTGGGTGGGGTTAGATGCCTTCGCCCATGGAGACGAATTCGGCGAGGCGGACTTCGTTGCGGTAGGCGGTACGCTCGGCTTCTTCTTCGGCGAAGGGTTCGGGCTGGCGGTGGGCGCCGCCGAGACGCTGCTCCAGTTCTTCTACGCGCGCGGAGAGAGCGATCAGGACGTCGGAGAGCGGATCCTTGATCTCGTGCGGGTCTGTGATGAGGACGCGCTGGCCGTTCTTGTAGACGATGTGGGCGGGGACGCCGACGACAGTGGAGTCTGGTGGGACGTCATTGAGGACGACGGAGCCGGCGCCGACGCGGGAGTTGCGGCCGATGTTGATGTTGCCGAGCACGTTGGCGTTGTTGCCGATGAAGACGTTGTCGCAGATGGTGGGGTGGCGTTTGCCATGCTGTTTGCCGGTGCCGCCGAGGGTGACGCCCTGGTAGATGGTGACGTCGTTGCCGACGATGGCGGTTTCTCCGATGACCACGCCGGTGGCGTGATCGATGAAGAGGCGGCGACCGAGTTGCGCGCCGGGGTGGATATCGACCCCGGTGTAGAAGCGGGCGACCTGCGACAGGATGCGGGCGGGGAGCCGCAGCCTGGCGTGCCAGAGGCGGTGAGAGGCGCGATGAATCCAGACGGCCCACAGGCCGGGGTAGCAGGTGAGGACTTCGAGGCGCGAGCGCGCGGCGGGATCGCGCTCCATGACGGAGCGGATATCTTCACCGATGCGCTCGAACAGGCTCATGGTCGGCTCGGCCTTTCCCCGTCCCTGACATGAGGCTGGGTCAAGGACGGGATTCTCGATGGCGGGCGGGTTGGTCACGGCTTAGAGGGTCACCGGTTGTGTGGGCAGAGCCAGCGCTTCCTGACGCAGCGAGTCAAAGAGGACGCTGGAGAGGTAACGCTCACCGAAGCTGGGGAGGATGACGACGATCAGCTTTCCGGCATTCTCAGGGCGCGCGGCGACTTTGAGTGCGGCCTGCACGGCGGCGCCGGAGGAGATGCCCATGAAGAGGCCTTCTTCAAGCGGCAGGCGGCGCGCCATGGCGATGGATTCCTCATTGGTGACCTGGACCACTTCATCAATGAGGGAGGTGTCGAGGATGGTGGGAATGAAGCCCGCGCCGATCCCCTGAATCTTGTGGGGGCCGGGCTTGCCGCCGGAGAGGACGGCGCTGTCAGTGGGCTCGACCGCGATGGCCTTGAACTCCGGCTTGCGCTCCTTGATGTATTTGCCGGCGCCGGTGATGGTGCCGCCGGTGCCCACGCCGGAGATAAGGATGTCGATTTTGCCGTCGGTGTCTTCCCAGAGCTCGGGTCCGGTGGTGGCGTAGTGGATGGCGGGGTTGGCGGGGTTGTCGAACTGGCCGAGGATGTGGCCGTTGGGGGTTTGCGCCAGGATCTCATTGGCTTTGGCGATGGCGCCCTTCATGCCGTTGGGGCCGGGGGTGAGGACGATTTCCGCGCCGAGGGCTTTGAGGAGGACGCGGCGCTCCGTGCTCATGGTCTCAGGCATGGTCAGGATGATTTTGTAGCCCTTGACGGCGGCGACGAAGGCGAGGGCGATGCCGGTGTTGCCGCTGGTGGGCTCGATGAGCACGGTCTCGCCGGGCTTGATCTTGCCGTCTTTTTCAGCGGCGTTGACCATGGCGTATCCGATGCGGTCTTTGACGCTGGCGAGGGGATTGCGGCTTTCAAGCTTGGCAACGACGGTGGCCGGCAGCCCGGCAGCGACACGATTCAAGCGAACGAGGGGAGTTTTTCCAATGAGTTCAGTTACGTCTGCGGCGATACGCGCCATGATGCTCTCCTAATGCCGGGCGGGTCCCGACGTGCTGGAAGGTTCTGAAAGGTGGTGGAGCTGTCAGGCGGGAAGTCTACGCGCGCGAGCAGGCACGCGCCGGCATCGGAGCTCTCACCAGGGCGGTGTTAGCGACATCGATGCATGGCAATAGCGTAGACCCCGGGGGTGGACGGGTGCAAGTACCACCTGCCACCTGCGGTGGGGCTGACCGCGGCTTCGCCGCCATTGCTGGCTGGGAGAGGGATGCGGCTGTACTCCTCGCGACGGAAAAAAGTCGCTCGGGGGGGTGGGCGGGGAGAGTTGGATTGAAGCGGGTCCTTCGCTGCGCTCAGGATGACAAGGTTGTGGGAATGCGGAGGTTGGGGAGATGACACGTTTGTGGAGATGACGAGTTTGTGAAGAGTTGGGGATCAGCCGGTGTTGCGGAGGCCGGCGGCGATTCCGCTGATGGTGGCGGCGATGGCGCGGTTCACTTCAGGGGTGTCTTCGCCGGCGCGCTTGCGGCGGAGCATGTCGATCTGGATGAGGTGCATGGGATCGACGTAGGGGTTGCGCAGACGGATGGAACGGGCGAGGACCTGGTTGTCTTCGAGGAGCTCGGATTGATTGGTGATCGCGAGGAGCACGCGCACGCTGCGATGAAACTCGGCTTCAAGCATGTTGTAGACGCGATCGCGCAATTCGGGATCTTCGACGAGGGATGAATAGAGGCGGGCAGTCGCGAGGTCGGCTTTGCCAAGGGCCATTTCAACGTTGCGCAGCAGATCGATGAAGAGGGGGAACTCGCAGGCCATGGCCTGCATAAGGGCGAGCGAGCCGGGACGCTCCAGGTAAAGGCTGAGGGCATGGCCGACGCCGAACCAGGCAGGGACAAGGAGGCGCGACTGGGTCCATCCGAAGACCCAGGGGATGGCGCGGAGGTCGCCGATGTTGCGGGTGGCTTTGCGACGGGCGGGGCGGGAGCCGATCTTGGCCTGCTCCAGTTCGCCGACGGGGGTGGACTGCTCGAAGTACGTAATGACGTCTTTGTTTTCGAGGATGTGCTGGCGGTAGTGGGCAAAGGAGATATCAGAGAGCTCATTGAGGGCGGCTTCCCAGTCGGGCCTGAGCACGCCGGTGAAGTGGCCGCGGGGATCGCGCGCGTTGGGGCGGGCGAGGGCGTCAAGGGAGGCGGCGATCATGAGCTCGAGGTTACGCTCGGCGAGCACTTCGTCCGCGTATTTGAAGTTGAGGACTTCACCCTGTTCGGTGATGCGGAGCTGTCCTTCGAAGGAGTCCATGGGCTGCGCGAAGATGGCGCGATGGGTGGGGCCGCCGCCGCGGCCGACGGTGCCGCCGCGGCCATGGAAGAGGCGCAGCTTGACGCCGCACTCGCGGGCCACGACGTGCAGATCGCGATGGGCGCGGAAGATCTCCCAGGTGCTGGTGAGCATGCCGCCGTCTTTGTTGGAGTCAGAGTAGCCGAGCATGACTTCCTGCCAGTTGTCCCAGGACTTGAGTAGCTGGCGATAGTCGTCGCGGCTCCAGAGCTCGCGGCAGACGGCGGGGGCATTGCGCAGGTCTTCAATGCTTTCGAACAGGGGAACGGGCATGAGGCCGGGATCGCGGCCGTGGCCTTCGACTTTGACTCCTCCGAGGCGAGCGAGGCGGACGACGGCGAGCACATCGTCAACAGTGGCGGCGCCGCTGATGACGTAATGGCGGATGACTTCAGGGGTGCAGCCGTTTTTGGCCTCGGCGACGACGCGGAGGGTTTCGAGGACTTTCGAGGTTTCCTCAGACAAGCTGCCCGGCAGGGTGGGAGCGGCGGAGTCGGCGACCGCCTCTTTGAGGGCCTGGGCATGGAGGCGCGCGTGCTGCCGGATGTCGAGGGTGTGGAGGTGCAGGCCGAAGGTGCGGACCTGGAGGAGCAGCGGGTCGACGAGGGTGCGGGCGATGCGGAGACCTTCGTTTTCAGCGAGCGATTTGCGCAGGAGTTCGAGGTCGCCGGTGAAGTCCTGGACCGAGCAATAGGGGGGCAGGGCCTGGGCCAGCTCGTCATGGCCCTGGGCTACGACATGCCGCACCACGGCGATGGCCTGGCCCGCGGCGCTGATGAAGCGCGAGGCATCCATGGTGCGCTGCACGCGCGCCTTCACGCACATCACGAAGCGGCGGTAGTACTCGTATTGGTAGTGCTCGCCGAAGACCTGCGTCTCCGGCGTGTGGAGGTGCGAGAGGTAAGCCTGGAGCTGCGAGCGGAGGTCTTGATTGACGGCGCGCTGCTGGGCGCTGGTGGTGAGCAGGTCAATGACGTCGTCGAGCTTGCGCTCATAGAACAGCAGCAGGTGCCCGCGCGCGAGCTGGAGGGCATCGCGTGTGACTTCCGGCGTGACATAGGGGTTGCCGTCGCGGTCGCCGCCGATCCAGGAACCGAAGCGGAGGACCTGGGGCAGGTCGTGAACTTCAATCTCCAGGTCGTAAGCGGAACGCAGGGCCTGGGCAATCTCTTCATAGAGGCCGTAGAGGGTCTCGAAGATGGAGACATCGTAGTAGTCGAGGCCCATCTTGATCTCGTCATAGACGGAGGGGCGGCGGGAGCGAACCTCGTCGGTCTGCCAGAGGCTGGTGATTTCGGCGCGGATGAGCTCTTCAAGGCGCGCCATATCCTGACGGGGAACGGGAATGCGGTCAAGCTGGGCGAGGAACTCGCCGATGCGGCGGCGCTTGAACATGACGGAGCGCCGGGCAACCTCAGTGGGGTGAGCGGTGAAGACGGGCACGATGAGGACACGGTGCAGCCACTGCATGGCTTCGTCAGCAGTGATGCCGACACGCTTCATGGCGCACAGTGTGCCGGCCAGGGAGCCGCGCTGTTGTCCGGCCGCGCCGCTCAACTGCAGGGCAAGGCGACGCCGCTTGCGGTGGTTGGTCTCAGCCAGATTGATCAGTTCGAAGTAGAAGGCGAAGGCGCGGGTAAGCAGGACGGCGCGTTCCACGGGAAGGGAATGGACCAATTCGAGGGCTGTGGCGCCGTGGCGCGCAGCCTCTTCTTCACTGCCGCGGGCTTCCGCATCGCGGCGGCGGATGGTTCCCTGGCGCAGAGCTTCGACGTGAGCGAAGAGGTCTTCGCCGGCCTGCTCGCGCAGCACCTCGCCCAGGAGAGTACCCAGCGAACGCACGTCGCGACGCAGCGGAGCCTCTTTCAATTCACCGGATTGAGCTTCGATCTCTGCCAGTCTCTGCGACCAGCTTTCAGGGTTCCACAAGAGCGCCATGGTGATTTGATTATCACCGATTGGCAAGGGCGGCTATCACTGCGGGCCTGAACCGAACGCACCGGCAACGACGGACGGGGGCAGCGGGGATGCCGCTGTGGGACGTGGAGATTTATGACGGCAACTATCTTTCCGAGCTCTCCATGGCAGGAGTGGAGAGATCCTTAAAAGTCGGTATGGCGCCCCCAGCCTGGAGCACGAACATCAGAGGAGCGCGGTGTTGCTCGATCCAGAAATTTGCCTGTTCAGTGGCTTCTGACTGTTGCTTCTCTGAGACGCTGGGCGCGACGGCTTCAAGTTTTGGAGATACGGCCTCCTGTGCTGGGCTGCCTCCCTCCAGCATGGCGACTTTGTAGAAGTAGAAAGCGCGGGCGAAGTCTTTCGCGGCGTGGTAGCCGCTGGAGGAGATGTCGCCCAAAGCCATGGCTGCGAGCCAGTCTCCTGCATTGGACGCATCTTCAAGGAGCTTGATGGCTTCAGCGGGAGAGCGGGTGAGTTGCGGAGCATTCAGGAGCATGATGCCGAGTGCATATTTTGCGCGCACATATCCTCTGTCGGACGAGCGGCGCAGCAAGTCAGCAACTTCCCGGTTGTCGTGCGTCTGGGTATCGTATTTCTGGTAGAAGGTAGCCAGCTCATAGGCTGCGACGGGATCGTGCAGCCTGACTCCCTGCTGGAAGCATTTCCTGGCGGCCTGGAGGTTGGGTGGTCCGCCTTTGCCGGTGAACTCCAACACGCCGAGATAGGTTGCCGCAACGCCTTCACCATGGTCGGCGGCCTGTTGGAACAGTTCCCTGGCGCGGGCGATGTCCTTTGGTACGCCTCTGCCGTAGAGGTACATCACTCCGAGGTTCACGCGCGCGGTGGGCAAACCGGAGGATGCGGCGAGTTGATACCAGTGAGCGGCGCGGATCTGATCGCGCGGAACCCCGAGGCCTGCGCTGTAGAGATAGCCGATCTGATGTTCTGCCGCCGGATCTCCATTCCTGGCGGCCTTTTCATACCAGTAAGCCGCCAGGGAGGGATTGCGTTGGACGCCCTGGCCCTTCATGTAGGCTTCAGCGAGTTCGATCTGCTCGTGAGTGAAGCCTTTGTCCGCGCGCTTTTGCAGTTGGGCGAGCCTTCCGGCGACGACCGCAGAGGTCTGGGCAAAGCAGGAGGGTTGAGACAGGCAGAGACACAATCCGAGCAGAAGTGGAATTCGATGAGAGAGACAAGTGGAGTACACATCGCCTCCTGTTTAGGTCAGGCGTTATCTGTAGTGGTCGATCCTTACGTTTGCACCGGATCGTGCGTTGTGCACTTAGTAAAAGTGACAGCTTTGCCGCGGGGGATGTTAGCGACGTGGGCGTTCGCAGTGGGGATGAATTGAAGGGAAAGAACAAGAGCGCGCGAAGATGCCTCAAGACTTACTCCGCGCCGGCCTAAGTGCGACGCAAGAATGAATGTGCTCAGCGGAACGTGGCATAAATCAATTGACACTCACCGGGTGCGGCCGCTCTGCGCGGTTCCCGACGATGTTGGCCGCAGGTCAAAGTCACTCACTCTGTTCAACAAACTTTATTGAGCGAGTTAATCTTTTCAGGTGTTTTTGTGCGGCATGCAGGTGTAGGATGGTCCGACACAGAGAAGAACAAGGGCCATATAGCCGCAAAACGAGGTCTATCTGAGAGGCAGGGCGAGGATCATCCTTGATGGAATGAGGTGAAAGTCGCCGGACGCGTGGAGTGGCAAGAGCCCCAGATGCTTAGCTTGTCTGCCCTTGCAGGAGCAGATTTCCCCGCGTATCCGACTGTTCATTTTGCCAGTGACGTGATGTGTCACTGCTTATAGAGATTGACTAGAAACGCCCTTGGGAATTGATTGCCCGCGGTCTAGCCAATTTCGGGAGGAACGTATGAGCGCACGTGTTACTGTAATCATCGCAGACGATCACATTCTTGTGGCACAGGCCTGCAAGAAGCTTCTAGAGCGTGAATTCAATGTCGTAGCGATAGTTGGGGACGGCAGAATGCTTGTCCGCAAAGCTATTGAGTTGAAGCCCGATGTGATCGTCGTCGACATCCACATGCCGATGCTGAACGGGTTGGATGCCGGGCAGCAAATCTGCAAGGCGGTTCCGACGACAAAGCTGCTGTACGTAACGATGGATCCAGACCCGGATCTTGCAGCGGAGGCACTACGGCGCGGGGCGGCGGGATATTTGCTGAAGAGTTGCGCGGCGACGGAGATTATCACGGCGCTTAACTCCGCGATGCAGGGCGAGTGTTTCGTTTCACCCGCGATCATCAGGGAGGCGATTGCTTCAGTGCAGCAAGAGCCCGCGATGGCACCGGGGACTGAGCTATTGACGGAACGCCAGCGGGAGGTGCTTCAGCTACTGGCTGAGGGCAGGCCGATGAAGCAGGTGGCCGACATTCTGAACCTCACGACCCGCACGGTGGCGTTTCACAAATACCGGATCATGGAAGCGCTTAACCTGGGACGGGATGCGGGGATCGTTCAATATGCGTTGAAGAACCACATCCTCAGCGCTTGAGTCCCAGGCGGTTAAAAGCAAAAGCCCGCAGACGCAATCTGCGGGCTTGCTTTTTGGGGCTCAGGCCGTTCGGGTCGCGGCGATGGCTATTGCGGTTTCAGGGTCAGCGGTTCAGCAAGCCTGAAGCTGAGTGCGGATTCCACCGGGTAGGAGATGTCTCTGCTGTTGCCAGTGGTGGCGGCGCCGACGGTGCCGGCCGCCGCGCCTACGAGAGCACCGATGCCCGCGCCTTTACCGCCTCCGGCGAGTCCGCCGATGGCAGCTCCGACGCCTGTGCCGCCGGCGATGACTCCAGCGGTTCGCTTGCCCTTGCCGGTTGTGGTCTGGGAGATGTCTTCAGCGACGATGTGGTATTCGTGACCTTTGACCGTCAACGATGTCAGGGACAGAGTCAGCACGGCGGCACCCTTGAATTTGCCGGCCTTTTTCGCATCTTTTACCACGCCGGAAACTTCAGATGCGTTCGGGACGAGCATGACGCCGTCAATAGTCAGGGGATTGGCCATGGTGGCGTGGAATACGGTGCCGGGCGTAGCGGTCTTGGACTCGATGGTCTCCCCCAGTCTCACGGTCAGCACAGTGCCGGCGGGGACCACCACGGGCTTGGGAGGAGGAGGCGGTGGCGGAGGAGGCGCTTGCGCCCGTTGCGGCGGGGCAGCAGCCGGTGTGTGGGTATGGACGGGTGCAGGCTGGGTACCGGGATCAACCTGCAACTGGTCGTCGACGGAGACAACGCCGGGCTCAGCTTTGGCGATTTCCTCAACGCGGCTACGTGCCTGCGCGGTGCGCGCCTTGCCGACGATGGAAACTTTCCCTTCGGTGGAAGTGACGTCTATCTGGGAGTCGCTGGCGTTTTGGTCTGCGGCCACCTTGTCGTGAATATCCTGAGCGATCTGATCGTCATTTGGCTTGCTCTTGCAACCCGAGGTGCATAACACCG
The DNA here is from genome assembly GCF_036502485.1 of Occallatibacter sp. Classification (GTDB taxonomy): domain Bacteria; phylum Acidobacteriota; class Terriglobia; order Terriglobales; family Acidobacteriaceae; genus Telmatobacter. The sequence continues at coordinate 15,604 of NZ_DASXYM010000103.1, read as the reverse complement.
GGCCGATGAGCAGAGCGGCGAGCAAACAGCGATACATACTCCTGCGCATAAATTCTCCTTCTCTGCGGTGGTGTCCAGCACCTGAGCTGCGAAGTACGCAGAGCGCCGCCGGCCGGGAGTTCCGCGTTCGGTCGCGTCTGGGCTACACCCGGAGCCGATGCTACGAAGGCTCGTGTAACGGGCGGTACTGATAAAAGCGTCAGCGGTCGGGAGCTGACGGTAAGTGTGCAGCCGGGAAGAAATCCGACAGGGCGCGACCGGCTTATTCACGCAACAGTGGAACTATTGTTGCGTGGATAAGCCAGTGGTGCGATTCCGAGTTTCAAGCCCTTGTTTTGATTGCCTTCAGCCCGAAGGATCCAATCAGGCAGAGAAGTCCGAGGAGGCCGATCAGGGGAAGGAGGCTTGCAGTTTTGGGAAGCTCCTTCTCCGGCTCGGCGGCTGGTGCTGCCGGCATCGGCACAGGGACAGCAATGGCGATGAGGATCGGCTGGTCCGGCGGAGGCGGCGGGGGCATGGTTCCCGCGAGCAGGGTCTTTTGAGAAACTTCCGTGATGGGAGTTTCCACGACCTTGGTTGCCGAAACTTTCATACCTTTGCGCAATCCGAACACGTCGGTCTTCTGCCCATTGACCATGAACTCCTGGCCTTTGGGAATTTTGAACGACTGATTGGAGCCGTCTTCGAGGGTCAGAATCACCGTGGAAGGAGCGTTGACGTGCCAGACCTTTCCGGTGACCGTCTGGACGGTAGTGATCAGTTTGGGAGTGGTGGTGGTGGTAATCGTCTTCTCCAGCTTCATACCGGGCTTCAGGTCGTGAATGCCCATCTGCTGTCCGTTGACGGTGACCTTTGCTGACTCTGACACATTCTGGATATCGCGGAGAGTTCCGTCTTCCATCTTCACGACAATCTCGTTGCCGTGGACGTAGACGACCTCGCCACGAGCCACGGTGGTTGTGATCGCTGGTGCGTGTGCCGCGGTTGAGGTGTCGGTCTGCACCTGTGAATTCGACCTGGCGGCAAATGCCACGAACGCCATCGATACCGCCAGCACTGACAGCAAGGTTCTTGTGTTGTTATTACTGGTCATTGTTTTCTTCCTCCTGATGAGCGTTCTGAGAACGCCTTGTGGCGTTTTCCGCCGGGTAAATTGTTTAGAGCTGTTTTCCATCAGACTCCCCTGTGGTTGTTTCAGCCCTGCTGCTGTCGCCAGGCTTTGAGCGTGATGCCTGCACGATGTACCGCCGGGGAGCGCTCCCGAGTGTGTAGAACGGATAGCAGGTCACCAGTGTCAAAGAAGCGTGGCCCTGGGCTTTCAAGACCGTTACGTCGTGCGGATCGACGATGAGAATCCGATCCACGGTGTAGGTGAGAGGTCCTTGCCTGGTTTCGATCTGGATCGCGTCGCCCACCTGAACATCTTTGAGACCTCTGAAGAATCCATCTCGATGTCCGGCAATGCCGGTGTTTCCAATACCGCCTACACTGTCGGTACCCGCTATGTGCCCTACGCCTTCGTTGAGGGCAACCTCATCGGTTCCTTCAAGGATGGGCGCTTCGAGATGGGCAGAGGGGATGCGAAGGATTCCGATGGCCGGCATGGAATGTTTAGCGAGAGCCTCTTTGAAGTGGAGGACTCTGGCAGGGGACCAGAGGGCGAAGTCGGGCGAAGAAGCTGAAGGGGAGCCTGCGTCCGGAGCAGCTTGCAGAGATGTCTGACCCGATCGGAATTGTTCCATGGCGGCGACCGACATAATCTTCCGGTGCGCCATGGCAGCGGCGTAGATTGCGATGAGGACGAGGCCGATCGCGAGCAGTGTCCGGTCGATATGGGAGAGCCATCGCACGTTAAGAGACTCCTGGCGGGACGCAGACGCGCAGTGTAACCGGGAGCAAACATCCCCTGCGCTTTTTCCAGTCGAGGAACACGTTAACTTTGCCTAACTGCCGGGTGTACTGTCAGTAATGACAGCAACGACCTGGGTACGGCACTTTTTCACGACGTTCCGGCATGGTAGAGCATGGTGGGAGACAAGTACCGCTTATCGATAAGCACGGCGTCGATCGCCGCGCAGAGGTCAGTAGCTACGCGGGACTTTACGACGTAAGCGGAGCCGCCCGCTCCCATGGCGGCATTCACGAAATCCGAGTCTTCATGGACACTCAGGAAGATGATCTTGGAGGAGCAGCCGCACAGAACCAGTTCGCGCGCCAGGTCGATTCCATTCAGGGTGTCCATGGAGATGTCGAGCACGATGACTTCAGGCCTGAGTCGGAGGCATTCCTTTACGACGATTGCACCGTCGTTCACCCTGGCAATGACATTGCACTGATGGCTCCTGAGCAAGCGGCTCACTACATCCAGGATTGCCGTATTGTCGTCCGCGAGGAGAATGCTAGGTTTCTTTCTCACGACGTCCTCTCTCGGTTGGATTGGGCGAATGGCGCGGAATCCAAGACTGCTTCAGGTGACCTTAACGGTTGATGCTGAGATTCTAATAACGTGGTTGGCTTTGTGTACTGGTACAAATGACTGAGTTACATTGCTTCTGCAGTCAGGCTCCGGCACGATACCTGTTTCTCTGTCTGATTCATCCTTGAATCAGCGGCACCGTCCCTTGAATGTGGGTTCCGGCCATGCGGCCGGAGTTCACGGAAAATGTTCCGCCGATGGAGTGCAGCCGTTCCCGCATGCTGACGAGGCCGAGCCCCTTGGAGCGATTCTCGTGGTTGAGTTCGAAACCTACGCCGTCGTCCGAAACGTGAAGAAAGATTGAATTTGCCGCGCCCGTCAATTCCACGGACACATGTTGTGCGCGACTATGCTTGACGATGTTTTGAAGGGATTCCTGCGCGGTTCGAAATAGATTGAGCGAGACCGCTTCAGGAAGTTTGTCGGGAACATCCCGAACCACGCACCGGACGTCGAGCTTATGGCGGACGGAGACTTCGCGGCAAAGGCTTCGAATCGCGGAGGACAGGCCGAGGTATTGAAGCTTGGACGGATGAAGCTGACGGGAGAGAAACTGCAGGTCGGCGCCGATTTCGAGTGCGAGCTTCTTCAGAGCCTGTATCTGATGGCGGCGCTGCGGGAGCGTGAGCCGGACCTGCGGCAGGTCAAGTTCCTGAATGCCGTTGCTAAGCAATGCCATGCGCTGGTTGATGTCGTCATGGAGTTCGCGGGCGATACGAGAGCGCTCGCCTTCCTGTGCCTGAATAAGCCGGCCACTCAGGTCTGCCGCGGCCTCTGCGAGATCCTTCTCTTCAGTGATGTCGATACAACAGCCTGCGAATCCTGTAAGGTCTCCATCTTCTGAAGTGAGGGGAGTCGCTCGCACCAGCATCCAGCGATATTGACTGTCATGCCGTTCGAGCCGGATTCTCACGGACAGGGTTCGCCTGGATTCATAGGCCTCGGAGAAACTGCGCTCCCAAACAGCCAGATCTTTTGGGTGGATTCGCTGCATCCATTGGGTTCCCAAGTTGTCTTCTCGCGAAACACCTGTGAACCGCTCCCATTCTTCGCTTAATTCTGTAAGCTGTTTGTCGTCTCGAGACGTCCAAAGAAGTGCAGGCACGCTTTTGGCCAAGCCGGCCGCGCCCATGCGGAGGCCTTCGATGCCGCTTCTCGTCGCGTCGTAGGGTCGATCGCTGAGCATAAGATGACACATCCGCTTCTATTCACTCGAGGAGCGCGCTCATCGTAACCTCATGCGAGACTTCTGTGACACTGTCAGTGATGACAGAGCGGAAGATCGCCTGCATGCAGCTTTCGATCTGAGAATGGGCGCGCAGGAGAGCCACCCTGGGTGGCTCTCCCTCTACGCCGTTAGCTGCCGATAAACTGAACAGCACAGAGCACGCGGGCTGCCCCTGCGTGGCGCTTGCTGTGATTCATTGGTCCCATGGTTCTGGCCCGGGTTCCGGTTTGGTTCTGGCCCAGTGGCCTATCTGCCGAGTTCAGGACTTCTTCGCGGGAGGATAGTTCTTGAACATCTTTGTCATCGCCTTGGTGAGATTCTTTTGCTGCTTTTCGGGCTTGGCTTTGGGGTCGATGGTTTTGCTGACGGTTCCTCTCCACACCAGATCTTTCTGCGCCGAGTCATACATGTCAACGGCGATTTGTCCAATGTAGATGGTGGATGTCTGGCCTGTCGTCATACCGCCGCCGCCGCCATACCAGCCACCTCGACCCCAGCCCGGGCCGTAACCCCAGCCGCTGTCGTAGGACGTGAACTGCTTTTCCTGTCCGATACCGGCCTGGTAGCCAACGTACAGATCCGCGGTGTCGCCGTCGGTCTTGGTGAGTCCTTTCTGACCGAGCTGTACATCGACCGCATCCTTGATCTGCTTATCCACGATGTCATTGACCTGGGCCGCATCTTTCATTTGCACAAATTTGTAAGTTTTATACTTGGAGAAGTCCGTGCTTTTATCGAAGTTATAGCGCACGTCTTGAGCCAGCAGTGTGCTGGCACTAAGCACTACGATCCATACCGACCACCGCAGCAAAGTCTTCATGTCAAGCTCCCTTGTCTGACAATCTGATTGAGGCGCCGATTTACACGGACAATGTCTAATCCTCGACGCGATCTGTGTGACTACAGCCTAGGAAATAGTGATGGCTGCTGAAACTGTTAGTCCTTACAGAGCAGTTGTGCGGCATGAGCGGTTTAGAGATCTGGAGACCGCTTCTGTAAGCAATGCGCTGCTAAGACTGCCATCCACCGCCCAAGGCGTGGTAGAGCTGCACCAGCGCCAGTCGCTCATCAAGCTGCGCTTTGGCGAGTTCAATTTCGGCATCGTAGGCGAGGGTATCTGTATCCAGCACCTCCAAGTAGCTCGCTACTCCCCCGGTATATCGCGCATTGGCAAGCCGAGTTGCATCGACGGCAGCGGTGGTAAGCAAAGCCTGCTGCTCACGGAAGTCCTGGTTCTTGCGGTAGGTGATAAGGGAGTCGGACACATCCCGAAATGCCTGCTGGATGGATTGCTGATATCGGAGGACAGCCTCCTGCTTCTGGGACTCAGTCAGATGCAGGTTTGACCGAAGCTTTCCGCCGGTGAAGATTGGCTGGGCCAGGCCTGCTCCGATACTCCACAGGCCTGCCGGACCGCTAAACAGACTTGTCAGTGCGGAGCTCTGGAACCCCGCATTGCCGGTGAGAGCGATTTGCGGGAAGAACGCGGCTTTGGCGACGCCGATTCTGGCGTTGGCTGCTACCAGTTGTTGCTCGGCGGACTGGATGTCAGGGCGCCTCTCGAGAAGTGAAGAAGGGACTCCAGCGGGAACGCTCGGAGCGATTGCTGTGTCGTTCAGCTTTTTAGCGCGGGGAACGGCTCCCGGGTTGCGGCCCAGCAGCACGCTGATGACGTTCTCCTGCTGGGCGATGCGGCGCTCGAGGTCCGGTATGGCCGCGGCTGCCGTGTACATCAGCTCTTCTGATTGACGCACATCGAGCAGCGAGCCGGTCCCGCCCGTTTGCCGTATCTGTACGAGCCTGAGGGAGTCTTTGCGTGACTGTAACGTGCGCGCGGAGATATCCATTTCGAGGTCGAGCTCGAGCAATTGGAAGTAAGCAGATGCGACGTCTGCAACGACCGAGCTGATGACCGCCTTCTGCCCCCACTCGGTGGAGAGCAGCGAAGCGCGCGCTGCCTCTGTTGCACGACGATATTGGCCCCAAAAATCAAGCTGCCATGTAAGTGAGAGGCCAACCTGCATGGGGCTGCTATAGACGGGCGCACCAATCCTGGAGGTTGGAATGCGCACGTTGGCGGCGCTGGCTCCGGCGGCAATAAACGGGAACTGATCGGCGCGGGTGATTCCCAGGATAGCCTGGGCCTGGAGGACCCGCTCAGCCGCAACGCGAACATCGTAATTCTGCTTGACGGCTTCATGGATGAGGGCCTGCAGTTCCTGATCCTGGAAGACCTCCCACCAGCGTTCGTCGCCGAGCGAGTTGCCGGGCTGGGCCTGCTGGTCAGGCGCGAGCTGACGATACGCGTCGGGAGTTGAAATTGCAGGACGCGCGTAGTTTGGTCCCACCTTGCACCCGCTGAGAAACACGAGGGCGAGAATTACGTGCCAGACTCTTCGCTCCATTCTCAGTCTCCTTCGTGAGGAACCGTTACGGCTTCCAGCGCCGGTTTGGCCTTGGGCTTGGCATGCGAGATCCGCTCCACGAGGTCGAAACACACGGGGATGAGGAAGATGGCGATGATGGAAGCGGCGAGCATGCCGCCGATGACTGCCGTACCCATGACGCGCCTAGAGATTGCGCCTGCGCCGGAAGCGGCCCAGAGCGGCACACATCCGAGGATGAAGGCGAATGCGGTCATCAGGATGGGTCTGAGACGCAGTTTGGCACCGGAAAGAGCTGCTTCTTCTGCAGACTTGCCGCTGTCGTACTCCATCTTGGCGAACTCTACGATCAGGATGGCGTTCTTCGCTGCGAGGCCGATGAGCATGACGAGGCCGATCTGCGCGTACACGTTGTTGTCATAGTGGCGCATCCAGAGGAAGCCAAAGGCGCCGGAAACGGCGATCGGGGTTCCCAGCAGCACGCTGAACGGAAGAGACCAACTTTCATATTGGGCAGCCAGGATAAGGAAGACGAAGAGGAGGGACATGCCGAAGATGACCATAGGGGAGACGCCTTCGGCGGCCTTCTTCTCCTGGTAGGACATTCCGGTGTAGTCAAAGCCCATCTCTGCGGGCATGGAGGCGGCAAATGTTTCTTCGAGGGCTTTCAAGGCCTGCGACGAGCTATAGCCCGGGGCGGCGCTGCCGTTGATCTGCGCGCATCGGAACAAGTTGTAGCGGAGGGTGAATTCGGGTCCGGCGGCCGGCTTGATGGAGGTGAGGGCGCTCATGGGAACCGGTTGGCCGGCGTCGTTGGTGACATAGAACTGGCCGATGTTCTCGGCCTGGGTTCGATAATCACCTTCGGCCTGAACATAGACCTGCCATTGCCTTCCGAACCGGTTGAAGTAATTGACGAACAGCCCTCCCATGAAGGTCTGCATCGTCTTGTAGACATCAGAGAGTTGCACACCCTGGGCGAGGGCGCGGGACCGATCAACATCGACATACACCTGGGGGACCGAGGGTAAAGCAGTGGTACTGATGCCGGCCAGCTCAGGCCGCTTGCGGGCCTCAGCGATGAATTTTTTCAGGTTTTCCGCCAGGAACGCGGGGTCCTTTCCGGCGCGGTCCTCAAGCATGAAGGTGAACCCGCCTGCCGTGCCCACGCCGGGGATCGCCGGGGGTGGAAATGTAATGGCGACGCCCTCAGTGACTTTGGCCAATTCTCTGGCGAAGTGTTTTTTGATGGCGTCGTATTGTTCCTCAGGAGTTTTTCTCTCCGCCCAGTCTTTGAGAGTGATCCAGTAGAACGAGCTGTAAGTGTTCTGTGCTCCGGAGAGCATGCTGAAGCCGAGCACGGCGGTGACTGACCGTACGCCGGGTGTCTGCAGGAGCATCGATTCAATCTTTTGGGAGGCGGCGTCGTTTCTCTGTAGGGAGGCGGCATCGGGCAGTTGCAGACCGGCAAACAGGTACCCCTGGTCTTCGTCGGGCAGGAAGCTGCTGGGCAGGTGCGAGCCGAACCACCATGCGCCGACAGCGGTAGCGGCGAGCAGCAACATACTGAGCGCCGCCTTGCGGATCAAGGCTGCGCAGACAGTGACGTATCCATCGGTGGCACGGCCGAACATGCGATTAAACCAGCGGAAGAAAGCCCCCAGCGGTCCACGGGATGGTTTTTTGGGGCGCAGCAGGAGTGCCGCGAGGGCCGGGCTGAGAGAGAGTGCGTTGAAGGCTGAGAAGATGACCGAGATCGCAATGGTAATGGCAAACTGCTGATAGAGGCGTCCTGTGATTCCGGGGATAAATGCGGTAGGCACGAACACGGCCGACAGGATGAGCGCAATGGCCACGACTGGTCCGGAGACCTCTTCCATTGCTTTATAGGCGGCCTCTGTGGGAGTGAGACCGTGCTCGATGTGGTGCTCGACGGCTTCAACGACGACGATCGCGTCGTCGACGACGATGCCGATGGCAAGCACCATTCCGAAGAGCGACAACGTGTTCACAGAAAACCCGAGCATCGGGAAGACCATGAAGGTAGCGATCAGGGACACGGGAACGGCAAGCAGGGGAATGAGAGTGGTACGCCAGCCCTGGAGGAAGATGTAGACCACAAGAATTACGAGTACGATGGCCTCGAACAGCGTCTTCTGAATTTCTTTCAGACCTTCAGTAACTGCGACGGTGGTATCGAGCGCAACCTCATAGTCGAGGTCCTGCGGAAAGCGCTGCTTGGCTTCTTTCATCAATGCCCGGACGCCAGCAGCGGCTTTGACTGCATTGGTTCCAGGCAGCTGATAGATGGCGACGACCGCGGCGGGTTTGCCGTTGAGCCGGCCGACCATGTTGTAGGTCTGTGCCCCGAGCTCGATGCGCGACACATCCTTGAGGCGCAGGATCGAGCCGTCAGGATTTGCCCTGATGATGATCTGCCCAAACTCTTCAGCCGAAGGAAGGCGGCCCTGGGAACGAACCGCATAGGTAAAGTTCTGGCCCTTGGGAACCGGTTCGCCGCCGATCTGACCTGCGGGGTTTACGGTGTTTTGCGACTGTATGGCCTGGGATATCTGCGGAACGGTAACTCCGAGTTTGGCAAGCTGGTCAGGTCTGACCCAGCAGCGCATCGCATATTGTCCGGCTCCGAAGACGCTAACGCTGGCAATGCCAGGAACGCGCGTGAGCTGGTCATTCAGATTGATATAGGAATAATTGGCGAGGAAGATGTTGTCGTAAGTCCCGTTGGGCGAATAGAGGTCAATCAGCATGAGGGGAGCGGCGGTGGACTTCTGCACGGTCACGCCGTAATTGACGACATCGGGAGGGAGCTGCGAGTTGGCCTGATTGGTGCGCATTTGCGCAAGGATCTGGTCGGTGTTCGGATCGGTGGCGATATCGAAGTTCACGGTCAGAGTCATCTGACCGTTATTCGCGTTATTCGAATACATGTAATTCATGTTGTCGACGCCGCTCATCTGCTGCTCGATAGGCGTGGCAACGGATTGCTCGACGGTGAGGGCATCGGCACCGGGGTAGGTGGCTTTGACCTGCACTTCAGGGGGAGCGATGTTAGGAAACTGCGCGGTGGGAAGGCGCAGCATGGCGACGATTCCGATGATGACCATCAGGATCGCGATGACCATCGCAACAATGGGCCGGCGGATAAAGAATTTCGCCATGGGTTATTCTCCTTCCGCGGTTACCGTGGCCGGCTTGGGATTGACCGTCGCGCCTTCGCGAGCCTTCTGGAGCCCCTCGACGATCACGCGTTCCCCGGGTTTTACGCCTTCGGTCAGGATCCACATCTGCCCGACGCGCTCTCCGGTTTTCACCGGGCGGATGCTGACCTTGTTATCCGGGCTCACGACCATAACGCTATACATTCCCTGGGTTTCAATCACGGCACGTTGGGGGACGAGTGTGGCGTCCTTGGCCATGGATGTGTTTGCGCGGATGCGTCCGAACTGGCCAGGCCTGAGGATCAACTGCGGATTATCGAACGCGCCGGCCACGCGGATGGTGCCAGTCTTGGTGTCGACCTGGCGATCTGCGAACACGAGCCAGCCTTTTGTTGGGAACACCGATCCATCCGCAAGAATGAGTTCGAGATTTTTTTCGCCTGCCCTAGCGTCGGCCTTGCCTTGCGCGACGGCACTGATGCGGCTGGCCGCGTGCAGATACTCTTGTTCGCTCAACGACACGTAAGCTTTGATCGGATTCACTTGCGAGATGGTGGTGAGCAACGTGGTGGGGCCCACCAGATCGCCGATCTGGGCCTTGGCAATGCCGGCGATACCATCGACGAGCGAATAGACCTTTGTGAAGTTGAGGTTTAGTTTGGCCTCGTCGACCTGGGCTTCGGCTGCTTCAACTCCGGCTTTGGCCGCCGCTTTTGCCTGAATGTCGTTGTCGAGTTGTGCCTGCGGGATGGCGCTGAGCTTGGCGAGAGGAGTATCCCGCGCTACATCCAATTCTGTTTTGGAGAGTTGCGCCTGGGTCTGCGCCAACTGGCCCTGTGTCTGTTTCAGAATGGCTTCAAAGGGGCGCGGATCGATTTCGAACAGCAAGTCTCCACGGTGCACGAAGGTGCCATCCTTATATTTCTGCGTCATCAGATAGCCGGTGACTTGCGGCTGGACCTGGGCGTTCACATATCCATCCAGGACCGCGACCCACTCGCGGTAGACGGGGACGTCACGCGAGACCACCTGGCTGACCTCCACGTCCGGCACGGGCGGCGGAGGCGCCACTTCTTTTTTTCCGCAACCTATGGCAATGGCAAAAAGAGCAGAGCAGGCAAGGTACGGTGTGAGGGCGGATGAACAGTGTTTTCTGGACAGACTGGTTCCCTTTGGACGCGCCAGCTCGCGGCTTGAGGGTTCTGACGCGTTCTGCATAGAGACACTCCTGCGGCGTGCAATAAGTTGAGCCTGATGCTAAGCATGCGTACCCGTCTCATGTTAGGTAGAACCAGTTGTTCTGAAACTAGGAGAAGTGACAGGTCGTGCTCGCAAACAGCGGTCTATCGGTGCTTAGATTAGGGAGGAGCGAACGAATAGGACGAGCGCGGACGTCCGGCGTCTGTCAGTTGTCACAGTTGCAGCCGAGTTGCGCCAGCCGGACAGTTTGGACATGCGCAACGGATTTCGGATTCGGGCTGCCTTCGCGGGCATGGCGGCGGCGATTGCATGGACGTGTCTTTCAGAAGCACACGGGGCCGCGCCGGCGCCGCGTATTGGGCTGGTGCTGGAGGGCGGCTCGTCACTTGGCTTGGCGCATATTGGCGTGATCAAGTGGCTTGAGGAACATCACGTGCCGGTGCATTATGTAGCCGGCACCAGCATGGGCGGATTGATTGGCGGGCTGTATGCCACGGGCGCTTCGCCTTCCGAAATGGATCAACTGATAAGCCAGACGGATTGGAACCGTGTGCTTCGCAACGATATCCCGTTCCGCCAGCTCGCGTACCGACGCAAGGAGGACGCGCGTGACTACCCCAACGAGTTGGAGTTCGGTCTGAAGCGCGGCCTGAAGTTTCCCGAGGGCCTGAACTCCGGCTATACCGTGGGGCTGATTCTCGACCGCGTTGCCCTTCCCTACTCGCAGCTCGCCAGCTTCAACCAATTGCCGATTCCCTTTGCCTGCGTTGCAACCGATCTGGTGTCAGGACAGCAACACGTGTTTCGTCAGGGGTCGCTGGCGATGGCGTTGCGTTCCACGATGTCACTTCCGGCTGTGTTCTCGCCGGTCCGGACAAAATCCTCGATCATGGTGGACGGCGGTTTGCTGAACAACCTGCCGGTTGACGTGGCGAAAGACATGGGCGCCGATCTCATCATCGCGGTGCATTTACAAACCAAGAGTACGGAAGTGACGGACAACCTGGCGGCGCTGGGAGTGCTGGGCCGTTCCATCTCGGTAGTCATCGCGGCGAACGAATTGCGCAGCATGCAGAAAGCGGACATTCTGCTTACAGTGCCGCTGCAGGAGTTTGACTCAACCGACTATGCAAAGAGCGCCGAGATCATAAAACTGGGCTACGAGGCGGCGGCCAGCAAGGCAGAGTTGCTGCAGCGCTTCGCGGTGGACGATGCAACCTGGCAGCAATACGAGAGCGACCGGGCCTCGCGTCGCCGCACTGTCTCCGCCCCCGAATTTGTTGAGGTGACGGGGACGAACCCGCGCCTGACCAAGAGCACCGAGAAGACCCTATCGAAGAATGTGGGGGAGCTGGCAGACCCAGCCGAGCTGAACAACAAGCTTACGACCATATTCGGGTCGGGACGCTACTCCCGCGTGAACTATGAGGGTATTGAACGCAATGGCCGCAACGGGCTACTTGTGACCGTGGAAGAGAAGTCTTACGCGCCGCCGACGGTCCGTCCGCTCCTGGCGCTTTCTATGACCGAGGCTCATCGCGCGGAATTTGGGATTGGCGCTCGCATCACGTATCTTGATTTGCTGTTGTTCGGGTCGGAGTGGCGGAACGACATACTTCTTGGCACTGAGACTCTGGGCCGGTCAGCGTTCTACGCGCCGTTCGGAGGCAGCCACCAATGGTTTGTGGAGCCCTCCGGGTTTGTGTTGAACGAGGACGACAGCTTTTATCATGACAAGGATCTTTACGCCGACTACCGTAACCGGCAGGTTGGCGGGACATTCGATTTCGGGCACACATTCGGTTTGAAATCCCAATTACGCGCAGGCTATGAGTTTGCCCATCAGTGGCTGGTGTCCACCACAAAGACCACGCCGTACGGCGAGCCGAGCGGCCGCATTGGAGCGAGTTCTCTTTCTTACCATCTGTTGGGCCGCGACGACGCAATCGTGCCCACTCGCGGCACGGACCTGGACGCCGTAATGCAGTGGTACGACGCGAAGCCAGGCGCGACGGAGGGATTTCCGGCGGCTCTGGCGCAGGTGAAAAGGTTCCAGCCTATCACGAGACATTCGTCACTTTTCTTTGCCGGGAGCGGAGGAACGACGTTCGGATATGAACATACAGGTCTCCCACCCTTTTCACTGGGCGGATTACCCGACCTGCCGGCTTATGGCAGCAATGAATTTGTCACCAACGAATTCGTGCTTGGCAAAGCGGGATATATCGAGAGGGTTCCGCACCTGCCGCCGCTGCTGCTGAATCGGGTTGCAGTACTGGCAGTTGCCGAAGGGGGAAGAGTGAACTACCCCCAGCTGGACCCGGCCTATCCGGTGGATATCAGCGGAGCTCTGGTCATCAAGACGATGTTCGGACCCATGGAGATGGGAGCGGCGCTGGGGGCCGATGGCCACCATAAGTTCTTCTATCAGATCGGCAGGATTTTCTAAGGCCCTTGCTGAAAATTCCCGTGGGGAGCAGCAGCGAGACAGCCTGTTTCGATCGATCGTTCAGCCCACAGTTTCAACTTGGTTTGGGCGGGGCTCGGGCCGCTCGAGGACTTGAGCGGGCGGGTTGGCGGTGCTTTCCGCCGCCAGAGCGCCGCCCTGAATGATGACTTGCGATGGCAGTGCAATGCGGGAGCCTGCCTCCTCGATGATATGCATGACTCCGAGCAGCAACTGCTGCTGTATTACCAGAAAGCCCTCCCAACCTGTCGCGTTCACGTAAGCGAAGACTTCAACATCGAGAGAATAGGCGCCCAGGGCTGTGAATCGAACGCGGAAGGAACCCCGCTCCACTTCTTGCCGATCATTGAGAAATGCCTGAATCCGGTTCAGGATGAGTTCCATCTGCCGTGCCGTTGTGCCGTGAGCGAGGTTCAGTGTCGGGTGGAACCAGAACTTGTCGCGTGCGGAGAAGGCCTCAATGTTCATATTGGCAAGCTGCCCGTTGGGCACGCTGACCAGAGTTCGGTCGGGTGTGCGGACGACGGTGGACCGCAGACCAATTTCTTCAACGGTTCCCTGCACGGTACCGAACTTGAGCGAATCGCCCACCTTGACCGCCTGGTCGAGGATGATGGATGCGCCGCCTATGACGTTTTCGAGTGTCTTTTGGGCAGCCAGGGCCACGGCTATGCCGCCGACCCCGAGACCGGCGAGGGCCGGTGTCGGGTTGATTCCGAAGAGGAACAGGATGGAGAGGACGCCAGCGAAGATGATGAGGAGGTCAGCGACACGCCTTCCAAGTCTCAGGATCGAAGTGGTCCCTTCGAGTTTGCGTCTTCTAAGCTGTCTCTGCACCAAGCGCTCGGCGCGGGCATTGAGTCGGATCAGAAGCCAAGTGAAGGCGCCGAGAAGGACGATTGTGGCTATGTCCGTCCAGAATTGCCGTGCCAGCAGGGAAAGACCGGCCTCGGTGCGCATGCTGAACATGGCGATGCCGATGAGGATCAAGCGCAGGGGGTGGGAGAGGACTTCCGAACTGGGGGGCTGGTCGAGCCTCCCTTTACGTCGCCACACCAGACGGACGATGAGGCGGTAGCCACGATTCAAGAGAAAGGACAAGCCATAGAGAACCGGAAACCCGGCAAGAACGATGATCCACTCAAACAGCGGGATTTGGACAATCCTGTTGGCCACCAGGAAGTGCGGCAGACGTTTGCCGAGCTCGTTTGCATTGACCTCTTCGAAGGCTGCTGGAATGGAGGTGAGGGTGTCGGCGGAGAACAGCCAGATTTTTCCAGCCTTATGGTCGTCGACCCTGGTGAGGGCGATCTCGATGTCGCCGTTATCGGTGGCGATGGTTCCCACCACGTCGCGGTTGGGATTGAGCGGATCGAGCAGCGACCCTTCAGGACTTTCGCTGAGCTGGTTTAGCCTGGCGGGAAGCCGTTTATCGAGGACGAGGGCAAACTGCTGTGCGAGGGTCTCCGCATCTGTGCCACGCAGATGGGTTTGCAGGTACTCGGTGGCGAGTTGGAAGTTCCCTTTATGCGCTGCGTCCAAGAAGCCAAATACGGCAGTTCGGGGCGTGGAGCGCCCCAGGGGATCGCTGGCTTTCTCAACGGCGGGACTGGGCTGAGGCTGGGTGTTTCCGGAAAGAAGCGGGACCTGGGAACGCACCGGAGCGGGCCCGGCACCGCCGGCGGCGATGCCGATCAAGGCGCCAAGAACCCACAACCTTGCGGATCGGGAATGGGGTTTTTCCATAAAATTCGATACAGCCACCGGGAATGCAACGGCGCGTTCCACGGGCCCTATCTGCGCGTATACCCCTGGCCAGGTTCTGAGAGGACTCGCATTTCTACCAGTCGAGGAAACCTTCTGAGTTCTGCATCCTGAGTCGAGATCGTGTAGAGTGAGTGACCTTACGGCTTGTTTTTGCCATCTGGGCCAGAATGCTTTTTACGCGAGACCCCTGTGGAGGATGCGCATGCAACACCCTCGAGTAATCATCGCCGACGATCACAAAATGGTGGCAGAGCTTTTCAGGGAGGTGCTGTCGCCGGAGTTCGATGTCATCGCCATGGTTGAAGATGGTCAGGAGCTGGTTACCGCTGCCGCGCGACTCAAGCCCGATATTGTTCTTGCCGACATTTCCATGCCGATTCTCAATGGTCTTGACGCCGGCCAGCGGGTCAAGGAGGTATCCCCCACCACGAAGGTCATTATTGTCACAATGAATCCCGACCCGGAGATTGCTGCCGAAGCATTCCACCGGGGCATCTCCGGTTATGTAGTAAAGACATCCGATGCTACTGAGCTGGTGAATGCATTAAAAGATGTGCTGCGCGGACGAACGTATCTCTCCTCCGGCATTTCTCGTGATGATGTAGCGGTCCTCCGGTGGCAGAACAAGAAATTTGTTCAGGAAGAGCAGCGACTCACGCCGCGGCAAATCGAGGTGCTGGAGCTGCTGGTGCAGGGGCGGCGCATGAAGGAGATTGGCGTACGACTCAACCTGTCCGCCAGGACGGTGGCGTTTCACAAGTACAGGATCATGGAAGTCCTGGGAGCCAAGAGCAATGCGGATCTGATCAAGTACGCGGTGCGAAACCATATCGCCGGCGCGTGACGGTTCTGCGGGCCGTAATTATCAGTTTGCAGCGGCCGTTTCAATAACTTTCAGGG
>NZ_DASXYM010000102.1:0-17112 GCF_036502485.1 Occallatibacter sp. | reverse complement strand
GTGGCCGCTGATCTGCTCGATCCGCCGCGCGATCCCCCAGCCGTGCTGTGGGCCGAGAACATCGAGTGTCTTGAGGACCATGAGCGCAAGAGTGCCTTGCTGGACGTCGGGCTTTTCCTTCATCGCAAATCCACCCTTTAGGTTTCCAACAGGAATGACGGCGTGCTTCCTTTTGGAAAGCAATAGGACATTTCGAGCTTTTGGATTGGCGGGAGAGGCGGGGCGGCTCGGGCTTTCGGTGCGCGATGCAGACAGCGGCCGAGGATTGAAGCCTCAGTCCAAGCGGCTCATGGAGGCCGGCGATGTCGGACTCCATGAGCGGGAGGGTTACTGGATGGTGAGGGTTAATTTGGTGGACTGGGAGAGGCTTCCTGAGGTTGCTGTGACTGTGAGGGCGTAGGTTTTGCTGGAGGGGGGTGGGGTGGAAGAACCGCTCGAGCCTCCGCAGGCGCTCAAACCAAGACCGGCGGTCAGGCCGGCCGCGATGAGCAGGACCATTGTGAGCCAGCGGCGCGAGGTGCGGCGCAGCCTGCCGGCGAAGGGCAGAAGCATCAGGCCCAGTGCGACCGTCCACGTAGCGCGCGAGAAGGGGTGCTTCAGGGGTTGGGCTGACGCACTGGCAGGGGCGGTGACCATGAGGGTTACGGTTATTGCGCCTCCCCCGACAGGTACCGAGGATGGCGAAAAGACTCCGGTTGCGCCCGCGGGCAGTCCGGTCACGGAGAATGTGAGTGGTGCGCCCGCTGCGGGAGGAGTGACGGTGAGATCGTACTTCGCCGTGCCGCCGGGGGCGACTGTCGCTGTCGAGGATGAGCCGCCCGAGGTAGCGATCGAGAAGCTCTCAATGAGCTGGTCCAGTGCCGGGGTGGTGGCGGAGACGAACTTGCCGTCTCCGGAGTACACCGCGATGATGGAGTGGCTGCCGGTTGCGAGCTTCGACGTGGTGTAGCTCGCGGTTCCGGCAGACACAGTGCCGGAGCCTAGCTGCGAGGTTCCCTCCATGAATGCTACCGTTCCGGACGGGGAGCCGGCGGAAGAGGTGACGGTGACGAGGAGTGTCACAGCATCGCCCGCCAAGGCTGGGTTCAGATTCGACTGCAGGGCGCCGAGCAGCGGCGTCGCCTTGCTCACTGTCAGGTAAACGGTGGCTGTGGCGGACTGGTAGGCGGCCGTGTCAGTGGGGGTGAAGGTTACGCTCAGGGTCTGCTGACCGGGGTCAAGGATTGTCCCGGCGGCGGGCGTGTAGGCGAACGAACCGGCGACCGTGGTGCTGGCGTTGAGCTGCGTGGCGCCGAGGGGGGTGCCGTAGGGGATGGGAGCGGGCGCGGCCCAGGAAATGGCAGGCACCGCCTTCTCTTTGATGACGTAGTTGGCTGAAGCCACGGCGCTGACGGTGTCGCCGGTTGCGAGGGCGATGGCCTTGAGGGTCTCGGAGGTGGAAACGGAGATGGGAGCGCTGTAAAGGGTGGAAGCCGTGGTGGGCGTGGAGCCGTCCGTTGTGTAGTAGATGGCTGCGCCGGTGGTGGCGTCGGTGATGGTGACGGTTTGCGGGCCGGTGTAGGTTCCGGCAGCCGGGGTGAACGTTGGCGCAGCCGTGGGACCGGGGTAGGTCACTTTGCGGACGCGGTAGTTGCCGTAGTCGGCGATGTAAAGACTGCCCGCCTTGTCAAAGGTCAGGCCCTGCGGAGAGCAGAGCAGCGCCATTGTCGCAGCGCCGCTGTCTCCGCCGAAGGCGCAGAAGCCGAGGCCCGTTGCGCGGCTGATTTTGCCTCCGCCGGCGGGCACCATGCGGATTTCGCCCGGGTAGTTCGCGATATAGAGATCGTTTGAGGAATCGAGGGCGAGGCCGACCGGGTCGACCTCTGCGGCAGTAGCGGAGGCGCCGTCCCCGGTGGCGCCGGGGTTTCCGTTACCGGCGATGGTGGTGATGGTTCCGGTGTTGGCGTCGACGAGGCGCACGCGGCCGGCCGACATGTCGCCGATGTAGAGGTTTCCTTTGCTGTCGACGGCAATCGCCTGTAGGTAGCCCAGCCATGCGGAGGTGGCGGGGATGCCGTCTGACAACAGGTCTGTGCCGCCGCCGGCCACTGTCGTGATGATTCCGGTTGAGGCGGAGACTTTGCGGACGCGCGGGGTGTCGATGATGTAGAGATCGCCCGCGGCGTCGAAGGCGAGGCCATAGGGCTCGAGGTAGGCCTGGTTGGCGGGCCCGCCGTCGCCGCGCGTTTGCGAATACTGGCCGCCACCGGCGAAGACGGACATGTTGCCTGTCTTGGCATCCACCTTGAGAACGGCGCCGAAACGCGCGTCAGATATGTACAGGTTGTCGGCTTTGTCGACTGCCACCTGTTCCGGATAACCCAGGGCTGTCGTCGCGGCAGGACCGACTGGTGACGCCATGCCGGCCACGCCGGGAATGCCCGCCGCCACGCTGAGCTTGCCCGTCGCGGCAGAGACCATCCAAACCACGACGTTGTACCGGTCGACGATGTACAGGTTGCCGGCACTGTCGACGGCGACTCCAATGGGATAGCCGATGGAGGCGCTGGTGGCCGGGCCGCCAATACCGGAGGTTTGGAGGCCGCCGTTTCCGGCAACGGTGTGGATGACGGAGGGGGGTGGGGTGGTGATGGTGTACTTCGCAGAGACTGGAGCGCTGGGCAGGTAGCCTGGGGCGACCGCCATGGTCTGAATGGCGGCTGAGCCGGTTACGCCAATGGGGCTGGAGTAGCCCTGGCCAGAGGGACGGAGGGAATTGCTGTTGAAGTTCACGAAGATGCTGGCGGCCGGGGTTGTGTCCGTGAGGGTCAGCATCTGAGAGGTGGCGTAGGTTCCTGCGGCGAGGGTGAGTTCCGGCTGGGCGGTGGTTTTGGAGGGCGGCACCATGGGTGCGGTGATCATGCGGATGCGGCCCGCCCCCTCCTCCGCGATGTAGAGATTCCCCTGCGCGTCGAGGGCAACGCCGGTGGGATTGCAGAGACCAGACTGGGGGGCGGTTCCGCCGTCGCCGCCTATCGTTGAACTGCACCTGCTATGAACGCCGGCGATAGTGTTGATGATGCCATCAGCGGCCGTGACCTCGCGCAACACATAGTTAGAGGAGTCAGCGATGTAGAGATTGCCGGCGGCATCGACTGCTACATCGGAGGGCGTAGAGAGGCGCGCACTTGATGCCGGACCGCCATCCCCGCTGTATCCTCCATTGGAAGATCCGCTGATACCGGCAACAGTGGAGATAATGCCGGTGCTTGCGGTGACTTTGCGGATAACGTTGTTTGACGAATCAGCGATGTAGAGATTTCCGGATCCATCGAGGGTCACGCCCTGAGCCCACAAGAGCCAGGCGCTGGTGGCGGGTCCGCCGTCGCCGGGTGTACCCCAGATGCCCCCGCCGGCCACGGTGGTGATGACACCGGTGGCGGCATTCACCATGCGCACCCGGTCCTCGTCAGCGATGTAGAGATTGCCGGCGTGGTCGATGGCGATGCCGCGGGGATTGGTGAGAGTTGCGCTGGTGGCGGGTCCGCCGTCGCCCAGGGCGCCGGCAGGGGTGTGTCCGGCGTAGGTGGTGATGATGCCGGTTTTGGCATCGACACGACGGATGACGCCATTGCCTATATCGCCGATGTACAGGTTTCCGGGGGAATCGAATGCGAGGGAGTAGGGAGAGCTCAGTTGCGCTCTTGTGGCCGGTCCGTTATCGCCGCTGTAACCGCCGGCGCCGGTGCCCGCGATGGTGGAGATGACTCCAGTGGCGGAGTCGACTTTGCGAACAACCTGATTGCCAGTGTCAGCGATGTAGAGGTTTCCCGCAGCGTCAATGGCTGTGTGGGCAGGATCGTTGAGGGCGGCCAGAGTGGCGGGGCCTCCATCGCCTGAGAATCCCCAGGTTCCGCTGCCGGCGACGGTGTAAATGAAGCGGCTCTTCGCAGACTGAATGAAGAACTGGGCCGTGACCACGGGGCTTGGACTGTATCCGCCGCCGGCGGCGATAGCTGCGATGGCTTGAGATGAGGAGACGGTAATGGGAGTGGTGTAGACGGGGGAGAAGCTGTTGGGAGGCGTGCCGTCGGCGGTGTAGTAGATGGTGGCGCCGGTCGACTCAGAGAGGGTGACGGTCTGAGATGCGGCAAACGTTCCGCCCGCCGGCGAGAACACGGGAGCAGGCGCGACGGGGAGGTTGAGGGTAAACGCAACGGAGGTATAGGCGCTGTCGTAGTAACCAGTTTCCGTGGCGTAGGCGGTAATTGATTCCGGTCCGCCGATGTTGAGGGAGATGGGGCCGGTGTACTTCACGAAGCCGTAGGTGTTGAACATTCCGTAGGCCTGGTAGTAGATGGTGGCGCCGGGGATGGGTTCCGTGATCGTGACGTTCTGGACGGTGGAGAAGGTTCCGCCAGCAGGCGTGATGGTTAGGGGCTTGAGGGCGGCGTCGAGATTGACGGTGGAGGACTCGCCCGCGGGGTAGTGGGCGTCTCCCGGGTATTTGGCTTTGACAGCATGGGAACCCGCGCCCACGGGGGCGACGCCGGTGAGGGTGGCTGTGGCGATCTGGACGGGCTCGGTGAGCATCGTGACGGTGTACTGCTTGCCCTGGATCAGCACGGAGAGGTCAGGGAGACCGTCGGAGTTAAAGTCGGCAGCAACGATACCGATGGGGGCGAGCAGGTCCGAGCCCCCGGGGACCGTTGAGTTTGCAGTGAAGGTGCCGTCCCCGGCGCCGGTGAGGAGAAGGATGGCGTCGCCATACGTGTCGATACCGGCCAGGTCGGTTTTTCCATCGTGATTGAAGTCGCCGGCGACAAGGCTGGTGCCGGCGGTGGTGCCGGTGATAGGGCTTCCGGGAGCCTGGCGGAAGGTGCCGTCGCCGTTGCCGAGCAGGATCTCGACGCCCCCGTTATGACCGATGGCGACATCGATCTTGCCGTCCTGATTGAAATCTCCCGCCAGCATCCCTGTGGCGAAATTGTCGACGGCGAGGCCCGGCTGCTGCTTCATCGTAAAGGAACCGTCGCCTTTGCCCAGAAGAACTCCGACTCCCGCGGGCGCAAAGAAATTCACTGCCATGAGATCGGGGATTCCGTCGCCATTGAAATCGCCGGTCACCATCTGAGTCCAGTTCTGGTCCGATCCATAGATGGTTCCAGTGGCGGTGAACGTGCCATCGCCGTTTCCGAGGAGGATGGCTGCGCCGCAGGACGGCGCGACACACGCGCCGGCTACGGCGATATCCAGCTTGCCGTCGCCATTGAAATCGGCCGCCACGATCGTTCCCGTGATGACGTCACCGCCCTTGTCCTGCACGTCGAGGCCTTTGCTGGTTTGCTCGGCGGAGAAGTTGCCATCGCCGGATCCGAACAAGGTGGTGACGTAATTCGTGTTCTGGCCGCCGTACTTCTGGCTCAGCACGGCCAAATCCAGCTTGCCGTCAGCGTTGAAGTCCCCGCTGAGCATGGAGGGTTCGGCTTCTCCAGTGATTGTGAGCGCGATGGTATTGCCGGTCGTGAAGGTGCCGTCTCCTTTGCCGAGGTAGACAGTAATGGAGTAGGGGCCGCTGTGGGAGAAGCTGGTTCTCCAGAGCACTGCCACATCCGGCAGTCCGTCGCCATTGAAGTCGCCAGGGGCCTGGGCGATTGGATAGGCGGAAGATGTGGGGGTCTGGAGCTGACGCCAGCCGGTTCCAGCGACGCTCTTACCCAGTTCCGCGGTGCCGAGCGAGGTGTTTGAGAAGGAGGTATCGACGAAGGAGATGGTTCCGGTGGGCGCCGCCGGTCCTCCAAAGCCGAAGACGGTCGCGGTGAGCGAGTAGTCTCCCACGCTTCCCCCGAGCGCGATGTTGACCGTATCTGTATACACCGGGGCCGGCGCGGGTCCAACCGTGAGCGGCACTGCGGGGGAGGAACTGGTGGTTCCATTGCCGCTGGCCACCAACATAGCTTTGTAGCTGTGGGTTCCGGGCCCGGGGACGAAGGAGAAGGCCGCATGGCCCGCGCTGTCGAGCGAGGCGGTGCCGAGCAGGTGGATATCAGCGCAACTGACGCCGGAAGCGTCGCAGAAATTCACCTGCCCTGCGGTGAAGGGGCTGGCGCCGGCGGTGACTGAGGCGGTGAGAGTGATTTTGGTTCCGGGCGTTACGGACGAGAGGGTTGTGCCGCCCGAGGTGAGTTTGAGAGCGGTGGCGGTGGCTGGAGGCACTCCCCACAAGGAGAGCGCGTCAGACTGGCTGGAGGTGTAATGCGAATCGCCGGGGTAGCTGGCGTACGCAAGGTGCGTGCCCGCGAGAGGAAGCGCGACGATGGCGGAGGCGATTGCAGTCTCAGTCGGCAGAGAGAGCGAATCCTCGACGGTACGGCCGCCCAGATCGATGGTCAGCACGTCGGCCCAGCCATCTCCGTTGAAGTCGGCGACAACGATGTTGCCCTCGAAGTCGTAGCCGTAGGCCACGGTGGTGGGAGATTGCAGAAAGGCGCCGTCCCCCTTTCCGAAGGCGAGACCGGCGGCGGTGTCAGCGGAGAGGCTGTAGGCAACGTCGGGAATACCATCGTGATTGAAGTCGCCGATCGCGAGGGTTCTACCCAGGTGGGCGGTGGCAGTGGGGCTGGCGGGCGCGGCCGTGAAGGTGCCGTCGCCGTTGCCCAGCCAGGCTGTGAGCGTGCCCGTGGAAGACGCAAGTACGAGGTCGGGATGACCGTCGTTATTGATATCGGCGACGACCGGTTCCCACACGCCCTGGGCAGGGCCCTGGACGCTGGTGAAGGTGCCGTCGCCTTTGCCCATCAGAATCGAGGTCCCGCTCAATACGAGGTCGATGTTGCCATCGCCATCGATGTCAGCGGGGATGATCGAATTGATGTAGGGAGATGCCGTGGCGACGGGCGCGGACGCGGCTGTGAAGGTGCCGTCGCCGTTGCCGAAGAGGATGACCAGTTGCTGGGCGCCCGAGGAGTTGATCTGGCTGACGGCGAGATCGATGTTGCCGTCGCCGTTGATGTCGGCCGCGGCGATCGCATTGGGACTCATGCCGAGGTCAGGACTGGAGGGGGAGGTAGTGAAGGTACCATCGCCATTGCCAAGGAATACGGTCAGGCTGTTTTTCGACGTGAAGTAGTCCGAGTCGATGGCGGCGGCGTCGGGGATGCCGTCGTTGTTGAAGTCGCCCAGCACAAATGCATCGCTCTGGCTGGCGGGACCGAATGTGGAGGCACCGGCCGTGAAGGTGCCGTCGCCTTTGCCGAGGAGCACATCGTAGGTGCCGAAGTAGTCTTTGACGAAGAGATCAGGGATTCCGTCGCCGTTGAGGTCGGCAGGGATGAAATTGACGGCGGCGAGATTCGGGGCGCTCGACTGGACGGTGGACCACAGCACGCCGCGACTCGCCGTTCCCAACGTTCCCGCTCCGAGAACTGCATCGCTGTGGTTCTGATCCAGAAAGGACACTGTGCCGGTGGGCGCTGCCGTGTTCCCAACCTCAGTAACGGAGGCGGAGAGCTGATAGGCTCCCCAGTTTCCGGTCTGGGCGATGTAAGTGGCGGTGGAGAGCGGTGGGATTGTGCCGGTGGCAGTCAGCGTGGAGGATGCAGAGGCGCTCGAAGCATAGGTGCCTGTGCCGGCAAACACGGCTTTGTAACTGTGGCTGCCGATACCGGGGCGGAGCTTGAGGGTCGCGATCCCGGCGGAGGTCAATTGCGCCGATCCCAGCAGATGAATATCCGTGCAGCTTTTCGCTGCGGCATCGCAGAAGTTGACCTGTCCCGGCATTACGGTGGCGCTGCCTGCCTGGACCTTAGCCGTCAGCGTGATGACACTTCCGGCGGCCACGGAACTGACTGTGTTTCCGCCCGAAGTGACGGCGAGGGTGGTCGCGGTGACGGGCTTGGCTGTGGCGGGCCTGGGGTTGGCGGACCTGGACTGTCCCGTCGCTTCGGCTGTTCCGGCAAAGAGCAGCGCCGCCAGCAGAAAGCAGGCTGCCGCCGCCTGCCTGTTGAGGCTTCGCCTGGAATTGGTTGGGCTGGAGAGCGCAATAAGGACTGAAGCGGAGACAAGGCACAAGAACGTCATAGTAAAGAACCCCTAGGTAGAAGCGATAACCGCCGGAAACCTGCCATAACTCATGCGCAACGATCCCCCAGATCGAGGCGCCGAGACAGCAATGGCTCAGCAAATTGATGGATAGTTTTGAAAACTGTGCGAAGGATAGCACAGTTGGATTTCCCAGTCTGTGTAGCTGTGCTTCCGGGATGCAGGCTGGACCGCGCCGCACTCGAAAGTGAAGGCGTGCGTGTCTCTGGATACAACGCTGAAGCCAGGGCAGCGCAATGCGAAGAAGGCAGGGAGTGTATTAGAAGCTGGCAGAAGGAGCGGGTTGGCAAACGGAGGGCACGATCGGGCCGTCACGCACCTCGCGATGTCTCTGGCTCCCAACGCGCATGGTGTGAGCCCCAGGCATTCTCCGCGGAGGCTTTCGCGGCCGCCGGTCTGGGCGAGAACGTGCTTAGCCTGCTTCGCATCGGACACGAGACAAGTCTTGCCACCGTATTCATCGTGAGCGGGCGCAGGCGCGCGTCCCGTTTTGAATTTCCGCCGCCATGGTGCGGGCGCGATCGTTGTCGGGAGAGAACTGGAGGATGCGGTCAAGGATCTGGACGGTTGACGCGCGCTCGCCGGCTCCGCACTCCAGGATGGCCAGATTGAAGCCGGCATCAATTTCCGTGGGATCGTGCGCGAATACCTCGCGCCAAAGCCCCGCGGCTTCCGCGAGGTGGTGGTCCTGCGCCTCGATGAAGGCGAGATTTCCTGCGGCGACACTATCGTCGGGGTCCGCGGCGAGCGCCTCACGATACTCCGCGGCCGCCTGATCTTTGTTGCCGTTGAGCTGCTCAAGAAAACCAAGCTGTGTGTGGGCTTCGTGGTCGCTGCGCGCGATCTCCGATTCTTTTTCAGCCTTGTGCAATAGTTCGAGGGCACGGAGAGCGGCGGGCTTGTCGCCGGAGGCGGCGAGCTGCGCATAGGCGAGCCCGCGATCTCGGTCTCCTGCGTGGACGCCGCCTACGCTGACCAGGTCGCCGGTGGTGGCCAGCGGCAGGCGTTCATTGCCGGCGTGGCGCTTGATCCAGTGGTCGGTCACCTGCTCGTGAGCAATGTCATTGGATGCGGGGCGGCCCATATGGCAAGCGGTGCAGTCGGGGTTTTCAACGTGATGGCGCTGCGCAAATCCGTTCTGATCGTGACACTGCAGGCACTTCTGCCGGTAGAAGGCGATGCGTTGATCGGGCGCAGGATCGCCGTGCGGGTCGTGACAGGTTGTGCAGGTGAGGCGGTCGCCCGATTTCCGCTTGCACGCGCTTTTTAGAAGCGCCTCCCACTGGCTGGTGGCACGGCCCCCGGAGCCGTTTTCGCCGCGCCGCACGAAGAAGAGCGAGGAATCGAACAAATCGTCGCCGGGCCGGTAGTCTTCGGGTCGTTTCCCCTCGCGGTTGATCGCCGCCTGTCCTTCCAGATGACAGTTCAGACAAATGGAGTCGCGCCGGACTGGCTCAAGCCGGTCGATCTGGAGCATGTGAATTCTGCCGGCGGAGGCCAGGTGGGCATCGGCGTTGCCGTGGCAGGCTTCGCAAGTGATGCCGCCGGCCGCGAACGGCTCTCGCGCATAACGATTGCGGGCTTCTGGAAGAGAAGAGGCTACGGCCGACGCGTGGCAATGCAGGCACCCGGGATCCACGGGGAGGGTAAGCGGCATTTCGCGCACGGATTGGAAGGCAGGCGCCATGTCCCACACGCGCTGCTTTGCATACCAATTGATGGGCGACTCAAACCAGTAGCCCTGCTCCTCGAACAGATAGGTGCGTCCGCGCTTTCCTGAACCGATGAAGTAGAGCAATTGCCGGCGTCCATCGAGCGGCCGGCTGTGGCTTTGGCGCTCGAAACTGAGCCACACTCTTCCGGCTTCTCCCGAGACGCGATAGGACACGCCGGAGGCAGAATGCCGGAAGTCTCCGGGAACAAATCCAGCGTTTGCGGGCCCGCTGGCGTTGGCCATGGGGGTGGTGGTGTACCTGTCAACTATGGCTTGATGGCATGGGGCACAGACGGCGTTCGGATCGGATTCGGCAGGCAGGCCGGCTCCGTTCACCGCAGTCGTTTTCAGACACGTGAGAGCTGCGAGCGCGCAAAGCACACACAGGAGAACCATTGCGGATGTGCGCATCAGGGCCCGTGCTCCAGGAGATTTCTCCGTCTATCTCACCGTTCAGGTAGACGGAAAACCGGACGGTGGAGTTACAGGGCGGATGCATTCGACGGGGCTGGTTGGAAGAGCGGGCTTGAGAGCACGCACAGTTTCTGGTTCTTGCTGCTCGCGGCGGCGGGTGGCGGGGTGGATTCCACTTGTCACGGAGCAAGAAGCGGGGCTGCGACAGGCTTGTGTCTGCGGTAAACTTGGCCCAATGCGCGTCTTTGGGATCGATTGTGGCACCGAGGTGACGGGCTTCGGCGTGGTGGAGTGGGCTGGGTCCAAGCGGGAGCCGTGTCTGGTGTGCAAGGCGCTGGGGGGGATTCAACTGCCCAAGGCGAAGTCGCTTCCGATCCGCCTGGAACTGGTGTACCGTGAACTGCGCGAGCGGCTGGCGCAATGGCAGCCGGACGTGGTGGCGGTGGAGGAAGTGTTCTATTCAGTCAACGCGAAATCAGCTCTGAAGCTGGGGCAAGTGCGCGGGGTGGCGCTGCTGGCGGCGGCGTGTGAAGGGCTGCCGGTGGCAGAGTATGCGCCGCTGCGAATCAAGCAGAGCGTGGTGGGGTATGGGCTGGCGAAGAAGGAGCAGGTGCAGTTCATGGTGCAGCGCCTGCTGAAGCTGGAGGAACTGCCGCAGCCCGCGGACGCCGCGGATGCGCTGGCGATCGCGATCTGCCATATTCACACCGCCCAGACGCTGGAGCTGCAGGGGGCGAGTCGATGAAGTCTTCCGCGCTGGCAACCGCCGCACTGGTGCTGGGCTTGGTGGCCGCGGCAGGGGCTGCGCGGGCGGAAGGGGATCCGCTGTTCGAAGTCGATTTCAGCAATCCAGGGCTGGTGCCGGCGCAGTGGACACTGGAGCTTCGAGCGGATGGTGCGGGTCATTTCCGCACGGTGCGCGGCTCGGCACCGCCGCAGGGCGAGGTCGAGGGCCGGGATATCGATAGGGACATACACCTGAGCGCGCAGTTTGCAGCGCACGTTTTCCATGTGGCGGAGAAGAAAAGTCTTTTCAAGAACGGGTGCGACAGCCATCTGAAGGTGGCGTTCCAGGGGACGAAGAAGTTTACGTATACGGGTCCGGCGGGACAGGGCTCGTGCGAGTTCAATTACGCCAAGGATCCGGAGGTGCAGGCGCTGTCGGATTCGCTGGTGAGCGTGGCGACGACGCTGATCGAGGGCGCGAGGCTGCAGACGCTGTTGTTGCACGACCGGCTGGGGCTGGACCGGGAGACCGAGGTGCTGGTGCAGTCGGCTGCGGATGGGCGGGCGCAGCAGATCGGGTCGATTCGCGACATTCTGGAGCGGCTGGCGGAGGATCCGGCGGTTTTGGAGCGGGTGAAGCGGCGGGCTCGGATGCTGCTGTCGAAGGCGGATAACGGAGCCTGAAGGTCGGCGGAATTGGGCGCGACTTTAGTGATTCGATGTGGGTCTAAGTAGTGTGGGACAAGTAGAGTGGCACGTCGCGGGGAAAGGCAAGGGGCGTCATGAGATCCGAATCGTGGTGGCGGCGGGCGGTGCGGCGGGGCGTGGTGATTGGCTTGGCAGCGGCAGTGATCGTTCTGGGCGCGGTCGCTCTGGGCGCGGAGGATGATCCGGGCGGAGCTCCGGGGCGCGCGGTGCGGCTGAGCAGCGTGGACGGGCAGGTGCAGGTGGCGCAGGGCGGCGAGGTGCTGGCCGACCATGCGCTGGTGAATACGCCGCTGTTCGAGGGCACGCAGGTGTCGACGGGCGAGGATGGCAGGGCCGAGATTCAGTTTGAGGATGGGAGCGTGGCGCGCATTCCTCCTGACAGTTCTCTGACACTGAGCGTTCTGAAGCCGGGCGAGGCTGAGATCGACCTCGAAAGCGGGATGGGCTATTTCGAGTTGCAGGATGGGGGCCAGGGATCGCCGATGCGCGTTCGATTTGGCGGCAGCGTGGTGACGGCGAGCGGCTTCACGGTGCTGCGGGTGAATCTGGACGACGGGCCGGGCGATCTGGCGGTGTTCTCAGGGAATGCGCATATCGACGGCACGAATGGGGCGTCGATGGATGTGCGCGGCGGGGAGAGCGTTTCGCTCAACAATCTCAACCTGTCGGATAGCATCGAGCCCGATTCGTGGGATGCGTGGAACTCGGACCGGGACCAGGCGCTGACCACGTCTGAAGTTGGAGAGACGGCGGCACCGAGCAGTCTGCCGAATAGCGAGAACCCGGCGTGGAACGATCTGAACACGAGCGGCAGCTGGTACAACGTGCCTGATCAGGGCTATGTGTGGTCGCCCTACGAAGCGGAGAATGCGGGCTGGGATCCATACGGAATGGGCTATTGGATGTATACGCCGGCTTACGGCTACGTCTGGGTGAGCGGCTACCAATGGGGCTACATGCCGTATCAGTGCGGTGCATGGAACTGGTACAACTCGTTCGGGTGGGGCTGGGCTCCGGGTATGTGCAACACGTGGTGGGGCGGCGGAGGCTGGTATTTCAACGTGGGCACCATGCCTCGGTGGTACAGGCTGCCCATGCGGCCGCATGGACCGAAGCCGCGCCCCGTAGGAGGAGGACCGGTACGGCTGGCCAATGGCGGCAAGGTGAGGCTGCCGGTTGGACAGCGGCCTGTGATTCCTGTGGTCTCCGTGGTTCGCAACGACCCTTCGAATGGCCTTGTGAGTCTGCCGCCGCGAGCGGGGAATCATCCCATTCAAATTGGTGGCGTGGTGGCGGAACCGTTGAAGCCCGCGCCGCAGCCGCGAGCGGGGCTCCATCGCATTCCCGACACCGGGGGGCCGGTGACCACGAGCCCGGTGCGCACATTCAATCCGGGCAGTGGCGCGACGGGAAGGCCAGCGCAGCCGCGCCAGGGTTACGCGCCGGCTCCGGTGGTGCGCAGTCCGGGAGTGCCGGCGCAGCGGCCGGGCTATACGCCGGCTCCGCAACCGGGCGGCGGAAGGACTACGATTCCGGGTTCGCCGCGGATCCCTTCGGAGCCGGTATACCGTCCGGCACCGCCGCCGAGACCGTCGGGTGGAAGCGCACCGGTGTATCGTCCGGCTCCAGCGCCGGCTCCGCGGTCTGCCCCGGCCCCGGCTCCGCACCCGTCGGGTGGAGGGGGCGGCGGTCATCCTGCGGCAAGTCCGCATAAGTAAGGTTGCGGTCGGACTGGAGATGTGAGGGCCGCCTTGGAGGCGGCCCAACTCTTTGGCGCTGCGGCCGAGTGATCTGAGGATGGCTCTGCAGGTGATCAAGGAGTAACCTTGGTTCGAAAACAGCCCAGAAGGACTTTTTAGTAACCTGGTTACCAAAGATCTGCTGTTGAAGCGAATGTCTGGAGAAGATTTAGTGCTTGTTTTCCTTGTAAGTTATAGATTCTTATTGAAAGTCGCTTTAAACTTGTCAAGCGCATCTGTGGAAAACTTTTTGCGAAATCCGTTAATTTTCTAGTAAACACCCGAAGTTCGTCTGGCGGAACTCTCTGCAAAGACAGTTTTTGCTATGGATATTCGCACGAAGCCATAGTGCCTGAGGTTGCGAGCGGACGCTGTGTCGGCGGTCACAGGAGGCCGGGTTTTTGGCTTGTGCGCGCGATCGATTGTGGCAGGGCCAGCAAGGCCCTCACGGTTCACGTTCAGGATGCCGGGTCGTTCTTCAGTGCGAGGAACAGGTGGGCAAGGGACTCGAGGGAGAGTTCCTCGGCACGGGACTGCGGGGGAATGGCGGTAGAGGTTAGGGCTGCGGCGACGGCGTCGCCGGGGTATTTGGCGGCGCGGAGGTTGTTGGCGAGGGTCTTTCGTTTCTGCGCGAATACCTGGCGGGCGAGCTGGAGGAAGGGGTTCTCTTCAAGGCCGAGCTCGTGGAAGCGAGGGGCGAAGCGCCAGCGGAACACGGTGGAGTGGACGTCAGGCGGGGGGGAGAAGGCTCCGGGGGGAAGGGTGAAGAGGCGTTCGACGGGGCCGTACATCTGGACGGTGACAGACAGGAGGCCGTAGTCGCGGGAGCCGGGCTGGGCGACGATGCGGTCGGCCACCTCGCGCTGCACCATGAGCACGGCGCGATCGAGGCCGGAGGCGCTCTGAGCCAGCTTCAGCAGGATGGGCGAGGTGATGTAGTAAGGCAGGTTGCCGACGATGGCGAGTTTTTGATTGGCCTGTGCGGAGGCGGCGCTGAAGTCGAACTGGAGGACGTCCTGCTCGAAGACGGTGACTTTTTCCGAACCCAAGAAGGCGCGCAGGCGGGGGGCCAGTTCGCGGTCGAGCTCAAGGGCGATGACGCGGGCGGCCTGAGATGCGAGGAGCCCGGTGATGGCGCCCTGGCCGGGGCCGATTTCGACGACGGTCTGGTGGGAGATGTCTCCGAGAGCCGCGACGATGCGGCGGATGGCGGTCTGGTCGCGAAGGAAGTTCTGCCCGAGCTTGGGTTTATGAGGCATTGCCTGTCAAGACAATGTTAGAGGACGAGGGAGCGGTGAGGAATCTTTATGGCTGGCTGCACGGCCGCGAGATGAAAGCGCGGCGTTGCGGATCAGGGGTACATGATCCACCAGAGCATGGCGAGGACGATGGCGGCGGAGGCGAGGAGGATGAGCGTGAGTTGGAGAGGATGGCGGCGTTCCGCGGCGATCGTGATGATGTTGGGCGCGGTGGTCTCCTGGGCCGCATAGGCGGAGGGGTGGGCATGGTAGCGGAAGGGAACGGGAAGGCGTGAGGCGGGAAACCAGGTGTTCGGCTTGAGGACGGTGTAGAAGCCGGCTGACTGGATCTGGAATCCGCGGCGCGTGATGGAGCGGAGGATTTTCATATCGCACCCCCAGGAGCAGGGCGGGTCGCGCTCGTCCGGCTGACAACCATATTAGACGAAATGCTTGAGCACGGCCAAGTGGAAGGTGCGGGTGAGGGAGAAGCCGAGGGACTCATAGAGGCGGGTCGCGGGGTTGTTCTGCCAGGCGTGAAGAAAGGGCGTGCGGCCGGACTGCTCGATTTCGTCCATGACGAGTTGCATGAGGCGGCGCGCGTAGCCCTGGCCGCGGGCGTCGGGGTGGGTGCAGACGCCGCTGACTTCGACGTATCCCGGGACGTGCATGCGCTTGCCGGCCATGGAGACGAGGCGGTCGTCGTGAAAGATCCCGTAGAAATTGCCGAGCTCGATGGTGCGGAGGCGGAAGGGACCGGGCTCAGTGAGTTCAGCGAGGGCGACCATGGAGGGGGCGTCGGCGGGTGTGAGCTGGCGGAGAGTGACGCCGGCGGCAAGGGTGTCGGCGGGGGCATCGAGG
This sequence comes from Occallatibacter sp., assembly GCF_036502485.1. Taxonomy (GTDB): domain Bacteria; phylum Acidobacteriota; class Terriglobia; order Terriglobales; family Acidobacteriaceae; genus Telmatobacter. Next base: position 1,633 of record NZ_DASXYM010000102.1, on the reverse strand, counting down.
ACGGCCGCGGTTGCATGGTCAGAGGAGGCGGTGCTCCTTCCAGCGCGGCCGCTGGAAGGAGCAATGGGTGTGGGTGAAGGGCTGGTAGGCGAGGTGGGGCTGGTGGTGCTGGTGTCAGGCGGCACTGCGATGGGCTTGTGGTCGGGCGTGGGCAGCGGGGGGGCAGACCCCATCCTCATGCGGGCCATCTGCACGACAGTGCCGGTGCGGATGACGGTCCAGTCGCGGGGCGGCTGAATGGGGTCGAGCGAGAAGAGCACGACGGGGTGGTCGCCGGCAAGGAGGCGCAGCGAGTTGTACGACGTGTCTGAGGAATCGGCGATGCCGGCGAGGGGCCCGATTTCCTGCGGATAACGGCGGGCGCAGTCGTCGCCCTCGGCGAGGGGGGCGTGATCCGTGCGCAGAGAATGCCAGATCGGGTTTTCAAGCGGAGATTTGTTCATGGTTGCTAATGTACAGGCTCCTTATTGCGGGATGTGACATTTTGTGGGGCGGGGAAGGGGATTGTGACGAAGGGGCGGGGAATGAGAGACAGAGGGAAAAAGGGAAACAGGGACAGAGGGAAAAAGGAGGGACAGAGAGACAGAGGGAGAGAGGGAGAGGGGGAAAGAGGGACAGAGCGGGGACGAGTTACATAGTTACAAAGTTACAGAGGGACATGGAGGGGGGGGCTGGGTTGGTGGAGAGGACATTGACGGTGATGGGTGGGGGTGCCGCGGGCGTAGTAGAACTAGCCGGCTGGGTCATCGTCCGCTGTATCGACCCACTGTGCGCCACAGACCTCGCAATGCCAGGCGGTCTCTCGTGGGGGGACGGGGATGGAGAGAACGTAGAGCGCCACGAGGGAACGCCCGCGCTCTGTCCCGCCGCCATGGGTGATTTCAACCGATCCACACTTGGGGCAGGTGGGTTGTTCGTAGGCTTCCTCGGGACTGTAAGGGATTGTGCTGGGAACCCCCTCGTCGAGAAGCTCCCGGGCAGCTGCTTCGTCGCGCTCGTCCACCTGCAAGCGCATGCCGCCCACAAAGTCGGAATAGAACCAGACCATCCGCACGAGATGCTCATCTGCAATCCAGGCTGGAATACCCGCTGATTCGAGCAGAGAGCGCCCGACCAATGCGCCGGTCAGATCCCGATAACGCCACACGGTTACGAGGCGACGGAACTCCGGTTCCTCAGGTTCTTCGACCAGCGGAGGCTCAAGTCCGCGCCGCGCAAATTCCGCACGCAACGCGGCCTGTGCAGTTTCCAGCAGACCGTCATAGGAGCGAGCCACTCCCATGAGCTCCGGCTCACTCATCTGCGCATAGTGCGCCGCCAGATCTTCGGGACTGGGTGTCATGGACTGAAATCGTAACAGGAGTGGGGAGAGGGCAGCCGGAGCGCTGACGGCTGCCTGGAACGGTCTTCACGCATTGCTTCTGGGCTGGGCGGATCACCGGCGGCGCGGAGATATGGCCGTTCTGAGGGGCGGCCATATCTGCTTTTCAGGGGGCCGAAGGTTTTAGCGTCGTCGCAAGAACGCTTCCCAGCGGGAGGTTTCCCGTTCGGCCTCAGGCTTCGAGGGTTGCGTCGTTCTCGCCTTCATGAAGCAAAGCACGATCAGCCCTAACGCTGATGCAAGAAGGGCAAA
>NZ_DASXYM010000101.1:0-5162 GCF_036502485.1 Occallatibacter sp. | reverse complement strand
GCGGCACCGCCCCCACACTGAACAGCGCTAGCGGCCCTCGCACCGGCGCCACAAGGTTCTTGTGCTGCGCGTCCACCGCCTCCAGCATCACAGGCATGTCGAACTCAATCTCGATCCGGTCTCCGTTCTCCCATGTTCGCTGCAACGTGGCAAACCTTCCCGGCTCCGCTCCCGACATGAACCGCTTCCCATTCACGGCGATGGTCGTCTTCTCCCCCGCCCACGCCGGTACTCGCACATACACCGGGAAGGCCACAGGCTTATCCAGCGCGATCGCAATACTTGTCGCCGGCTGATGCGGATAGCGCGTCTGCTGCGTGAGCGTCACCCGACCATCCGCGCGCTTCCAGTACACTCGCGACGGCACAAACAGGTTCACGTACACGCCGTTCCCGTCGTGAAAGTACGCGCTGATCCCGTAATCCGCCGTCACTTGCGCAAACGTTCCGGTGCAGCAGTGCCACTTATACGAGTGATAGAACTTCGAACCGTCGTTGTTATAGTCCGAGTAGTAGAATCCGTGACCGTCCGCTTCGATCGGCTTCGCGCCGAGAATGCAGTTATAAAGCACCCGCTCCATCGCGTCGCCATAGCGGCTGTCCCTGGTCGCGCGCATCAGATACCGCGTGATTTTGAAGTGCGCGTACGACCCGCATGGCGTCTCAAAGCTGGAGTGCGTCCTGGTCAGGCTCTCGCCCAACTCGCCGCTGCCCGGCACTCGGAAGTTCTCATCCGGCCCCCACCCGCCGGTCGCAAAGCTCTGAGCCCGCACGAAGTCAAAGCCATTCTGCGCCGCCCGAAGATGCTTATCGCTCCCCAGCACGAGATAGGCCTGCATGGCCGAGCTCAGGCAGTTCACGTGGCTGTACGCATGCTTGCCGGGTAGCACATTTTGCCCCGCCGCCAGCGGGTCGTAATACCACGAGTCCGCCAGGAACCGTACCGCCAGGTCGCGATACCGCAGTCCTGCGCCCCGCTGCCAGGCGATGAACGCGTTCTCCGGCACGGTGTAAGGCTCATCCCAGCAGAAGCTCTCATCCTTGTGCGGGCGCTCGTACTGCTGCGCCCGCGAGATGCCGCCCGGCGGCAGGTGCTTCTCCACGCTGTCCAGCGTCTTGTTCAGGATGGCCAGCGCATCCGGCGCTCCCGTGAGCGTGTGCGCATCCAGCAGGCCAATCGAAATCTTGTCGTAGGTGTACGCCGGAAAGCGGTTGTCGCGCCAGAAATCCTCCGTGATGGCCGCCCAGAACCCCTTCACCAGCCGGTGCACCTTATCGCGCGTCGAAGGCAGTCCCGTCGCCGCGTAGTAGCGTGACAGCCCTGAAAGGTACTGCCCGAAGCTGTGCCCGGGCGCAAACCCGTTATCCCCCGGCTTCGACAGCGCATCCAGCGGAGCCCAGCTATACCACCCGCCCATGTCATCGCCCGGCGCCCGCATGCCCGCGCGCTGGCGAAACGGCTTCAGAAGGCGATCCTCATCGAGCCCTGCATAAAATGCATGATTTGTCCTGAACTGCGCCGCCAGAGGGCCAGGCAGCAGTTCCACCTCGCCGTAGCCAAATTGCTCCAGAGCCGGTGGCGCGGCCGGCGCATCGCCCGCCGCCGCAAACGAAAACCCGCGCGAACCCACAGCCGCGATCGCGGTTGCCGCACCCGCCTTTACAAACGACCGCCGAGAATGAGTCATACTTGCACTCCGACGAGCATTGTACGTCCAGCCTCTTGCCTGCGCGCCGGTCCGCAGCAGCTCTCATCTCCGGCAACCTTCGTATAATGACAGGAGCAGCAAGGAGAAGATCCCATGCCCGCGTATGAGTACGAGTGCCGCGACTGCGGCGGACATTTCGAGCGGCGGCAAAAGATGTCGGAGCCGGAGATTGACTCCTGCCCCTCCTGCGGCGGAGGCGTAAAGCGCCTCATCAGCGGCGGCGCCGGCGCCATCACCAAAGGCGGTGCCAGCGCGGCTGCGCCCTGCGGCATGGGCGCCTGCGGATCAGGAGCGTGCGCAATGCCTGCCTCCATGGGTTGCGGCGCAGGCTGCGGACACGCACACTAACCGCACACCCTCTCGTCTAAGCATTACCGCAACACCCCCTGTACGGCTGAATCCTTCACGCTCTTGCCTCAAAATCCCGAATCCTATGAAGGTCCAAATCGATATGGCGTCATTAGCGCAGGAACTTTCCTTTGAGCAGAAACTCGACCAACTGGCCCGCGTGGCCATTGAAGTAGGCCTGGGCCTCGCCCGCGGCCAGGAACTTGTCATCACCGCGCCGCTCGACGCCGTCCCCCTCGCCCGTCGCATTACCGAGCAGGCTTACCGCACCGGAGCTTCCCTCGTCACCACCGTGTACGCGGACGACGAAGCCCAGCTCCTTCGCTATCGCTACGCCCCCGACGAGGCCTTCGACAAGGCCGCCGGCTGGCTTTACGACGGCATGGGCGCAGCCTACCGCAACGGCGCCGCCCGCCTGGCGATCACCGGCGCCAGCCCCCTGCTCCTCTCCAATGAGGATCCCGAGAAAGTAGGCCGCGCCAACCAAGCTGTCTCCAAAGCCTACCGCCCCGCTCTCGAACTCATCACCCGCCACCAGATCAACTGGACCATCGTGGCCGCCGCCACTCCCGCCTGGGCCGCCGCCATGTTCCCGGAGCTGCAGCCGGAGACCGCCCTCGCCACCCTCTGGGAAGCCATCTTTCGCACCACTCGCGTCGACAACGACGATCCCGTGGCCAACTGGAAGGATCATGACGCCGGACTCCAGCGCCGCGCCGCTTACATGAATGAGAAGCGCTACTCCACCCTGCATTATCGCGGCCCCGGCACCGACTTCCGCCTCGGCCTGGCCGACGATCATGTGTGGATGGGCGGTGGCACGCACGCCGGCAACGGCCTCTACTGCATCCCCAACATGCCCACTGAGGAGATCTTCACCACGCCTCACAAAGACCGTGCTGACGGCACCGTCCGCGCCTCCAAGCCTCTCAGCTACCAGGGCACCATGATTGAAGGCATTGAGGTGCGCTTTGAAGCCGGCCGCATCGTTCAGGCCAAGGCCACTCGCGGCCTCGAGGTGCTGGAACGGCTCATCTCCACAGACGACGGGGCGCGCCGCCTCGGCGAGGTCGCCCTCGTTCCGCATTCGTCGCCGATCGCAGCCAGCGGCTTGCTGTTCCTCAACACGCTATTCGACGAAAACGCCGCCAGCCACATTGCGCTCGGCCAGGCCTATACCTCGTGCCTCAAAGACGGTGACAAGCTCTCCCCTGAAGAACTTGCCGCCAGGGGAGCCAATGACAGCCTGATTCACGTGGACTGGATGATCGGCAATGGGGAACTCGACATCGACGGCATCACCGCTACCGGCGCCTCCGAACCGGTGATGCGCAAAGGCGAGTGGGCCTGAGGTTCACCCGCCTTCCGGACGCGTAAGCAGAACGCATCCAACGATACAGGCACAACCCGGTTACGAACCGCTCTGCGGACCAGACTTCCGGTCCGCAGAGTGCCAAGACGAGAGCCAGACCATGCGAACTCCCCTCATCCTTCTAACCTTCGGCTGCCTCGCAGCCATCGCCGGTGCGCAGGCCGCAGGTGCCGGATCCCAACCTCAGGTCGTTCCCACCACTCCTCCGCCCGGCGTCGCGAACACCACGGCCACCAACGCTGCAGCCGCCATGGCTCCCGCCGTCAACGCATCCTCTCTGCTGCAGCCCGCGCTCGCACAAACCCAGTCCGCGCTCTCCACGCTCAAAATCGACAAGTGGAAAAAGGGCTCCGTCCGCGACGAGGCCGGCGAAAACGTCACCGCCCTTATGCACGATCTGCAAACCAACATCCCTCCGCTCATCGCCGCCGCCGATGCCGAGCCGGCCTCGCTGAGCCGCGCCCTCCCGCTCATGAAGCACCTCGACGCCTTTTACGACGTCCTGCTGCGCGTCGAAGAGGGGTCCCGTGTCTCCGCGCCCGGCGAGCAGATAACCGCCCTGCAGCAGACTCTGCTCGACGTCAATAAAGCCCGCAACGCATACGACGACCAGATGCAGAGTAGTGCCGCCGCTCACGAGAAGCAGATTTTCGATCTCCAGACCCGGCTCCGCACCGTCCAGCAGGAATCCGCGTCCCACGAGACCAAAGCGTCCTCCGCTGCGGCCGCTGCCCCCTGCAAGCCGGCACCCCCGGCCCACAAAAAGAAAAAGGCAGCCACTCCCCGCGCCGCTGGAACAACCACCAACAGCGCCAAGCCCGCAGCCGGTACTCCCGTAACCAAGCCTCAATGACCGTTCCGGCGGCCATCCGATAACCTAATCTCGTGGGTTCCCCTCCTCAACCAGTCACGCGTCGCGGCTTGGAAGCATTCGCGTCACGGGACTTCCGCCGCTACCAGCTCGCCCGTGTCATGGCTATCCTCGGCGCTGAAGCCCAGGCCGTTGCAGTCGCCTGGCATGTCTACTCCATCACCCACCGTCCTCTCGACCTCGGCTATACCGGCCTCGCTCTCTTCCTTCCCGGCCTCCTTTTCCTGCTTCCCGCCGGCCATGTTGCCGACCGCTTCGACCGCCGCCAGGTTATCCTCGTCTGCTACTCGCTGCAGATGGTCTGCACCGCCGCGCTGCTCGCCATTACCGTTGCGGGATACCACCGCGTCTTCCTCATTTATGCTGTTCTCTTTCTCATCGGCACGGGCCGCTCCTTCTCCGGCCCCGCCAGTTCCGCGCTCATCCCGCACCTCGTCCCGGAGCAGCACTTCGTCAACGCCGTTACCTGGGGCGGAGCCATCTTCCAGCTAGCCAACACCACTGGCCCCGCGCTTGGCGGATTGCTGTTCACCCTGCCCCTCGTTCATCTGTTCCCCCGTGAAGCCCACGCCCACGACCTGGCCGGCGCCGGCATCGTCTACTGCTTCACCCTGCTCACCCTGCTCTGGTTCATCGTCCTCATCGGTACCTTGCGCGTACGCCCCGGCCGTATGGAGCACCGCGCCGCCTCGCTCAAAGTGGTCCTCGCCGGATTCCAGTATGTACGCCACATGCCCATGCTGCTGGGCTCCTTCTCGCTGGATCTCTTCGTCGTGCTCCTCGGTGGAGCCGTGGCCCTCATGCCCATCTTCGCCAACGAAATTCTCCAAACCGGCCCACGAGGATTGGGCCTGCTCCGCGCC
>NZ_DASXYM010000100.1:0-1600 GCF_036502485.1 Occallatibacter sp. | reverse complement strand
AGCAGACTTCCGCCATGTCCCGGCCACCTGCAAGTTTGTGGCGCTCATGCCGCAGTGGGACTTTCTCAATTTTCTTGCCGGCCACGCGCGCCAGCTCCCTCAGTTCCAGCTCCTGATGCAGCATCAAGCCACCAGTCTGTTGATGGAGCAGGACAGGATCACCGGCGTGGTCGCACAGATTGAGAGCCGTAAGGTGCACGTACGCGCCGACCTGGTGGTGGGCTGCGACGGCCGCCACTCGGTTACGCGCCAGGCGGCTGGGCTGGAGGTCATCGAAGGAGGGGTGCCAATCGACGTGCTCTGGTTCCGCATCAGCCGGCGGCCCGACGACCCCGCCGAGGTGCTGGGAAATGTCAACTACGGCAAAGCTCTCATCCTCATCAACCGATCCGACTACTTCCAGGCAGGCCTGATTATTCAGAAGGGTAGCTTCGATGCAATCAAGGCCGAGGGGCTCGAAGCCTTCCGCACCAGCCTGGTCCGGATTGCACCCTATCTGGCCGATCGCGTCAACGAACTCCACGATTGGGATCAGGTCAAGATCCTCACTGTGCAGATCAATCGGCTCCGCCGGTGGTATCGCGAGGGCCTGCTGTGCATCGGCGACGCCGCGCACGCGATGTCGCCGGCCGGGGGGAGTGGGCATCAACCTGGCCATTCAGGACGCAGTTGCCACCTCAAACATCCTGGCAGACCCGCTGCTGGACCACCGACTTTCCCTCGCGACGCTCGCAGCCGTGCAGCGCCGCCGTGAGTTCCCCACCCGTCTGACTCAAGCCGCGCAGGCACTGGCGCATCGAGGCTTCAGCCGCGTATTTGCCAGTTCCGGCCCGATGCGGGCGCCTTGGCAGCTCAGGCTGGTTTCGCGGATTCCCGGCATACACCGTGCGCTGGGGTACGGAGTTGGAATGGGCGCGCGGCCGGAGCACGTCTGGACTCAACCGGAAGAACGCCGCCGCATGCCCGCGCTGCCGGCTGTGTTCGCGGCCGTTGGTATGGCCGCGGCTGGTGTGGCTGTCGGCTGGATGGCTTGGAGAGCTTGCCGCCGGGGATGCCGTCCCGCGCGACCGTGACGTTCCGGTGACAGCGAATGAAAAAGGCCACCCGCCCAAGCGGATGGCCTTTGTTGAAAGCTGCTGGGTGACGGCTCCCTTAAAACTTCACGTTCGGAACCGTTCGTGAAGCCTCGCTCGCCTGGAAATAGGCATCGTTTTTGTGGAAGCCCAGGATGTTGGCCCAGATGCTGTTCGGGAATTGCAGGATGAACGTGTTGTAATCCTGCACGGCCTGATTGTAGTAGCGCCGCGAAACGGCGATCCGGTTTTCAGTGCCCGCAAGCTCGTCCTGCAACCGCATGAACTGGTCGCTGGAGCGCAGTTGCGGGTAGTTCTCGGTCAGCGCAAGGAGCCGCCCGAAGGCGGAGTCGAGCGTGCCATTGGCCTGAATTTTGCCCTCCGGCGTGTTGGCCCGGAGCAATCCGGCACGCGCGTTGGCTATGTCCGCATACACGCTGTTCTCTTCCTTGGTGAACCCCTTCACGGTTTCGACCAGGTTGGGAATAAGGTCGGCGCGGCGCTGAAGGTTGACGTCCACATCCGAC
>NZ_DASXYM010000099.1:0-5997 GCF_036502485.1 Occallatibacter sp. | reverse complement strand
CGGGAGCGCGGCGGACGCAAAGACCCGGCCTTTTATCAAGGCGTCATTGAGAATCCGTTCCTCAACAACCTTGCCTGGGAGATCAACGAGCAGTCTGCGCGGCAGTGCCGGGACTGGGCAGAACGCGTGGCGAACCAATCGTCACGGCCCAGGTTTGTAGCCGGCGCCATCGGGCCGTTGACCGTGTCATTGTCGAACTCCCCGGATGCTGACGATCCTGGTTTCCGCGTCGTGACGTTCGACCAGGTGAAGACTGCCTATGCGCACCAGGTGCGGGCGCTCATGGCCGGCGGCGTGGACCTTCTGCTGGTAGAGACCATCTTCGATTCGCTGAATGCCAAAGCCGCGCTGGTTGCCATTCGCGAAGTCTTCGACGAGGGCAAGACGGAACTGCCCGTGATGATCTCGGCGGCAGTCGGGCGCGGCGGCGAGACGATGATTTCCGCGCAGACCATAGAAGCGTTCTGGGACGCTGTCGAGCATGTACATCCGTTGTCAGTTGGATTGAATTGCTCCCTCGGGCCAGACCTGATGTACCCATTCCTCGAGGAGCTCTCGCAAAAGGCGAACGCAGCCATCTCGTGCTATCCAAATGCGGGCCTGCCCAATCCGCTCTCCCCGACGGGCTTCGATCTCGGACCCGAAGACATGGGCGCCCATCTCGCCAAGTTTGCGCGAAGCGGACTCATCAACATCGCCGGCGGCTGCTGCGGTAACACGCCCGAACACATCGCTGCCATCGCCAAGGCTCTCGAAGGCAAGCATCCGCGCGAACTCCACGAAGACTTCAGCGAAGCGCGCACCATCGTCGATATGAACCCGGCTCCCGCCGAGCAGTTCCGCCCTCTGCGCCTGTCGGGATCGCAGCCGTTCACTCAGCAGCAGGGCGTGTTCATCATGATCGGCGAAAGAACCAACGTCGCCGGCTCGCCCAAATTCGCCAAGCTCATCAAGGAAGGCAAATTCGAAGAGGCCGTCTCCGTGGCTCGCCAGCAGGTGGAGAGCGGAGCCAACGTGCTCGACATCTGCATGGATGAAGGCATGATCGAAGGCGTGGCCGCGATGACGCGCTTTCTGCTCTTGCTTGCCAGCGAGCCGGAAGTGGCCAATGTGCCGTTCATGGTGGACTCGTCCAACTGGGCTGTGATTGAAGCCGGCCTGAAGTGCCTGCAGGGCAAGGGCATCGTGAACTCTATCTCCTTGAAGGAAGGCGAAGACAAATTCCGCGAACACGGTGCAGCAGTGCTGAAGTACGGCGCCGCGGCCGTGGTCATGGCGTTCGACGAGAAGGGGCAGGCCGCGACTTACGAAGACAAAACCCGCATCTGCGAGCGCGCCTATCGCATCCTCGTCGACGAAGTGGGCATGGCGCCCGAAGACATCATCTTCGACCCCAACATCCTCACCGTGGCCACCGGGATGGAGGAGCACAACAACTACGCCGTTGATTTCATCAACGCCACGCGCTGGATCAAGCAGAACCTTCCCGGCGCGAAGGTGTCCGGTGGCGTCTCCAATATCTCCTTCAGCTTCCGCGGCAACAACAAAGTGCGTGAAGCGATGCACTCGGCGTTTCTGTATCACGCCATTGCCGCCGGAATGGATATGGGCATCGTGAATGCCGGCATGCTGGAGGTGTATGAGGACATTGAGCCCGAGCTTAAACAGCTCGTTGAGGATGTTCTGCTCAATCGCCGCGCCGACGCAACGGAGCGGCTGCTCGAATACGGCGAGAAGCTGAAGACTACAAAAGCCGGCGATTCCAATGCGGAGCAGAAAACCGAGGAATGGCGCAATGCTCCCGTGGAAGAGCGGTTATCGCATGCCATGGTGCGTGGCATCGATACGCACATCGAAACCGACACGGAAGAAGCCCGCGTGAAACTCGGCCGTCCGCTGGCGGTGATTGAAGGCCCGCTGATGGCGGGCATGGGCGTGGTCGGCGATCTGTTCGGCGCGGGCAAAATGTTTCTGCCCCAGGTGGTGAAATCGGCGCGCGTAATGAAGAAGGCTGTGGCCTATCTCACGCCGTTCATGGAAGCCGAGAAAGCGGAGCTTGCCGCTGCCGGACACGTGGTGCGCACCCAGGGCAAGATCGTGCTGGCCACCGTCAAGGGCGACGTGCACGACATCGGCAAGAACATCGTGGGCGTGGTGTTGGCCTGCAACAACTACGAAGTGATCGACCTCGGCGTGATGGTGCCGAGCGAGCGAATCCTGGAGCGCGCAAAACAGGAGAAAGCCGACATCATCGGGCTGAGCGGCCTCATCACCCCCTCGCTCGACGAAATGGTTCATGTCGCGCGCGAGATGGAGCGCCAGGAATTCAAGCTGCCGCTGCTGATCGGCGGCGCCACCACCAGCCGTGCGCACACCGCGATTAAGATTGCTCCCCACTACAGCCAGCCGGTGATTCACGTCATTGACGCGAGCCGAGCGGTGCCGGTCGCTACCAACCTGCTCAGCGACCAAAACCGCTCGGACTTCATCGCGAAACACACCGCTGAATACGAGACGGTACGCAAGCAGTATGCGGCGCCGCGCCAGAAGACGATTCCGATCGACGTCGCACGCAGCCGGCGAACTCCCATCGAGTGGCGCGCCGAAGACATCCCTGCCCCGCCCTCCACAGGCGTGCAGGTCCTTGATCGCTTCCCCCTCGCCACGCTGCGCGACTATATCGACTGGACGCCGTTCTTCCATACGTGGGAATTGAAGGGTGTGTATCCTCGCATCCTGGACGATGCCAAACACGGCGAACAGGCGCGGCTGCTCTTCACGGAAGCCAACCTCCTCCTCGATCGCATCATCGCTGACAGCCTGCTCACAGCGCGCGCCGTCTACGGGCTGTTCCCCGCCAATGCCATCGGCGAAGACGTGGAGCTCTACACTGATGGCGCGCGCAAATCAGTCCTCACTCAACTTCACTTCCTGCGGCAACAGTCGGACCGCGAAGGCAACGAGCCCTGCCGCTCGCTGGTGGATTTCATTGCTCCCCGGGAAACCGGCTTGCCTGATCACATCGGCGCCTTCGCTGTCACCACCGGCATCGGCCTTGAGGAGGTGCGCAACAGCTTCCGCGCGAAGCACGACGACTATAACGCGATCATGGCAGAGGCACTGGCGGATCGGCTCGCCGAAGCATTCGCCGAGTGCCTGCACAAGCGCGTGCGTGACGAATGGGGCTTCGGCCGTCAGGAGAACCTCAGCCCGGAAGAACTGATTCATGAAAAGTATCGCGGCATTCGGCCGGCGCCCGGTTATCCGGCCTGCCCTGACCACACGGAGAAGGCGGCGATCTGGCACCTGCTGGATGTGCAGGCGAAGACTGGCATCGAGCTCACCGAGTCGTTCGCCATGTGGCCGGGATCGAGCGTGAGTGGCCTCTATTTCGCCCATCCGCAGGCGCGTTATTTCAGCGTTGGCAAAATCGATCGCGACCAGGTAGAGGACTATCACGTGCGCAAAAGCATGGGTGTGGCCGAAGTAGAACGCTGGCTCGGCCCCTATCTCAATTACGATCCGGCAAAATAGGTACAGCAACGGCCCTCTTTCCCTTGCGAGTGGTGCCGCATCACAAGGGCTGGCCTCAGAGTCTCGCATCTACAATCGAAGTTGCACTTCGCAAACACAGGAGATGGTGAATGGCAATCACGGTGGTCGGCAGCGTTGCGTTCGACTCGATTGAAACCCCGGCAGGGCGGCGCGAACGCTGCCTGGGAGGCGCGGCAACCTACTTCTCGCTCTCCGCCAGCTTCTTCACACAGGTGCGCGTGATCGCCGTCGTCGGCGAGGATTTCGGAGCCGCACAACAGGCCGCCTTTGACGCGCGAAAGATCGATACGCAAGGCATTGAGCACGCGTCCGGCAAGAGCTTCTTCTGGGAGGGCTCCTACCTCGAGAATCTGAACGAAGCCAAGACCCACACCACGGACCTGAACGTGTTCGGCGCGTTTCAACCCAAAATCCCTGACGCGTATCGAGACTCCGAGTTCCTCTTTCTGGCCAATATCGACCCCGTGCTGCAGCGGCGCGTCCGCGAGGCAATGCCCGATGTGAAGCTGGTGGCCGGCGACACCATGAATTACTGGATCAAGGATCACAGGCCGGCACTGCTTGAAGTGCTGCGCGGGCTTGACATCCTGCTCATCAACGACACTGAAACCAAAATGCTCGCCGCCAACACCAACCTCGTCCAGGCCGCGCGCGCGGTCCTTGACATGGGGCCGCGCATGCTGGTCGTCAAGCATGGCGAGTATGGAGCCACTGCCTTCTACGGCCGTGACGGAATCGGCGCCAGAACGTTTCGCGCGCCGGCGCTGCCGCTCGAGGAGGTCGTTGATCCCACAGGTGCCGGCGACAGCTTTGCCGGAGGCTTCTTCGGCTACCTCGCATCGCAGAAAGAACTCACGCCCGGCGCGTTTCGGCGCGCCATGTTCTATGGCAGCGTCATGGGCTCATTCGCGGTGGAGGAGTTCGGCACTGCGCGCATAGAAAAGCTCACCCGTGAAGAGATCGACACGCGGTTCAGCCAGTTCCGCGAGTTGACGCACCTCGATTGATCGGGAGCGCGGCGGGATCAGGCAGCTTTGCGGGTTGCTTCGCTGCCGTCCTGCGAAAGGACCGACGTCTCAACATGATCCGCGCTGCGCAGCCGCAGCAGCGTGGATCTCCGGCAAGATCCGCATTGCCACGGAAACAGACCCAGCAGAGGATAAATCCGCTTCTGCATCCAGCCGCGGCGATCCTTGCGGTACAAAGCCCGATCCCCGCAACGGGGGCACCGCTGCGGAGTGTGGACTACTTCCACATGCAGCATATGCACCCTCTGCCCTGCCCCGCTCCAGGCGTGATTCAACCGATGCACCAGTTCCGGACCCAGCCGGATTGGCGCAAAATCGCCGGACACCAGCGCTTCGATCTTCACTCGCGTCAACCGGGGCCTCGCATTTGCTGAGGCGCCGCGGGCGTTCTGTTGTGAATCTTCCCGATCGTGCCGGGAAACATGGGGCAAATGGGTGCTGCTGCTCATCCGAAGGAGCCTCTGGCCGAATTCCCGTCCATCAACTTCGATGCCGCGGGTCCCGCGCAGGAGGCCCGGGTTTTGCGCGTTCGCGCCCTGACCCCGGCACAGCCCGGACTCGGAGCAGATCAGAGCCGCGCGACGGCCTTCCTGCGAAAGCACTCGGGCGCGTGGTCGTTCACCATCCCCGCGGCCTGCATGAACGCATACACGATCACAGGCCCCACAAACTTGAATCCGCGCTTCTTCAGCCGCTTTGACATCTCCACCGCCGTCGGCGTCTGCACCGGCACCGGCCCGGCCAACTGTAGCGGCTTGCCACCCGCCATTCCCCACAACCACGAGCCAAAATCCTCGCCCGCCTTCTGCATCTCCAGGTAAATTCGCGCGCCCTGGATCGTGGATTCGATTTTCGCCCGCGAGCGGATGATGCCGGGATTCGCGAGCAGCCGCGCGATGTCCTTCTCGGTAAAGCGCGCCACCTTCGCCGGATCGAACCCCTTGAACCCCTCGCGAAACGCCTCGCGCTTACGCAGCACCGTGATCCAGGCGAGACCCGCCTGAAATCCCTCAAGCATCAGCAGTTCCCACAGCGCGCGGCTGTCGCGCTCCGGTACTCCCCACTCTTCATCGTGATACGCACGCATGAGAGGATCGCTCTGCGACCAATTGCAGCGGATCTTCGTCTCTTCGCTTGCCGGCATGAGGACATTCTCGCAGCTAGAACCACGCAGCAAAGTGGCATTTTCCTCAAAAAAATGCCACCTTCTCCGAATTAGAAACCGCACACGAACTCTGCAGCCGCGCTAGGCCTCGAGCTGCATCATCAGGTCTTCCCACTCGCCGGTCAGCGCATTCAACTGCACGCGAAGATCCTCGGCAAGCTTGGTGAGCCGCTGCGTCTCCTCGACGGACACAAACCTTCCCAGCTGCTGCTCCGTGTCGGCAAGCGCCGCCTCCACCCGTGGAACTTC
>NZ_DASXYM010000098.1:0-8771 GCF_036502485.1 Occallatibacter sp. | reverse complement strand
CTCACCCAAACCACCTCAAGCTCATCCCGATCGGCAGCCCGATCAGCACCATATGCACCACGATCGCCTGCACCAGCATGCGCAGCGTATACGGCCCCACGTAATGAAACGCGCACAGCGGCATCACCACCAGGTACATCGCCAGGAACACCGCAATCCCAAAAAACATTCCGCACAGCACAAAGTGATCCCGCAGAAACTCCAGCTTCCGGCTCGCCAGGCAATACACCGTCGCCGCCCCAAAGGCGACCGTGAAGTGCAGCACCACGCCCAGCCACCACACCCAGTCGCTGGTGCTCTGGAAAGCCCACGTCCCCAGCAGCCCGCCCGCCACCACCCGCGGCACATTCCACCCCATGGTCACAAAGGCGCAAGTCTCGTCCAGCACGCCGGCCACCGCCCCGCCCATCAGGATCGCCGCCGCCAGACTCCCCTCGCGCGCCCTCACCGCCGGCATCGCGGTCCCACTCACAAACTCCTCAACCTGGTGCAAATTTCGCCCCCTCCCGCCATCCTTTTCAAATTCCTTGCGGCGAAGTCGCAGTCAGCCCCCCCTGAAGTGGCTAAAGTGGCTGGCTAAAGTGGCTAAAGGTGGCCACAGACGGCCGCAGGGGGTGCAACGCGGCTCAGTCTACCCTCAACCCATCCCAATCCAGAGCAGACTGATCCCATTTGGGCCTTCTCCCATGCGGACCGGCCCCTCGCGCGCACGAATCGGGGGCGCACCCCTCCCCCCCGGGTGCCCCGAAAGCCTGCCCTGACGGAGTCCAACGGTCTCCGGTTGCTGGAGTCCGTGGAAGCCGCGCACCCCCTCCCACGTCGCCGTTTGCATTCCCCTTGTCCTCCTGAGCCGCAGGCGAAAAACCCGCTTTTCCCCTCCCCTCCTCGCAGCCGCCAAAAGCTTGTCAAGCCCCGCTCCTCTCCAAATGCGACTTAACCCTATGATTTGGTTGATGATAATAAATCCGCAAATCGTGTCAAACTCACCTCGCAATTTGCTACGCTTGAATTAGCTAAGAACAACACGGCCCGCCGGACCTCCAGGTCCCGGCGGGCATTTCTTTTGCACACTGAAAGGAAAATCTCCATGTGGCAACCCATCTCCACCTACAAAGCCCAATCACAAGCCCAATCCCAACCCGCCGCTCCGGCGCCCCCAGCCCCCGCACCCACCCAACCTGCCCCCACCCCCTCCCCCGCGCAGAGTCACCCCGAAACCTCCGCCCGGGACGCTACCCCCACCCCCCTCCCCGGCAACCCCTCCGTCCGCCGCTGTTGCGCCGCCTACCAGAAAGCCGTCACCGCCCATGGAGGATCCAAAAACCCCGGCGCCCGCGATGCCGGCGCCGAGGCCTACCGCCTCGCCCTCCCCGACCTGACCGGCCGTGCCTCCACCGCCGACTTCATCGCCTGCATCGTTAAAGGCATGCTCATTCGTGTCTTCTGGAACGATGAAGGCCCGCGCCTCATCATCGCCGCCAAAGCCGCCCTCGCCGCCCTCCCACCCGAGCCCCGCAACCAGCAGCAAACGGATCCGGGCAACCGCATGCCACCCAGGCGCAAATCTCAGAAATAACCAAAGTATTACCTGGTGCACTTTTTTTGGTTTTATGGATCATCGTTTCGCTAACTGCCTGACAATAAACAACATGACAGAAGCGATCCGGTGATCCATATCACCAAACACAACCCTGACGACCGGGCTCCGAACGTCAGATCAGCCCATTTCCTTCCAGCTCATCCAACCATACATAGTTACTCATAAGTAAATACACACCCCCCCACCCCCCCACCCCCGGCTCACCATGACCAACGCGCTGACCAGCCTGCAACAGGATCACCCGGCCACAGACCCCCTGACCGTGGCACCATGGAGAAGGACAATGCCGCTCCTCGATCCCATCCCGACTCCGGTCGCCCACGCAGACCGCCAGGCCCTCGAGTGGGAGCCTCTGCTCACCCTCGTTTCCACCTTCGCGTCCAGCTCCGTCGGCCGCACCGCCATCCTCGCCCTGCAGCCGTCCACCGACCAGACCTGGATCACCCGCCAGCACCAGCTCACCGGCGAGGTGCGCCTCCTGCTCGAAGAGCAAGTCTCCATCCCCCTCGGCGGCCTCTTCGACCCCACCCAACTCGCCGCCAAGGCCCAGATCCCTGAAGCCGCCCTCGAAGCCGCCGAACTCCAGTCCATCGCCCGCCTGGCTTACGACATCGCCTCCTGGCAGTCGCTCCTCCGCGAACCCTCCGCCCGCCTCGCCGGCAAGCTCCCCGGCCTCTCCCAGCTTTCCGCCACCCTCACCATCAGCCTCCGTCCGCTGGCCGAGTCCATCGAGCGCAAAATCCTCCCCGACGGCTCCCTCGCCGACGACGCCTCGCCCGAACTCCACCGCATCCGCCGCGAGCAGGAGCGCCAGCAGCGCGTCATCGAGGAATCCCTCCGCTCCGCCCTGCGCCGCCTCGCCGGCGAAGGCGCCACCCAGGAAGAGCTCATCACCATCCGCGGCGATCGCTTCGTTATCCCCGTCCGCAGCGAGCTCAAGCGCCGCGTCTCCGGTGTCGTCCACGGCGCCAGCTCGTCCGGCCAAACGGTCTACGTCGAACCCCTCGAAACCATCGAGCAGAACAACGAGCTCGTCCGCCTTCTCGAAGAAGAACAATCCGAAATCCACCGCATCTTCGTCGCCCTCACCCGCCAGGTCGGCGGCTATGCAACCGCCCTCGTCGATGGCGCCCGCGTCCTTGCCCTTGTCGACTCGCTCCAGGCCCGCGCCCGCTTTGCCCGCAACTACGACTGCGTCGCCCCCAACCTCAGCCCCGACCTGCTGCACGTGGAAGGCGCGCGTCACCCGCTGCTCGAAAAGCGCCTCCGCGCAACCGGAGCCAGGCCAAATGCGGCCGTAGTCCCGCTCACTCTCGAGCTCACCCGCCGGCATCGCCAGCTCATCATCAGCGGCCCCAACACCGGCGGCAAAACCGTCACCCTCAAGACCGTCGCCCTGCTCAGCATGATGGCCCAGGCCGGCATTCCTGTCCCTGCCGGCGCCGCGAGCTTCCCCATCTTCGACGCCTTCCTCGCCGACATCGGCGACGCCCAGTCCATTGAAGAAGCGCTCTCCACCTTCTCCGCCCACATCACCAACCTCGACCGCCTGGCCCGGCTCGCAGATCGGAACTCCCTCGTCCTCCTCGACGAATTAGGCTCCGCCACCGACCCTGAAGAAGGCTCCGCCCTGGCCGTTGCCGTGGCCCGGTTCTTCCTCGATTCCGGCGCCTGGTCGCTTATCTCCACGCACCACACCTCGCTCAAGGTCTACGCCGCCAACACCGAAGGCGTGCTCAATGCCGCGGCCGGCGTGGACGAAGTCACCCTCGTTCCCAATTACCAGCTTCGCCTCGGCGTTCCCGGAGCCTCTGCCGGCATCGCCACCGCCGAGCGCCTCGGCCTCAATCCGGCCATCATCACTGCCGCCCGCCAGCGCCTCGGCTCGCAGCAGGTCGACATCGCCCGCTTCCTCGATCGCCTCCACAACGAGCTCACCCAGCTCGAAGACGAGCGCAAGAAAGCCCGCGCCGAGCAGTACCTGCTCAACCAGCAGCGCGCCCGCCTTGATCGTGAAGGCGACGTCGAAGTCCGCAACCGCGTCCGCGACCTCGAAAAGAAACTCGACTCCCTCATGAAAGAGTTCGAGTTCCAGATGCGTGAGAACGTCAAAGCCATTGAAGACCGCGCCTCCCAGCAGAAGCTTTCCAAAGAAGCAGAACGCCGCATCCTGCGCATGCGCCGCGAATTCCAGGAAAGCTTCAACCAGACCGTCGTGGCCCATCGCACCGGCGCCGACAACGGCGACGCCAATGCCCAGCCCCACGTCGTCAAGCACATCTCCACCGGCGACCAGGTCCGCCTCAAGTCGATGGGCAAGACAGCGACCATTCAGCGCGAAATCGAGAAAGATGTCTTCGAAGTCGCCCTCGGCCCCATCAAGATGCGCATCAAGCGCGACGACATCGCCGAAATCGTCAAGGCCGCCCAGCCGCCCGCAGACCGCTCTGATCCACTGGCCGCTGCCCGCCGCACCCGCGGCGTCCACGTCTCCGTCACGCCCGCCAACTCTGACGACATGCGCATGGAGATCAACCTCATCGGCCGCACCGTGGACGAAGCCACCGACGAGCTCGAAAAGTATCTCGACCGCGCCTTCCTGGCTGGCCTGCCCCGCGTCCGCATCATTCACGGCCACGGCGCCGGCATCCTCCGCCGCGGCGTCCGCGAGTTCCTCAAGTCACACCCGCACGTCGCCACCATCGCCGAAGCGCCGCAGAACGAAGGCGGCCAGGGCGCCACCCTGGTCGAACTGCGGCAGTGAACTCAACCCGTCCTGACTCGTTGCCGACTCAGCTACTGGGCCCGCGCCGCTTGCTCGTAGCGCACATCAGGCACGCCGCTCCACGATAAAGCCTCGGCCTTCCCCACCGGCTTGCCGCCGGCGTCCATCATCTGCACCGTGTAGCTGCATTGCAGCTTGATGCCGCTCAGTTGGTTAGAGCACAAGGGGACCCGATCCGAGAGAAGGGTCCGCCTCTCACCACCCGCCAGCAGCTCGCCCTTCGATGCCGTCATTTGCCCATTCATCGCTCCAGACCCCGCGGGGCACGTGAAATTGCAAGATCCATCCAGCTTCGCCGCTGTCCCTCCGGTATTCCGCGCCGTGGTCGCAAACTGCTCAAACTGCTCCTCGTGCTCAGGCACCCGCCGCGTCACCAGGGCTACATTGTCGATCTTCATCGTCGCTGAAGGCGGTTTGGCCGCAGGCTTCGGCGTAGACACAGAAGTCTGAGACTGGCTGCTCGCTTCCGGCGCCGCCGGCGCATCCTGCTTACATCCCGCGCTTAAAACCAGAAGCGTCGAAGCAAATGCAATCCATGCGTTGTTCCTTTGCATCAAAATTCTCCTTTGAGCAAGGCTGTATAGCAGCGATGCGGCTCTGTACGCTTAACTTCGTGATGTGCCATTGCAAGCCGATCGGGCACGCCAGGACTACGTCCCTTGCGAAAGCGAAGAGCAAACCGGCTCGCCACCTTCGCGGTTACTGGACCTTGCCCTCGCCGTTCCACGTGAGTTGCAGAGGTTGACCCACAAACTGCCCGCTCGAGTCCGTTGCCTGCACGTTGTAAGTGCATTGGAGCTGTATGCCCGATTTGGCCGGGAAGCAGAGAGCCGCTGACTCAGACGCGAGAGTTTGGGTCGCTCCGGCCGCAACAAACTCGCCATTCGAGGCTCTCAACTTGCCGTTGAAACCGAGACTTCCGGCGGGGCATGTGTAGTTGCAGGAGCCATCGACCTTCGCAGATGTCGTGCCGGAATTCGTCACGGTGGTAACGTATTGCTGCACCTGGCCGCCCATGTTGGGGACCTTCCGGATAACAACACTGACGATCTTGACATTGGGGACCGGAACCGCCGGTGGTGCCGCGACGGCTGGTTTCGCGGTGCTACTCTGATTGGCCGATGATTCGGTGGCGGCAGAGCTGTCCTTCTTGCAGCCTGTGTTCACAACAAGCACTGCCGAGATCGCAAGAGCGATCCATCCGGTTTTACATTGCATCACGATTCTCCTTCAGGCCGATTGGGGAGCCATGATAACGACACCATGGAAGGGAAACAAGCCCAAAATCGGTCCCACACACCATTCGCCTGCGGCTGGATGGTGCGCGCGCCTCTCATTTTGAATAGCTCACCTTCAAGTGGACGCCTGCGGTGCATTGTGACAGACCTGGAATATCCGAAGGCAAGCCGCGCTAGACGCAAGGCAGGTCCCCTGCTCGCAACATCCCAGACTCTGGCGCGCGCCATTTGCACTCTCCAGACGCCAGGACCCCTGGGGTCATGACACAATAGCGATTCAGGGCTCCCATGAAGTTACCAGCGCTCGCGGCCTTTCTCCTCGGCATCTGCATCTCCAGCGCGCTCTGCCAGCCGCCGGACGATCACCTGTATCGCGGCCCGGTGCAGGCCGAGTTTCTCAAGCGCCTCAACGTTCGCCAGCTCACTCCCGGCGAAACCGTCTTTGCGCAGGTGACTCTGGGCTGGGAAGGTCCCGACTGCAGTCTGCGCCCCGGCGCCATCCTCGAAGCTAAGGTCGTCCAGGCCGAACCTCGCAAGACCCACGGGCAATCCAGCCTGGCTCTTTCCTTCGTCCGTGCGCAATGCAACGGTTCCCCCATGATTCCGTTCGACCTGGTGCTCGCCGCCCTGGCGGACCCTCCTGTGGATTGGAAGGTGGTCCCCAACACGCAGTTCAGAATGCCGGTGTCCTTCTCCAATCCGCATCCCGGCGGACAGCTGGCCGGCATAGGATCCGCCGCCGCCGGAGACACCTACAGCACACAACTTGACTTGGCCGGCATCATCCATCGCTTCCCCATGACCCCCAAAGTCCAGCCCGGCGACGTCATCGGCCTGAAAGGCCTCAAACTCACGATCGGGACCGGCCCCGATCGCAGTTCCGTTCTTTCCGCGAAAGATCGTGACATCAGCCTGGTGGCATTCACCCAGGTTTTGCTCGTCCCCGCCTCGCTCGCCTTCGATTCCGGCAAGCTCAAGCTGGGGAAAACAGGCGCCCCTTCCGCGCCCAGCCCTGCCTCGCTGAAATCCCGCGCGCCCGGTCCCGCGCCAATCAACAATCTTGAAATCTGCGCCCCGCCGGGTTGTGCCGTCGACCTCCCGGTCACGCCAAGCGAACTCGAGGGCCACAGCGCCGCGGCCATCGCCATCCAGCCGCTCGGCTACGCGCCTCGCTCCCACAAAGCGCTCGGCGACTTCGATGATGAAGCTGCACTCGCATGGCTCGGCCCCAGCCGGCTGCTGTTCACCTTCAACCCGCATCCGCTCATTCACCGCGATGCCGTGGACTCCGGCACCAGCCGCGTCATTCGCGCCGTGCTCCTCGACGCACAAAACCGTAGCGTCCTGCGGAGCCTGGAATGGCAGATCACCGACGCGCAGCGGTATCTCTGGCCGCTCGGCGGAAACCGCATCCTCGTGCATGTCGGCAACCAGCTGCGCGTCTACGGGGCCAGCCTCGACGTCGAACAGTCCTTCCCGCTCACCGGGCCCCTTGCCTCCGTGCGCATCGCGCCGGGCGGCGCGCTCATCGCCGTCGCCACCTTGCGCGAGCGTCACACCCCGGAGCTGCACGCCCAACTCCGTCAAGACCTCTCCGCCGAGCCCGAGGAAGATCTGGACGTCACCGTCCTCGACAAGGATTTCAACCCCATAGCCTCCACATCCGCCATCTCCGGCCTGTTGCCCCCCACCCTGCTGAACGAGGGCCAGGTCAAGCTACTCGCCGGCTCCGCCAAGGCTTACCGGCTGGCCATGAGCACCTGGCAGAACACTGAATCCACGCTGGCGCGCTTTGAATCGATGTGCACACCCCAGCTCTCAAGCATCGCCCCCGACCTCCTGTTTCTGCTCTCCTGCGATGCTCAGACGGGTGACACGCAGTACCGCGTCGTCAGCCCCGACGGCAAGCTCGTCCTGCGTGGAAGTGCCGGCCCGCGCGAAGTCGGCTTCGATGCGGCGGGAAGTACGCAGGCCTTCGCGATGAAATTCGTGCACGCCTCCCGCGACCTCTCCTTCGGCGCCGACTTCACGGGGGACGACCTCGACTCTGCCGAGCTGCGCGTCTATCGGGCCACCGACGGCAAGCGCCTGTTCTCCATTCGCGTGAAAGACCCCTCCACCAGCATGCGCAGCTACGCGCTCTCGCCTGCCGGATCCCGGCTTGCCGTGCTGGCCGGATCGGAGATCAAACTGTTCACCGTACCCGCCGAGTAACGATCAGCAAATTCACCCATTTACGCCTGTCCGGCTCGCAACATTTCACTGACAACCTGCCCGCCCTCGCCTCGTATGATCGAGTCACCCGTAGTGCCAGGAGATCCCCATGCGCAAATTGATTCTCAGCCTTTTCCTCTGTGTTGCCTCGATCGCCGCCACCGCCCAGACGAAGAATCTCTACAGCTTCACCATGAACTCCATCGACGGCGACCCGGTGAGCCTCAACAGTTTCAAAGGCAAGGTGGTTATGGTGGTCAACGTCGCCAGCAAGTGCGGCTTCACGCCCCAGTACTCCGCGCTTGAATCTGTCTATGAAAAGTACAAGGACCGCGGCTTCGTCATCGTGGGCGTGCCCGCCAACAACTTCGCCCAGCAGGAGCCCGGAACCAACGAGGAAATCAAGACCTTCTGCTCGCGCAAATACAACGTGAAATTCCCCATGATGTCCAAGGTCTCGGTGAAGGGGGACGACAAAACGCCGCTTTACCAGTACCTCACCGACCCTGCGCAGGATCCCAAGTTCAGCGGCGACATCAAATGGAACTTCACCAAGTTCCTCGTCGACCGCAACGGCAAGATCGTGGCGCGCTTCGAGCCCGCCACCACGCCGGACGCACCGGAAGTCACCGCGGCCATCGAGTCGGAGCTCGCCAGATAGACAGCTCTTCCGCTAACCCGCTAGCTTGCCAGTCGCGCAGCGACGCTAACCATCTGCTGTGAACCCGGCTTCGGAAAATCGGCATAGGGGGAGCGGTTGCCCGCTCTCCCCTGCCACACCACCCGGCATGCGGGTCCGCACCGGGCGGTTCGAGAAGTTGAGGTTTACCCTGTGCTCCTTGTGTGACGGCGCGGGCGTCGGTCTTCATCACTGCCCGGAACAGACTTGGCTTCACCTCGCCCCTTCCGGACCGTTCCGCCAATGCGGCCATCT
>NZ_DASXYM010000097.1:0-4739 GCF_036502485.1 Occallatibacter sp. | reverse complement strand
ATACGATCCGCATTGCCAACACCGCAAAGAGGTATAGCTACTCCGCGTTATCGATCTGAGCGCGCTGGAGTTTGTCGCTGTAATCGACGTAGACGGCCTTCCAGGTGGTGAAAAAGTCCAGAGCTTCCGACCCTTCACGGTGGCCGTTCCCCGTGTGTTTAACGCCCCCAAAGGGCAGGTGGACCTCAGCGCCGATGGTGGGGGCGTTGATGTAGGTAATGCCGGCCTCGAGGTCGCGGATGGCGGCAAAGGCGCGGTTGAGGTCCTTCGTGTATAGCGCGCTGGAAAGGCCGTAGTCGATGGAGTTGGCGATCTCGATGCCTTCCTCGAAGGTGTCGAACTCGAGGATGGCGAGCACCGGGCCAAAGACCTCTTCGCGGGCAATGCGCATCGTCGGCATGACGCCGGAGAAGACGGTGGGCGCGAAGAAGGTGCCGTTGGCGTAAGCGCCGTCGGTCAGGCCGTGGCCGCCGCACTCCAGTTTTGCGCCTTCACCCCTGGCAATCTCAACGTAGTTGGTCGAGGTCTCAATCTGGCTGGCGTTGACCTGCGGGCCCACCTGCACGGATTCATCGAGGCCGTTGCCAATCTTGAGTGCCTTAACCCGCTCCACCAGCCTTGCGATGAACTCCTTGGCGATGCCCTTCTGCAACAGCAGGCGGCTGGTGGCGGTGCACCGTTGGCCGGTGGTGCCGAAGGCGCCCCAGAGCGCGCCGTCGAGGGCGAGGTCGAGGTTCGCATCGTCGAGGACGATCTGCGCGTTCTTGCCGCCCATCTCGAGCGAAACGGGCTTGAAGGTGGCGGCGGCGCGCTGCGCCACGTGCGAGCCGATCTCGCTGGAGCCGGTGAAGCTGATGGCCCTCACGTCCTTGTGTTCGACTAAAGCATTCCCAACGGATCCGCCGCCACCGCAGACGATGTTCAGCACGCCCGGGGGAACGCCCGCGTCGTTGAGGGTGTTGACCAGGTTGTAGACGGAGAGCGGCGTGTCGGTGGCGGGCTTGATCACGCAGGTGTTGCCGGCGACCAGGGCGGGGAAGAGCTTCCACGAGGGGATGGCCATGGGGAAGTTCCACGGCGTGATGAGGCCGACCACGCCGAGGGGCATGCGGACCGACATGGCGAACTTGTTCTGCAACTCGCTGGGGGTGGTTTTGCCGAAAAGGCGGCGCCCTTCGCCGGCGACATAGAAGGCCTCATCGATGGCTTCCTGCACGTCGCCGCGGGTCTCGGCGAGGACCTTGCCCATTTCGCGGGTCATGTCCTGCGCGAACTGCTCTTTGCGCTCGCGAAGAAGCTGGCCGGCGTGGTAGAGGATTTCGGCGCGCTTGGGCGCGGGTACCAGGCGCCATGTGGCGAATGCCTTTTTGGCGGCGGCAACGGCCAGGTCGACGTCCTCAGGGCCGGAGGAGGGGAACTCGCCGACAATGTCGGAGTGGTCGGCGGGATTGATGTCCTGGAAGGCTTTGCCGCTCTTGGCCGGCAGACTCTGGCCGCCGATGAGATTGAGATAGGTCGTGATTGCCATGGAAGTCCTCGAACAGAGATCGGTGGTCAGTCGTCAGGTGGTCGATTGATCAGGTCGCCACGGAGATAAGCGCTCTGGAATCTGCCCAGCCGGAATGAGAAGGGCTCTGAATTAGGTTTTACAAAGAAAGCAAAGTGCGCTGCGGCACTCGCGTTGCACTCCATCTGCGATATGCTGAAAATACGGCAAACAGACAGAGTTTACAGCACTGGCACAGCTTGTGGCCCCTGCCCAACCACCCTCGCCGCGTTTGCACGCTGCCGTACAATACACCTTGAGGTTGAAGCAATCTTCCAATGTCCTTGAATGGCTATCCTTCGCGCCCGTCGCGCTCGCACGGCTTTCGCTCTCTGTTCAGTATGTTTTCGAGCGATCTGGCGATTGATCTTGGCACCGCCAATACCCTGGTCTACGCGGCAGGGAAGGGCATCGTGGTCAACGAGCCCTCCATCGTCGCCATCAACAAGAACACCGGTGAGGTGGAAGCCGTAGGCAAGGAAGCCAAGGAGATGCTGGGGCGCACGCCCGGCAACATCGTGGCCATCAAGCCCATGAAAGACGGCGTCATCGCGGACTTCAAAGTCACCGAAAAGATGCTGAACTACTTCATCCAGAAAGCGCACAACCGCAAGATGCTGGTGCATCCCCGGATTGTGATCGGCGTGCCGTCTGAGATTACGCAGGTGGAAAAGCGCGCGGTCGAGGACTCGGCCTATCGCGCCAAGGCCAGCGAAGTTTATCTGGTGGAACAGGCCATGGTGGCGGCCATCGGCGCCGGCCTTCCCATCACGGAGCCCAGCGGCAACATGGTTGTCGATATTGGCGGCGGGACCACGGATATCGCGGTCATTTCGCTGTCGGGCATTGTGTATTCGCGCTCGGTGCGCATGGCCGGCAATCAGATGGATGAGGCCATTACCAACTACCTGAAGCGCAAGTACAACCTGCTGATCGGCGAGCGCACGGCGGAACACATCAAGATGGAGATTGGCTCGGCCTTTCCGCTGGACAAGCCGCTGACCATGGAGATCAAGGGCCGCAACCTGATTGAGGGCGTGCCCAAGACGATCGCGATTGATGACAGCGAAATTCGTGAAGCGCTGGGCGAATGCATTGCCGTCATCATGAATGCCATCCGCGTCGCGCTGGAGCGGACCCCGCCGGAGTTGTCGGCTGATATTTCCGACCGCGGCATTGTGCTGACAGGCGGCGGGGCGCTGATCAAAAACCTGGACAAGCGCATTCGCGAGGAAACCGGGCTGCCGGTTTCGGTGGCCGACGATCCGCTGGCCTCCGTGGTGCTGGGAACCGGCAAGATGCTGTCGGATTTCCGCCTGCTGCGGAAGATCAAAATCGACTAAAAGCAGGAAACAAGCTGTAACTGACGGGTCTGACTTCAGACCCGTCAGTTTGTTTTGCCCTGATTCAGCTCGCCAGGGAGACGGTGAGCGCCTCCGGCACAGGTTGAGCAGAACTGGAACGGAACCTTTCTGTGCACAGGCCGCGGCATCCCTGAAAACGCGGCCGCCGGTATACTGGTATTGCTTTCACTTTCCGCGTGTTTCTCTCTCCGCCGCTGTCACTATGGAATCGTTTTTCGTCCGATACCGCAATCTCCTCGTACTGCTCGTGCTGCTGGTGGGCCAGATCATCGGCCTGGCGGTGCAGGTGCGCCGGAATGCGGGTGGCCGGAATGTGTTTGACCCGGAGGACTCGTCCGGTGTGCGGCTGATCCGGTTGTGGGCGAATGCGCTGGTCTCGCCGCCGGAGCGTGCGGTGCAAACCTCACGGACCGGGGCCGGCAGTATCTGGGAGAACTATTTTGCGCTGCGCCACGTGAGGCAGGAGAACAGAGACCTGCAGGACGCGGTGGACCGGCTGCGCCTGGAGCAGGCGGCGCTTCTTGAGGATGCGCGGCAGGGCCAGCGGCTGCAGCAGATGCTGGGGTTCCAGCAGAAGTACCTGTATACGACCATGGCGGCACAGGTGATCGGGACAAGCGGCTCCGATCAGTCCTGGGTGTTCACCATCAATAAAGGCAAGGACGACGGGCTCAAGCGCGACATGGCCGTGATCACGGGAGCCGGCATCGTAGGCAAGGTGCGCGAGGTGTTTTCGCATACGTCGCAGGTGCTGGAGATGAACGACCAGTCGAGCGGGGCCGGAGTAATTTTGGAGCAGACGCGGACGCGCGGAGTGCTCAGGGGAAACGCGCAGGGGCAGCCGCAGATTGTAGGCATTCTCGCGGATAACCGCATCAAGCCGGGAGAGAAGGTGCTCACGGCCGGCGGAGACCAGATCTTTCCGCGGGGGTTGCCGGTGGGCACGGTGGACAAGGTGCTGCCGGATCCTGATCGAGACGGATTTATCCGGATTATCGTGAGTCCGGCGGCGCGCCTGGACCGGCTGGATGAGGTGCTGGTGATTACCGATACTCAGCCGCGCTTCAGCGATCAGCAGTTGAAAGACATGGCGGAGAGCCAGGATCTGAAGGGCGGCGATGCGGCTGCGCTCACCGAGCAGAAGAAGGCTTCTGAGATCATGGCGGAGCGGCTGCCGGGACTGACGGATCCGAATGCGCCGCCTCCGCAGCCAAAGCCGCAGCAGGTGGGCCCGGATGGGTTGCCGGCGCCGCCCGCGGCCGCGGTGGTGCCCAAGATTGTTCCGCCGGCGCACCCGGACCGGTTTACGCCGGGGAATGCACCCGCCCCCGAAAGGGACAACGGCGCGGAGCAGGCTGCGCCGAAGACGAAAAAGCCAGCGACTCCGAAGCCGGCAAATCCAAATCCGCCCGCGGGCGGGCAGCCGCCTGCTCAGCCGCAGAGGGAGCGCTAAACATGGCTGTGCTCATGGCGAACTCCCGCCGCGATCTGGAGATCCACAAGTTCCCGGCACCGCTGTATTTTGTCGTCATTGTCCTGGCGCTGGTGTTGCAGGCCATGCTGCCGCGGGCGTTTGGGCAGAACCATATCTGGTTCGATTTTCCACTGGTGATCACGATCTACTTCGCACTGGGAAGGCGCAGCCCCATCCAGGGGATGCTGATCGGCGCGTTTGTGGGCATCTTTGAGGATGCGCTGACGGGGCGGCCGCTGGGAATCAATGGAATTGCCAAGACGCTGGCCGGGTACCTGGCAGCGTCGGTGGGCATTCGGATCGACGTGCAGAACTACCTGGTGCGGGTGATGCTGAACTTCGCGCTGACCCTGCT
>NZ_DASXYM010000096.1:0-61664 GCF_036502485.1 Occallatibacter sp. | reverse complement strand
CCCCTCACCGTTCCACTGTCCTAAATCGAGACACAGTCCCGTACCTTCGTCATTAAAGTCTCCCCGCGTCTCGCCGATGACCCAATTACCGCGAAGGGAGGACTTATGGATATCGGTCCGGTCAACTCGATCCGCCCGGTTTCACCGGTTCGCCCTTCGCCTCCTGGTTTCCGCAATGACTCCGAACTTAGCGGCGTTTTTGCCACCGAGTTCCGCAGTCAGCAGCGCGACGAGAGCTACTCCCAGCGCCGGAATGTCTCCCGCGGGCTCGAGGATGAGGAGACCGACGGCGAATCGAGTGAGGCCGGAACTGCCGGCGAGCTGCAAGTCTCCGACTCGTCCAGCACTATCCGGTTGATTGCTTAGCCGTTGACGAGGGCCTCCACGCCGCCCCGAGGGTGGGGGGGGTGGCATTTACTTTCCTGTAATCCCCTAACGCAGGATTCTGCGCGTGGAGAACGGTCTCAGACGTGGCCATTCCGGAGTTTGGCATTCTAAATGGTGATCTGGATCACCAAGTAAGTCTTTGTAAGTAAATATAAATAAACAAGTTAACCTAAATCGCTGGGCTAAAACCCAAAAAAGGGGCACTCCGTAACTTAGTAGTTATATGTGCCGCTGATTGCATCGTCATGGGTGATACGAGTAAGTCTCCGAAAGCTGTCAGCGGAAGCATAGAAATCCTGTCCGGCCTGTTAGGCCAGCAGAAGAAAGTATGCAGGGTCCGGATGAGGATGGCTGTGAGGGCGGTCACGGGTCACGGGTCGGGGGTCAGGGGTTCAGGGTTCAGGGGTCAGGGGTAAAGGGTAGGAGGAGGGAACCAGGGGTGTACGGGTCGGCGACAATAGAAAGGTGAAGCGCTCCGGCACCGCCGATTTACCACTGCACGGCGGACGTGTCCCCCCATGGCTCGCCACCCGCATGACGGAGCTGGGCACGGCCATCAGCGAGCAGATCATCCTGAACTACGGGCACTCGGAGTTTCTTTCCCGCCTCAGCGACCCTTTCTGGTTCCAGGCATGCGGCGCGGTCATGGGCATGGACTGGCACTCCTCCGGCATCACCACGTCGGTGATGGGAGCTCTCAAGCGCGGCCTCAACCCCCGTTTTTCCGAGCTTGGGCTCCAGATCTGCGGCGGCCGCGGCAGGCACTCCAAGCGAACCCCGGATGAGCTGCGCGACTTCTCCGCCCGCACCGGCCTCGACGGCAACGACCTCGCCCGGACCAGCCGGCTCACCGCCCGGATCGACAATAATGCCATCGCCGACGGCTTCCAGCTCTATCTGCACACCTTTGTCATCCACAGGTCCGGCGAGTGGTCGGTGATTCAGCAGGGCATGAACGGCGCGACCGGCCTGGCGCGCCGCTACCATTGGCATTCGCCTGCGGTGGGCGACTTCGTTCACGATCCGCACACCGCGATTCTGGGCCGTCCCAGGGGTGAGATCCTCAACCTGGTCGACACGCGCGCCACGGCGGCCCAGCAAGCCCTGGTCAGGATCGCCGGTCAGCCTGTGGAAGCCTCGCTCGATGAAGCGCGTCGTCTCGTAATGCCGCGCCACCACGATGTCCGCGCGGAAGACATCGACCTCAAGCGTCTGGGCGCGGTTCTTGCTGTCGCCCACGAGCAGGACCTCCGCGACTTTGCTTCGCTGCTTCTGGTGGAGGGCCTTGGCCCGCGCACTCTGCAATCCCTCGCCCTGATTGCCGAGGTGGTTCACGGCGCGCCCAGCCGCTTTTCTGATCCCGCGCGGTTCTCATGGGCGCACGGGGGCAAAGACGGTCACCCGTTTCCCGTTCCGCTCAAGACCTACGATGAATCGCTTGCGGTCCTGCGCCGCTCGCTTGAAGCTGCCCGCCTTGGCCACACGGAGAAGGTGGACGGTTTCCGCCGTCTCGACCGCCTTACCCGCGCGGTGGAGCAGGATCGCGACCCGCTGGCCGACTTCAGCGCCGCGCTGGAGCATGAGCGCAAGATTTCGCCCTCGCTCAACGGCCGTACGGTTTTCGACGACGGAAGGGGGTTGGACGACAGAAGGGGATTGGGCAAGCGCGGCACCGCGAAGCGCAAGGCCGCCGACCCGCAGTTATCGTTGTTTCCGGCTCAGGATCGCGAGACGACGTAACGTCGCGAAACCATGTCGAGATCCGGCCAGAAATAGGCGCTTTCCATGAGCGTGACGCCGCCGATTTCGATCTGCCTGGAGCGCCCGAACTGAGCTCCCATTCGCGTATAGAACGCCTTCGCGGGGTTC
Source organism: Occallatibacter sp. (assembly GCF_036502485.1). Classification (GTDB taxonomy): domain Bacteria; phylum Acidobacteriota; class Terriglobia; order Terriglobales; family Acidobacteriaceae; genus Telmatobacter. The sequence goes on along the minus strand of NZ_DASXYM010000096.1, from coordinate 59,408 downwards.
TTCGCGAGCACCCACACTTCCATCTTCCTGAAGCCGCGACGCTTCAGAGCGTGCGCAAGCTCGCGGACTAAATCTCTGCCGATCTTCAGGCGTTGATCGTCTTTCAACAGGTAGATGGCGTAGAGTTCCCCGTCGCAGTGCTGGGCGCGATCCCGGCTTCTGCCGCCCGCAACGAATCCGATGACGTTGCCCTCACGCTCCGCAACGAATACTTCCAACTCTTCGCCCAGCAGGCTTTTCCAGTGCTCAGCGCGTTCCTCTTCGTTCAGGCTGTCAAGATACGCGCCCGGAACAATCCCCGCGTAGGTGCTGCGCCAGCTTTGCACGTGGACGTGCGCGATCCCGGCCGCATCGTACGGCTCAGCTCTTCTTATGAGGATCATGGTGTTCCGTACTTTAGCACGATAGCGGCTTGGCTACCGTGCGGCCGGTCACTCGTAACGCAGCGCTTCCGCAGGCAGTATCCGCGAAGCCGCCACTGAGGGATACAGCGTCGCCAGCAGCGAAATTCCAATGGATACCGCAGCCACAATCACGCCATCGACGGCGCGCGGGGCAAACGGCAGCCGGTCGATCGAATACACTTCCGCGGAGAGGTGAATGAAGTGGTAGTGGCCGCCTGCCCACGACGCTACGTAGCCCAACACCAGGCCCAGCACGGTTCCCACCACGCTGATGAGCAAGCCCTGCATGAGGAAGATCCTCCGCACCTGTGCGGGGTCCACGCCAAAGCTCATCAGCACCGCGATATCGCGCGTCTTTTCCATCACCATCATGGTGAGCGCGATGAGAATATTCAGCGCGGCCACAATCACAATCAGAGTGATGATGATGAAGGTCACGACCTGCTCGAGCCTGAGAGCCCGGAACAGCTCGCGGTTCTGCTCCATCCAGTTGTTGGTCATGAAGCCTTTGCCGGCGGCCTGCTCGATGGCGCGTCCCACTTCGGGCGCGCGATTCAGATCGTCGATCTTGAAGCTGATTACTGAAAGCAGATCCGGCTCGTCGAAAAGCCGTTGCGCATCGGCGAGCCGAATGAAGCCCATGGTCGCGTCGTACTGATAGAAGCCGGAGTGATAGGTGCCCACCAGCCGGAAGGGCACCCATTTGGGGATGACGCCATAGGGCGTCATTTCGCCTTGCGGACTGATCAGCGTTACACGATCGCCCACGGTGGCGCCCACCGTCTCTGCCAGATCCGATCCCAGCACAATGGGAGGCAACTCGCCCGGTTGCGGTGTGAAGCCCGCCGGCAGCGGCTGCAGCGCCTGAACCGAACCCCGCGTGGCCTGTTTGAGCAGCGTGCTTACGGTGATCTCCTGGTCGGGTAGAACACCTTCGATCAGCGCCCCGCCATCGCGTGCTCCGCGAGCCACCAGCACCTGCTCATACAGGCCAGGCGAAGCAGCCGTCACGTGGGGCAACTGGCGCATCCGCTCCAGCAGCGGCCGCCAGTTGCGGATACCATCGCCGGCCACACGCATCAGTTGCACGTGGGCGCTGGTGTCCACCAGGCGGTCCTGCAGGTCGCGCCGCATGCCGTTGGTGATTGCCAGGGCGATGATGAGCGCTGCTACGCCGGCCGCGACACCGGCTATCGAAATGGAGGTGACAACCCCCACGACTGCCTGGCGGCGCTTGGCCCGCAGATACCGCCCCGCGACAAACAGCTCAAACCGCATCGTTCAACCTTTGCCGAATCATCATCACCGAACCAGGTATCCGGAGCGCAGATCGCACCCTAGGTACTTTGTGATCCTGAGCGCTGCGAAGGACCGGCTTGCCGGTCCTCACGTCGAGCGCAGCCGAAGACGAACCTATTTGGCGCCGCCAGCGGACTGGAACATGGTCTTCGCCAACCCTACATTTTCATGACGGTCATACACCCGCACCGTGAGCAAATGCTCGCCCGCCTTGCCGTTGAAGGCCGCATCCGGAATGCGAAAATCGTAGTGTTCCCTGCGCGAATCCGACAGCGCTCCCACGGGTTCCACATACTGCCACGGCCCCGCATCCAGCGAGTACTCCGCTTTTACTACCGCCGACAGGTCATCCTCGGCGTCAAATGTCACCTGCGCCGCACATGGGCCTTTGGCGCATGGCGCATCCTCCGCAGCTTTCAGCCCCGTGATCACCGGCGGGGTCGTATCCACCTCGAACCGCTCACTGATCTTTTCGCCGCTCAGCGCGTCTGCCGGTGTATGCGAGGGCGCATCGGTCGCAACAATGCGCATCTGGTAGCCGCCGTCGGGAAGCAGTGTCTGGTCGAAGCTGTACGCCTTGTCGGTCACGTTGTCTTTCAGCAGCCGCCATACGTGCTCGCCATCGCCACGCAGATAGAGCGAGAAGGTCAGATCGTCGCCGTTGTCATCGTGCGCTGCCCACCGCGCAGTGATGGCGGTACGATCCTTGGTAGCCGTAATCGAGCTGGCAGGGGTTCCGCTTTCGAATGACACCGTGCCGGCCGCACTGGTTGAGGGCAGGGAGATGTTGACGGTCTGCGATTGCCCGGACTGCTGTGCCTGCGGTGTGATGCGTGCGCCCGGCACTACCACCATGTCGTCTACCACGGGTGCCGCATTCACCGCCAAGTAATTCACGCCAACGCCGCCCAGGGCGCCGCCCTTGTGCAGCACCGCCTTCCACTGGAGGAATCGACCGAGCGGTGACGCCACTGTGCCGGCGTTCAACGGCTGCCAATCACTCCATCCGCGCACGGGCTGCTCCACATTGCCGCTGCGCGTCATCAACTCGTAACCCGCGGACCCGGGCTCAATCTCTACGCGGCCAAACCGCGCCAGTGCGCCCGCATCCAGCACATCGCTGAGATACTCATGCTTTTCCTGTGCGCCGAACGCAAACAGCTTGCCGGTGTTCCCGGTGGCAATCAGGACGTTGCCATTTGCGCCGCCGGCCATCGCCAGCCCCTGCTGCGCCTCCAGATGGGCCACATCCGCGTAATCGCCGTTCTCCTGGATGCGGAACACGCGCCCGCGATTGCCGGTGAGGGCCAGCAGGCCGTCGGCCTCCGCTACCAGGGAGTACACTACCTCATCTTTGCCGCTCCAGATTTTGCGGGGCGCCTGCCCTTCTTTCAGGGCGTAGATCTCCGTGCCCTCGGGTGCTGAAGTGCTGGCGTTGGCTGCCTGCACCGTGCCTGGCTGCACGACCGTGAATGTGACCACGCCCGTGCCCTGAACCGGTAGCGGGGGCAGGGGATTGCGCGACTTGTCTCCCACGCTGGCCGCATAGATGGTGCCGTTTGCGGCGACGGCGATCGCCGGAATTTCGCGACGCGGGGCTTCGAACAGCACGTATCCCTTGCCGTCAGGGCTGATGCGATAGACCAGTCCGCTGCCATCCGAACCTGCAATGAGATTGCCGTTCTTGTCCCAGGCCAGCGCGCGGATGTGCTGCTCATCGCTTCGGAAGAAGAGTTCCGGCTGCGCGCCCGGCTTGCCCGCGTCCACGCGATACACAGCGCCCGGCCCTCCTGTGGCGATGTACAAGCGGCCGGCTGAGTCGAACGTCATGTCCCACACGTAGCGCGACTTCGACGAGTCCTTTGCTGCGGCTTTCTCGTCAGGGCTCTTGTCATCCGCAGCCTTGGGCGGTTCCGCGCCGTGAACTTTCATGGGATCGAAGACCACGGTTGCGCTCGCATCATCCTGCTTTGACGATGCGCCGGGGTTCAGCCTGTAGACCTTCCCGCTGGGCATGGTGGCGGCGTAGAGGGCGCCGTCCGGTCCCAGCCGCACCACTTGGACGCTGAGGTCCCTGGTCTCAAACAGCGTCACCGATTTGCCATCCAGGCCTACGCGGAGAACCGTTGCCGGCGATCCAGTCCCCAGGTACATGGTCCCATTTTTGCCGGCTGCAACCGACCACGCGAACGTCGACGGAGTCGTGAGAATCTCCCGCAAGCCGGGCGCCTCATGCAGAGTGCCGTCGCTGGCCAGGGCTACCCCCAGCGGTGTGCCTTTTTCGAACTCGTCAATCCGCGATTGCGTCCACAGATGCGTTCCTTGTGCGCGGGCGGGAGCCAGGCCGGCGGCGGAGGCAAAGACCACCGTGCCCGCGGCTATGAGAAGTAAAGAGGGAATGCGGGTACGTTGACCGGCTGCTATCACCATGCTGCAGTTGAGTCTACTAAACGTGGCGTTATGAGTGGTGGTCGGGGGCGGGTGGTCCGTCAGGTGGGCAGGTGATCAGGTGATTCGTCAGGTGGTCAGGTGGTCGCTAACTTCCGCCGCGGAACTGAATGATCCTGCGACGATCCTTTTTGCTCGGACGGCGGTCGGGCAAGGGCATGAACTCCTGCATCGCCTTGCGCTCGGCGGCCGCTTTGGCCCGTGCTTCCTTGCTGGCCTCGGTCTCACGAAAGAGCGCTTGCGCTTTGGCGGCCGGCCCGCGGATCTCGCTCAGGCCCAGAACCTCGACATCGAAGTCGCCACCCTCGTTCTTGATCTGCAGCATCTCGCCGGGTTTGACGTCGCGCGCCGGCTTGGCCTCGGTTCCATGCGAGCGGATGCGGCCCAGGTCGCAGGCCTTCGCCGCCAGCGCCCGCGTCTTGAAAAAGCGCGCGGCCCAGAGCCACTTGTCGATGCGCATGGATGTTGGCGATGTGTTCACACGTGTCCCCAGGCTGGGATCCGGCTATTCCGGATTGCGATGTGATCCTGTTTGCAGTGCAGCCCGCTGCTCTGAAGCTCTGCGTCAGCGAACGGGTGACCACAGCAGGGTCGACTGATCCGGCGCCTGGGAGTGAGAGCCGCGTCAGTTGGCGAGCACGGCGCGATATCGCACTTTGTTCTTTTTGACTCGCTCGATTGCTTCGTTCACCTTGCCCATGGCGAAACGCTCGGTTTTGGCCTTTACGCCGTGGCGGGCTGCCACGTCCAGCATCTCGCGGATGCGATGCGGGGGCCCGATCGGACTCCCGGTTACAGTCCGAACGCCAGAGATCATCGGAAATGCGTGCAGGGTGACAGGCGATGGCGGAACTCCTACGAAGCACAGCGTCCCATTGGGCCGCAGGGCCTGCATGTAGACGCCCCAATCCTGATCCGCATTCACCGTGCTGACGATGAAGTCAAGGGAGCAGGCCACATCCTTCAGGGCCCGGGTCTCACGAGTATTCACGAAGCGGTGAGCGCCGAGCGCGCGCGCTTCTTCTTCCTTAGCCGAGGACGTAGAGAACGCGGTGACCTCTGCGCCGAACACCCGCGCAAATTGTACGGCCAGGTGGCCCAGACCGCCAATGCCGATCACCCCGACACGCGAGGACGGATTGACGCCGTGGCTGCGGAGCGGGTTGTAAACAGTGATGCCGCCGCACAGCAGGGGGGCGGCGTTCTCGCTTTCCAGCGCCTCGGGGATGGGCATGACAAAGCGGGCATTGGCGCGTACCCGGTCCGCATAGCCGCCGTGCCGGTGCACGCACGTCGCCTCCGACTTCAGGCAGAGATTTTCCAATCCCCTGGTGCACCACTCGCACTCGCCACAGGAGTTCGACTGCCAACCCAACCCCACGCGCTTGCCCACCTCGAGGGAATGAACTTCCGCTCCAACCGCATTCACCATTCCGATGATTTCGTGCCCCGGAATGAACGGAAAATGGCTGATGCCCCAGTCGTTCGTAATCAGATGAAGATCGCTGTGGCAGATGCCGCAATGCGAAATTGCAATCTCTACATCATGGGGTCCCAATGATCCTGGGTCGTAGCGAAAAGGCAGAAGCTCGGCTCCTGCCGCGTGAGCTGCTAATCCTTGTATTGGGGCCATCGTTCTGGATCCTCGCTGGTTTGCAAGAAACGCCGGTAACCGCAGTCGTCCCGGGTTCCTGGGTAAAGGAAACTCACAAAAATTTAAGGTGCTCGTCTGAGCTTAGTCTACCCCGCCGCCCGATTCAAGGCGCAGGGTTAACACCTGGAACCCGTTCAGCACGCCCCCGGCGGGAGCATCGGCGGCCGGCTCGGCTGACTCTCCATTAAGCGTCACATCCTGTGCGGCCCGCATTGGTTCCAGCGCGTTGGCCAGGGAGATGGGAACACTCGAGAGGGTTTGGCCCTCCATGCCCGCCTGGGTCTCAGGCACGAGCAAGCTGATGTAAATGCGGTCCTGGGTATGCTGATTGCGTGCTTCAGTCAGCGTGGTCTCCATGTCCACGGGGCGAGGCATCACCCTTGGCTGCGACATGGTGCGGTCCAGCGTGCCCGAGTCTGACACCAGCACGCGCAGATTGCCGGCCTGCAAGCGCGCCGGAACTTTGAATGCCACCCGAACGTTGCGCTCCGGCTGCTGCCACGGCCTGAGGGTCGCCTCCACTGTGACGGTGTCGCCGGGATGAACGATATTGCCCGACGTGAATCGGGCCGATTCCAGATCCACCGAGGTGCGCCTGGGAATTGCCTCTACATTCAAGTTGACAGCACGCACGGAGCCCTGGCGCGCTCCGTTCGAGTAGAGTCTCTGGAAGCGGTCGCCCGCCAGCATGGCCGCGGCGAGTTGCGGCGGCAGCCCCTCTCCGCCGCCAGCCCACACGTCCACCGGCGAGGGCGGGTATCCTTCCACGTCGATGCTGCCGGTTACGTGATAGCTCATGTCCGCGGCGCTTTCATTGGTCTGCAGCAGTGTCTCGTAAAGGCTCACCAGCATGGCCTGCGCGGTCAGGGAGGGCAGGTCGAGCACCTCGACACTGAGCTTCCGCGTTTTCTGGCCGGAACGAACGGCGATGTGGACGGGGATCATGTGCGCTGTGGCCCCCAGCACGCCGCGGATTGCCGCGTCGCGATCCTCAGTGAACGCGCCGATGGTCTGGCCGGTATTGACAATCTTGAAGGCGTTCAGCGGGGACGCCAGAGTCGCTATCACCTCTGTGGCCGTCATGGGCAGCGACACCGGACCGGCCTGGAGAAACGGATGGCCGCAGGCCAGCAACTGTTTGGGATCGATATAGGTTACGGTGCAGGTGGCGGCGATCTCCAGGTCTCCTCGCACCAGTTGCGCGCTCACAGCGGAGCCGGGAATGATGCCCGCGGCGGCCGCAGAAACGAGCTTGCCCGGCTTTGATCCTGCGCCGCCGCCGGCAGCGACCATCTCCAGCCCGGTGCCGGCCATCTTCTGTTTCCACAAGCTGATCGCGTCTGGATGGAAGCCGCTCATCACCAGCGGCGTCTCCATGGGAGTGAAGGCGGTCTCTTCTCCCATGGGGCTGGATTGCTTTGCTCTGGGCAATTCCGCAAGCTGGGTGTGCTCCGCGATGGGGATATCCCGCACTTCAAGCATCTGGGCAATCGGGGTAATGCCGGCAATGGGGTCCTTGCTGAACTGGCCGATGCGATAGGAAAGGGAGCCGAGGAGCTTGTCGCCGACGTACACGGGGCTGCCGCTCATTCCGGCCACCACGCCGGTGTACTCAGGCTTGGCGCCATGGAGCTGCGCAAGGATCATGTCGTGCCCGGGCCCGCGGGCGCCCTTCAGCACGCCCAGAATTTCCACCTGCATGGGTTCAGGCTTTGTGCCCTGGAAAACGGTCCAGGCGATGGCGGTCATGCCGCGATGAACTTCGCTCAGGGGGAAGAACCCCCCGGTTGACGGCGGAGGTCCAGCGGCAACGTCCGCAGACTGAGAGCAAAGCGAGCCAGGCCAGGCCATCCCCATCAGCAAGGCCGCGGACGCAAAAAGGCGCAGCCGGTTGTCCTTCATGCCGTTTCCCACGTCTATAACTGTAAACCGGCGTTCCGGCCGATCCCGTGAGCCGGGATACAGACCTGATCCCGCACCGTACGCGCGGGGGCGGCACATTCGCCGGTCCTGCTGGTTCTATCTACAATGAATTCGAGCCGCGTATGCTGTTGAGCACAGAGGTTGTCATGCCCAGGAAGTACCCTTTCGCACGATTCGGCGATCGCATCAAGGTTGATTCTCCCGTCTTGTCTTTTGTCTTGCTGGTTGCAACTGCGCTGGCTTTGGTTCCCGCAGTCGCCGGGGCCCAAAATCCTGCGCCCGCCCCTCAGAAGCCGCAGCAGCCCGATCAGACGGCCCCTGATTCGGGGGGGCCCACCGGCGATAACGGATCCATTGCGCTCCCCAAAAAGAAAGAATCCACCGATACGCCTCCGCCGCCCGCTCCGGCTGAGCCGAAGTTTAAAAACCCTGAAAACGTACCTACTTACAACCTGCGCGTCGAAGTGCCGGAAGTGACGGTGGACGTGGGCGTGATCGTCGAAAAGACCCACCAGTTTGTGCCGGGTCTCAAGCCCACCAATTTCAAGGTGTTTGAAGACGGTGTGGAACAGAAGGTGACCGGGTTCAAGCGGGTGGAAGCTCCCATCACCGTGCTGATGCTCTGCGAATTTGCCGGCAGCAATTACACCTACGCCTTCAATTACGACATGCTGAATGCGGCCTGGTCGTTTGCCTCGCAACTGCGTCCAGACGACTACGCGGCGCTCATGACGTACGACATGAGGACCCACATTATCACCGACTTCACGAAGGACAAGGGACAAGTCTTCGAGGCCATCCGGCAGCTCATGATTCCGGGGTTCAACGAGCGGAACATGTTCGACGCCGTCTCAGAGGCCATCGACCGTCTGAGCCGCATTGAAGGCCGCAAGTACATTGTCCTCATCGGATCAGGCCGCGACACTTTTTCGAAGCTGACCTGGGATCAGGCGCTGAAGAAGGTGAGAGCGACGAGGGACATTACCATCTACACGATATCCACCGGCGGTGCGCTGCGCGCCATGACCGAAGGGGGAGGCGGCTGGACCTCCCAGATGCGCGACATGGATTATCTGCAGGCCGACAACGAGATGAAGACCATCGCGCACATTACCGGGGGAGAGTTCTATCAGCCGCGCTTCGTCGCCGAGATGCCGGAGGATTTTGGGGACATTAACAAGAACATCCGCTCCAAGTACCAGCTCCTCTATCACCCCAGCAACGCCAAGCAGGATGGCACCTACCGCAAACTGCGGGTCGAACTGGTGGACGACGAGGGCAAGCCGCTTCGGTTCCAGGATGAGAAGCACCATCCACTGAAATACGACATTATTGCCCGCGACGGCTACAAAGCCCGGCCCGAGGTCGAGTAAGAGCAATGCTCTGGAAGAGGGAGGCGGGACGCAGCCATGGGCCGTGTCCCGCCTTTTCTTTTTGCCTGCCCGCCACCAAGATTCAGCACGCGAGGATTCAGCACGCGAGGATTCAGCACGCGAGCGCAAAGAAAGACAGAACGAGCGGACTCCTGTGGAATCGGCGGCTCCAGCCCTCGCTCCAGCGCTCGCTCCAGAATCAAGTCTTACTTGAACTGGTTAACGATGTCGTAGATGTAGTAGCCGATGACGAACAGCGTGGCTACGATGGTGATCGCCATCATGCCGCGCAGGATCGGTTGAACCTTGTTGACTCTTTCAACGATGGCGGCCTGAGCCGTCCGTTCATGGCTGAAGGCGTCGTCGATGAAGATCTGGTCTTCTTCATCGCGCTCGAGCCGTGACCGATAGAGCCAAACCGATGCCAGGATCAGTACCATGGCACCCCAGACCGTCCACATGACAGGTACAAACGTCATAACCACCTCCGGAACTTGCCGGTCCCAGAACCCGCGTCCCCGTCAGGGGAATTTCGCGGCGATCGTGAGTAGTGGGGCCTTTCGGTGCACTATCATAGCTCCGCTTGGGTGGGCGCAGCGTGACAGAGATCACTGTCGTTTGATGTGGGCAAAAGCTGCAATAGGATCAAAGCAGTCCGAAAACTCCTGACGAGCCCATGCCCGGTTCGGATGGATTTGGGGTATCCGGCAGGAAGCGAAAGGATTCCGAACCCCGGGACGGGGTCGTAGCATCCAATGGAACGGTTCTCCGATCGGGCCTTGTTTCCCGGTTCCGGGGCCGGTAGAGTAATAAGCAGGACAGAATTTCAAGATTTGGGAGAAAAAATGGCCACCATAGCCACCACACCCGTTGAGGAAACCAAGAAGGCCCCTCTTTTTCTGACGCCGCAGGCTATCGCGAAGGTCCGCGAGATCATGGCGACCCAGGATCCGATTCCCGCCGGGCTGCGCATTGGCGTGGTCGGCGGCGGCTGCTCCGGCTTTCAGTACTCGATGGCCTTTGAAAACCAGGGCGGCATGATGGACAAGGTCTTCAGCTTCGACGACCTGAAGGTCTTTGTCGACGCGACGTCGCTGATGTACCTGAACGGCTGCACCGTCGATTACGTCGAGACGCTCGAGGCCGCCGGCTTCAAGTTCGAGAATCCCCAGGTTAAGTCGACCTGCGGTTGCGGCTCTTCCTTTAACGTCTAAGCTGCGGGTTTGGATTACTCCGTCCGCAAAAAGCCCGCCTTGTGGCGGGCTTTTGCGTCTTCAGGCAGCGTGTTTGAAGGCGCGGTTTCAGTGGATGCGAATGTCGCCAGAGCCTGTCTCGAGGCGCACCGTGGGGCCGCCCCCGCCCACTTTGCCGGTGATATGGTGCTTATCGAAGGAGCCCTGAACCGACATTTCACGGTCACTGTGAACGGTGCCCGAGCCGGTGGAAGCGTCAAGGGTGAAGCCGCCGGTGCCGGGCCACAGTTCAATGCTGCCCGAGCCGGTTCCGAGCTTCCAGTCGGAGCTGGGGGAACCGGAAGCTTTGATATCGCCGGACCCGGTGTTGGCCCGCAGTGCGCCGTGCAGGTCGCGAAGTTCGATGCTGCCTGAGCCGGTTTCAGCCTTCACGTCGCCCGCGCTGGACTGCTCGGCGAAGATATTGCCGGAGCCGGTTCCTACGCTGAAGCTGCCTTTAAGCCCGGTGGCGTGAATGTTGCCGGAGCCGCTGCTGAGCTTGGCATTCTGACCGACTCCATCGTCGGTGACGTTGCCGGACCCGGAGCCGGCTTCGAGGAAGGCATCTGCCGGAGCTTCGATGTCATAGTCAATGCTGATGTTATGCAGGTTCTCGTGATGCGCGCCGATGCGGATGATATTGCCGGTCTGCTCAATCGGGGGGTTGGAGGCGATTTGCTGTACGCGTTCCTCGCTGCCGCCCCAGTTGGACTTTACATGGCCGTGGATCTTGATCTGCGTACCGGAACCCTGGGTGAGATGGACATTGCCGGACCCGGTGCTTACGTTGAGCTCCACGCGGCCGTTCACGGTGAGGGTGCGATCGAACGTGGCTTCAGAAGCCAGCGCGGGAATGGTGGCCAGAGCAAGCATCGCTGCTGCTGCGATTGCGATCTTCTTCATGTCTGTTCCTCGGTGCGTGAGTAGTTGGTGTCTGTAATCGAGAGGTCAGTGATCAGGCGATCCCGGTTCTGACTGGTCGACAACGAAGGTCGGGTGCGGTCTCTTCAGGCAAATTGTTCCATGCGCTTGGGTGCAACGGAGCTGCCAAACGGCCGGCAAGCGCAACGACTTTGGATTCAGCGTTTTGGCTGCTCGCTAAGGTAACGGCACCGCAGCTTGAGATGTTCGATTTCGAACAGCTGTGTGCTGCGGTGGACATTCGCTTCTATGAATCAAGCCGATGAATCAAGCCGACGAATCAAGCCGACGAAGCAAGCCGACCATCTGAAACCTGATTCCCTGGTCATCGGACCAGAGCTTTACTGCTGCAGGACCACCTGGTCGCCTTCCTTCAGGCCGCTGAGAACCTCTGTTTTCGACCCATCGGACAGTCCGACCTTGACGGAGACCTTGCGCTTGCCTTCTTTTTGACTCTTGTCGGGCACCTCGACCGATGCATTCTTCTGGTTGTCATACATCACGGCGTTCTCAGGAATGTTAAGGACACCCTTGTGCTCGTCGAGAAGGATCTCGGCATTGGCCGTCATGTTGGCTTTCAGTTCGCCGCCAGGATTGTCGATGGAGACGCGCACCTCGAAGGTGGTTACGTTGTCCTTTTCCACTCCGAGCGGGGCGATTTTGGTAACACGCCCGTTGAAGACACGGTCTCGGAAGCTCTCCACCTTGATGCGCGCGGCCTGGTTCATGTAGACGTGCGCGATGTCGGCTTCGTCTACTTTGCCCTGCACGTAAACCTGCGTCGTGTCGCCTTCCGTCATGACCAGGGTTGCGGTAGATCCGAGCACGAGGATGGAGCTGACGGCGTCGCCCATCTCCACGTCGCGGGAAAGAATCACGCCGTCCATGGGTGCAACGATGGTGGTGTAACTGAGCTGCTCCTGGAGTTGTTTGAGGCTGGCCTGGCTCTGCATCACCTGGGCGCGGGCCTGTTTCAGCTTGGCGTTGTCGACCACGATCTGGGCACGGGCGCCGTCACGCCTATTGCCCGCGGCGAGATAGTCCTTGTTGGCGTTGTCGAGCGCCTGCTGGCTGACCACGCCTTCCTTAGCCATCTGCAGGTTGCGGTCGAGGGTCTGCTTGTACATGGGCAGATCGGGGGCGGCGGCATTGACCTTATCCTGCTCGATGTTGGCTTCGTAGGTGCCGACGTTGGCTTCAGCGGAGGCGAGCGCGGCCTTCTGGGCTTCCACCTGGGCGAGAATCTCCTGCTGATCGAGTTCGGCGAGCGGCTGGCCTTTGTGAACATGGTTATTGATGTCGGCAAAGAGCTTTTCTACTATGCCGGAGGCTTTGGATTTGACTTCCACCTTGGTAATGGGCTGAATCTTACCTGTTGCAATCACTGAGCGTGCAACGTCCCCGCGGATTACCTTGGCGATTTTGTTGGGGTCAATGGAGCCGCCCGACACCATGCGTGCGACGGCAACTCCGCCCGCGCCGATGATGACCACCGCAATGGCGACGACCCAAATCCAGATTCTTTTGCTTTTCCGCGCAGCCACTGGATACCTCCCCGCGGCTCAGGCCGCAATTTACGGACGTTGAGGATTACGAAAGGACGCTGCGGTCCCGCACCTGGAGCGATGACCAGCCAGGCGAGCGGCGCTCTGTCGGCAGACATTGTCTGCGCATGCAGCCTGATACGCAGCGGCACCAAAGTTGGTTCCCCTGGGCGTGCGCCGATGTCCAGCCTCGCACCAAATGCTATTCTCTGAACGAGATGCACGGGCCTGTGCTGCTGCAATGCGTCGCTGTCGCCATGCTCGTTGTGGCCAACGGATTTTTTGTGGCCGCGGAGTTCGCTCTCGTGTCGGTCCGCGACACCAGAATTCAGCAACTGCTGGAAGCGCAGGTGCCGGGAGCGCGCGCAGTCAGGCGGCTGCAGCACGATCTGGACGACTTTCTACCCGCAGTGCAGTTGGGTGTGACGCTGTGCTCTCTGGCGCTCGGCTGGATTGGCGAGCCGCTGGCCTCCCAAGGATTTTTGGCATTATTTGGGATGCTTCCGGATCCGCCGTCGCACGCCCACCTCTACGCGCACGTTTTGTCCCTGACCGCAGTGGCGCTGGGCTTCTGCGCCATCACGTACTTCCATGTAGTGGCGGGAGAACTGGTGCCGAAGTCGCTGGCGCTGCGGAGGGCCGAGGCGCTGGCCGTTGCGGTAGCGCCGCCGATGCTGCTGTTTATGCGGCTGGCGCGGCCGGCAGTGCGGCTGCTGAGCCGGTCGGCGGGTGTAGTGCTGAGGGGGTTCGACATCCCGGTGACCGAGCGGGCTTCAGTCCACTCGCCGGAGGAACTCAAGCTGCTGGCCACGGCGGCGCGGCGCATGGGGGTGCTGCCCAGGTTCCAGGAGACGCTGGTGCATCGCGCACTTGAGCTGAACGATGTTCCAGTACGCGAGATCATGACACCGCGGCAGAAAATTCTCTCACTGCCCTCAAACATGCTGATCGAGGAAGCTGCTGCCAGGGTGATCGAACTGCTGCACTCGCGTGTGCCGGTGTACGACGAATCGCGCGGCCCGGAGCATATTGTGGGCGTGGTGTATTCCAAGGACCTGTCGCGGCTGATGTTCTTCCGGCGGGGCGGCCAGCGCGGAGTCGCGCCGCCGGTTACTCCATTTGTGCAACTGCGCCTGAGCCAGATTATGCGCGAGGTACTGGTGGTGCCGGAGACGAAGTCGGCACTGGACCTGCTGCGGGAGTTTCAGAAGCGGCGGAGGCATCTTGCCATTGTGGTGGATGAATATGGATCGACGGTGGGATTGGTGACGGCGGAGGATGCCATCGAGCAGCTGACGGGAGAGATCGACGACGAGTTCGACGATCCGGCGCGGCCGCTGATAATGGGGGCCAAGGGTGTGTTTGTGCTGGATGGAGGCGCGAACCTTCGCGATCTGGAGACACAGATGCAATGGGACCTGCCGCGCGATGGAGGCGTGGAGACGCTGGCTGGATTCATGCTCACGCGGTTGGGGCACATCCCCGCGCCGGGGGAGTCAGTGGATTACGAGACGCGCCGGCTTACGGTGGCGGAGATGGATGGACGAAGGATCAGCAAGGTGCGGGTGGAACCGCTGGAGAGCTCGAAATCAGCTTGATGCTTTAATAGCTGTTTTCAACTGCTCGCGCGAACATAGTTTTTTGCAGCCGATGTGAAGCTCACGAGACGTATTGGCATCGACACTCGGCGAGCTGCCGCGATCTTGTGGCGCCCGTCGATGACATAGCGGGTGTAGCACCAATGCTCAACTATGTCAGGTTCTGGATCTCCGTTGAACATCGCAGAGGCTTTCACGTCCAACACCGATATCGCTACCGCCGTCGATTTGTTCCCATGCCCGAGTCATGCTGAATATTCGTCGACGACGTTCTTGCGAAGCCAATTCTCAGGGAACATCGGGACGTGTCACGCAAGTGAGGCTGCTCAGGATCACAAGCAGCTGACTTACACGTTGAGTTCGGCGAGGATGTGCTGCACCACCTCATCCCGTGCTCGCTCGCATTCCTCGGATAGATCCATGGAGATGGGCTGGCGGGGGTCGATGCTGATGGCGTAGAGGATGACGTCGCGACTGCCTCCCTGAATGTAAAACGCGTCGAGGAGGTCCTTGACACCGATGTCGTGCGCGGTGAGCGTAGGGGGATAGTCCTTTACGAACCTGGGCGTCGTGCGGGTGACTGTGCCGTAGGGGTTCTCGTCGGCTGTTGCATCGATGAGGAAGATGCGGTCGGCCTGTTGGAGAGGTTCGAGGAGGATGAAGCCGCCGGTGCCGCCGTCGAGGCATTCCACATCAGGCGGCAGGGGTTGCTGCTCGAGGGCGCGCACGGTGTGGACGCCGACGCCTTCGTCGCCCATGATGACGTTGCCGAGGCCGAGGATGAGGGTTTTGAGTGTGAACGGGGGAATGGCGGGCCTCCGGGAATGCTCGTGGCAGGTTCTGGGAGGTGAAAGGCAGATTTCCTCCGGGAATGAAAGAAAGAACGGCAACAGCAAAGGCGAAAGCGGGTGCTTCGGTGCGCTCAGGATGACAAGGTTTGGAGCGGGTGGCGTCCCGCTCTAACCACTATCACAACAACGAAAGCAAAAGGAAACGCAAAAGCAATAGCGGGTCCTTCCCCTTCGCTTCACTCAGGGTCAGGATGACAAAGCTTCAAGGTAGTGCGGTCTCCCACCCTAACCAGGATGAAGGTGTGGTCAGGGTGGGGCACACAGAGGGTTAGTCTTCGGTCTTTTCGCGTTCGAACTTCCAGCCGCCGACGATCGAGGAGATGGTGCCGCGGCCTTCGATGTAGTCGTGATAGAAGGACAAATAGATGTGCACCACGATGAACGTGACGAAGAACCACAAGAACATGTGGTGCCATTGACGCACGCCCATCTCGCCGCCCATCAGCGGAACGATCCAGGTGAACAGGCGCGGGATGAACGAGTTGCTCATGCTGGAGTAGAGCGCGAAGCCCGTGATTGCCTGGGCGCAGAACGCCAGGAAGGTCAGGAAGTAGATGAAAGCGGCCAGGGAATTGTGGCCGGTGGAGATGGCGCCGTGCAGCTTGGTCTGCAGCACGTCGGTCTTGACGACATCCACGATTTCCCGTCGTTGATTCCGGGTCAGCGGGAAGAAGTTGTTCCACTTTGCGTACTTGTTACCGACGAAGCCCCAATAGATACGCGCCAGGAAGTTAAACGCGTATATATACGCGCTCGCAAAGTGAATGAAACGGATCCAGCCGAACCAGTACTGCTGATAGGCTTCCACTGCGGCGAATGCGCGGATGGGTTTGCCGATCAGGTACCCGGTGATGATCAGCAGGGTCAGGGTAATGGCATTAATCCAGTGATAGGCGCGTACCGGCAGTTCCCATACATAGACGCGCCGGTACTCC
The DNA here is from genome assembly GCF_036502485.1 of Occallatibacter sp. Taxonomy (GTDB): domain Bacteria; phylum Acidobacteriota; class Terriglobia; order Terriglobales; family Acidobacteriaceae; genus Telmatobacter. The sequence continues at coordinate 43,226 of NZ_DASXYM010000096.1, read as the reverse complement.
ACTGGATGTCCGTGGGCAAACTTATCAAGCGGAATGTTCGGAGTGCTCATGGCCTCACTCAAACGAAATCTGGTGAAGGTGACGTCCCTGCGGATCGTACAGATGCACGGCGCAGGCCAGGCACGGGTCAAAGGAGTGGACGGTGCGCAGGATCTCGACAGGCTGATCGATCTTTGCAATGGGCGTGCCGATGAGCGATTCCTCGAAGGCCGACCGCTGTTGTTTTGCATCGCGCGGCGAGCCGTTCCATGTAGTTGGAACGACGAGCTGGTAGTTGTCGATTTTGCCGTTCTTGATCTTGATCCAGTGCGCCAGCGCGCCGCGCGGAGCTTCGACGAGTCCGACGCCTTCAGCCTCTTCGGGCCAGGTCCTGGGATCCCAGCGCGCGTTGTTGAAGGTGGAGACTTCGTTGGTCTTGACGCGGCCAATGAGCTCGCCGTTGAACTCTTTGAGCCACGCCATGGTGAGCGCTGCGTCAATGCCGCGTGCGGCTGTGCGTCCCAGCGTCGAGAAGACCGCTGCGACCGGCACATTGAGCTTGCCCAGCACCATGTTGACGAGTTCTTTCATGTCCGTGCTGCCGGCGGCCAATCCAACGACGACGCGAGCCAGCGGCCCTACTTCCATGGCGTTGTCTTTCCAGCGCGGAGTCTTGAGGAACGAGTACTTCTCGTAGCCGGCAAGGGTTTCGAACGGAGGCTGCGGACCGGTGTAGTTGATTTTGGTCTCGCCGGCCGATGGATGTACTCCCTGCGTATTGCCGCCTTCGTAGTCGTACCAGGAGTGCGCGATGTACTCCTTGATCTCCTGCGTGTCTTTGGCGTTCACCGGATGCAAGTGGCTGAGATCGCGATTGAGGACTACGCCGCGCGGGAACTTGAATGACTCTGGCTGGTTGTAGCCCCTGGTCGGGAAATCGCCGTAGCTGAGGTAGTTCTTGAGGCCGCCACCGTAACTGGCCCAATCCTTGTAGAAGCCGGCCACTGCGAGCAGGTCAGGGATGTAGACCTCGTTCACGAACTCGTCGGCCTGGGAGATGAGGCGCGAGACCAGGTTGAGGCGCTCGCCGTTGATAGCTGCCACTTCGTTGACGTCGATGGAGCAGGGAACGCCGCCGACGAGGTAATTTGGATGCGGGTTTTTGCCGCCGAAGACGGCGTGGATTTTGACGATTTCCTTCTGCCACTCGAGCGCGTCAAGATAGTGCGCGACAGCGATCAGGTTCACCTCAGGCGGCAGCTTGTAAGCCGAGTGGCCCCAGTAGCCGTTAGCGAAAATGCCGAGTCCGCTTGCGGCGAAGGCTTTGATTTTAGCCTGCACGTCAGAGAAATAGCCTGGCGTGTTCTTGTCCCATTTGGAGATGGACTGCGCGATCTCGGCTGCCTTCTTAGGGTCAGCCTTGAGTGCGTTGACAATGTCGACCCAGTCAAGCGCGTGCAGGTGATAGAAGTGGATCACGTGGTCCTGCACGTACTGCGTGGCGGACATGATGTTGCGAATCAGTTCGGCCGTGGGAGGGACGGAGATACCCAGGGCGTCTTCCACCGCACGCACGCTGGCCAGCGCGTGCACGGTGGTGCAGACGCCGCAGACGCGTTCGGTAATGGCCCAGGCATCGCGCGGGTCGCGGCCGATGAGGATCTTCTCAAGCCCGCGCACCATGGTGCCTGCGCTGTAGGCGTCGGTGATGACGCCGTTCTCCACCACAGCTTCAATGCGCAGGTGGCCTTCAATGCGAGTTACGGGATCAACGACAATTCGTGCCATGGTTCCTCACGATTCCTTCTGCTCTTCGGCGTGCACTTCTGCAATGACTTTGTGCTTGCGGATGTTGGTAACGACGGCGTGCGCGGCGACTCCGGCAATGGTGGTGAGGCCCACAGCGGTGCCGATGGTGTCCGCCGTGCTTTCAATACCGAAGCCTGGAAACGAAGCCAGGTGCTGGTAGAACGGGCCGTTGTCCCAGAAGCCGGGCTCACTGCAGCCGATGCAGGGGTGGCCTGACTGGATGGGGTAGCTGACGCCCTCGTTCCACTTGGTCACCGAGCAGGCGTTGTAAGTGACCGGGCCGCGGCAGCCCATCTTGTAAAGGCAGTAGCCTTTCCTGGCATTCTCGTCGTCGAAGGATTCAACGAACAGACCGGCGTCGTAATTGGGCCGGCGATAGCAGGTGTCGTGCACGCGGCGGCCATAGAACTCTTTGGGGCGGCCGAGCGAATCGAGTTCGGGAATCTGACCGAGAACCAGAAGATGCGAAACAACCGCCATCATGACATCGGGGATGGGCGGGCAGCCGGGCACGTTGATCACCGGCTTGCTGATGAGCTTGCTGATGGCGTGGGCACCGGTCGGATTGGGCTTTGCTGCCTGAACTCCACCGAAGGATGCGCAAGCGCCCCAGGCGACCACGGCGGCGGCATCGGCGGCAACTTCCTGCAGGATCGACTCGGCTGTTTTGCCGCGGATCATGCAGTAGACGCCCTTGTCTTTGGTGGGCACGGCGCCTTCGACGAGCAGGATGTACTTGCCCTTCTGATCGCGCATGGTGTCCGTGAGGCTCTTCTCGGCCTGGAAGCCGGAGGGGGCCATCAGGGTTTCCTGGTAGTTGAGGTTGATCACATCCAGGAGAGCGTCTGCCACGATGGGATGCGAAGCCCGGAGGAAGGACTCACTGCAGCCGGTACACTCCTGAAAATGAAGCCAGATAATGGCGGGTTTTTCCTTCTTTTCGAAGGCTGAAACCACCTGCGCCACGCCGGACTTTTGCAGCCCGATGGTAGTGGCGGCGACGCCGCAGAACTGGAGAAACTGGCGGCGGCTGTAGCCCTTTTCCTGCATGGATTGCCAAACGGTTTTGCCCATGAGCACCTCGCTTGCGATTCCGACTGGCGAGATTCTTTGTGATTCAGCACACATTCCCGCCGATGACATTGCGACGGTACGCGATATAGAACACCGTCGACTGTGCGCGGCATCACAATAGTTTGTTCATCGGGGTGCGAATTGAGTTTCGGACCAGGCAGGTCTTCGCGGAGGATGCTCAGCAGTGAGGAGACTGCTGCCGAATGGTTGATTCTCCGTGAGCGCGCTCGGCATTGAGGGGCGCCGCGCCACCCCTGTATTCATCGCGAAGGGCGGCGGAGAAGCCTATGTTCGGGGGAACGTCGGTACAGCAGCCAGGCAAACCTGCTGCCTCCAAATTGACCTCCGCATCCGGAACAAACCTCGGTCCACTGGCGTATGGTTCCCTCAGAGGTACTCCCATGCCCCATTTGCGCCCAGCCGCCCTCACCCTGACTGCCGTCGGTTTGTTTGCCTGCGTTCCCCTGGTTCACGCGCAATCGGACTGGCAGAAGACTTACCCGGTCGGCGGAAAGCCGTCACTGAGCTTCAGCACTGGCGACGCATCCACCGAGGTCACGTCCTGCGGACAGTGCAAGGAGATCCGCATCCGGGTTCAATGGAACGACCGCCACATTGGCGAATACACATTGAATGAGGCGCAGACAGGCGACCATGTGAATTTCGAACTGCGCGAGAAGACCCATATGCACATGATGATGGGAGCGCACCGCGAGCCGCGGGTTTTCGTTGAGACTCCCTCTACGCTCGATCTCGACGGTCGCACTTCCGACGGCAGCCTTAAGGTTACGGGGCTCAATGGCGGAGTGCAGCTACGTACCAGCGACGGCTCGGTCGATCTTTCCGACGTTGCAGGCGCTGTTCGCCTCACGTCGAGCGACGGCTCCATCCGGCTGCACAACGTCAGCGGCACCCTTGAGTCGCGGTCCTCCGATGGGAGTGTTCACATCGACGGTCAGTTCACCGGCCTGCAGGTGCACACCTCGGACGGAAGTCTGGAGCTCACCATGAATGAGGGCACGAAACTTACCACCGCCTCACGCGTTGAGAGCTCCGATGGTCGCGTGCAGATCCACGTTCCGCGCAGCCTCGCAGCAGATCTTGAAGTGCACACGGGGGATGGGCGCATTCAGTGCGATCTGCCGCTGGTTATGGACGGCTACAACTCCAAGGGCGATTCCGGCCACAACCTCCGCGGACGCATCAATGGCGGCGGCGTCCCTCTGAGCATTCACACCAGCGACGGCAACGTCACCATTGCCTCGCTTTAAAACCAGCTTGCCCGGCCCCGCAGGCGCACCGCCCCATCTCACGCGTGCAAAATACCTCGGCCCTGTTCACATACAGTGCACAGGGCCGGCTGGTCATTATTATTCCGAGGCTTACCAGGTCGCCCTGGCAGTGTCAGTGCAAAGTACACTTACCAGCGATAGAGCGCCAACTCGTCCAGATATACGGTCGAGCTGCCGCTTCCGCTCAGCAATCCGCCAACCTGGAAGTTGGTCAGGATGGTGGGTGCCCAGCCTAGCTTGAAAGCCGAGAAAACTTTGGCGTTGATATTCTGCACCGCTCCGTCGAGCGCCACTGACTGATATGTCACATTGCCTGAATCATCTCGCGAGTAGCGGATCTGGACGTGGTGCCACTGGTTTTGCGCCCACTTTGCCGGGCTGCACTTGGCTGCTGAGTGAACCCACGTATCAACCGGCGCGCTCGCCGTGCCATGGTTGGCGGTGTAGTCCCATGTGCCCGACCACTTGTCGCACTGGAAACCGAAGATGACTGTCAGGCCATTCGACATCACCTGGTTCAAGTCCATTTCGATGTTGGCCACCGTGCTGCCGGTGTTCTGAAGGAAGATCCATCCGTCGTACAAAAAGTTTTTTGCCTTCACGTCATCCGCGATCGAGGCTGTGTAGCGATGGCCGGCATAGTTCTTGAACGCAGTCACAAATTTCCGCGCGTTGCCGCTCTTCGCGGGCGAACTCGCCATGCTCATCTTGCCGGTCGAAGTACCGGACGTGCCGGCGTCGTGCTCGCTCTTCCAGTTGCTCAGTGCCTGCAGAGCGCTCACCTTTACCGCGGTGGAGGGAACGCTCAGAGGCGTGCCGGTGCTGACGGGAGCGTTTACTGAAACGGTCACGTCGGCCACACAGACCGAGCCGCGCAGACCCCACGCCTTCACGTGCACAGTATGCGTGCCGGCGGATGGAGCCGAGACGGTCTTACTGATGGCGTTGCCGCTTGCCGTGGTGGTGGCGGAGTTGCTGTCCCACGAGTAACCCATTGTTCCCACCTGCTGATTGCTGCAAAGGGAAGCATTGGCTGACAGCGCAAAGGATGTATTCACCGACTCACGGGGGGTGGGGCTGGCAACGGTTACACCTGCAAACGCTGGAACTGCTAGCGAGGCGAGGACGGCAGAAGCAAGAAAGAACTTGTTGAGGATCTGCATTCTGGGGAACCCTTTAGGGAAGATAAATTTGGTGCAGCTAACGAAGTCCGGGTCCGTGCTTGAGTCTTCGTTTTGAAAATCGCCGGAGCTCGGCAACATTCTTTTTGTTAATCACATCTACAACTACTGTGGTGCCTTGAGCGCGTCCGGTGAAGTGTACAAGAGCAACTTTACGGGGACCGTACGAAGGGGCTTAAGCCCGCCAACTCTTTAAATGTCTGTCTCTGGGAGCCTTGATCATGCCGGGCTGTCTCGATCAACGTGTATCAGCTATTCCGGCCTGAGAGCGTTTCCACAACTACTTTCGGTTGCAGGCAACCTTTGCGATCCCGCCCAACAACATCCTTGCATCTCTGACGCGTGCAGGCAAGCGAATCGCCCGAAATAATGAATAATTTCAACATCGATCAGGCATCCCTGGAAACATTACCTGCATCCGGTAATTTTTTCACGGTCATCGTGTAAGTCCTGCGTAACACGATGGTGGTACTGCGGCAGCAGATCGCATGTTTGTGTGGCTGCGCGAGTCTGCATCTTGGGCTGCACATGGGCTGTACTTGGTCTGTACTTGGACTGGGGTTGAATATCAATTTGACGCACAGCCAGGCCAGAAGATTCATCGTGCGGGATGGGGCAGAGTTCGCCGCATCGCTCGAAAGTTGAACACGATGCCCTGGAGAGTCATAGAAGGTTTGTATCGAGGATCATCTACTTAGACTTCTATTTACAGCATCTACTTACGCGGCCGGCCCCGCCGCAGACGCCGCTTCATTGCGCGCGAATATTGTGCTGACCGGCGGTGCCGGAACGCGGCCGTTCTCTAGAATTCCAATCACCTCATCGAGGAACCCAGACCGAACCGTGGCCAGGAGTCCTGCCCACTCGAGCTGGCTCCTGTCCGACTCACTTACAAGCTTGTCTCCAAGCACCAGGTCCTCGCTCTGCTTTCCACGCAAGTTCCGCGAGACCTGCTCTGCCCATCGCATCGTGTTTTCGTCTTGAACTCCCGCATAGCCGCGGCACACGGCCTCGGCGACGCACCGGGCTCTAAACAACGCCGCGTCATCGCGGGCTATGCGGATCAGGTCGATATCCGCGAGGGCGCTTCCGTTCAACAGCAGTCCCGGATCCATCACTAGTTCATGAGCGATCGACCGATCGCCATAGAGATGCTGGCCAACTTGCGGCAACCGGAAGTCCAATCGGACAAGCCATCGGAGCAGCCTTAGCGGCTCGATGCCGGTCGTGATCCGGTTGACCATCTCGGCTGTCCAGTGTCCATCCGGAAGCATGATGGCGTCTCTATCCGCCGCCGCCATACGCTCCCACAACGCATGGTGCTTCAGCAGGTTGATATGGACGCGTCGTGATGTGATCTCCATGCTTTCGGGTAAGGCCTGTTCCTTTAAAAACTGCTCGCTGCCCGACCGGTCCAGAAGCACCGCATACACCAACCCCAGTTCGGCGAAATGTTTCCTCAGGGCTGCCAAGGTCTCCGGTCTCAACTCCGCAGGAAGATCAGGCGCGGGTGCAATGTGCATCGGCTCGGCATCGCGCTTTGCCTGCGTGGCACGGAACCATAGCACAGGCACTACGATGGGGAGGAACAGCCATGCGCCAGATCCGATCAGGAACGCGAGGTATGCGATCAGCAGCAGTAGGATCAGCAGAGGGAACAGCAGCCTGAAAACCTGCTTTCGAGCGCGGCGATCCTTGTGCACACGCTTCAGCCTGCGACCCATCTCCAGCCAGAAGAATTTCTCCGTGAGCATGGTCAGCGTACCGCGTTGAGATTCTGAGGCCATGGTGTGACCCCATCGTACATGCCTCTCATGCTGTAGGCTCAAACTAGCCAAATTCTTTTCAGGACCTTATCTTGCCCCGTCATACCATCACTTCGGCAGTTAGCCCGGCGCGTCCATTTCATCGGCCCGACTCACACTCTTCGCTGCATTGCGGAGCAATCTCTCTCGAAGTCGTGGCGAAGAAGTACGGCACGCCGCTTTATGTGTACTCTGCAGACCAAATTGTCGAGCGCCTGCAGATGTTTCACTCCGCGCTTGCCGGGCGTGATCACCTTGTCTGTTATGCGGTGAAGGCGAATTCCTCTCTCGCCATCCTCAAGCTGCTCGCAGACCACGGCGCCGGATTCGATATCGTATCGGGAGGCGAGCTTGATCGCGTTCTGGCCGCCGCACCGGAAGCTGCAAACCGCGTCGTGTTCTCGGGAGTAGGGAAGACCGCAGCGGAAATCGATCAGGCGCTGACTGCGAACATTCTCGAGTTCAATGTCGAGAGCGAAGGTGAGCTCGAGCTGCTTGCCGCACGCGCCGCAAAACTGAAGCGCAAGACACGCTTTGCCTTGCGCGTTAATCCGGATGTGTTCGCGGAGACGCACCCTTACATTTCGACCGGCCTTCGCGAACACAAATTCGGCATCGATATCAAGCGCGCTGCGACGTTGTATGCGTCGGTGAAAGGGAATCGCTGGCTCGAGCCGCACGGGATCAGCGTCCACATCGGATCTCAGATCCGCTCCGCAGAGCCCTTCGGCTCCGCGCTTGAGCGGGTGCACAAACTGGTACGCCAGCTTCGCCGCGACGGAATCGACCTATGTTCCATCGATGCCGGCGGTGGTCTCGGCATTGATTATCATGGAGGCCATTCCGATCCCGCAGCGCGCGTGGCCGGCTACGCTGCGGCGATCAACTCAGCGCTGAATGGCTTCGAAGGCCGGTTGCTGCTTGAGCCGGGCCGCTTCCTGGTCGCCCAGGCAGGCGCGCTGGTCACGCGGGTGCTCAACGTGAAACAGAATGGCCGCAAGACCTTCGTCATCGCGGATGCCGCCATGAACGACCTCATCCGTCCGGCGCTCTACCAGGCGCACCACGAGATTGTTCCCGTCAGGCTGCGCCCTGGCCGGGCGCGAACTGTCGATATTGTTGGCCCGGTATGCGAGTCGGGCGACTTCTTCGCCCGCGACCGCAAGCTTGCGCCAGTTGAGCCCGGCGATCTGCTCGCGCTGCTCGATGCCGGCGCTTACGGGATGGCGCAGGCCTCCAACTACAACTCGCGTTTGCGTCCTGCGGAAGTGCTGGTAGAGGGCAAGCGTGCGCGTCTTATCAAACGTCGCGAGACGATGGCGGATTTACTGGCCACCGAGATTGTGTAGACCGGATTCGAACACAGAATTTAATACATGCGGACTGAGCAGAGCGGGGGCAGCGCTGTTGTCGAGCTACTCCTCGCTACTTTGATGATTCCTTTCCTCGCTCCCGCCCTTGAAACCTTCCCTCCCCGCCCTCCGTCCCTTTATCGTTATCAACCGGAGGAAATTCATGATGAATTTTGGTATGAAGGCGGCGTGTGCTCTGGCAGCGGTTGCGCTGCTGGGCTTGTCGATGACCGCCAAGGCTGATCCACTCACTGTCAAAACAGAGCAGGGAAAAGCCCACGGAAAGACCATTAACGGTGACAAGGTCCGCGCGTGGCTCGGACTGCCCTATGCCGCGCCCCCGACCGGGGACCTGCGTTGGAAGGCGCCACAGCCCGCGGCCAAGTGGAAGGGCGATCGCGACGCGACCAAGTTCGGCGCGCACTGCGCGCAGAATCCGGTGTTCCAGGACATGGTTTTTCAGGACAACGGCCCCAGCGAAGACTGCCTGTACCTCAACGTCTATGCGCCGGCTACCGCTGCCACCAAGGCCAAGCTCCCGGTGATGTTCTGGATTCACGGCGGCGGCTTTTCCGGCGGCGGCAGCAACGAGCCCCGGCATAACGGTGATTTCCTCCCGCTGAAGGGTGTGGTGCTTGTCACTATCAATTATCGTCTGGGCGTATTTGGCTTTCTCGCCACCGACGATCTTGCCAAGGAAGCCAACGGTTCGGCTGGTAACTATGGCCTCATGGACATGATTTCCGGGCTCAAGTGGGTCAAGGCGAACATCGCCGAGTTCGGCGGCGATCCCAACAACGTCACCATCTTCGGTGAGAGCGCCGGCTCCTTCGCGGTCAGTACGCTGATGGCCTCGCCGATGGCGCAGGGTCTGTTTCATAAGGCAATTGGTGAGAGCGGCGGCGCTGTGGTGCGTAACACGCTTGCCTACGATTCGCTGGCCGATCGCGAAGTGAAGGACGCCCAGTGGGTGTCCACACTCAACGTCAAGTCGCTTGCCGAGTTGCGCGCGCTGCCCACGCAGACGATCCTCGATGCCTGCAAGAAGCCGGGCGTCGGCTTTCCGCCTGACGTGGACGGAAAGGTGCTGACTGAGCCGGTTGGCGACACCTACGCGGCAGGCAAGCAGGCCCACGTTCCTTTGATCGCAGGATGGAACGCCGACGAGGGGAACTTCTTCGCGATGCGCGGCATGACTGTTGCGCAGTGGAAGGAGATGGCGCAGAAAAACTTCAAAGAACGTGCCGACGAGTTCCTGAAGCTCTATCCGGGCGATACCGATGCACAGGCGCTTCGCTCTGCAATCGATTTTGGCGGCGACCAGTTCATCGCCTATGGCACCTGGGCGTGGCTGGAAGCACATCGCAAGAGCGGGGACTCGCCTGTGTATCGTTATCACTTTGAGCTTGCGGCGCCTCCCAGCAAGTTCCACCCCGGCACTTTTGCCTTCCACTCAGACGACATCGAGTACGTGTTCGGCACGCTGGATACGCGTCCCGGCTACACGGTTCGTCCGGAGGACAAGACTCTCAGCGACCAGTTCATGACTTACTGGACGAACTTTGCCAAAACGGGCGACCCCAATGGGGGAGACATGCCGAAATGGCCGAAGTACAACGAGGATGGCTACCCACTCATCCATCTCAACTCCACCATCACCTCGGGTCCTGACGAACTGCGTCCGCGCTACGAGTTCCTCAAGCAGGGCATGCCGCCGCTGCACTTCAACTAAGGCGAGTTCAGCGGTTTGCGAAAGGGTCGCGCTGGTCGCGACCCTTTCGCTCTTAGAGCAGCAGATTCAGGGGAGCGGTTCCTGCCGGTACAACTCCGCGGTGTGTCTCGCGGTGGTGATCAGGGCCATGGCGGTCATGCCGGCGGTGGCGATTACTCCTCCCAGATCGAACAGCAAAATTGTGTGCCCGAATAGCTGTGTGAATGGGCTGCGCAGCAGGGCCAGATTGCCGATGACGAGCAGAATTCGGATCTCCGTTGGCCCGAAAACTCCCTGCGACATCTGGAACAGCCCCAGCGTGTGGGTCGCCAGATAGCTTTCTGCGGAAAGCAGCAGAAAGGCGATCAGCATCGCGATCGCAACCTGCGGATGCACCAGGCCCGACAGCGCCATCCCGGTCATCATCGCCACAGCCCCGAAGATGTCCACCACATGATCCACGTAGAACCCGTACCGGGGGCGCTGCTGCCGCCGCACCCGCGCTAAAGTTCCGTCCATGCTGTCGCCCAGCCAGTTCATCGCCAGGCACACGCACACGCCCAGAAGCCAAAGCCGGTTCCAGTTTGCCAGCGCGTAGCACACGCCGGCGCCCACCTGTGCCGCCAGTCCCAGAGAGGTCAAGCGGTCTGACGTTACCCAGTGCGGCGCCCTGCGCGCCATCCACTCGAGCATTCGCTTCTCCGCCGCAGCCGTCATCGAGCGATTCACGCGTTGGGCGGAGCGGAGTGACCCCTGCATGCCTGTGACCACCGGTTGGGCGATCATTGGCGACCTGCCCAATTGCCGGATTGCTGTTCCAGTGCTTCGCACGTCTTCCGCAGCGTAAACTCCAGCGACTCGCGCGGTACGGATTCTACAAATGGCCGCACGGCCCAGCCCAGCCCGGGCGGGATTGCCCGCGTCAGCGATACCGACTCGATCTGGAGATAGAGGCCTCCGTCGCGTGCCTCATAGGTCCAGTAGGTGTTCATCCGCCACAAAAACCCGTGTTCCTCCTTCGGTCCCAGTGCCCGTTCTTTGTCTGTTCCCGAATTTTCAATCTCCCGGATCTTCGTGCTTCGGGACGCGCTCCAGCCGTGGGTTGGATCCCGGCGCCCAAATGTAACGTGATAGGCGGTGTCCATCACCACTGTGAACACGTGCTTCTGCACCACTCGCATGGTGATCTTGTACTGTTCGCCTTCACGCGCGGCCACACCGACCCCCATCACCTGGGGCGCATACACCCGCGGGTAAGCAGAGAAGTTCCGCATCAGCCGCTCGAAAGCTTCCGGCGTCGCTCCAGGCGCAAAGGCCGTTCCCCGCCAGTCGTGCAGCATGGCACCGGGGGGATCGGCATCTTTGTCGGGCATGAGCTTTTCGATCACCAGTTCGCCGTGCTTTGCCCGGCTAAGGCTCGTACCAGCGAGGAAGGTTCGGTCCGCCTGGTGCTCCTCGGACAGTCTTCTCTCCACCGTGCCAACGTACGTGGTGAACCCCGCTTCCGCTGCGGCGGGCGCCTGGGCGTGAATCGCCACAGGGGGAACCGCAACGAGGAGCGCCACGGCGTGCAACCATCGAAAACTCTGCCTTCCGGTCATCCGTTTCATGTTTCCGATCTTGCATCTGTGGGGGCGGGCGATCAATGGATCGAACCTCACCGCCCCGCGAATGTTCCTCACCGGATAAACCCAGCGAGGTGAGGAGGTTGCGGAAAGTTCTCGCCGGGCCTAAGGGCGCTTCTTTTTGGCAGGGATCATTTAAACTGAGGATCGATGCCCAGCAGTTCACCCTCGTCGCAATGCTACAGGTTCGGCGTCTTTGAAGCCGATGCCGTGACGGGCGAACTGCGGCGCAAGGGGATCCGCGTCAGGCTGAACGATCAGCCTTTTCAGCTTCTGCTCATCCTGCTGGAACGTTCCGGCGAATTGATCACACGGGAGGAGATTGCGCGCACCCTCTGGCCTTCTGACACGTTCGTTGACTATGAGCACGGCGTGAACTCCGCCATCAACCGTATTCGTGAGGCCCTGGGCGACTCAGCCTCCAACCCCCGCTTCATCGAAACGCTGGCCCGCCGGGGGTACCGCTTCGTTGCGTCGGTCCAGCGGATCGAATCCACCGGGGTTGACGCAGAGGCCGTTGGGTCCGAGCGGGCCTTGTCTGTGCCCGCCGAGGAACCCGACTCCAGGTCGGCTCCTGAGCCTGCTTTCTCGGGAATTCTGACCACTCCACGCGACTTGCCAAGAGCCTCCCGGCCGGTCGTGCAGGCACTGTTTCTCCTGTTCCAACTCATGTACCTGGGGTTCTACATTGGCGCGCTAGCCAATCTGGCTGAAATCCAGGACCTGCTGGCGCCGCTTCCACGCGCCGTGCACGTGTATGTTGTGCTCGTAGTGTCGGCCGCGATCCTCATCCCGGCGCGCGCCTTCTTGCTTTGCGCGGTTCTGTTTCGAGCCCCCGGCTTCCGCGCGCGTTTCCTGAAGATCTGGGTGTTCCTTGTATTTGCCGACGTCCTCTGGTCGCTCTCGCCCTTCCTGCTGCTGCACCACATCAACTTCGGCCTGGCCCTGGCCTGCACGGCGCTGCTGGTTTACGCGCCGTTCGTGCAGCGCTCGCTGGTGTTGATGGGGGCTGGAGCCGCGCAGGAAAGTGTTGCCTGAATCAGAGCGCAACGGGCTTTGGGCGGGTCGCATTCCTAAGGCCCCCGTCGTGGATGCGAGCAGGTGTGGGAATAACAAATCCAGTCAGTCAGGGCTGATCGACAACAGGCAGTTCTACAGCGCTGGCGTTGCTTGGCTCGTGATAGACGCGCTGGGTGGCTTTTTTGTAGTCGTCGGGTTTGGCCCAGAAGATGTTCTCGACGTACGTTTGCGGGTTGCGGTCGTAGAGAGGGAACCAACTGGATTGCACCTGCACCATAATGCGGTGGCCGGGCAGGAATACGTGGTTGGCGGGCGGCAGGTTGAAGCGGTACGCGAGGGGCTTGTTGGACTCGATGGGTTTGGGAGTAGTGAAGCTCTCGCGATAACGGCCGCGGATGATGTCCATGCCAATGGGGAGCTGGTATCCGCCCATCTGCGGGTTGGCGGGGTACTCGTCGGGGTAAACGTCGATGAGCTTGACGACCCAGTCGGAGTCGGTACCGGAGGTCGAGGCGATGAGGTTGACTAGGGGCTGTCCCTGGATGTGGACGGGTGCAGTGAGAACGTCCGTGGTATAGGTGAGGACGTCGCTGCGGCCAGAGGGTTCGCGCTGGTCGTCGACGAGCCAGTACTCCCAGGTGGTGACGGGGGGCTCATAGCCGACGGGCTGGTTGGGGCGGGCACGAAAGGGGACCGGCTTGGCGGGGTCGGAGATGTATTCGTCGAAGGCAGCGGAGTTAGTTGCGTTCGCGGTAAAGCTCAGCTTGAAATCCGACTGCAGGTAGAGGGGTTTCATCTTCGGTGCAACGGGCCAAGCGTTCAGTTTCTGCCAGTCATCTTCGCCGGTTTCATATGCGGTCACCGGGGCGACATTCATGGAGCTGGCATCGTCCTTGAGATAGTGCGCCAGGAAAGGAGCGAGGACGTGCATACGCCACCAAGCGGCGGTGTCGCTGCCGAACTGCACGGCGGCGAGTGAGCTGCCCTTGGCGATCTGCTGGCCGTGATACCAGGGGCCGAGGGTCAGGAAGACTTTGTTGTCTTTGTCGAGCGGTTTGACGGCCTTATAAACCGCCATGGGGCCGTAGATGTCTTCCTGGTCCCAGAGGCCATGGACGAGCATGAAGGGGACCTTGATGCCTTCGGCTTTGAAGTCGGCGGCGAGGAGTTTGTCCATGGCCTGGTCAGACCAGAACGCGTCGTATGCGGGATGGGCGAGGACTTTTTTCCAGAAGCCGATCTGCTCGAGGCCACGCTGTTTGCCGAGTTCGCCTGCGGAGCCGGGACGCATGTAGACGTCGTAGTCGTCGAAGCTGCCACTCCACCACTTGGCGGTGTTTGCGCGGGTGGCGGCCTGCTCGTAGATGTAAGGCATGTTCTGCTGGCGGAAGGCGCCGTTATGAAACCAGTCATCGCCCATCCAGCCGTCGACCATGGGGTTCATGGGAGCTGCGACTTTGAGAGCGGGATGCGGGTGGATCAGCGGCGTGAGAGCCAGGAAGCCGTCGTAGCTGATGCCGAGGATGCCGACTTTGCCGTTGGATTCGGGGGTGTTCTTCACCAGCCAGTCGATGGAGTCGTAGGTGTCGGTTGATTCGTCGACGGGGGTGGGGTTCTGCGGGCCGTGCATGGGACGGTTCATGACGTAGTCGCCTTCAGAGCCGTATTTGCCGCGGATGTCCTGAATGACGCGGATGTAGCCGCCCTGCACGATCACATCGACGGCATTGTCATAGCCCCAGAGGATGGATTCCATGTGCGTGCTCGGCGCGTAGGTGGTTTGGGCGTCGGCGCTGTAGGGGGTGCGGGTTAGGAGGATGGGCGCGTGCGCGGCGCCTTTGGGGATGAGGATGACGGTATGCAGCTTCACGCCGTCGCGCATGGGGATTTCGGCTGTGCGGCGGTCGTAGTTGAAGCTCGACGTGACGGGCTGGAGGTTGGCGGGGGTTTCGCTGGGGTAGTCGGGGTATTGGGCCTTGTCGGTCTGGCTCTGGATGGCGGCGCAAGGCAGGAGGAGCGCAAAGGCTAGGACGATAGAGGTGCGACAGTCGGGCATCGGGCGGGACCTCGGCTGGAGTGGCTGCTGCTTTGTTCGAGATTATCGCAGGGAGGCGCGGGCAATGGATCGGGAGTTTAGGCAGAACAAGGCCACCGGCTGGTGAAGCTTGGTTTCCCACCTGTCGCCAGAAAAAAGGCGACAGGATGGGGCAGGCGAAGTCCGCGCTGAGTCCGGAAAGAACAAAGCGAAGCGGGTCCTTCGCCTGCGGCTCAGGATGACAAAACTATCGAAAGCGGGTCCTTTGTCGCTGCGCTCCTCAAGATGACAAAGTCTGGGAGGAAGGTGCGGCGGTCGAGGAGGTGGAGGGGGTATCGGGGCAGCGGCTGGAGCTTTCGTCGCGGCGCTCGAGGTCGTTGGCGGCGACTACGAGAGAGATGTGGGAGAAGGCCTGGGGGAAGTTGCCCACCAGGCGCCTATGCTTCGGGTCGTACTCCTCGGAAAGAAAGCCTAGATCGTTGCACAGCGTGAGGAGGCGTTCGAAGAGCTTGCGCGCATCGCTTTCGCGGCCGATGGCTTTGAGGCTGGAGACCATCCAGAAGCTGCAGGCGAGGAAGACTCCTTCGCCGGGGGGAAGTCCGTCGTTGACCTTGGATGTGTCATAGCGGAGAACGAAGCCGTCGGGCATGAGTTCGCGCTCGATGGCTTCGACCGTGGCCCGTACGCGGTGATCGCTTCCGGGGAGAAAGCCCACCTGTGGCATGAGCAACAGAGCGGCGTCGAGCTGGTCAGAGCCGTAGGACTGGACGAAGCAGCCCTTCTTCTTGTTGAAGGCTCGATGGCAGACCTGCTGGTGGATCTGATCGCGGATCTGCTTCCACTTGTCGAGAGGGGCTCGGTAGCTAAGGTTTTCGGCCAGCTTGACGGCGCGATCGAATGCTACCCAGGCCATCATTTTGGAGTAAGTGAACTGCTGCGGGCCGCCGCGTGTTTCCCAAATGCCTTCATCGGGTTCGGTCCAGATGGTTTCCAGGTGCTCGAGGAGGAGTACGAGGATGCGGAAATCCTGTTCGCTGTGACGGCCCATGCTGCGTTGCGCGTGGAAGAAGCAGTCGAGGACTTCGCCATAGATGTCGAGCTGGACCTGGCCGGAGGCGGCGTTGCCGATGCGCACGGGGCTGGAGTTCTCATAGCCGGGGAGCCAGTTGGCCTCCCACTCCACGAGCTGGCGTTCGCCGCGCAGGCCGTACATGATCTGCACCTGATCAGGGCTGCCGGCGAGGGCGCGCAGGAGCCAGTCCTGCCATGCGCCAGCCTCTTCGTAATAGCCTCCGGCGGTGAGTGCGAGCAGCGTGAAGGTGGTGTCGCGGAGCCAGCAGTAGCGATAGTCCCAGTTTCGCACTCCGCCGATGAATTCGGGAAGGGAAGTCGTCATGGCGGCGACCACCCCGCCCGTGGGGCGGAAGGTCATGGCTTTGAGCGCGATCAGCGAGCGCTCCACGATGTTGCGATGATTACCTTCGTACTGGAGCCGGCCGGCCCAGGAGGACCAGAATTGCTCTGCGTCTTTGAGGGCCTGTTCGGCGTCGATGGGATCGGGGTCGGGGTCGTGTGATTCACCGTAAGTGAGAGTGAACCAGATGCGATCGCCTTTCCTGACGTTGAATTCGGCGACGGTGGTGAGGTTTTCACCGTGCACGGGAACGGAAGCGTGCAGCGTGGTGAGGTTCGGGCCGGCGACGGCGCGCACGCCGTCTTGAAGGCGCGTGACCCAGGGAACGGTGCGGCCGTAGTCGAAGCGCAGGGCCAGATCCATGCGCAAACGTACGTTTCCCTCGAGGCCCTCGACGACTCGAACTACATCCGAGTGGCGTTCGCGGATGGGCATGAAATCGATGAGGCGGAATTCACCTTCGGCGTGTTGAAACGTGGTTTCAAGGATGAGGGTGTGGTCGCGGTAGCGGCGCGTGGTGGTCCACTCGCCATCATCGGGACGGATCCACCAGTAGCCGTTGTTCTGGGTGCCGAGCAGGGCGGCGAAGCAGGCCTCTGAGGCGAAGTTGGGCCAGCAGAGCCAATCGATCGAGCCGCGATTGTCGACCAGAGCGGCGGATTCGCAATCGCCAATGAGCGCGTAGTTCTCGATGCGTGCGGGCATGGTTACTGTTCGCGGTAATTGCGCATGAGGCCGCCATCGACGACGAACGTGGACCCGGAGATGTAAGAGGCGTCGTCGGAGACGAGGAAAGCGACGAGGCCGGCGACGTCATCCGGCGTGCCCATGCGAGCCAGCGGAATGTTGTTGAGGAGCGCGCTGAGCTGCTGCTTGTTTTCAAGCAGAGACTTGTTGATGGGGGTGGCAATGGCGCCGGGGGCGACATTGTTGACAGTGATGCCGAGGGGCCCAAGCTCGACGGCGAGGTTGCGCATGAGCATGCGCAAGGCGCCCTTGCTGCAGACGTAGGAATCGAAACCGGGGAAGACCATATCTTCATGCACGGAGCTGATGTTGACGATGCGGCCGGGCTTTTTGGCATCTCGCAGCCGGCGTACGAAGGCCTGAGTGAGGAAGAAGGCGCCGCGGAGGTTGACGTTCATGACCTCGTCGAAGTCTTTTTCGGTGGTTTCCCAGAATTCGGACTTCTTTTCGACACCGGCGTTGTTGATGAGGATGTCGGCGGAGCCGAAGCGGTCCCAGGCAGTATCGATAAGGCAGTTGACGTCGTCGAGTCGGGTGATGTCGGCGCGGACAATTTCGCCTTCGCCGCCGGTTGCCTGGATGGCGCGCTCGGTCTCCTCGGCACCTTCCGGGGTGCCAACGTAGTCGACGATGACCTTGGCGCCTTCGCAGCCGAGGCGCTTTGCGATTCCCTGGCCGATGCCGGAGCCAGCTCCGGTGACGATGGCGACCTTTGCTTTCAGACCACGCATAGTTACTCCTCAAGAACGAGGGATGAATGCTACCTCGTGTTTAGATGCATGGAGGTTCGGGGAAGCATCGCATTACGATGCAAGCGGAAAGGGCTTTTTCTGTGAGACGGCTTTGATGAGTGCCTGAGCATCGAACGGCGCTCGTACCTTGGCGTCGTTGTCGAAGAAAACGTAAACGTCCCGGGTGCGGCGCGGGCGGGCGTCTTTGAGGCAGGCTTTTTGGCCGTCATGGACCTCCTGGCCGGTGGCCCAGCGGTAGACGCGGTCGGTCCATTGGGCGATGGCTTTGGACTCATAGCCGCTGGCGTAGAGCTGCTCGCTACCGTGCAGGCGGCAATAGACGAAATCGGCAGTGATATCCATAAGGAGGGGCCAGTCGACGGTATCGGCAACGACAAGGCCGATGCGGTGCTTGCGTAGCAGGGCGATGAAATCCGCGCAGACGAAGCTGTCATGGCGGATTTCCACGCAGTGGCGGATGGGGCGATCTTTGGCGACGTCGAGCCAGGAGCGGCCATCGAGACGGTGATCGTGCAGGCGGCCCAGATCGGCGGCTTCGTTTTGGGTTCGCGGCAGGAGCGAGAAGAAGGCGTCAAAGCGAGTTGGATCAAACTTCATCTGGGGCGGGAACTGCCAGAGGATGGGGCCCAGTTTTTCATTCAGCCGTAACACGCCCTGCGCGAAGAAGTTTGCCAGCGCACTTTCGATCCGCAGCAGGCGAAGCATGTGGGTCACGTAGCGGGAGCCTTTGACCGAGAAGATAAAGCCGGGCGGGGTTTCGTCGTACCAGCGAGCAAAGTGCTCGGGGCGTTGTAGTGAATAGAACGATCCGTTGAGTTCGATGGAGTTGAATTTGCGGGCCGCGTATTCGAGCTCGGCGCGCTGGGGCAGACCGGGGGGGTAAAAGCTGCCGCGCCAGCCTTTGTAGCGCCAGCCGGAGATGCCGATGCGAATGTCACCCTGAGCTGCCAGAAAGGTTGCCATCTCCCAAATTTGGATGCGGGTAAGTTGTTGCGGAATCGCGGGAAAGCGCGGCCACAGAGATGTCAGCCGCTGGCATTGATTGGGGTGGCTGCTCTTTTCGAGCTTCATGCATCACAGCGAATGGAATTGGAAAATGCACGAACCGGGAAGCATTCGGTTGTGTGGATCGCAGGAGAGGGAGAGTGCGCATGCTTGCTGTTGTGACAGGTGCTTCGAGCGGAATCGGATATGAGCTGGCTGGCGAGCTGGCGCGGAGGGGATACGACCTTGTGGTGGCCTCTGCGGGAGAGCGGCTGGCTCAGGCGGCACAGAACCTGCGGGCCTTCGGGCGCAACGTGGTGGAGGCGAGTGTGGATCTGGCCACTCCCGATGGGGTGGACGAGCTTTGGGAGCAGGTGGAGCAACTGGGCCGGCCGGTAGACGTAGCCTGCATCAACGCCGGCGTGGGCCTGGGCGGATTGTTCAAGGATACGGACCTGGATGAAGAGCTGAACATGGTGAACCTGAACTGCGCAAGCACCGTGCACCTGGCCAAGTATGTGGTGCAGCAGATGAGCGAGCGCGGTGAGGGGAAGATTTTATTCACTTCGTCCATTGCGGGCGAGATGGTGGCGCCGCGGGAGGCGGTGTATGCGGCTACCAAGGCGTTCGTGCTGTCGTTTGCGCATAGCCTCCGCTTCGAGCTGAAGGACACGGGCGTGACGGTCACGGCTCTGCAGCCTGGCCCGACAGATACGGATTTCTTTCATCGCGCCGGAATGGACAACACCCAGGTGGGCAGCGGAGGCAAGAAGGAAAGCCAGCCGGAGGACGTGGCGAAGGAAGGTATTGAGGCGCTGTTCGCGGGCAAGGATCACGTGTACTCGGCGTCGCTGAAGACCAAGATTGAAGGCAAGATGGCCAATGCGATTCCCGGAGAGATGAAGGGAGCCATGCACGAGAAGATGGCCAAGCCGCTGAACGAGAAGTGAGGGCAAGCCGGGCGGGTGAAAAGCGGGTTCTTCGCTGCCGCCCAAAATGACAAATCTGGTTTGTGGAGACGTTATGGCAGATGCATTGAAGGAGACTCCAAATCGTGAGGGGCTGCCGCGGGTGGGCAGCGCCGGAGTGATGGAAAACGGGCGTTACATGCCCCCACCGGCGGATAAGGACGGCAAGACCTGGGTGCGCACAGCGGCGCTGGTGCAGGCCAGCCCGCTGGACTGCTACGAGTTGTGGCGGAACTACAACGCCATACCCATGTGGCAGGAACAGATCAAGGAGGTCCGTATCACGGGGCCCAAGATCTCGCACTGGGTGATGGAAGTGGATGGAAAGAGTATTGAGTGGGACGAAGAGCTGATGCAGGATGAGCCCGGCAAACGCATCGCATGGCGCACGGTGGAGGGCGACTCCTACAACGCAGGCGAGGTGATCTTTGAAGGAGCGCCGGGTGCCCGTGGATGTCTGATTACTCACCTGCAGCAGTTTGGACAGGGCAAGCTGAAGACCGCTCTGGACACGGTGCGCAATCGCAATCCCAAGCAGTCGGTTATCGAAAACCTGCGCCACTTCAAGGCGTTCATGGAGACGGGCGAGATTCCGCGCGTCCAGGGCCAGTCGCACGGTCCGCGCGGCATGAGCGGCAATCTCAAGGCTGAGGTCTACGGCGAACACATCGAGACACCGCCGGGACTGAAGCGAGCGAGTTAGTCGAGGGGAAAAGCTGGTCCTTCGCTGCGCTCAGGATGACAAGTTGGCGGGCGGAGCGGGTCAGGATCGACAACGAGTTGCAAAAGGAGTGAACGATGAAGGCAGTTTGCTGGATGGGAACGAGCAAGGTGGAGACGTTGAATGTGCCGGATCCGACGCTGCTCAACCCGCATGATGCGATTCTGAAGATCACGCGTACGGCGATATGCGGGTCGGACCTGCACCTGTTCGATGGATTCATTCCGACCATGGAGCAGGGCGACATTCTGGGCCATGAGTTCATGGGCGTGGTGGAGGAAGTGGGCCGCGATGTCACGAACCTGAAGCGCGGCGACCGTGTGGTGGTTCCATTTACCATTGCGTGCGGGAATTGCCTTTTCTGCCGCAAGAAGCTGTGGTCCGCCTGTGACAACACGAATCCCAATGCGCACCTGATGGAAACGATGTACGGATACTCCGGTTCGGGGCTGTTTGGCTACTCCCATATGATGGGGGGCTACGCCGGCGGGCAGGCGCAGTATGTACGCGTGCCGTTTGCCAACGTGGGGCCGCTGAAGATCGAAAGCGATCTCCCCGATGACAAGGTGCTGTTCCTCTCGGACATTTTTCCGACTGGTTACATGGCCGCGGAGAACGCAAATATTCAGGAAGGCGACATCGTGGCGGTGTGGGGCTGCGGGCCTGTGGGGCTTTTCGCGATTGCCAGCGCGTTTATGATGGGGGCGGCGCGGGTCATCGCGATTGACCGCTTCCCGGAGCGTCTGGAACTGGCGCGGAACCTCGGCGCGATCACGGTCGACTATAGCGAGGAAGACGTGAGCGTGCTGACAGCGCTGAAGGATCTGACCGGAGGTATCGGGCCGGATGGGGCCATCGATGCGGTCGGACTCGAATCGCACTTCAATGATGCGCAGCACGTGTACGACAAGATCAAGACGGCATTGTTCATGGAGACCGACCGGCCGGGCGTGTTGCGGCAGGCGATCCAGGCAGTACGCAAGGGCGGTACCCTTTCGATTCCGGGCGTATACGGCGGGTTCCTGGATAAGGTGCCGTTCGGCGCGGCCTTCGGCAAGGGCGTGAACATGAAGATGGGGCAGACGCACATGCACAAGTACATGAAACCCCTGCTGGAGCGGATCGAGAAGGGACAGATCGATCCGACCTTTCTCATCTCGCACAGGATCACGCTCGACGAAGCGCCCGATATGTACAAGATCTGGCGCGATAAGAAGGATCAGGTGACGAAGATCGTCATTGATCCCTGGGCGGAGAGAAAGGCGGCGTAAACAGGCGTTGCCATTGGAAACAGAAGGGCTCCTCACGACTGATTGAGGAGCCTTTCAAATTTTGTGCGTAAAGATTGGGGATTTTTATTCCTGGCGGAACGGGGACGGGCCGATCCACTGCATGTCGTATCGGTTCATGTATTCGGGGGTGGCGGCGAGCGCGCCGTCCTGTTTGGCATCCCGGAAATACTGTTCCATCTTCCCTGCGGGCGCGAAGCCGATCAGCAAATGGCCGGCCGCAACAACGGATGAAAACGTGTGCGGAATGCGCCTTGGGGCCAGGATGGATTCGCCGGCTTTCAGAGTGAGCTTCTTTTCGCCCACCACGAACGCAATCTCGCCTTCCATCACGTAAAACCACTCTTCCTGGTTCAGGTGCAGGTGCAGCGCCGGGCCGCCGGGACGCAGATTGCGGTGTTCAATCATGAACAGGTTACCGCCGGTCTCCTGCGTGCCCACCTTGAAGGCCAGATCGCTAAAGCCGAGCGAGTGCAGCGCGCCGAAGCGGTCTTCGCCCGACGCCACGGGGTGAAGATCAGGGGAGGGAATTGGAGTGGCGATTTGCGCCGCCAATGCCGGGTGCGCGATCAGATTCGCAAGAGCGGCGGCCGGAGCAGCGCGAAGAAAGGATCGACGGCGCATAGGCGGGTTTGTCCTGTCTGGATTCCGGGAATGCACGGAGTCTAGCAGGGTGCCCGGCGGTCAAGCACCAGATTTCTGGCCGTCACTGGGCATCAGAACCGCTTGCTGGGCTGCGAAGATCTCCTTCAGCCCGGCCTCGGCAAGGTCAATCATGTGGTTTAGCTGTGCTCGCGAGAACGCCCCGCGCTCGGCTGTAGCTTGCGTCTCCACCAGGCCTCCGTCGGCTGTCATCACCACGTTCATGTCGACTTCGGCCTGCGAGTCTTCTTCGTAACATAGGTCCAGCAGCGGCGTTCCTTCCACGATTCCCACCGAGGTGGCCGCCACCAGCTGCTTCAGCGGAGATGTTTTCAGCGTACCCGCCTTCACCAGTGCATTCAGCGCAAGCGCCAGCGCTACAGCCGCGCCGGTGATGGCCGCCGTGCGGGTTCCGCCGTCTGCCTGGATGACATCGCAGTCCAATATCACGGTGCGCTCGCCTAGGGCCTGCATGTCCACCACGCCGCGAAGGCTGCGCCCGATCAGCCGCTGGATCTCGTGCGTGCGCCCGCCGATTTTGCCCTTCTCGCTCTCCCGGGGAGTGCGCGTCACCGTCGACCGCGGCAGCATGGAGTACTCCGCCGTCACCCAGCCCCGCCCCGAGTTCCGCAGCCACCCCGGTACCCCTTGCTCAATGGTGGCGTTGGTCAGCACCCGGGTATTGCCGAGACTCACAAGTACCGAGCCTTCCGCGGTCTGCACGAAATTGGGAGTTAAGGTCAGTGGCCGAAGCTGCAGCGGGGTCCGGCCGCCGGGCCTGAAGTAAGTGGTTTGCATAATTCCGATTGTAAGTGGCGGCGCTTCCTGCCCGATCCTGGAATGCTTCCCGATCCGGGAAAGGCGTTCCCGTTTCAGTCCAATTCCGTTTAGGCATGTAAACGGCTGATTCTAAATGACATGATCTTGAATGGCTTCAAAAGGCGTTCCATTCTGGAACAAATCACGCGAAACCGTTCTGCCCCGTTTTGCCGCTTCATGCGTTCTAAGGTTCTGTTTACAAACTGCTTAGGGGAACTGTTCTAGTTTGGCACACCACGTGTATTAGGAGTGGACAGCCACTCGCAGCAAATAGCCGGAAACGGGAAACGACAGCAGAAATGCCAGTCAGGGTGGAAGGGAAGGAACAGCTCATGCAAGCCACTGATTTCACCTACACCACCAAACGATCCAAACGGCGCATCGGAGCGGTCGTTGAGCCCCTCGCCAGCATGGGATACCGTGGCGGCACCGTTCCTGAATTGGCGCACGATGCTCGTAACATGGTCACCGCCCTGGCGCTCTACTGCGATTTGCTTTCCGAACCCGGGGTCCTCAGGAACGGGTACGGGCATTACGCCGACGAACTGCGCCTTGTGGCAGCTGCCAGTCGCCGGCTGGTCGAGAAGCTTATGGTGCTCGACCAGAACGAGATGGTCGGCTCCGCTCCCGTTTCGATATCACTGCCTCAGAACCGACTGCCTGCCGGGACAACCAGCCAGGCGGGCAGTCTGCCGGAATCCGCCATTGAGAACCTGGAAAAGGAACTCCTTGCCAACCGCGATCTGCTGAGTGCCATGACCGGCGCGTCTGTTCACCTCAGGGTGCGCACGGAGGGAGGCGCGCTGCCCGTGTCGCTTAGCCGCGCAGATCTGACCCGGGTTCTCATCAATCTGGTGAAGAACGCCTCTGAGGCCATGCGCAATGCCGGAGCGATTGATATTGCTTTGCGGGAACTGCCGGATGCTGGAGCGGGGGCGGTCCGCGTGGCCATACGCGTTGAAGACTCAGGTCCCGGCATCTGCGAGGAGATGCTCGAGACCATCTTCGAATCGGGCTACACCACCCGCGCTGCGAGCTGCGACCCCGTGTCGGATAGCGGCTGGCCGCTCACCCACCACGGGTTGGGACTCGCCATCACCCGTTCGCTCATTGATGCCGCAGGAGGCACGATCCGCGCCTGCAACCACCCCGGCGGGGGCGCCCGCTTCACCATTGAGCTGCCAATCTGCAGCGCGTAGTTCGCCGTGAACCCGCTGAACAACCGTACTCACCGTCACAAATCTGGAAGTTACGAGGCGAATAGAATGCTGGCAACTGTCTTGAACACAAAAACACTGGAGTTTCTGTCCGTTGCCGGCGAGCCGGCTGCCCCGCTGCATCTGCTTGTGGTCGATTCCGACCCTGCCGTTCGCTCTGCCTGCGCGGAGATCGCCTCAACTCTGGGCTATGTCGTTGAATCCACGGGCGACCTTGGCCATGCGCGCAGCATGCTGCGCGGCCATGCCGCTGATATCCTGCTGGCCAACCTGCCGCACACGTCCACGGCCGGGCTGGAACTGATCTCCGAGGTAAAGCTGCTCTATCCGCAGACTGCCGTTGTGGCCATGACGGCCTCCAGCTCGGTCAATGCGGCCGTCGAAGCAATGCGCTGTGGCGCCTCGGATTACCTCACGAAGCCCTTCGCCATGGACGAGCTCTCGACCGTGCTCGACCGCGCCGCCTCTTCGCTGCTCACCGATACGGCAACCCGCCAGCTGCGCGAACAACTCCGCCTTACGCAGGGACTCGGCGCCATGATCGGCCACTCCGGTGAAATGGAAAAGCTCTATCGGATCCTGTCGAAAGTGGCGCAGAGCTCCCATCCCGTCCTGATCCTGGGGGAGAGCGGCACGGGCAAAGAACTTGTCGCTCGCACCATTCACGCCTACGGTCCCAATTCGCAAAAACCGTTCCTGCCGGTCGACTGCGGATCTTTCGTCCCCACCCTGATCGAGAGCGAACTCTTCGGCCATGTCAAGGGTGCCTTCACGGGGGCCAACCGCTCCTAGGATGGGCTGCTGGTCTCGGCGGAAGGCGGCACCGTCTTTCTGGACGAGATCGGCGAACTCTCGCTCGATTTGCAGGCCAAGCTGCTGCGCGCGTTGCAGGAGCGCGAAGTCCGACCGGTGGGCGCCACGCACCGGGTGCCAATCAAGGCTCGCATTGTGGCCGCCACCAACCGCGATCTCGCTACCATGGTTGAACGCGGGGAGTTCCGCAAAGATCTGTTCTATCGCCTGAATGTAGTGAACCTGCGGCTTCCGTCGCTGCGCGATCGCCGCGAAGACATCCCTCTGCTGGCTGCACACTTTCTCGACCGCATCAGCCGCGAGCACGGCCACAAGTTCACCCTGAGTGACGAGGCCCTGCGCACGATGATGCGCTATGACTGGCCGGGAAATGTGCGTGAGCTCGAACACGCGGTCGAGCGCGCCTGCACCATGTCCTCCGGACCGATTCTGCACCTGGGCGATCTGCCCACGCAACTGCAGAACCATGGCATTGAGGTTCGCCGCGCCGCCACTGGGGATAGCGCGGAGCAGCCTGCCGGGTCCGAGCTGATGACACTCGCCGAGATGGAGAGACAGGCCATTCTCTCCGCCATCCGCACTCTCAACGGCGACAAGCTACAAGCCGCTTGCCTCCTCGGAATCGGCAAAACCACTCTCTATCGCAAGCTCAAAGAGTACGGCATCACCGACCCACTGCAGGAAGAGTAGAGACGGCCCTCAGGCAGGAAGAGTAGAGACGGCCCTCAGGCTGTCAGCTCCGCTGCACTTTGAACGTGCAGCGTATTGGCTGACGCCCGAAGGCTGACGGCTCACCCCGGGGCTGCGAGCTGTCCCGAGATAACTGACCACTGATCACTGTCGACTGAAGACTGGGGATTCAAAATGAGCATTCTTCTGGTAACTGGCATGGAAGGCGCGCGCAACTGCGCAGACGTAATCGCGAAGAACCTGGGCATGGATGTGGAAGTGGCCGAAGGACGCAAGACGGCCCTGAACCTCCTGCGCCAGAGAGAGTACTCCGCTGTGGTGATTGACGACACTATTGCAGAATGCGATCCCGCGGGGGCTGAAGCCATTTGGGAGCGCGCTGGCCTTGCTATTCCACTGCAGATCAACTTTGCCCTCTCCGGCGCCGCCCGGGTCATCCGCGACATCCGAGCCGCGCTGACGCGCCGCGATCGCGAAAAGAGTCTCGCCCGCAAGGCCGCCGCCGCCGCCATCGAATCCGAACTTAAATCCACCGTAGCTGGGCTTCTTCTGCAGTCTCAGCTGGCCCTCTCCGGAAGTGACGCCGGTTCGCCCGTCGCCGAGCGCCTGCGTATAGTGGCCGACCTGGCGGGCAACCTTCGCCGCCAGCTGGCCGCGCCCACTGCCGTCCGCGAGACATCGTTGCAGTGACCTCCTTTGCGGCCAATCGCGATGCCTACGAGAGGCTGCGATGATGCTGATCTGAAGCACGCGCCTTGGCCGGGATTTCAATGTTGCTCCCGAAATCCCGGCCTTTTTTTCGGCGCCCCGTGGCCCGATCTCTGGCTTAATCTATTGCTACATGCCTGATTCCGCCGTTCTCCTGATTGACTGCCCCGACCGACGCGGCCTCGTAGCCCGTGTCTCCTCGGTGCTCTACGAGCAGGGCGCCAACATCCTGCATGCTGACCAGCACCGCGACGAGGAACTCGGCCTGTTCTTCATGCGCGTGGAATGGGCGCTGCACGTCTCCAGCGGCAACGGAGCCGCTTTCGATCTCGCCGCTTTCCGCAGCGCCTTCACACCCTTGGCCGCCGAGCTCGAGATGAACTGGAGTCTGACCTCAAGCGCCCAGCGACCGCGCGTCGCCCTGTTCTGCTCGCGTTACCTGCACTGCATGGCCGACCTGCTCCACCGCTGGTATACCGGCGAGCTGCACTGCGAAATCCCGCTGATCGTCTCTAATCACCGCGATGTGGAGCCGCTGGCAGCCTTCTACGGTATCTCCTTCGAATACGTTCCCGTCACCATTGCCTCCCGGGACGAAGCCGAGGCTCATGAACTCGATCTCCTCGCTTTGAATGCGATCGAGCTCGTGGTTCTCGCCCGCTATATGCAGGTACTTTCGCCGCGGTTTGTGGCCCATTATCCCTCCGGCATTATCAACGTGCACCACTCGTTTCTGCCTGCATTTACCGGAGCGCGCCCTTATCACGCGGCCCACAGCCGAGGCGTCAAGCTCATTGGCGCCACCAGCCATTACGTCACGGAGGTCCTCGATGACGGCCCCATCATCGAGCAGGACGTGGCCCGCATCTCTCATCGCGAGCAGGTCGAGGATCTGGTTGCCAAGGGCCGCGACCTGGAGCGAGTGGTGCTTTCCCGCGGAGTCAAATGGCACCTCGAGCGAAGGATCCTCCGCTATGGCAACAAGACCGTGGTTTTTGATTGAGCTGCGGAAATACATCCACCCCGGTTGAGATTTCTCCGTGCAACGTGCTTGCCTGCCTTCGGCTGCTGCAGGGTTCACGGTGAAGATGGACGACGTTGACGGTCAATCAAGCTCGCCTGGCAGAGGCTGGGATCCGCACCGCACATGCACTAGACTCAGACTGTGAGCTTTCGCGACTTCGTCGGCAACACGGTTACGGTCACCCGTCTTCGGGAAGGCGTGCGCAGCGGGCTTGTCCCGCAGGCCATGATCCTTGCCGGACCGCAAGGGGCAGGCAAGTACAGTCTGGCTCTGATGCTGGCACAGGCGGTGAACTGTCTGAACCCAACGGAGTCTGACGGACTGCCTGACTTCTGCGGCCGTTGCAATAACTGCACCCGCATTGAGGCGGCCCGTGACCTCGAAGAGCGCGTCGCCGAAGCTGTCGCCGCCAAAGATGACCTGCGCGACGCCGATAAGCGCGACACCCGCATCATGATCCAGACGCACCCCGACGTCCTGGTGGTGCCCCCTGATCCGCCGCAGCTTATGATCAAGCTGGGCCAGGTGCGCGACGTCATTCACGCCGCCTATTTCCGGCCGCCCGTCGAAGCGCGGCACTCCTTCACGATCTTTACTTGCTCCGCCTTCATGAAAGAGGCTGCCAACAGCCTCTTGAAAGTCCTCGAAGAGCCACCCTCCTACACATCGCTGATTTTGTTGGCCGAGAACCCCCAGGAACTTCTGCCTACTATCCGCTCACGCGCAGTCCTGCACCGGCTTGGCGCCATCCCGGCCGGCGAAATTGAAGCCTTGCTCGCCCAGCGCCGGCCTGAGCTCAAGTCGAGCGATCGCAAGCTCGTTGCCCGACTGGCGGAAGGCGCCGTGGGCCGCGCCCTGAAACTCGATCTGCCAGCCTACCTCGCCAGCCGCCAGGATGCCCTTATTATCGTGCGGACTGCGTTGCGCGACCCTGACTATTCGGCGCTGTTTCGGTCCACCGAGACCTACCGGGCCGGTGCCGACGGGCAGGAGAAAACCGTCAAACTTCTCCGTGCGTTGGGCGCTCTAACGGAGGATTTGCTGCTCGTCATCGCCGGAACGCCACACCTCGTCCGCAACCTCGATATGGCCACGGAACTGGAGCGGCTGGCCGCGGGCCTCAGTGTCGAGTGGATTGAAGGAGCCGCGCGCGCGCTAGGGCAAGTGGAATCCGGCATGCGCCGCAACCTGCTGCGCTCCCTGTCGCTGGACGCCATGGCCGTAAGCCTTGAAGCCCGCTGAAGGATAGCGGCCGGATCTGGGCTGTTTCTGGCCGGTTCACAACGTTCTTGTCCCGCCGCTTCGAATTCCCCTTAAGATTAAGAACAACTTCACTCCGTGGTTCCGCATCTTTCTAGTACAAGCACCCTACTGTACGTTCCCCGCTCGCGGATTGCTCGTGCGTGCATGGACGTTTCTACACTCCGAAGAGGTCCGGGTTCGCATCGCGAATATTTTCCCCGTTTTGTGGGTTCACGCCCTCGGCTGGAACCGCATCTTATCCCTCAATTCCCGCCGTGGAGCGAAAGCTCATTTGGCATTTCACATGTTCAGGAAGGAAGAGAACATATGAGTACGACCTTTACTTCTGTGGCCGACGCGGGCGTAGCCTTGGCGCGTGAAGTTCGCCCATATGTGCGCAAGAACAGGCACGCCGTGCCGGCCACGGGCTCGCGGTTTTCCGCATATTCGTTCCTCGGCCATGAAGATGCCGAGCACCGTCAGGCCGAACTTTTCTATCTCCAGAAGCAAATCCAGTCGCAGACCCCGATGGTCATTGTCCTCGAAGATGGCGAGCAGATTGAGGGCTGCATTGAGTGGTACGACCGCCACACGTTGAAGGTCCGCGGCCGCCAACGCGTTCTGGTGTTCAAATCCGCTATCAAATACATGTACAAGCACGGTGAAAATGGCGGTATGTAGCGGAGCCATGCTCCTTATACACCCAAAAGCGCGTTGGTGCCCGCGCCTTCACCTCTGTCTCCCGCACCCACGCTCCGAGGTTTTCGCGCTCCGGGGGTGAGGGGGAGGTGAGCCGCTCCTGCGCTAGGCGCTGAAAGCGGCCTTCCGCAATCGATCCCGGATCGCCACCGCGATTCCATCCCCCTGCGGCACGGGACAGACGATCACCTCGCACTTCACCGCATCCAAGGCTCGCAGTCCCGCATATAGCTTTGCCGCCAGTTCCTCTGGCTCGTCCCATCGCCCCCAGGCGAACACGGAGGCCTCTTGCGGAGCGCTCCAGCCGGAAGGCAACATCGCTCCCACTCGGTTCCCGCCAAATTGCCGGATCGCAGCCATCAAAGCTATGGCTGACCCTTCCACAAGTACCAACTTCGCCCGCGGCGCATAGTGCCGGATCCCAACGCCGGGGGACGGCAGGGCCGTGCGATCCGCATGAGCCTCCCTGAGAGGTGCGCGATGCATTTCCACGGCGCCGGCTACGAGCCTGATCTGCTCGGCCGTAATTGCACCGGGTCTGTAGATCATCGTCGGTGTCTGACAGGGGTCGATGACGGTTGATTCCACGCCATGCTCTGTCGGCCCTGCATCAAGAATTGCATCGATGCAGCCGTCGAGATCGTCGAGAACATGCTCTGCCGTCGTAGGGCTTGTGTGGCTGAACAGGTTTGCGCTGGGCGCTGCCACGGGCAAGCCTGCCTGCCTGATCAACTCAAGCGCCACCGGGTGCGCCGGCATCCGCACACCGACCAGCGGCCGTCCCGCGGTTACGGCGTCCGGTAGTGACGTCGACCGGGGAAGCAGCAGGGTTAAGGGGCCCGGCCAGAAGGCGTTCATCAACTTCTGTGCTGCCTCTGGTATGTCAGTCACCAGCGGCCTCAGCATGGCATTGTCTTCGACAGGTCCCGCAACATGCACGATCACCGGATCCCACGCCGGCCTCTGCTTTGCGGCGAAGATCCGGGCCACAGCATCGGCATCCAGAGCATTCGCACCCAACCCGTAAACGGTCTCGGTCGGCAACGCTACCAGGCCGCCGGCGCGTAGAATTTCCGCAGCCAGCGCAATGGCCGCGCGGGCCTCGGTCCCATTCAGTTGTTGCGGGTTTAGAACCAGCCGCAAAGTCTTCACTGTTCCATTCTCGCCTGCCGCGCCCGATTGTTCCCTCTATCATCCTTCCTGTCCCTTGGTCGCTGGGCAGGCAACCGCCCGCCGTCCCGTATACTCACAGGATGGTAGCCGTGGAAACCGAGATCAAATTCCGCGTGCAAGACACCGCTGGCCTTGCATCCCGCCTTCAGGCCGCAGGCTTCCACCTCGATACACCTCGATCGTTCGAGAGCAACGTGCTCTACGACACGGCCGATCGCCAGATGCGCGGCCGGACTGAAATCCTCCGCATCCGCACTTACAACGGCCGGTACGTACTCACGCACAAGCGGCTTCCCGATGACCGCCCCGGCGAGGACCGCCACAAGCATCGCATCGAGACTGAGACTGAAGTGGCGGATGGCAATGCGCTCGCGGAGGTCTTCCGCTCCCTCGGCCTGATGCCTGCCTTCCACTACGAGAAGTGGCGTAGCGAGTGGAGCGATGGCGAAGGTCATTGTGTCATCGACGAGACGCCGATCGGCAACTTCGCTGAACTCGAGGGTTCCCCCGATTGGATCGATCGCGTTGCAGCGCGCCTAGGGATTGCCGATCATGAGACCATGACTCTGAGCTACGGGCGCCTCTTCGAACTGTGGCGTGATGAGCATCACTCAACGGCGGAGCACCTCACCTTTGACGCTATTAAGGGAAGCGACTCCCTTCCTGCGCCCTCTTAGAATCCGCTCATTCATCTATCGCGCAGCTCTGATTTATCTCATGTTCCCGCGCGCGCGGTCGATGTATTCCGCATATCAACATTTACGCGGAGGATTTTCATGAGACCGTATGGCTTTCACTCTGTTCGACACGTTGCGGCTGCCCTTTGCAATGCTGCCGCTGTGGTATTGCTTCTGACCCTGAGTCTTCCAGCCCACGGAGATGAGCGCGCCGTCAAAACGCGCGTGTCGCCCGTCTATCCTGAAATCGCCAAGCGCATGAAGATCACTGGAGAAGTGAAGGTGGAAGCCACAGTCGATCCGGATGGCAAGGTGACCGATGCCAAGGCTATCAGCGGCAGCAAGTCTTTGAGTCCCGCGGCGGAAGACGCCGTCCGCAAATGGAAGTTTGTGCCGGGGCCCGACGTGACTCACGTCGACGTGTCGGTGAAGTTCGAGATCAATCAGTAGCAATTCTGAGGTGA
Source organism: Occallatibacter sp. (assembly GCF_036502485.1). Classification (GTDB taxonomy): domain Bacteria; phylum Acidobacteriota; class Terriglobia; order Terriglobales; family Acidobacteriaceae; genus Telmatobacter. The sequence goes on along the minus strand of NZ_DASXYM010000096.1, from coordinate 11,300 downwards.
AGGCTGCAATCGCGAAGAGGGCGGCACTGTTTTTCCGATGCCGCCCTTCGCATTGCGCTGATCAGCTCCTATGCCGCACTCCGCTTGGGTGGCGGGACCTTCTTGCCTTCGCGCCGAGCCTCTGACAGGCCGATCGCGATTGCCTGCTTCGGGTTCGTCACCTTCTTGCCGCTGCGTCCCGACTTCAGCCGGCCGCGTTTGAGCTCGTGCATCTCGCGTTTGACATCCTGGCCTGCCGACGGCGAGTACTTGCGCCGGGATGATGATTTGCTCGACGCTTTCTTCGACGCGGATTTTCTCGTCGAGCTCTTTCTCGCGCTTGAACTCTTGCGTGCCGAACTCTTCTTTGCACTCGTGCTCTTCCGCGAACTGGAGGCCTTCTTTGCACTGCTCTTCTTTGCACTGCTCTTCTTCGGACTGGAGCTTTTGCGCGCGCTCGACTTTTTCGCGTTTGATGATTTCTTTGTGCTTGATGCTTTTCTTGCGCTCGTCGATTTCTTTTTGGCTGCTTTCGTGGTTGCCATGACTATCCTCCCTTGAAATCAGATGGTCTCGCGATTCGACACAGTTGTATGGTGGTCAGGCAACCAGTTTGAAATGTGCACAAAGGAGGTGAGCCGCGGAGCAATCTCACCACGTTTGTGTGAACAAGCTGTGAGTTATGCCGTGGCCCGCTGCTCATGATGGCTCAATTGCACGCTCACCACCTTTGAAACGCCCGGCTCCTGCATTGTTACGCCGTAGATCATATCCGCTGAATGCATCATGCGTTTGGAGTGCGTCACCAACAGGAACTGCGTATCCTTGCTGAGCCCGTGCAGAAGGTCGGCGAGTCGTCCCACGTTGGTCTCGTCTAACGCTGCATCTACTTCGTCGAGCACGCAGAAAGGGCTGGGCTGGAACTGGAAGATACCAACAAGCAATGAGATTGCAGTAAGGGCCTTTTCACCGCCCGACAGCAAAAGCACGTTCTGTAGTTTCTTGCCTGGAGGGGAAGCCACGATGTCCAATCCGCTCTCCGCAGAATTTTCGGCATCCGTGAGCCGCAAAAATGCCTGTCCCCCGTGAAATAGCTTCGTGAATACATTGGCGAAGTTCTCATTGATGCGCGCAAACGCCTCGTCGAATTTCTGCCGCGAGATCAGATCGATCTCCTTGATTGTCTCCTGCGTGTTCTCAATCGACTCGACAAGATCTTTACGCTGCGTTTCAAGGAACCCGTGCCGCTCCGCCGTTTCCTTATACTCATCCAGGGCCATCATGTTAACGGGGCCCATCTGATCCATTCTCTGCTTGAGCGCGCGGCACTCGTCTTCCTGTTGAGCCAGCGCCTCTCCCTCGATGTGCGTAATCTCTTTGGCTTCACGCAGCACCACGGCTTCCACATTCGCTTCTGCGAGGCAGCTCGCTTCCAAATGCTCGAGATCGGACTTCAGCTTGGCCAGCGTGCTGGCCCGATTCGAACGATCATCGCGCAACTGATCCAGCGCCAAGCGTCCCGTTTTCAGCTGGGCTTCAAAACCAGCAAGCTGATGACGCAGGTCCTGCGCCTCGGTTGCCAGTGCCTCGGCCTGTGCCGTTGCTTCGTTCCGCACCGCTGTGAGCTCTTCCTGCCTGGCTGCCAGCGTTTCACTCTCGCGAATGCGTTGCTCGCGCTCAGCTTCGGAAGCTGCACGCTGCTGCTCAATTGACTGGATGCGCCGTTCGAGATCAGCATACAGCCGCTCGATGCGCTGATACGAAGCTTCAGCTCCCCGCCGTCGCTCTTCAAAACCGGCCAGCTCTGCGGTGAGCTGCGCGGCGTCCTGTTGGAGCCCTTCGCGCTTTTCGCGAATCTCCGTAAGCGCTGCCTGCTGCGTATCCAGTGCCAGCTCTGCCTGGCTGTGTTCCGCCTCCAGACGCCGCAGTTCCTCGTGCTTCTGGTCGATCAGCGCCCGCTTGGACTCGCGCGCGTCTTTGTTTCGCGCGGCCTGCAGCGTCCATTCCTGCACCCGGCGGTCGATGCGCTGCACCTCGGCTTCCATCTGTTTCAATGCCGCGCCCTGGTTCGCCGTGTCTCGCTCCGCCTGTCGCCGTTCCTCGTTGCGCACTTCGAGCCGTCGAGTGAGGTCTTCAATGCTGTGAGTCAATTCCGCGGATTGCACATCGGCCTCGCGCAGCCGTACTTCGAGCGCTTCCATTTTCTTCTCGGTCTCGCGCAGATCGCGCTTCAACGCCAGCGGCCCTTCTGATGCCGGCTTGCCGCCAGTAACCGTGGTGTTGTGGAAGCACTCGCCTCCCGGCGTCAGGAAGAACGCCTTTGAATACTGCTCTGAAAGCCGTTGTGCCACGGCCGTCTCTTCTACGATGTAGCCGTTCTTCAGCTTCGGCAGAATTGCTTCCAGCGATCGTCCAAAGCCGTTCAGAACGCGGATCGTATCCTTCAACGGGGTCACGCCGGGCTCGTTCACTGACTCTTCCGCATCCGCGCGCGCTTCCAATGCCGCGGGATTCTCGGGATGGACCAGGAAGGTTGCGCGTCCATCCACGCCGGACTTTAGAAGGTTTACTCCGCTTTCGGCCGCGGTCCAGCTATGCACTACCAGGTAATTCAGTTCTTCGCGCAGAAACTCATCCACCACGTCTTCATGCTCGCCACTCACTTCAAGAAAATCTGCTAGCGTTCCAGCCGGCGCCATTCCGTTGCCGAGCGCACCCGGCTTGAGCAATTGCCGCACGGTATTGGTTGAGTAGCTGTGATTGCGAATGAGATTCTCCAGCGAGTTCCGCCGTCCGGAAAGGGAAGCGTGCTCGCTGCGCAATTGGTTTGCCTTCGTGCGCAGCGCATTTTCTTCGCCGCGCCTGGCTTGCAGGGACTCGCGAATGGCGACGATGTCCGCCTCAATTTCCTTCAGCGATTGCGTGGCGTTATCGAAGCTCAACCGGGCCTGACCCTTTTGCACGCCCAGGCTTTCCAGCTCATTCCGGGACTGCTGCATTTCGGCATCCAGCCGCTCTGCTTCGCGCTCCAGCGCTGCCAGGCTCTCTTCGCCCTGTGCCGTTGAACTCCGCGCATTGTTTGCCAGGGAAAGAAGCTGCATCACCTGCCGCCGCAGGGCCTCTACCTGCCGCTCGGAGCTGAAGACCTCTTCCTGCGCGCCGCGTGCTTCCTGCTGTCGCGCTGCCACCTTTTCGCGGAACTCACGCGCTTCGTGCGCCGCGGTCTCCAGAAACTCCTTTTGCTGGGCGCGCTCTTCAACGAGGCCGCCGAGCTGGGTGCGCGTCTGCTCGCCTTCGGCAGCGGTGGCGGCCATGCGGGCTTCAAGTTCCGCTATGCGCTCGGTGTTGGAGCGCTCCCGCGCCGCGGCGCGCTCCAACTCAACCGCCGCGCTGTTGGCGCGCGTCTGGACCTCATGTCCACTCTTCTCAATCTCATATCCGCGTTCCGTCATGGAGTGCTGGCTGGCTTCCATGTCGCCAATTTCGCCCGCGGACAGGTTGATCTTCTCCGTCAGCTCCGCGATCTCGCGGTCAAGCCGCGCCTGCTCCTCATCCATGTGCGCCATGCGGCTGGCCAGCACCACGCGCAGCTTGGCGCGCAACTCATCGCGAACCTGCCCAAACCGCTCGGCTTTGGCCGCCTGCCGTTTCAGCGAGTTCATCTGGCGCGTAACTTCTTCGAAAATGTCGTCAATGCGCGCGAGGTTCTGCTTGGCGGATTCCAGCCGCAATTCGGCTAACCGTTTTTTGGTCTTGAAGCGCGTAATGCCCGCCGCTTCTTCGATGATGGAGCGCCGGTCGTGCGGCTTGGAGCTCAATAGCTGCCCGATCCGCTCCTGTCCGATGATCGCGTAACTCTCCGGACCCAGCCCCGTACCCATGAAGATGTCCTGGATATCGCGCAGGCGGCATAGTTTGCCATTCAGCAGATATTCGCTCTCGCCGGTACGGAACAGCCGCCGCGTGATCACGACTTCGCCCTTGGCAAACGACCGCTGAAACTTGCGGCGGCGGATCTTCAACACAACGGGCTGAGGGCCCTCCTGGGAGCTCTCCACTGCCTGCGGAACCGTCTCCTCGCCGTCCTCGTCCCGAACCTGTCCCGGCTGCTCGGCCGACGCAGCCTCTTCGGATTCGGCTGCCCGTTTCCGACGCAGCTCCTCCTCGTCCCAGTCGGCCCCGTCGTGATCAATTATGATCTCCGGTTGCACCGGTACCGGACCCTCATACGCTTCGGGGTCCACCATGGTTAGCGTGACTTCCGCCATGCCCAAAGCCTTGCGATCTCTGGTACCGGCAAAAATCACGTCGGACATGTGCGTGCCGCGCAGCGTTTTGGCGCTTTGCTCGCCGAGGACCCAGCTCACGGCGTCCAGGATGTTTGACTTGCCGCAACCGTTAGGCCCCACAACCACGGCCATGCCCGTGCCCGCTACTGTTAATTCAGTGCGGTCGCAAAAGCTTTTGAAGCCGAGGATCTGGACTTTTTTCAGTTTCAGCATGTCTACTCCATGGGGATGTCGGTTAAGTGCTCTCGCTGATTTTCGGCAAATGTGTCAGGGCAGGTCTTCCGCTGCCAATGTCGATGCTTTTTCGGGCCCAGGTTTTCGCAACGCCCGCCAGGCAACCTCTATTCCACTCAATGAAGGTTCGGATTGCCTTTGATTGAGACTCTACGAAGCCCCAAACGTCGGGTCAACTGGTCTCAAGCGGGTTTTTGTGGATAAGGTAGTACGGAATCAAAGTTCCGGCAGATTAGGTCTAGTTTAGGCTTCTCTACCGCTCTTGTACCTGAATTCCGCCCAGGTTTTCAACAGGGCACCGCGGGTAGCGGACTCATGTTGGTTACCCCCAATGGTGAAGAGACGGACGCATGCAAGAGACGCATTGGGGGCCGGCAAACGATTGCTTGCTCACCCCATAATGACGCCGACTTTAGTCCCCTCCATTTAGGATCACAATAACGAGAATCTCTCGATATCTACTTTGGAAGGCTCTGCCCTGACTGCTGCTCCCGTCCCACTTGATGAGCAGGCTCGTCTCCAAGACCTGCGCAGCCTCGCGATCCTCGATACGCCGCAGGAGGCCGCTTACGACGATCTTGCCCAACTCGCCGCGTTCGTGTGCCAGGTTCCGCTCGCTTTCATCAGCCTGGTCGATGAAGATCGCCAGTGGTTCAAGGCGAGGGTGGGTCTGGGAGCAGCGGAGACCCCTCGTTCGGTCTCGTTCTGCGCACATGCCATTCTCGACGACAAGGTGTTCGTTGTTCCGGATGCCCGTGAGGACGACCGCTTTAGCACCAACCCACTTGTGACGGGAGATCCGGGAATCCGCTTCTACGCCGGCATGCCCATCACAGGCCCCGGGGGACACAATCTGGGCACCCTCTGCGTGATTGATCGCCAGCCGCGCGAACTCTCGGACGAAGACGCCGTCGCCTTGCGCGTTCTCGCCCGCCAAGTAGCCTCGCTTTTTCTGATCCGGAAACAAGTGCAGGAACTCGAAGAGGCCGCTCGCCGGCACACACAGACCGAAATACGCCTCCGCGAGAGCCAGGACCGCCTGCGCAAAATGGTGCGTACGGACGCTTTAACCGGCTTGGGTAATCGGCGCCTTTTCGAAGAGCGCCTTCGGAAAGAGTGGAAACTGGCCCAGCGCCTCCACATACCGCTGTCGCTCCTCATGATCGACGTTGATCACTTCAAGGCCATCAACGATCAGCACGGGCATGCGACCGGTGACGAGGTGCTCAGCCGCATTGGTCGGGCGCTTGATCGCACCATTCGGGGCAGCGACACGTGCGCCCGCTATGGTGGCGAGGAGTTCGCCATCCTGCTGCCCGCCACGGGCCTAGCTGAGGCTGCAGGCCTGGCAGAAGGTTTGCGTCGTACCGTCGCCGACACTCCGTGTGCTGGACTTTCGGTTACCATTAGCATTGGCGTGGCCTGCGAACAGCCCAGCCGCGAAGACAAGGAATCCCCGCGGCTAATCGAGCGCGCAGACGCAGCTCTCTACGCGGCTAAGACCGCTGGTCGCAACCGCGTGGAGTCCAACGCAGGCTGATAAATCGCTGAGCCGGAGCTTTCTCGAGTTAGTTCGTGCGTCTGCCGGTACAGTAGGAGGAGGATGACAGACTGGTTCGCCCGCCCGTCCTGCATGTAACCGACGTCGGGTTTCGGTGGGCTTCTACTTCAACCAACTCGGCTTTACCAGCCCCTGGCGTTACGAGAATGATGGCAGAGTGCGCGTGGCGCACGTAGATGGGCAGGGCGCGCACTGATCCTTGCCGACAACTATCCCAGCGAGACTGCTTCCACGAGTTCCCAGGATGATCGGTGATGGTCCTGTTTCGAAGCTCGGTACCGCCTGACCCGCCTACCAAAGAGAAGGCCTCGCTGCGTGTGCGATGCCTTTTCACCAATAAAGCAGGTGCTCAGAACGTAAACCGCGCGGCGAACTGGAACTGTCGCGGGCTGTTTACGGTGGACGTGATCTGCCCGAACGCCGCCGCAATATCCGGCTGCGTCTGCACGTCCGTGATGCTGGGCACGCCCGGCATGCCGAGCTGCGCGTGATTGGTCACGTTGTAGGAAGCGATTTCGAAGCGCAGGTCTTTCGATTCTCCAAACGAAAACTTCTTGTAAAGGGAGAGGTCGAGGTTCTGCGCTCCCATGGTCCGGACATGATCCATATAGGCAGGCGCGCTCCCCGCCACAAACGGGCTGTTGGGGACGGCAAAGCAGTTGGAGTTGAACCAGTGGGACTGCGAGTGCGGAGCGCCCTTGCTCGGATCGCACGTCATGTCGGCGCGCTGGTTGAAGTAGGAAGGTTGCACGCCCGAGCCTGGCGACGCGATGGGAATGCCGGTGCTGAGATAGAGAATGTAATTGCCGGTCCATCCGCCCACGAAGCCATTGCCTAGGCTGCCGAGATCTACAGCGCGCCCCTTGCCTACCGGCAGATCGTAAGATGCCGTGCTGGTGAACTGATACTTCACGTCCTGCGGGCTAACCGAATGCTCAAGGCTCAGGTTCTTCCAGTCCTGGGGTGCCCCGTTGTGCGAGCCTACAAAGCTCAACGGCGGATTGCCATCGTCCGTCATCAGCTTGGCCCATGTAAATGAGGTCAGCAGCGTGAAGTGGCTGGTGAGCCGCTTCTGCAGCTTAGTCTGCATTGAGTTGTAAGACGAATCGCCTCCTGGATAGCCGGAGACGTTGACGCCGTTGCCGCCGCCATAACTGCCATTACCGAACTGCGGATACTCTTGTAGCGAAACCCACAAGGGAACAGTGTCGGATCCATAGTTCGCGTTCGTGGGCGGCAGAATCGAGCCCCACTGGTTCGGCAACATCTGGCAGGCCGGGTCGGACGTGTCGACGCAAAGTGAAGCCCCATATTTTCCGATCGTGCCCAGGTCGAGCATATTCAGATCCGCTCCGCCCAGCGGCAGAAACAGCCCGCGGCTGCCCACGTATGCTGCGCTCAACACAAATTGATGCGGAAATTCATACTCCAATCCGAAGTTGTAGTCATAGGTGGTGACCGTGCGCTGCGTATGAAGCACGGTGCTCAGCGATTGGCCAAGGTTGTTGGCCAGTCCGGCGGGAGCGGAGGTGAACACCGGAACCACTCCGTCAGGAAAAGGATTACTCACCGAGTAGGGCACTGTGAAGTTGTCCGCGCCACTTGAGAGGTTGGTTCCGCATGCCGCCGACCCGTTGAAGACGGTGTTGCCGTCCGCGTTGTAGCAGGTGGATTGCCAGTTGGTGACTGAGGCGAAGCCGTCACTATTCTGCGAAGCGCCCGCCACCATGTGCGTGCTGGGACCGTAGTAGAAGCCGCCGCCTGCGCGCACCACGAGCCGCTTGATCGGCTGCCACGCGATTCCGAGCTTGGGTCCGAAGTCGCCCAGGTTGGTGTCGAACGGCGCTCGGTTGCCGCCGTTCACATACACTTCGGCGCCTTTGTACTGCACGCCGTTCGCGGTGCTCGTCACGTCTGGCTCAAAGTACTCCAAGCGGTTGTGCCGCTCGTTGCGGCTGCCGAAAATGTCCCACCGCAGCCCGGCGGTCACGGTGAGAGCCGGGCTCGGTCTCCACGTGTCCTGCACGAAGGTCGCGTAATAGGGGCTGGTTTCAGCAACAAACAGGTCCTTGGTGAAGTTGTAACCTTCGCTGCCCGGCGTCGATCCCATGCCGACAAGGAAAGATGCGAAGTCGCTGCCGCCGTTCGCGGTGCTCACTGAATCATCGGTGGCGGAAATGTCAAAGGCATAATCACCAGACGACGCCGGGGGCTGTCCAACATTCAGGTACCGCTTCATCCATTCGAACCCGGTGTTGAACTCATGCTTGCCCCACATCTTGGTAATGGAGGCAGTGGCATCGCTGTTTTGGCTGGCATACTGGAACGTATTCCAGTTCGCTGTCCCGCCAATTCCGCCGCCCACATCCCAGAACTCGATAATCGGCAGGGTCTTGTAGTGCTGTTCCGCGGCCAGGGACGCCGGGAAGCCCAGCGTGGTGATGTCGAAGCCGTTCTGCCGTGGATCGCCGCTTTGGTTCTCATAGTGGCGGGTAAATGAGTACCGCAGTTGCACCACGGTTGTTGGATTCAGCGTCAGATCGTCGGCAATCAGGATGTTGCGGCCGTTGGTGATGTTCTGCGCGTAATACAGATCCCACATATTGTTGAACGCATTCACGCCAGCCGTGAACAGCCGGTCGAATGAGAAGCGCCCGAAGATGCGCTGTTTGTCGCTCTGGAGCCAGTCCATGCGGACATCAAACCTATGCGCGTCGAACGGATCGGTGCCCGGCGCGAAGAAGTTGGGGATAACCCCCCCGTGTGCGTCGCAGGTGTCCGGGCTAGGGAAATTGCACTTGGGAAAATTCTGAAGGAAAGCCAGCGCCGTCGCATTTGGATTGGGGATTTTGTTCCCCGCGAAGGGTTGCCGTGTGCCATCGGGATTGTCAGGGCGCGTAGGGTCATAGATCGTAAACGGATCCGCGGAAAAGTCGCCCGTGCGCTCCGCCGTTGTTGGCACCGTGAAGAAGTTCGAACCATCGTAGGACTGCTGCTGCGTGGCCTCGTAGTCGCCAAAGAAGAAGAGCTTGCCCTTCTTGATGGGGCCGCCGATGGAGCCGCCCTCCTGGTAGCGATGGAAGTCCGGGGTGCCGGCGCCGGTCTGCTTGTTGAAGAATTCATTTGCGGCCATGATGTTCGGGCGGAAGACGCCGAAGGCGGTGCCGTGAAACTTCTCGCCGCCTGACTTGCTGGCAAGACTGATCACGCCCGCGCCGCCGCTCTGGTACGAAGCGGGTGTATTCTGCGTTTCCACGCGTGTCTCTTCGACTGCGTCCTCGGGAAGTTCCAAGGCTGGCATGATCGCACCCGCGTTGTTCTCTGCAATCCCCAGCGGACTGCCGTCAACCATGTAATACACCGAGCCCACAATGGCGCCGTTGATGGTGTAGGAAGACACATCGATACCCGGTCGGCCGTTCGAGATGCTCGTAATCTGCTGCGAACTCGACGAGTTGGGCGCCCCATTGGCCGGCGTTACGCCCGCGCTCAACTGCACCAGGTCGAACACATTGCGCGTCAGCAGCGGCACGCGGTCGATAGTCTCAGCGCCGATCAACTGACCCACCGTCGAGTTGCTAGTGTCCACCAGAGCGGTCGATTCCGTCACCGTTACCACTTCGCTCACGGAGCCCACCCGCATGGAGAAGTTGACCGTGGTCACCTGGTCCAAACTCACCGTTACCTTCTTCTGCACCATCGTCTCAAAGCCCTTCGCACTGGCGCGGACTTCGTACGCTCCTGGGGCCAGCGAGACGAACGAATACAATCCGGCGGCCGTGCTTTGGGTGGTGAGCGTGGTTCCACCGCTGACGCTGGTCGCGGTTACCGCAGCCCCGGGAATGATGGCGCCCGTGGTATCGGAGACGAGGCCGCTGAGGCCTCCGCGACCGCCCTGCGAGCTGAGAGAAGTAGTCATTCCAAGGAGCAGAGGGATGATAAGGAAGAAGTGGAGAATTGATTTCTGCTCTTGTTTTTTCATTCTCATTGTGCGTCTCCCGGTGTATATTCAAACGTTTGAATAACGTTGACTGAATATATGTCCCGGTGTATGAAGTGTCAAGAGGCTTCTCGTCGATATCGTTTCAAAACAAATCCCCTTTTCGCCGCGCAACATTTCAGTCTCAACCACGGAAGGAACCTCTGAAGGGAGTGGGTTGTGAGCCAACAAAAGTCCGGTCATGTCACGCTGCTCGACATCGCCCGCACCAGCGGGTTCTCCGTGTCCACCGTCTCCATCGTTCTCCGCGAAACTCCGCTTTCCCTGAAGGTCGCGCCGAAAACCCGCAAGCACATCCGCGAAATTGCCAAAAAGCTTGGCTACCACCCCGACGCCTATGCGCAATCCCTGCGCCGACGCAGCACCCAGACCATCGGTATCCTCGCCTTCGATCTATCCGACCCCTTCTGCATCCCCGTGCTGCGCGGCATCCATCAGCGCCTCGACCAGACTGGCTACCTCCCGCTCACCATGGACGCACAGGCCAGGCGGGACCTGTTCGACAACTATCTCCACCTCACCCTGCAGCGCCGCGCTGAAGCCGTGATCGTCATCGCCAGTTGGGTCTTTGAAGAAACCAACCTGCTCGGCGATGTCCGCAAAAACAATGTGCCCATTGTTATTCTTGGCCGCGACCTGACCGCCCGCGGCATCAACTCGGTGCTGGTCGACAATGAAGCCGGGGGAGCACTCGCGATGCGCCATCTCCGCGAATTAGGCCACACCCGCATTGCCGTGATTCGCGGCCCGCAGCAGATGTGTGACTCCGAGCCGCGCTGGCAGGGAATCCAGCGTGTGGCCCGGGAACAAGGCATCACCATCGCCCCGCAACTCGTTTTCGAACTTCCCGCTCTCGCCGATCCAGCTTCCGGATTCGAAGGAGGTCTGCACATCACGCGCCAGATGCTGGCCTCCGGCCGGCCATTCACGGCTGTGCTGGCGTTCGACGACCTCACCGCGCTTGGTGTGGTCCGCGGACTCACTGCAGCCGGTATCCGCGTGCCCCAGGACTGTTCTGTAATGGGTTTCGATGACATTCTCCCTTCTGAAGTAGCTACCCCCTCGATTTCCACCATCCGCCAGCCGCTCAAAGAGATGGGCATCGAAGTGGCGGAATGGGCCCTCAACGGGATTGCACGGGGCAGCGCAACAGGAGCGACCAGGCCGGACGAGCCGCGCCTCCACATGCCGGCCCCCGAACTGGTAGTTCGGATGTCTACCGGACCCGCGGCCGCGA
>NZ_DASXYM010000095.1:0-62399 GCF_036502485.1 Occallatibacter sp. | reverse complement strand
CGGTTTCAGCCTTGATGCGAAAGTACATCCGGACGCGGTAGTAGCGGCTCGCGTCCTGATATCGGCCTTCGGGCGGAGCGGCCGTTTGCGCGCGGCCTTGCAGCAAGGTTGCGAGGAGTCCCAGGATATCGGCTTCGTCGGTGGAAGTGAGCAGGTCCCATGATCCGGGCATCCTGAGTTCCGGAACCTGTGACGATCCGCTCGCGTTGGGGTTGTAGTCGATCAGCTTCGTGGCTGCATCCTGATAGAACGATCCCATCGGCGTTGAAATTTGCGACGTGCCGTCCTGGATGGAGACATTGAGCTTGTTGAGCCTGTCGATGAGGGGTTGTGCGGCGGCCGATCCGTCCAGTGCGCCAAAGGCGCTGAGCGCGCGCAGAGTAGCGGAGAAGGAAAGGAAGTCGGTTTTAGCTCTGGCGATGGCGTACTCATCCGACATGAGTTTGTAGTCGACGAGCTGGTTGGCCTGTGAAAACACGTGGGAACCGGCTGTCAGGAACGTGGGCAGAAGCTTTTTCAAGCTGTCGGTATCTACGGGCGCCGGTGACGGAGCCTGCAAGGTGCCGGCGTCACTGCTGGCCGTAGGAATCAGGGCATAAACAATGGTGCGTTGTGCGGCCGCGCAGACGTCTGGCGGCGCGACGAAGGCGGGTGTGGTGTTTTCGGTCAGAGCGGTCAGGCTTGTTTGCGCCGCGAGCAACTGGTCCAACGCCGGTTGTCCTGACTGCAGCCGAGGGCGCTGTTTCGGATCGGGGTCATCGTCGGGCGTCCACTGCGGCGGATTGCGCATCCACCCAAACTGTCCCTTGGGGTTTTTCATCCACGGCCATGCGGCTTCAGGCGGTTTGCCCAGTTCGCTTACGCCGCCGGTACGCGGCACGCGGCGCACCACGAGTCCGGCGGAGAGCACGCGGGTGGGGTCCACCCGCGGGCTGGCTACGCTCTCGCAGGTTAACTGCACCACCGCGACATGAAACACGCGCGCCACGGGCTGATAGAGAGTGCCGGGCGTTGCATCGCTGGAGGCGACTGTTTGCGCGGAGGACAGCAGCGTGGGTGTTGCGGTGACCTGCGCGGTGGGCGCGGGCTGCGGCACGGCGCCCAGGTCGCGCAGGAACGCCTTGGGGAAATCCTCGGCATGCATCTGCAGGACCACGGGCCGGTCCTGAATGGCGCCCGAGAGCTGCAGGCCGTTCACGTCAATGGTGTGCGCTACCATACGTTGCCGGCTCCCGGGGTGTACGAGGCAGATACCACCGAATTGCTGATCAGTGTTTCGCACTGAACGATGCCGCTGAACGTGCTCATCGCAGCATTCACGGTGACTTGGGCCGAGGTTACGGTTACTCCGCTGGCCGCGGTGATCTGCACCTGCGCGGTGGGCGCGTTCACGGTTACGCCGCTGGAGTCGATCTTGACCGAGGTCTCGCTTGAATCTTTGAACTCGATGGAGCTGCCCTGATCGGTAAGGGTTCCGCTCAGACCGCCGGGCGTGGTGAAGGAGATGGTGGCGCTGCTCGAGGGCTGTTCGACGATGGCGATGCGGGTGCCTGCTTTGCCGGTGAAGGTCCAGCGATCGACACTGTCCTGCGATCCGCCGATGGTCTCGGGTGCCGAGTCCTGGCCATTCCAGAGGCTGCCGAGCACGATGGCACCGCGCGGATCACCGCCGATGAAGGCGATGGCCACCTCGTCGCCGACGTCGGGAATGAAGAACGCGCCACGATTGTTGCCGGCGAAGGGCACGGCCACGCGCGCCCAGATGGGTCCGTCCTGGTCGGAAACTCCGTCGGCGTTGTACACGCGTACCTGAACACGGTTGCGGTTCTGCGGGTCCTTGACGTTCACCACATGCGCAAGGAAGAGCGCGGGTCCCAGCAGTTGAACAGTCGAATCGCGCAGCAATAAGCTCATGACGGCGTCCCCAGGTAAGCGCACTCGGCTGTGAATGCCGTCTCATAACCTTTGTTGGTGTCGAAACGGTGAACCGTGGCGGTGGTGTAGTAGGTGTTTGAGAATCTTGGCCCCAATCCGCCAAGCGTCAGATAGGTTCCTACGCGGAGGGCGGGATTGCCTTCCGCGATGCCGCGTGCGACAACGAAGCGCCGGCTGCGCTGCGCGAAGTCCGCATCGACAAGCGCCTGCGCATCCGACTGGTCGAGGGTAGCGAATTGTGCGAGATGCTCTGAGCGCGAACTCCAGGCCTGCGGCAGCAAGTCCTTCCCAGTCTGGCCCGAACCGGGCCCCAGCGACGTGGTGGAACTTGTAACCGAGATGGTTTGGCCTTGCATGAAGTCCCAACTTGTTGTGGTTACCTGGGAGACCTGGTGAGCGAGGTCGGCGAGCACGCGAACTTCGTGCAACTGGCTGTTCATGTCGAGCTGCAGAGTGCTGCGCTGCGCCTGGCTGCGCGGGGCAGCATGCAGTTCTGTACCGACCACCTGCAGATCCGCATCGTAGCGCGCGAGGAGTCGCCGCAGGAAGTGCAGGTCGCTCTCGTTGAACTGCTGTTCGGTTCCGATGTTTGTGTCGAGGCCGCTGCTCACGGGGGTGAGGCTTGCGCCGCTGGCGACGTCCTGCACGATGTTGGCGAGGGTGGTGTTGTCCCATGTTTTTGTGCGCCGTTTCATGCGCGCGGCCTGCAATGCGTCTTCGGCGAGCACCAGCAGCTCGGGCGGGCCATTGCTGGGGAACACGCCTTCGAGAGCAGTGATCTTGCCGCGGAAGATTTCTGTGGGGGAGGTAACTTCGCCGGCGTAGACAATCACGTCGGCGCCCAGTTTCAGGATGGCGCCGTCTTCGAAGATCTGGTCGGCCATTCCGCCGGCGAGGGAGCCGAAGTTGCTGAAGCGGAGCTCCAGGCTTGACATACCCGCCTCGTGCTCGCACATCTTCATGCTGAGCAACTGCTCAGTGACTTTGTCGTTCAGTTGCCCATTCACCTTCACGGTGGGAATGGCGCTATAGGTTGCCGAATTGGTGGTTGGAGTTTCCGGCATGGGATCTAATCCGCCTGGAGTCGAAGTTCGCGTTCGCGGAGCTTTTCCAAGTCTGCCTGCAGATCGGGCTGAGGCTGTTGATCGGTTTTGGCAGGCGGCGCGGCTGAGGGCGCCGGGCTTTCCGTTTCTACATGCAACTCATCGATGTTCACGGGCATGCAAGCTTCTCCACAATCAATCGCTGGTGAAAGTCAGACGGTCATGAAAGCTGAAGTTCGCTCCCACATCGGTAGCGAATCCGGTTTGCGATGCGGCAGCTCCGCCGAGCTGGAAGCTTGCCATCGGGCCTGCAGCGACGTTGGTGTTGACCGTAGCCGGCAGCATGCGGAGAGGGTCCAATTGCGCGGTGGTGCTCACGGAGGCGCGGCCGATTTCGATACCGGCAAAGGCTCCGGCGGTAGCCGGAACTCCTGCCGACGCGCGCGATCCGAAGACCGCCCCGCCGTCAGCAGTCAAGGCGACCCCCGCACCGCCGGAGGCGGAAGCGCTCACGCCCGCCCCCAGGGAGACTCCGGCGCCCGCAGACAAGCCAATGCCGGCGGATGCGCCGGCGCCCACGCCAAACCCGCCGCCGGCCGATATGCCTGCTCCCGCGGAGAACCCGCCGCCGGCCGATATGCCTGCCCCGGCGCTTGCCGAAAGGCTCAAGCCAATGCCGCCGGAGATCCCGATCCCAGCTCCCGCCGATGCGCCGATTCCTGCTCCGGCGGATGCGCTGGCGACAAAGGCAGTGGGAGCGTTCAACTGGATTCCCGCACTGACCTGCAAAGAGGCGCCCCCGGTGAAGCGAGGATTCTCGATGCCATTGGCGGCGGCCAGCGCTCGCGTCGCGTTCGAATCGCCGCCTTTCGATGTTGCATCTCCGACACTGGCGTTTGCGGAGGTGGGCACCAGGCTTGCCGGCTGGGCGGCGGGAGTATCGGAGCCGGTATCAAACACCTGGTCCTGACGAGCCAAAGAGATGCTTACCAGTGCGCGCAGGGGAATGCCGTCGGCTGAAAAGAAGTCTATGGTCTCCTTGAACGATTCCATGAATCCCTGAAAGTGATACGCGCCCCAGTCAAAGCTCAGCACGGGAGGCGCGGGCTTGTTTGTGCCGGTGCCTTTGCCATTCGAGTTGGCCTGCGCTGAGGATTGCATGAATGCAGCCACCTTACCGGTCGCCTTGCGCACGTCTGTTCCGGTATCGGTGGTGTCGAACTGCAGATCCATCGTCAGCTTGCCTGTGAACTGCGCGGCGAATTGGCGTTTCTTCGGGTCTGCGCTCTGCTGCGGCGTAGAGTTCTCAACGGTGTAGACCAAGGACGCGGGATTGAAATGAACGGGGACCGCCTGGCCGTCGGGCAGCGCCTTGAGGCTCGCCTTCACGACGGTGGGGATGGGAAACGTGTTTGTGTTCGCAGCGCTCATTCAAATCTCTATACGGCCGTGAGGCCTTCGTGAACGAAATGCAGCTCTTCTATTCCGACTTCCTGACCCTTTGCATTCAGGTCAGCGAACTTGAACTTCACCGGCATGGCGTGGGCGAGTTGCCAGGTGAGCAGCGGTTGCATGCCGCCATCGAGCAGCGTGATGGTTACCTGCAGGCGCGGGGCGAAGCGCCCTGAAGTGGTGGTGTTGAAGATCTGCCACATGCCGCGATCCTGGCTGACGCCGCGTTTGAAAATAACGGTGGCGAACGAGACTCCGCCTGCGCGTTGTGCCGCGCCATAGTTGCGGCCGCCCTCCTTGATGGTCTTCGGCTCCATCGTTGCTTCAAGCCCGGTGCACTCCGCGAAGCTCATCTCTGTGCTCGAACCTTGCGGGCCGTTCGCCAGGGAGTCGCTGGTGACCGCAACGCGGAAACGGAAGATATGCAGCGGAACGATACCCTGCGCGGTGGACATCAGCTCACCCCCGCCAGAACAGCGCTACCCTGCGCAGCGGCCCCGCTCGTTTCCAGCGCCAGCGTCACGCGGATCAATTCGATTGTGGACGCCGCGGTAAACGTCACCTGCGCAACCATGCGGCCGTTATCGAGATCGTTCTGTGTCATGGTGCTTCGATCGCACCGCACGCTGAATGCGTCGTCGGTTGAGGCACCTTCCAGCGCATTCATCCGCCACAAGCGGGTCATGAGTTCGGTGAGTGAAATTTCAACTCGTCGCCACAGCTGCGGTCCGTTGTTCTGGAAGACGCTCCGCTCGCCCAGCTGCCGGGCAGCTCGCGAGATCACTCCCACCAGGCGGTGAACCCGCGCAGGCCGATAAGCCTCGCCGGGATAAGCTGTCACATCGGAAAGCAGCCGCAGGCCGGAGGGTGTGAAGCCGAAGATACTAAGCCGCATGATCAGGGGCTTCCAGGAACCATCTCCCCATTGCGGCGGTGTTACCGGAATGGAAAGCTCATAGCCGGGCAATGAAGGCCAGATGTCCACGATCTCCGCCGGGACGACTTTGACGGCATCCATGAAAGCGCCGCGGGTGAGGGCGTTACATGCCAGCAGGCCGGCGAGCGCACCATCGGGCGGTTCCAGCGACTCATTGAGAACATACGATCCAGTCGTCCTCAGCCATGGATAGCCCAGTTGCAGAAAGGCGGTGGACAGGCCCGCATCAGGAGGCGGAGTTGTAGCATCAGGCTGGATGTTTTCCGGCATTTCTTTACTGATTGCATCGTGGATATCCGCAGCAAGCGCGGGGCTTGACGGATTCTCTGAAGCCGCAGCTGGATCAAGATGCTGCGGAAGAGGGAACGCGGCAACCAGTGTGATCTCCCGGATGCCGGCCTGGGCGAGGTACTGCAGAATGGTCTGGAGGCTTGCCGACCAGCCGTCGTAATCCGCGGGAGAGAGCCTTGGCGCCGGCAACGGGAACACCGGGTTTGGTTCGCCTGCCGCTTGCACCTGGGAGCACTCGACGAACTGCGACGGTCCAGCCTCGACCACGACAGGCACACCCTGCGCAAGCGTGGAGTCGGAGGCGGATAGCAGCGGCAGGTCCGGAACCGCAAGGATCGACACATCCGGCAACCCGCCCAGATGGCCAATGCCGTGCCAGTTCCTGCGATCGTTCGCAGAGAAGAGAACGCGTGGAAGCAGGGCGTCCAGCTTTTGTGCTTTGTCGCTCGCAGTGGGTTGAACATTGCCGGGAGTGGGGCCCAGCGGATCACCCATGCTTACGACATAACACCGTCTTCCACCCTGCGCGAAGAATGAGCGCACCGCAGCGGCCAGGTAGTCGGTCCCGAAACTTGCGTTGGATCCGCCGGGATCGAACAGCGCCGTGAACGTGGCGTAGCTCTCAATGGGAATGGGTATGTCAGTGAATGGCGGATTGATGGATCGACTGGTCGGGCCGGGTTGCGCATTACTACCGTTTGTCCAGCCATGCAACTGCAGCCATGCGACGATAGCGTCCGGCAGAGCGGCGCCCGTGGCTCGAGCCAGTCCCACAAAGCACGCGACATCGGTACGTGCGGGATCTGACTCGACCACTGGACGCGCGTTGTCGAAAACAATGCGGCTCATGGCTCACTCTCTTGAAGGGCTATGCTCTTTTGGTTACGAAGCCGGCGCTATCTCGTAGCCTTCGGCGGAGAGCACGAGTTCTTCCATGGCGACGTCGCCGCCGCCCTTGCCGGCCAGCGTTGGTCCGGTGTACTTCATAGGCACAACACGGCGCAGTTTCCATTGCTGAGCCGGTTTTCCCGCCTCATCGAGGAGAGTGATCACCACGTCTCGCTGGGCGGCGACGCCGGTGGTGCGCGTGGCTCTGATCCAGGCCCACAAGTCGGAGGAATCGACCACCCCGCGCTTCAGAGTGACGTCACCGACTTTGTGGGAGCCAGGGATTTTGCGCACGTGCGGCTCAGCGTCATTGCCGTCGCGGTATTCAGAGATATGAATGTCCGTCTCCAAGCCTGACACGTCTGAGAAACCGCCCAGCAATTTCTGAGGACTTCGCGGGCCGCTGAGATCGACCAGGTAGTTATATGCAGGTAGAGGCGCAGTTCTGTCGGGCATTGCGATTCTCCTTCACCACTTGGGTTGAGGCTAGCTCTGCTGCAGGGCCGTGGTCTGGCCGATGCGGAAAATGACAAACTCGGCTGGCTTCAACACGGCCACTCCGATAAGGCAGATCATGCGGCCGTTGTCGAGGTCGTTCTGCGTCATCGTGGTTCGATCGCACCGCACGAAGTACGCTTGCGAGGCGTTGTCTCCCAGCAGGTTTCCCTCTACGAATTCGTTATAGAGGAAGGAATCCACAGACTCCTTGACCCGCGACCAGAGCAACGGTCCGTTGTTCTCAAACACCGCCCATTGTGTGCTGTTGTCGATGGAGTGTTCGAGGTAGATGAGGTAGCGCCGCACATTGACGTACTGGAACTCCGAATCCGAACTGGCGGTGCGTGCTCCCCATACGCGGAATCCGCGGTTCGGGAAGGAACGCACGCAGTTGATGCCGAGGGGATTCAAGATGCCCTGTTCCGCGAAGTTGATATCGCGCTCCAGACGCGAAGCGCCCAGCACGACTTCATTCGCCGGAGCCTTAGAAACTCCGTGCTGCTGGTCATTGCGCGCATAGATGCCGGCCATGAAGCCGGTGGGGGGCACGGAAATCTCCGCGGCAGTCGCCGTCCCTGACTTGGCGAGAGGGTTGGGCGTCCAGATCCAAGGAACGTACAGCGCGGCGTAGCTGCTGTCGATGGCGCTGCGCACGCCCTCGTTATCTGAAGCGAGCTGATTGGGAGGCGTTTCCAGCACGGCAACGCGGTAGGCGCGGGGCTGGCTTACATGCGTGATCAGGCTGTTGATGATGTCCTGGCTGGCATCGAGGATACCGGAACCCGGCGCGCCCACGATGGCGATCTCTTCTATGGATCGCAGCAGGTCAAGTGCGGTGTCATAGTCGGTTGAAAGAGGCTCCGCGCCATCGTTGCCGTTCTGCAGGGTGAACGTCTGACTGGCGTTTGCACCGGGTCCGCCCCAGTTGGGGAAGATGGTTGAAAACAGCGTGTCCGGCGTCAGCGTGGAGTTGATGGTGAATGCAATCTGGTTCTGGAGCGCATCAATGTGCCGAGGCGGATTCGCGGAAAGCGCAGTGCCAAGGTAGTAGGGGTGCGCGCTGTGGAAGCCGAGTCCGTCGAATACCGCAGGGGATCCAGCAGCCGTGCTGGCCGTGACCTGCATGGTAAGTGCATAGAGTCCGGCAGGCGCATTCGCGGGCAACGCGTTCATCGTGGTGCCCGTCGCGTTGGTGTAAAAGGCGAAGGGCGAGAACACCGGCGCGCTCTGGCTGTGGGTAGCGGCCCCGGTGCGGGCAGCCACGGTAACTACCGTTCCCGAAGCATCGAGCGAAGACACCGTGAACGTCTCGTTGTCGATGAGCAGGACGGCGGGGATGCCGTTGACCGGCTTGGTTGCCGCGGCGGGCGCCGGGGTGGTGGTTGGCGCGGGCGTAGTAGTGGCTGCAGCGGCGGTGGTGGTGGGGCCCGCTGTGGTGGTGGGGCCCGCCGTGGTGGTGGCGGCGACGGTTGTAGTGGGAGCAACGGTGGTTGTGGCCGCGGCCGTCGTGGTTGGTGCTGGAGTTGTTGTCAGCGGTGCGGCATTGGAAAGTGTGAGCTGCAGAGCTGTGTTGTTGAGAGCCGCGAAGAGCACGCCCACCTGGCCCAGCACAGCCGTTCCCTTTGCGTGCGTCACGCCCGCGGAGCGAGTGACAGTGAGGATTGTGCCGCTGGGGTCATACCCGGTGACAGGAATGACCTCCGAATCGATGCGAATGTTGGCGGGAGTTTGCCAGGGAAACGGAGCGGTCAGGAATACCTTGGTGTCCGCGGCGGCAATATTGGCAGCGAGCGCTGACGTGTTGGCCGCTGAAGCGACCAGCGACCCTGCGGGCAAACTGCTCGCATTCTGGGTGCGTGTGGCCTTCAGCTTCACGCTGACGGTCTGATTTCCGGCGCTGCCGGGGAAGCGAGATGATACGACAACGTTGGTGGTTGCCGGATCCCCACTGCTGGCAATGCCCGCGTCCGCTGCGCTCTTAGGCGAGAAGACTCGCGACACGTAAAGTTGCGAACCGCCATTATCAAAGAACGCTTTGACCGCCATGGCCAGATAGTTCACGTTCTTGGGGTTGTCGTTCGAGACGCCGTCCAGCGCCAGCCTGTCATAACCGCCGTAGACATTTTGAAAATCGCCAAAGCTCGTGAGGAGCTCCGGTGTTGGCTTGTTGGGCACTGCCGGAAAGGCGGTAGTAGGACCGGTCAGCGTCACCCCTGCGAAGCCGACGGTGCTCGTTCCTACCCCTTCGATCGAAGGCGCCCGGAAACTGACCTCCTCCACGTAAACGCCTGGCGCTAAATACTCGGGCATTTTCCCTCCTCGTTCAAATCGAGATCGTTAGAGCGATCGAAACTGTTTGGCCGGGGCCAAGGTCGACTGATTTGGACGCACTCTTCCACTGCGGAGAGGGCGCCGACAGGTGCAGCAGGATGTCGTCGGGATTGGGGATGAAACTCCGTGGCTTTGTAAGAAGGCCAGGGTCGAACCACGCGGTGATGGTGGCCGGCGTTGTGGCTTCCTTGACTGCGCCGGTGCTGCTGGAACTCAGCTTCAATCCCAGGCCGGGCACCGCGAGCAATGCCTCGCCGTTAGCTCCGGTAACTCCGTTGATGGTCGGAACGCCTGCACTCTTCAACTGGACCACGGCCCAGGCCAACGCCGCAGGGGTGCTTGCATTGCTTGTCACGGAAACGCGAACCACTGCCCAGTTGGGAGCGACGGGCGATGCCGGAGTGGGATAAAGGACCACAGTTTGCGGGGTGGTGATAGCCGGCACCTGAGGTGCAGTTGCCAGCGCCGTAGTGGTGGGGGCTGGAGTTGTTGTAGAAGTGGCAAGCGTGGTGGTCGGAGCGGCCGTTGAGGTTGTAGCGGGCGAAGAGGCTCCTGCGGTCGGCAGCGGCTGCGGAACTGCGATATTGACGCGCCGCGGGAAATAGCGCATCGACGGATCCTGGATCGTTACTTCGAAGTTGGTCGGCGGCGGCCACGTGCTCGGATCGGGAACGAGGAAAAGGCTGGTAAGCGCCGCCATCTGGGGCGCATCCATCACCGCGACGACTCCGCTCCGGTTGCGGCGGAGAACGAGTTGCGCGGCCGTCACGGTGAGCGGGTCCTCGATGGTGCCTTGCGTGATCGCGTCGACGCATCGGAATCCGGATAGAACCCGGCGATCGACGTTCTCAATCATTGCACTCCTCCATCATCCGTGAGGGTGAAGCGTGTCGCCACTACGGGCGGCCCCTGAACCGTCCCTGTATCGATGCGCACGACGCGCGCGATATAGGAGACGCTCAAGCGATATTTGGGACCGAGCGCGTCCCAGATTCTCAGGATGTCTTCAAGGCTAAGATCTGCCGGCACCAATTGAATCGCTTCGGTCGTATCCCAGATAGCAGCGGGACTAAGAATGGAGTTATCCAGGATGGGTGTTGACTGAAGCTGCAACATAGTCCAACCGAGGATCGTTTGCTCAGCCTGAGCATCGGTTCCCCAGTAAGTAATCAAATAGTGCAAATCCAAAAACAACACCGGCTTTCTGTCGGGCCGGTCCTGAATCTGCGTCGCCGATCTGAAATTCTCGTTCGTTGTTATGCGGTGCAGAAACACCGTAACGACTTTATCGAGAGTGGTTGTATCTTCTTCGGCGATTTGTGAACTCGACACCAGTTGGAACTGGACGCCGGGATACTTATCTTTCAACTCCTGCGGAAAGCTGTTTGTCAGATATTGCGCCAGGGAGTTGCCAACTGAGTAGATGGCTGTGTAATCCGCCATTGCAGCTCCCTCGTGCGTGACCCGCGCGCAGCGGTTACGGTTCGATTTGGGCGATGCGATACGCCTCGATGATCGAGGTATTGCAGCGATGGACTACATGGATTTAAGCCGCTATGAACCTGTTTCGCGAGGCTTCGTAAATGAATCTTTACCTCTGCGAACGGTACGAATGATCCTGATGGGTATGTGTCCATCCACCAAGAAGGGGCCTGGGGCAAAGTGAGAAGTGCGCTCTATGATTTAGCTGAGGTTTGAGCCGCTTGTCAACATAAAAATCCGAATGCCTGTGAAGGTTCACTTTACACAGGCCGAACGGGACGCTGAATCATCGCGTTGCTCTTTAGCCCCTGCGCCCCAACGTGCTGATCAGGGAAGGCTTCTTCGCTCCGGCAATCTCAATTCAACTGCCGACATCGTAGCCAGCGCCAGCCCCGACCAGGGGGGCCGGATTCATTAGTGGAAGGTTAGGACCACATACATACAGTTCAACCAAGGATGTCTGGATTATGAATCGCTGGGACAATCGCAGCAGCCGGGTTTCTGATGCAGGTGGCGCCGGGCGCTGTAATACGCGTGGAGCGCGTTCCGCAATCCCTTTTCGAAACAATTCGGATGGTCGATTGCTCAGGTGACGCTCACGTTCACCATTGCAATCTGCGTACTGGACGTGGCCTCGTTCTTTACGGTTGTCCCGATCATGGTTTCGCCGCCGCGCGAGCGAGGCGCGAGCGATTCGCAATCCACGAAATTGGCAGCCCGAGGGCAACGCGTCAACTATTCCCGTCATCTGACAGCGCACGTGGCGTGTTCGCGCTGTGGAGGCAACCCGATGTCAGCAAAGCGAAAAGTACCGGCACGCGACCCCGAACGCGCCAGCGTCAATCAGCCGTTCAGCCCTAATTCCGTGAACAAGAGGTCGCGCCTCCAAGGGGCGACCGAGGTGCACAGCGTGTGCCCATACTGCGCCGTGGGCTGCAGCCAACTGGTGTATGTGAAAGGCGGCAAGGTCATCGACATCGAGGGCAATCCAGAAAGCCCTATCAACGAGGGGACCTTGTGTCCCAAAGGGGCGAACACGTTCCAACTAAACGTGAACCCACACCGGATCAAGCACGTGCTCTACCGCGCGCCTTATTCGAACCACTGGGAACGCAAGCCGCTGGAGTGGGCGATGGCCCGCATCGCCCAGCGTGCGATGGACGCTCGCGAAGAGGGT
This sequence comes from Occallatibacter sp., assembly GCF_036502485.1. Lineage (GTDB taxonomy): Bacteria > Acidobacteriota > Terriglobia > Terriglobales > Acidobacteriaceae > Telmatobacter. The sequence continues at coordinate 50,365 of NZ_DASXYM010000095.1, read as the reverse complement.
TTTGTCGAGACCCGCGACGGCAAGATACTCAACCACGTGACGAACATGATGTCGCTGGGCGGCGCCACGATGGACAACGAGGAGAACTACCTCATCAAGAAGTTGTTCAACGGCGGTCTCGGCATTATTCCGATCGAAAACCAGGCGCGAATATGACATAGCGCTTCGGTGCCCGGTCTGGGCGCCTCGTTCGGCCGCGGCGCGGCCACCAGCTTCCAGGAAGACATGCAGAATGCGGACTGCATCCTGATTATGGGCTCCAACATGGCTGAAGCGCATCCGGTGGGATTCCGCTTCCCCATGATGGCGCGCGAACGCGGCGCGAAGCTGATCCATGTCGATCCGCATTTCTCGCGGACGTCGGCAATGTGCCAGCAGTATGTGAAGATCCGCACCGGCACTGACATTGCATTTCTCGGCGGCCTGATCCATTACATTCTGCTCCACGAGAAGTGGTTCAAGGATTACGTGCTCGCGTATACGAATGCTGCGACCATCATCGGCGACGAATACAAGGACGCAGAGGAACTCGGCGGCATCTTCTCCGGTTTCAACGAGGAGAAGCGCGCCTACGATTCGCAGGGCACCTGGCACTATGCGAGCGAACAACGCGGCAGCGACCGGACGCAGGCCGACCATCATATGAAGGCCGAATCGTTTACGGAACGCACGGGTTCACTGGAGAACCCGGTTCCGGACAGAGATCCGACCCTGCAGCACCCCAACTGCGTTCTCAACATACTGAAGGAGCATTATCGGCGTTACACGCCGGAGACGGTGGCCAGCATCTGCGGTTGCAGCGAGAAAGACTTTCTGCGCGTTGCGCAAACCCTCTGCGACAACTCTGGCCGCGATCGGACCTCGTGCATCGTGTACGCGGTGGGCTGGACACAGCACTCCATCGGGGTGCAGATCATTCGCGCGGCGACGATCATTCAGCTCCTGCTGGGCAACGTGGGGCGCCCCGGCGGCGGGATCATGGCCATGCGCGGGCACGCCAGCATCCAGGGCTCCACCGATGTTCCAACGCTGTACGACCTGCTGCCCGGATACCTGATGCAGCCCTCCGCGCTGCGCGATCACAACACACTCGAGAGCTATCTGAACCAGGAGCAGCCGAAGACTGGCTTCATGGCGAATGTGCCCAAGTTTATGGTGAGCCTGCTCAAGGCCTGGTACGGCGATGCAGCCACGCGGGAGAACGAGTTTGGATTCCGATGGGTGCCGCGCGCGGATGACAACTACTCGCATCTGGCCTGCATGGTGCGCATGCTCGAGGGCAAGATCAAAGGCATGTTCCTGTTTGGGCAGAACCCGGCGGCAGGCGCTCCCAACGGCAAGCTCAATCGCGCAGCGCTGAAGAAGCTGGATTGGATGGTGGTGCGCGACTGGTTCGAAATCGATACGGCCGCCTTCTGGTACAAGGGCCCGGAGAATCCCGACCCGGCAACCATCGGAACCGAGGTGTTCTTTGTTCCTGCGGCTGCCAGCGCGGAAAAGGACGGGACATTCACCAACACGCAGCGGCTGCTGCAGTGGCATGATAAGGCGATTGATCCGCCGGAGGATTGCCGTTCGGATACCTGGTTCGTGTATGAACTGGGCAAGCGGCTCAAAAAGTTGTACGCAGCCTCCACGCGGGAGCGCGACGAGGGTCTGCTGCATCTCACCTGGGATTACGAATTCGAGCAACCTGAAGTGCTTCCGGACGGCTCTGTGAGCCGCATTGAAGGCGAGCCGGACGCGCAGAAGATCCTCATGGAAATCAACGGGTACACGGTAGGGGACCACAGGCAGGTGCGCGACTTCAACAGCCTCCGTGACGATGGTACGACTGCGTGCGGCTGCTGGATTTACAGCGGGGTCTTCCCGGAGGAAGGGGACAACCGGTCGCGTTCGCGCAAGCGGACTCCGGGCGTGTACACCAGCCCGGAGTGGGGGTTTGCGTGGCCACTGAACCGTCGAATGATGTACAACCGTGCGTCCGCCGACCCGGAGGGCCGCCCCTGGTCTGAGCGCAAAAAATATATGTGGTGGAACGCTGAGGAGAAGCGCTGGACCGGTCCGGACGTGCCCGACTTCGAGCCGACCAAGGCGCCCGATTATCGTCCTGATCCCGAAGCGAAGGGAATGGCGGCAATTGCCGGCGACGCGCCCTTCATCATGAAGCCGGATGGGCGTGGCTGGCTGTTCGCGCCGATGGGCGTGAAAGACGGGCCGCTGCCGACGCATTACGAACCCATCGACTCCCCCATTCCCAACCTGCTTTATCCCGAGCAACGCGCGAACCCCACCGTGGAGCGCTACGACGTACCGCTCAACAGCTATAGCGGCCTAACGGCGGAATACCCGATCATCGCGACTAACTACCGCCTTACTGAGCACTATCTCAGCGGTCCGATGAGCCGTTTCGACAGCTGGCTCAACGAGCTGCAGCCGGGCATGTTCATCGAGATCAGTCCCGAGCTTGCAGACGCTAAGGGCATCGAGCATGGAGGCTGGATGGTGGCGTGGAATTCGCGCGGCGCAATCGAAGCGCGGGCCATGGTGACGCGGCGCATACAGCCACTGACCGTGAACGGCTCGACCGTGCACCAGATTGGAATGCCGTTCCACTGGGCGTTCTCCGGGGAGACCGTCGGAGCCATCGCCAACGACCTGACTTCCATCAGTGCGGATCCCAACGTGAGCATGCATGAGGCCAAGTCATTCGCTGTGGACGTTCGCGCAGGACGCCTGGAAGGAGCGCAAGACATTGCACCTCTGCCTGCGGCTCCCTGGCCCACGCGCGAGCAGGTTCCCGAGACGCCCAAATCCGCTCAGCCGGAAGGACAATCCATATGAATGAATCACTGGCCCAGATCGCGAGCGACCTGCGCGACGCGTGGATCCGCCCCGAACCACCAGCCGACGAAGAAGAGACGGGCTTCTTCACTGACACAACGCTGTGCATCGGCTGCAAGGCATGCGAAGTTGCGTGCAAGCAGTGGAATCAGCTTCCTGCTGATGGGTTCAACTGGACCGGTCACAGCTACGACAACACAGTGGCTCTATCGGACACCACGTGGCGGCATGTTGCATTCGTCGAGCAGTTCGACCCCATCAGCGAGATTCAACGCTGGCTGATGATGAGCGATGTGTGCAAGCACTGCCAGCAGGCGCCTTGCGTGGAAGCCTGCCCCACCGGTGCTCTGATCTACAACGAATTTGCCAACGTGTACGTTCAGCAGGACGTTTGTAACGGGTGCGCTAACTGCGTGGTTGCGTGCCCGTTCGGAGTGATCGCGCGCAACGAGTCTGACGGACGGGCACATAAGTGCACGCTGTGCTACGACCGTCAGAAGGATGGGCTGGTGCCCGCCTGTGCCAAGTCATGCCCCACGGAGTCCATCAAGTTTGGCAACCTGAAGGACCTGCGCGAAGCGGCGCAAAAGCGCGTCGAAGAACTTCACGCGCGGGGCGAAACCGACGCCTACCTCTATGGCGCTGAAGCGTCGGGCGAATACAGTGCGCTCAACTCGTTCTTCCTTTTGAAGGACAACCCATTCGTCTACAATCTCCCCGAACGTCCGCGCCGGCCGGCGGCGCACCTTAAGAAGAATTACCTCTTCAGCTTCGCCGCATCCATCGCGCTTACCGCGATCTCAGCCGTACTTTTCTCCGGGGGAAGCCGTGGCTGACGTCCAGGAAGTCAACGACCCTCGCGATGTCTTCAGCCAGATCACGCCTGTTTACGACATTCAGCGCAGTGCCACGCCCGAGCGCGTCGGCCAGCCCGGATACTACGGACTGCCCATCCTCAAGCGGCCTTTCTGGAAATGGGAGATCGCGCTTTACTTCTTTCTTGAAGGCGTGAGCGCCGGTACTTACACGTTGGCCGCGGTTGCCGATATGACCGGAAACAAGCGTCTCGTCTCCGTGGTCCGCCAGGGCCGCTACATCACGTTCGGCACCATGCTCGCGTGTCCGCCGTTGCTGATTGCGGATCTCGGCCGCCCGGAGCGCTTCCTTCACATGCTCCGCATCTTCAAGAAGACCTCGCCGATGAATCACGGCGCATGGGCGCTCAACGGTTTTGGCTTATTCGCCACCGTGCTGGCCGTTCTCTCGGTGCCCGCGTCGAAGCTGCCTTTTGGGAAGGGCGTTTTGCGCATGGTGCAGCGGTTGGTTCCGCAGCGGATAGCTGGATTGCTCGGCCTGCCTTTCGCGCTGATGATGATCAGCTATCCCGGAGTGCTGCTGGAGACAACCGCCAACCCGGTGTGGGCGCACACGAATTTCCTCGGTCCCCTGTTCGGCGCGAGTTCCATGAGCACCGGGGCGGCGGTCCTCGCCTTGGCGAGCGCGCGTTCAGGCGATCATGAACTACACCGCCAGCTGGTGCGGTTCGAAGATATTGCCAGCGCAACGGAAGCCGGCGCCCTGGCCGCGTATGTAGTAAGCGCGGGGCCCGCGGCTCGTCCGTTGACCGTTGGCAGGCAGTCCGGGATGTTTGTGCTTGGCGCCATCGGCTTGGGCATTGTGGGCCCCGCCATTCTGCGCAGAAGCCGTTCCAGCGTACTCCGCTCGGTGGTTGCTCCACTGATGACACTGGCTGGAGGGCTCGCGCTCAAGTGGGCGATCACCTACGCAGGGCAGGACTCGGCGCTCGATCCCGAACTCGCCAATCGCAACGCGCCGTCAAAGACCGGGGACCCGTTTTGGGGACCCGGCGCCGCGGCCGACAAAAAATTCGCGCAGTCATCGGAATCCACCGACCAAGCGATGCGCTGATTGCTGCTCAGAATGCCAGGGCGGTCGCTTTGCGAATCCGCACTGCCGAGATGAACGCAACTGGCAGGCAGGGCAGCTAAACGCATGTGTGTGCAGGACTATGCCGGTTGCCGTGCCGTATCCGTTGTGAAATCATCGGTGACAGGAAGTTGCCGTGTCCCCGGTCCCTCGTTCCTACCTCATCGTTTGTGCAGGCACATTTCGGTGCGCTCTTCCTCTGTCAGAGGTGCGCGAGGTCACGCGCCCGCTTCCCGTCACCTCGGCTGCGGGAACCCTCGCAGGTGTGCTGGGGGCTACGGTCGTTCGCGGAGCGGCCCTGCCGGTAGTGAGCCTCAAGACGATCCTGGGGCAGCCAGGCGGGGCTGAGAGCCGCTTCGTGGTTGTTCGCACGCCGGATCGCGACTGCGTCCTCGCGGTTGATTCTGTGGAAACCATCGCCAGCATAGACGAGCGCGGCTTCAGTCCTCTGCCGAGCCTGCTGCACGGTATCGAAGCGGCGCGAGCCATTGCCGCGGCTGATCGTGACCTGATGGTGACCTTGGATCTGGCAATGGTAGCGTCCATGCTGCCCGCTGCCGACAAGGTGCCGGAATGAATTATCCGGGTAGCGGCATCGAGCGGTTTGGAGAGAAGATTGAAGCCGAATTCGGTCTCGTTTTTGACGAAAGCCGCAAGGAGCAGGTCCAGCAGGTCCTTCAGGCGCGCAGTTCGGAGCTGCACCTCGATCCGGAGGAGTACCTTCGGTTCGTTGGCTCCGCCCCGGGCGAGTGGCATGCGATTGCCGCGTTGCTCACCGTTCCAGAGAGTTACTTCTTCCGCCATATCGACCACCTGCGGGCATTCAGGGAGATCGCTCTTGCGGAGCGCACGGCGGCTCATCCGAATGACAGAACACAGCGCATTTGCTGCATCGGATGCGCGAATGGCGAGGAACCTTATACTCTCTCCATGCTGCTGCGCGAGCAGTTCGAAACCCAGCGCGACTGGCAGTTTCGCATTCGTGCCTGCGACATCAATCCCGAGGCGCTTCGTCGTGCCCGCCGTGGCGTGTATACCAATTGGGCGCTGAGAGCCACGCCGCCCGTTTATCGGGAGCGTTACTTCACCGCGGTGGCGAACCGATTCCGCGTGGCCGATGAAATCCGTGAGGCTGTGCACTTCGAGCACTGCAATGCGCTGAGCCTTTATCGGCCGGAACATGCGGAAAGCCTTGACGTCGTCTTCTTCCGCAACGTGCTCATCTACTTCAGCCCGGAGGCCATTCGGGCAGCGGTGAATGCGGTCGCCCATCTGCTGGCGCCGGGCGGGTTCCTGTTTCTTGGCCCGGCAGAAACTCTTCGCGGCGTCTCGGATGATTTCAAACTCTGTCACACGCACGAAACCTTCTACTACCAGCGCAAGCAAACCATCGGGGAACTGATCCCATTTTCGCCAGTCCGAACAGGAACACCTCGCCGCTCAGTCCCGCCCCCGGCGCTCGAGAACCGCGAATTCAATGGCGCTCACGGCAAACATCCTCTGTCTGCAGGCGCCATGAATGACGGGCTGGCGGATTCGCAAGGGGCAGAATGGGTGGATGAGATCGGCCGATCCGCGGAGCGAATCAAGGGTCTCGATGCGGACCGGCGGCACCGGCCCGCGGCTGCTCATATCAGGCCGGGCGCGGCGCCGCGCAATGAGATGATCTCTGCTCCCCGTCAGCTTGCGACCGTCGACGATGTGCAGCGCGTCATGACCCTCTTCCGTGCCGAGCTGTACGACAAGTTCCTCGACGAGATGAAAGTCATTTCGCCTGAAGCTGCGGATGATCCTGACCTGCAGTTGCTGCGGTCGCTCGTGCACCTGAATCGGCATGAGATTGGTGAGGCGGAGGCCAGCTGCCGGGCACTGATTGCGCGGGACTCAATGAACGCAAGCGGCCACTATGTTTTGGCGCTCTGCCGCGAGCATGCACACGACCTGGCCGGCGCTGCCGACCACGATCGGATTGCTATTTACCTTGATTCCGCTTTCGCGATGCCTCACATGCATCTGGCGCTGATCTCGCGTCGACGCGGAGACCACCACACCGCGCGCCGGGAGTTCGAACAGGCCATCCTGCTGCTTGCGCGCGAGTCGGAGAGCCGCCTGTTGATGTTCGGCGGAGGATTCAATCGCGAAGCCCTGCGCAAACTCTGCAGAAGAGAGTTGCAGGCGATCGGATCGGCATGAACGACAGGAACAACGCGCCCAGAACCTTGCGGATGAGCCTGGCGCGCCTTCGCGAGGAATTCGATTCGAGCTTTGCGCTCCCGCTGCACGCGGCCAACGCCCAGGCTGGCCGCATGTTGTGCTTCGCCGCGGGTGCAGTGAAGTTCGCCATTCCGATGGGCGACCTGCTCGCGCTCTCTCGATGCGGATCGATCGCTCCTGTTCCTTCGCATTCGCCTGGCCTGCTGGGCTTGGCGGTTGTACGCGCCCAGGTGGTTCCGGTTTATTCGCTGCCAAGGCTCACCGGGGCCGGAGCGCAGACGGGAGATTGCCACTGGTTAGCTCTGCTGCGCGGCGGCGTTCCTGTGGCGCTGGCGATTGATGCACTCGATGGCTACGCCTTCGAGAGCGCGGCCCAATCAGTCGCAGGAGAGACCGGGTTCAGCTTCCCACCGACGTGGAACACGGGCCTGATACGGCACAACGCAGAGTTGTACGCGACCCTGCGAGGGGCACAGATTTACGACATGATTACTCAAGGTGTGTCGCAAGAAGGGAAGGGAAACGCAACGTGAACGGACAGTCGACGTTTTCGCGCAAGCTTGCGCTCAGTTTTGGGGTTGTGGTGCTTCTCACCGTCATTGCAGCGCTCGTGGCCAGCTATGCCATGAGTCGCGTCATCACCAGAAAAGATCATGTGATCGAGGTGAACGCGAAGGCCCTCGTCTCCACTGAGCAGATGGTTACAGCTCTCTTCCGACGCTCGGCTGCGCTGCGAGGGTTCCTGCTGAGCGGCAGTCCCGAGATGGTCGATCGCATCGAGCAGACTCATCGCGAATTGCTCGATACGACCAACATGTTGCGCGCCAAGATTGAAGATCCTAACTCCCGCGCAAAGCTCGACCAGATACTCGAGGCAGACCAGACTTTTGAGAATGACATTCACCGCGAAATTGAGATGAAGCGGGCAAACGTTCCCACGGCCGAAATCGCGCAGTACGTCCTGCAGAATGCCCAGCTTGCCCGAAATCACGAGGAGCAACTGGTTGACGAGTTTGCCGCGGCCCAGCGTAACGTGCTCGAAGACGGGCAGCGCGAGGCCAACCAGGTTGCAAATATTTATCGAATGATTGTTGCGGCGATCACCGCCCTCGTAATTGTGACGGCACTGATCCTGGGGCGGTACCTTACTCGCCAGCTCACCGGCCAGATCGGGTCGGCAGTGCAGGACATCCAGAGTTCCGCCGCGGAACTGCAGACGACTGCTGCCGAGCAAGCTACAGGCGCGCGCGAGCAGGCGACCGCCATGAATGAAATCACGACCACCATGAATGAACTTCTGGCCACCTCGCGCCAGATCGCCGGCAGCGCTCAGCGGGTTTCGTCCATTGCAAATGACACCGCTACGTCGGCGCGGCATGGTGACCAGGTGGTACAGCGAGCCCACGAGTCCATCGCCGGCATCAAGCGTCAGGTGGACCAGGTGGTGACGCACATGCTGGAGCTGGGCCGCAAGTCGCAGCAGATCGGCGGCGTGGTCGACATCATTGGTGAGCTTTCAGAGCAGACCAACATCCTCGCCATCAATGCCAATATCGAAGCCGCCGGTGCAGGCGAGTCAGGTCGTCGCTTCGCGGTAGTGGCGGACGAGATACGCAAGCTCGCGGATCGGGTGGCTGTATCCACAAAGGACATCCGCAATCTCATCGAGGACGTCCGGGCCGCCGTGAATTCAACGGTGATGGCGACTGAAACGGGGAGCAAGGCGGTGGATGCCGGCACGCGCGATTTCAGCGACCTCGCCGTATCCCTTTCACAAATGGTATCCCTTGCCGGGACCGCAAGCGAGGCAGCGCGCGAGATCGAGCTGAGTACCAAGCAGCAGAGCACAGCGGTGGAGCAGGTCAATGGCGCTGTTGCGAACGTCGCCCAGGTGAGCCGGGAAGCGGAGTCGTCGACCACCGAGGCGATGCAAACCGCTTCAGAACTTGCAACTCTTTCGCGCAGACTCACACAACTGGTCAAGAGCGAGGTGAGCGCCTAAGCGATGTCGCAGGATCTGAGCCGCTTCTTTCAAGTCGAAGCTGAAGATCTGGTCGCGAAGATCGCGTCCGCGCTGGACCGCGCCGATGGGGAGATCATCGACGCAGAGACGCAGCGCGATTTGCGTCGCTGGGTCCATACGCTGAAAGGCGCTGCCCAGGTGGTGCGGCGCGAAGAGATTGCGCGCTCCGCGCACGAGCTTGAAACAGCGATGGATGGCCTCGCAGAAGAAGCCAGCCATGAGACCGCCCGCGAGGCGGCATTGCAAACCGTCAACACAATTCGTCAGATCCTGTCCGCCCCACAGATGCATGCTGGACCCTCAGAAGGGGCCGCAGGCGCGCCCGCAGATCCGGGTCGACCAATCGAGTCACTCCGCGTCGAACTGGGCGATCTCGACCGGCTGCTTCAGACGATTAACGAGTCGGCCATCCTGGCCCTCGGGATTCGACGCAGCGTAAAACCCCTCGCACGCGCCCGGGAACTGGCCGCCATGGTGCGCCGCGAGTCGGCGTCCGGAAGCTCGCGGAGTCTTCAGCATGTGCAGACCCTTGCGGATGAGATCGAAGACGTGCTCGCTGACATCCGACGCGACATCGACAACTCCCTCGCCATGGTTCAGCAGGAAGTGGAGGATTCGCGTTCGCTTGCAGAGCGGCTTCGCCTGGTACGGGGACAGACAATCGTACAGGTGCTCGAACGCGCGATGGCGGCTGCGGCCTCCGGATCAGGCAAGCTGGTGAAGCTCGAGTCGCGCGGTGGAGAACTCGAGTTCGACGCCCACCAGCTCATCGGAATCCGCGATGCCCTGATCCAGATCGTGCGCAACTCGGTCGCACACGGAATTGAATCTCCGGATACACGCACCTCCCAGGACAAATCCGCCACGGGGACTGTCCTTGTTGCGTTCCAGCATCAGGGGTCGCGCAGTGTGATCTCGGTGCACGACGACGGCCGTGGAATCGATTTCGATGCGCTGCGGCGCATCTCTGTCGAGCGAGGCTGGCTGAGCACGAGCGCGGCACAGGCGGCGAGCCCGGAAGCACTTACGGATGTTCTTTTGCAGCCCGGCGTGACCACCTCAGCTTCGGTGAGCATGCTCTCAGGAAGAGGCGTCGGGATGGACGTGGTCAGCCGGACCGTCGCGAAATTGAAGGGCGAGCTGCGCATCAGGACGAAGCGAGGAGAGGGCACAACCTTCGAAATATCTCTTCCCGCATCTTTGAACGCTCTGCCTGCTCTGATCGTATCGGCGGGGGGGCGGCAGTACGGCATACCGCGCGATTCGATCGTGAGAACAGTGTCTGTCAACAACCTGGAGCGGCTGGGTCGCAGCTTTGTGCTCGACGGACGAACCATGCCAATGGTCCACCTTGCAACGCTGATGGGTGTGGAGACGGGAGATGCAGTTGTCGCCGCAGAAATCGCGGCCCGGCCGCAATCTTTTCTGCTCGGTCTGGACGGCATGCTTGGTATCCGGCAACTTGTGCTCCATGCACTACCGGAGTTTCTGGAACTTGAGCCCTACGTCGTGGGTGCGGCCGTGGACGCCGACGGCCACGCACTACCCGTCGTGAATCCTCTTCTGATGGGGTCAAACGTCAACCAGCACCTGAGTGCCCGCAGCGAAGCCGTCTTCGCAGGGCCGCAGGCGCTGCCCATACTCATCGTGGACGATTCCCTGACCACCCGTATGCTTGAGCAGAGCATCTTTGAAATGGAGGGCTACAACGTCGAGCTTGCCAGTTCCGCAGAAGAAGCGCTCGCAACGGCACAGGAACGGGCCTTCGGATTATTTCTCGTAGATGTGGAGATGCCCGGGATGGACGGTGTGGCATTCGTGGAGCACATTCGGCGCGATCCTGCGTTGCGCGACATACCGGCAGTTCTTGTCACCTCGAAGGGAGCAGCCGAAGACCGCGCAAGGGGACTGAAGGCCGGAGCCCGCGACTACATTGTGAAAAGTGAGTTCGACCAGCGGTATCTCATCCGGCGGGTCAGGGAGTTGATTCGGGTGGCTCAATGAAAAGAATTCGTGCACTGGTTGTCGAAGACTCTGCAACCATTCGCAGATACCTCGTTGGAGTTCTGGCGGCGTCGTCGGAGTTTGAGGTTGTGGGCGAGGCAGAGAATGGACAACAGGCAATTCGATTATGCGAATCGCTGCGCCCTGATGTGGTCACGATGGACATCATGCTGCCGGTGATGACCGGCGTGGCAGCTACTGAGTACATCATGGCGTGGTGCCCAACACCCATCGCTATCGTCTCAGCGTCGGTCAATCGCGGGGAGGCGCTGCAGACTTATGACGCGCTCGCGGCCGGGGCCGTTGACGTGGTCGAAAAGCCCACAGCAACCGAGTCGCGTGAACAATGGGAGAAAACATTCCTGTCGCGGGTGCGCACTGTTTCGCGAATCAAGGTCATCACACATCCTCGCGGTCGCCTCAATGGCAACAGTTCCGGGGCGCCGCGTCCTCTTCTCGCACGGGGGCAGGTTCAGCCGGCTGGAGCGCCATTTGCCGTCAAGCCGATTCCCGGGACGTCCTTGCCTGCAAACTGGCCGGATGCCTCAGTCCGCTGCATCGCCATCGGCGCCTCCACCGGAGGCCCTGCCGCCGTCGCAGACATCCTCAAGGTGCTTCCCGCCGATTTCCCGATTCCCCTGCTGCTGGTCATTCATGTCTCGGATCAGTTCGCATTTGCACTCGCGGAGTGGCTGAGCACCCAATCCAGGCTGCCAGTACGCTTCGCACAGGACGGCGAATCGCTTCCGCAGGTCGGGAATCCCGGCGTTCTGCTGGCGCCGGCCGGCCGGCACCTGATCATCAGCGGGCAGAGTATTCGTCTCGTCAACCGGCCCGAACGGCATTCCTGCCGGCCATCGGTGGATGAGTTGTTCGAGTCGGTCGCCGTGCAAATGCGTCCCAATGCCGCCTGCGTACTGCTCACCGGTATGGGTCGCGATGGCGCATCGGGCCTGCTGCGGGCGCGTGAAGCCGGATGCTTGACCATCGCCCAGGATGAGGAGACGAGCGTAGTCTTTGGAATGCCGGGAGAGGCCATCAAGCTGGGGGCCGCCGCACTCACACTGCCTCTGCAGCAGATTGCCCCGATGCTGATTACCCTGAGTTCGCACATCCAACTGAAGGGAGGATATGTCTGAGAACCTTCGTTCTGGTGATTGACGACAGTTCGACCTTCCGGGAGTATCTTCGCAGCGGCTTACAGGATGCGGGCTACGATGTGCTGACCGCCGAGACAGGCGAGCAGGGGCTTGCCCTCGCGCAGAGCAGCGAGATCGGTGCCTTTATCGTGGACAATGTGCTGCCCGGAATTGACGGCGCATCGGTCGTGCGACGTCTTCGCCAGCAGGTGCGCCACCGCCGCACTCCATCGCTGCTGCTTACCTCCTCTACCGATCCTCGCCACGAGTTGAACGCCCTGGAAGCCGGGGCAGATGCCTTCGTGCTGAAGGAAGAGAGCATGGAAGTGTTGCTGGCGCGTCTGGCATCCGCCCTTCGTTCGGTTGGGGCTTCCATCTACGACTCGGTTCCACAGGGCGACCGCAGGCCTCCCTCGGTGTTGTTTGTGGATGCGTTGAAAGACTGGAGCGAGCCGGTAGCCGCTGCCCTGCGACAGGAAGGTGTGGACGTTCGCGCCGGAAAGTCCGAGGGGATCGCTTCCCATCCGTCCGATTGCATCGTTCTCAGTGTGAGCTCAGTCGCAAGCGCTAGCGACCTGATCGCAAAACTCAGAAAGAGGGATGTTCCTCGATCCCCAAGGATTGTGCTGGTGGGGGAATCGCAAAGCCGCACCGAACTCGTGGATGCGATCGCACTCGGAGCGGACGATTACCTGCCCAGCAGCGCGGGCGAAGCGGTGATGACTGCGCGGCTGCATGCGCAGCTTCGGCGCAAGCAGCTCGAAGACGAGAATGAGATCGCGCGCGAGAATCTGATCCGGCATCGCATGGAACTGGAAAACCAGACGCAGTTGGCCGCCGCTCGCGCTGCCATCGCTGAGGAACTGCGGGCCGCCCGCGACATTGCAGAGAGAAAGGCGCGGGAGGCCGAAAACCTCCTGGCCCAGAATGACGCGGTGTTTCGCAGCATGGCAGATGGGCTCGTTATTGTGGACCTGAACGGAGGAATCATCCAGGCGAATCAGGCGGCCATGAACATCTTCGGCGTCTCTGAACCCGCACATCTCGAGCGCATGCTCGATCCGAACAGTGCTGCCGCGGAACTTCGGACTCTTGCAGGGGAGATTGTGCCACCGTCTGAGTGGCCGTTGTCCCAGGCATGCCGGGGCGTCTCAATCAGCAACCTGGAGTTGCAGGTTGTACGTCGTCAGGGCAATTCGCAGTTCCTCGCCACCTTCAACGCGGTGCCGGTCAGAGATCGCGAGGGGACACGGATCCTCGCTGCACTTACCTTCCGCGACATCACTTCTCTGAAGCGGTCTGAAGAGATTCTGCGCAAGACCGAGCAGCTTGCAGTCACAGGACGTCTCGCCGCCAGCATCGCTCACGAAATCAACAATCCCCTTTCCGCCGTTATGAATCTGCTCTTTCTTGCAGAATTGGACGCCCGCGACAATCCGCACACTGCGGAAATGCTGGACAAGGCGCAGAAAGAGCTCCGCAGGATTGCCGACATCACGCGCCAGACGCTCGCCTTCTATCGCGATTGGAACCGGCCGATCGAGACTGACGTGTCCGCCATGGTCTCTGACATTGCAGACATGTTCACCGTGAAGCTGCGCGTTGCGGAGATGGAGGTTCAACTTGAACTGGATGCCTCCGCTCAGCCGTGCGTGTATCCCGGAGAGTTGCGGCAGGCGATCAGCAACGTGCTGTCCAATGCGATTGAGGCTTCTCCTCGCGGCGGCACTCTGCGCGTGCGGGTCAGAAACACGGTGAATAATGGCACTCCTGGCGTTCGTATCACCATCGGAGACTGCGGACACGGCATTCCGCGCACCTTCTACTCCGAGATGTTCCAGCCATTCTCTTCTCTCAGGGGAACCAATGGAACGGGTCTGGGACTCTGGGTGACGCAGGCCATCATCGTTCGGCATGGCGGAAGCCTTCGTTTCCGCAGCCGCACCGGCGTGCCTTCCGGCACAGTGTTCACCATGTTCGTTCCTTTTGTGCCATTGAACGCTCGTGCCTCTGACACTATGGGCAACCTCTTCCGTGACCTCGGGCGCGAACTGCTGTCCCCCGGCCGCTGACGCCATCGGCCGAAACTGTCGCGACCGAAGCGGCGGCGCTTTTCATCCCATTCAGAGCGCCCCGGTCTGATGATTGATTCGACCGTGTTGTCGCCATTGGAGAGGCACGGCAGCTTCAGCGTAGAAGCGGAATTCGAGAAAGCGAGACGATGCGATTATTTCTGATCCTGTTACTCCTGTTTTCGGCTTTTTCAGATGCTCAGGAAGAGCATAAGCACCCCGTACCTGAAGAGCTGGGAGCCGTCTCGTTTCCGACATCTTGTCAACCTCACACGCAGCGGGAGTTCAATCGGGCGGCCGCTCTCCTGCACTCTTTCGCTTACTCCACTGCCGAAACCGCGTTTGAAACGGTGGCTGAACAGGATCCTCAGTGCGCAATTGCCCATTGGGGCATTGCGATGACTCACTTCCACCAGCTATGGGACCTGCCGCCTTCGCCCTCCGATACTTCTGCCGCCCAGAAAGCACTCAGGCATGCTGCGACGCTAGAAGAAGCTTCCCCACGCGAGCGTGCTCTCATCGACGCACTGAGCTTCGTGTTCAACGACGCTGACGTCGTGCCATTCAGCGCACGTGCATTGAAATACGAAACCGCGATGCGTGAGCTTGCGGCAGCAAATCCCAGCGACGTCGAAATCCAGGTGTTTTACGCACTGGCTTTGATCTCCAACGCTTCCCCTTCTGACAAGGAACATCGAAGGCAGAAGCAGGCCGCCGATCTGCTCGAACCGCTTTATCGCCAGTTTCCGAATCACCCCGGCATCGCTCACTACCTGATCCATGCCTGCGATAATCAGGAACTCGCGGCGAGGGGTCTCCCGGCTGCCAGAGCCTATGCGATGATCGCGCCATCAGCCCCGCATGCCCTGCACATGCCTTCGCATATCTTCACAAGGCTTGGACTATGGGATGACTCGATCACATCGAACCTTGCCGCAATGAGCGCCGCACAACAGCAAGGCGATATCGGCGAACAATTGCATGCAATGGATTATCTGGTCTACGCCTACCTCCAGCGCGGACATGACCGGGACGCCCTCCGCGTCATTGATGAGCTCAACAGGATGCAGAATCTCGAGCCAGGCTCCTTCAAGATCGGGTATGCTGCCACGGCCATGCCCGTCCGGTATGCAGTCGAACGACACCAATGGAGCGATGCAGAGAAGATCAACAATCCCGCAGATTCCGCCCCGCCTCAGGTGGTCGCAATTTCTGTGTGGGCTCGCGGTCTTGGTTTCGCTCACAACAGCCACATTCAGGCGGCGGACAAGGAGACCGAGACACTGCGCCAAATCGAGGGAAGGCTTCGCGCCTCAGGGAACGGCTATTGGGCGAGTCAGGTCGGCATCATGAGACGTGAAGACCTGGCCTGGTCGGCTCAGGCTGCGAACAGACCCAGGGAAGCAGCTGACCTGATGCGCGGAGCGGCCGATGATGAGGATAGGATTGAAAAGCTGCCGGTGACGCCGGGGCCCATCATCCCCGCGCGCGAACAACTCGGAGATCTGCTGCTGGAGCAGGGCGATGTCAGTTCGGCATTGAAGGCATTTGAGCTCGCGTTGGCAAATGCTCCCGGCCGGCGAGGAGCACTGCAGGGGATCGTCCAGGCTAAGCGTTCTCACTGACAGTGCGACATCGCGAACGCACTCAGTGAGATCGCCATCATGCGAATTCCCTTGCTCTATTCCACACGCAGAGCTTGCACCGGGTTGATAGAGGCAGCACGGCGCGCCGGTATCCAACTAGCTACAGCGGCAGCCACCAGGAGAGTCGCAACGGAACCCGTCAGCACCAAAGCATCCGCCGATTTCATTTCGTACAACTGCGAGCGTACGTACCGCACACAGAACATTGCAGCGGGTACGCCAAGCGAGAGGCCGAGAAGCGTCTGCGCGATTGCCCCACGCATCACCATCGCTGTGACCTTACTCCTGGCTGCGCCCAATGCCATGCGAATGCCGATCTCCGGCGTTCGCCGCGCCACCCCATACGCGGTTACCCCATACAGGCCAAGGGACGCCAGCAGCAGGGCCAGCGCGCCGAACAGCGTCGTCAGCCGCGACAGCAGCCGGTCCTGGCCGAACTGCTCGGCGATCTGGTCCGTGAACGTCTGGGACCTCACGACACTAAGATTCGGATTGATTCCGGCCAGGGTCTTCTCCGCAAGTTGCTCCATCGATGGAACAGGCCGGCTCGTCTTCAGCACAATCGCACCGGCGCACATATTCTCATCCTTATCAATCGGGTAGTCGGCGCTGAGTGGCCGCTGCATCCGTGGGACAAAGTACATCATGTGGTCCGACCAGGTGGCGCTCTAGTAGGCAGTATTCTCTACCACGCCGACAATTTCCCAGTCGCCCGCCGCTTTTTCGTCCCAGCCGAAATGCTGCCCGATGGGATTCTCCCCCGGCTTGAACATCTGCTTTACAAATTCCTTGTTCACCACTGCTACGTGTTGAGAGTCTGCTGTGTCAGCGGCTCGGATCCCACGTCCCATTACGACGCGCGTCCCTACGGAACTGAAGTGCTCTGCATTTGCTTTAATGAAAGTCGCGATTGCGTTGTTATCTGGCTTGCCCTGGATTTTTGCTGCAAGATTCGGCGCCCGCTCGGCGAGATTTCCGCAGGCAAACCAACCAACCTTCTTTGTTGTCCATCCATTTCGATAGGGAAACATGCCCCGCACAGGTAAGAAAGACGAGACTGCGTGCGGTTGGCAAGAAGGCTAATCTGTATGCACAAGATTTCGCGACGCGGGTTCGTGGGCACATTGGCCGCGGCATCGTTCGCCAGGGCAGCCAACGCTGGCCCTGTCTCGTTCGTTCTCGATGACGAGAGGCGCGCGCTGCCTTCGCCGCAGAACTCCGGGATAGAACACGTAGTTCTGGTCGCGATGGAAAATCGCTCCTTCGATCACATTCTGGGCTGGCTGCCGCATGCAAATGGGAAACAGGCGGGCCTTACGTACCTCGACAAATCAGGCCGTCCCCATCCCACGTACCATCTGACGGATTACCAGAATTGTGCGTTAGCCGATCCGGACCACTCCTATGTCGGCGGTCGTATCCAGTTCGACGGCGGCAAGTGCGACGGTTGGCTCAAGGCCGCGACAAACGATTCGTTCCCGATCGGATATTACGAGGCCAAAGACGTCAGCTTCCTAAGTCAGGCCGCGCCGCACTGGACTACATGCGATCACTATTTCGCCGCTATTCTTGCGCCCACCTATCCCAATCGTTTCTACATGCATGCAGCGCAGACAGATCGGCTCGATCAAAGCACCAGGGTGTCGACGCTTCCGACCCTTTGGGATCGCCTTGCCTCGGCCGGAATTGACGGCCGATATTTTTATAATGACATTCCGTTCACAGCACTGTGGGGAGCGAAGTACCTGGGCATAACTCATCCTTATGTCGAGTTTCTAGCCGCTTGTGAGACCGGTATGCTTCCGCAGGTTTCCTATGTCGACCCGCGATTTATCGATGAGTCCGGCGGCACGTCAAATGACGACCATCCTCACGCTGATATTCGCAATGGCGAGGCATTCCTCAATCAGGTGTATACAGCTGTGGCGACCAGCCCCGCGTGGCAAAACACCGTACTGATTATCACCTTCGATGAGTGGGGTGGATTTTTTGATCACGTAGCTCCCCCGCTGGGACCGATTCCTGCGGCAGATGCTGCTCTCGGGAGCGACGGGCGCCTGGGATTCCGGGTGCCCGCGTTGATCGTCTCACCCTTCGCGCGCAGACGGTTCGTGGCCCGGCGTGCGTTCGACCACACGTCGGTGCTGAAGCTCATTGAATGGCGTTGGAATCTGGCCCCGCTGACTGTGCGTGACGCTGCCGCGAACAATCTGGCGGCCATTCTCGACTTCGATGAACCCAACATGAGCGCTCCCGCATTCAGAGTACCGATCGGTCCGTTTGGAACTGTATGTGCGTCCGGATTGACCCCTGCTGTTCCGGGAGGCACCAACGAGCAGAACGAGTGGTCCCCAGTTGAGAGCCTGGCAAGGCAATATGGTTTCCCAACTGCTCCGTGACCTCGGACTCGTGGCGCCGGATTACTGCCGCAAATCGGTTCGCCTTAAGCGACCCCGGCGGAGGAGTCTCAATTGAGGCGTACAGGGAGAGGCACTCATCGAGGTTAAATTGTCCCTATTCCGGATCGCGGCTGTCTAGGAGCACATGATATTGCCGGTGATCCACTTGGCTCTGCAGTCGCCGACGCGTCGAATGAGAACCAATGGCGCACCTTGTCTCACAAGAAAGGTTAGGCCGTCACGACATACTATGCAAACAATGGCGGCGTCGCTTAGGAAGATGCCGCGTCGAGCAACTCCAAGGACTAACCCAGGGGTACACGACTTCCATACGCGCCCGGTGAATGGCACCTCAAGTTTCTTGTCGAGCTATATCGGTGCATGCCGGCACCCAGCAAACAACGGCGAGCAGCAAAGCGAAAACGCCCAGGCTGTTTCGCCGGGGCATCGGCTGGCGGAAATTCCAATCAATAGCAGGCACGTGACTGCAGGCCCGGCCGACTGGTGGAAACGCAACGTGCGACGAATGGGCATGGTGAAGATAACCGGGATGAGGACGGAACTGCCACTGTTTCGTTGTCGACAACAGGACCTTCGGGCAGAGCATCGGCTATTCCCACAGCGATGCCGGCTTGTTTCGAGAGGTCCTTGACAGTTGTCTGGAATGTCGAGCGGGCAAACGTTCATCCATATGGGTTCGCTCTGAACGACGGGTGGCAACGGACAAGGCATAGGGGCCGAGTGTCCACTTGGACGTAAGTCTCCAATCGCAACTTGTGACGAACCACGTAAATCTTCTTGAATCAAGAGAGCGCATCGCCCTTTCTTGTCAACCGCGGTTCGGGAACCATGCAGATCAACCGCTAGCTATTCGGTTCGCAGTGTCCGTATTGGATCAAGGCGCGAAGCATACCAGGCTGGAACGAGGCAGGCCGCAATAGCAACGAACAAGAGCAGTCCAGCCACGGCACCAAATACCATGGGATCGAGCGGCTCTGTCTCGTAGAGCATGCTGCGGATGAGTCGAACGACGACCGCGCTCGCGGGCAAGCCGATCAAAAGTCCCGCCATCGCCGGCTTGAGGCCGTCCAACAGCAAGTGACTCAGCAAGGCTTTGCGTTGTGCGCCAAGCGCCAGGCGGATGCCAAACTCAACCATCCGTTGGGCCACCAGATAGGCCAGCACGCCGTAAAGCCCTGCCGCGGCGAGAACCAGCGCGATGATGGCAAATGCCATAACCAGAATCGCATCGAATTTCGAGTCGATCGTGCTCTTGCCTATAGCCTCTCGCAATGTCATGACGTTCGAGACCGGTAAGTCCGGGTCGAGTTGAGCGACGATCTTCTGCACGGGAATTGCCATCGAGTCCGCGTCATGGGCGGTTCGCACCACAATGGTCGCAAAGTTGTAGCCATTGCCGTAGATGGGCCAATACAAGGTGGGATTGGGCGGTTTTGCCACATTCCATCGCACATCCCCGACCACGCCGATGACGGTCCATACGCCGCCTTCATCGATCGTCCTGAGATGCTTTCCGATGGGGTCTTCGCCGGGAAAATACTGTTGGGCAGCGCCACGGCTGATGAGCACAACGTTAGCCCGATCGCCGCGCTCATCGTGGTTGAAGGTGCGTCCTTTGAAGATCGGAAGCCCGATTGCCGAAAAGTATTCGGGATCGACGCCGCGCAGCATGAAATCAAGTCCCTGGCCCTTCAGCAGGGGCGGATGCTCGACGATGCTCATGAGATCGTCGCCGTTCCATCCTTCGCCCGGCGCCTCGCTCACCAGGCCGGCGGACGAGACGCCGGGCAGAGCGCGGACTCGGGCGATGAGCTGCTCGAAAAATGCAATCTTCTGTTCACCCTGCTTATAACGAGCATTGGGCAATCCCACACGCAGGGTGAGAGCGTTGTCGATCGGGACGCCGAGATCAGAAGAGCGCAGATGCTGGAAGCTTTTGAGCAGAAGTCCTGCGCCGACCAGAAGCACAACTGTCAAGCCTACTTCCGCAGTCAGGAGGAGACGCCGCAGCAGCGCGCGCGACCTTCCGCCGCTGTGCGAGCGAGAGCCCTCCTGCAATCCGGCCAGTATATTGCCGCGGTCCGCGCTTTGAGCGGAGATGAGGCCGGAAAAGAGGGTGCAGAGGGAGATGACGGCCAAAGTAAATGCCGCAGCCACACCATCAAAATGAATAGCCTCTATGCGATTCATGTCATGGCGGGCATGAACCAGCCACGCAAGCGCTGCCCAGGCCAGCAAAATGCCGAGCGCGCCCCCTGACACTGAGATCAGCAGGCTCTCGATCAGGCGTTCGCGTATGAGGCGCATGCGGCCGCCTCCCAAAGCGGCGCGAACAGCAAACTCCTTGTTGCGCGAGGCGGCGCGCGCGACCAGAAGGCCGGCGACATTCATGCAGGCGATGAGCAGTACGCATCCGGTAGCGCCCTGTAGCGCATAAAGCGGTGTTTTGTAATTTTGCACGGCATCGTCGAGCATGGTTCTGCTGATGGCGCCAGGGTGTACGGCGGGTTCAGGATGAGCGGACTTGATTTGCTTCTGCAAGGCGTCAACACGCGCCGCAAGCGTGGCCAGCGAAACACCCGGCGCGAGGCGTGCAATGACCAGGAACTCGTGATCTCCATAGGTGTTCAGCAGAGCAGCCGGCGCCTCATGTCTCACTGGCGTCCAGATCTGGTCGGTGGCGCCTCCAAATGCTCCGGAATAGACGAAGGTGGGAGGCAGGACGCCGATAATCGTATGCGGTTTGTCATCGAGCCAGATGGTCTTTCCTGTGATGGCCGGGTCAGCCCCATAACGGCGCTTCCAAAAGCTCGCAGTGATCATGGCCGTAGCCGGCGCGCCCGGCCTGTCGTCGTCCTGGGCGAAGGCTCGTCCCTTCATGGGCTGCACGCCGAGCAGCGAAAGGAAATTGCCGGTGCACCATGCCGCTTCTACTGCTTCCGGCAGCTTTCCCCCTTCGCCGGAGACGTTATATCCCTGAAAGGGAGAGACAAGGGCCATCTGTGCGAGGGATTGCGTTGACCGTTGCCACTCCCAGAAGCTCCCCGCATCTACAGGAAGCCATGGAGCGGGATGCTCTTCACCGTTGTCTGCCTCATAGAGCAGAGCCAACCGGCCCGGATCGCTATACGGGAGGGGCTTGAGCAGGACGCTGCGGACAACCGTAAACAATGCAACGTTCGTTCCAATGCCCAGCGCCATCACCAGGATGGCAACGAGCGTGAATCCGGGTGTGCGGCTCAAGGTCCGCATCCCGATGCGAAGGTCGTGAAAGAACTGCTCCAGTCCATTCCAGTTCCAGGTTGCTCTTGTCTTGTCCCGCACGAGTGCCGCATTGCCCAGTCTGCGCAAAGCGACAAGTCGAGCCTCTTCCGGACTCATTCCGCCGGCGACGTTGAATTCAATCTGCCGATCAAGGTGGTCGCGGATCTCGTCGTCGAGTTCCGAGTCCAGGCGGTTGCGATGAAACAGCGCGCGCACCCGCAGCGGTATGGTGTAGATCCACTGTTCCAGTCGCATCGCTCAGACCTCCGTAAGCCGCAAGACGCCGGAAATCGCTGTCGAAATGCGTTCCCAGTTTGCCGCTTCTTTCTCAAGGTATTTGCGCCCGAGTCGCGTCAGAGAGTAAAACTTCGCCCGTCGATTGTTTTCGGTCGGCTTCCATTCGGCATGAATCCAGCCCTGGTTTTCAAGCTTGTGCAGAGCGGGGTAAAGGGATCCGTCGCTCACCTGCAATACGTCGCCAGATACCTGCCTCAGCCGTTGGCTGAGGGCCCATCCGTGCAGCGGCTCAAGAGCGAGAATCTTGAGAACCAACAAATCCAGGGTGCCCTGGACGAGGTCAGAAGGTTTGCTCATGCGCGTTCCTCTCGGTTACCGAGCGATAATAGCCCACCTCCCCTCGGTAAGCAAGGGGAATTTCTTCCATTTGGCCAAAAGATTTGCGCTATTGGCTTGAGGACAAATCACTCGTCCCTACCGAGCCAACGTCAGATAACGGGGTTGAATTTTGAACCGCGGCGATTTTGCGATCCACATTGCCGTAAAGGCGTTAGCCCGTCGACTGAGAACAAACCGGCGCGTCGAATTTCACAAGGGAGGCCAGGCTGTTTGAACGGCAATTTGCAGTGCCTGCCTCGACTCGGTCGGACAAGTGGTCGCGCAAGCTAACCTCAGCAGGAGTGTCAGAGAAAACCATTCCGATCACTGATCCGCGCTGGCGGGATGGTTCTAAAGGATGTCGTCGTACTTGATGGCGAGATATTCGCGCCAGTAGCCGCGCAAGGTCGCTGCACCAGCGAGGCGACCAAGAGCAGGCGAGACGCTGCTTGACATATACGCAACGGGTTTTGAGTATGAGTAAACGAGGTACCGTAGCCTGCGTATGTCCGCCAACCGAGAACGTTTGCCCATGAACAAAAAAGCGAAAGGCCTGGGTACTGACGCCGCGGTAGTTCAGGAATCACTGCGACCGTACGCCATTGCGGACAAATTG
Source organism: Occallatibacter sp. (assembly GCF_036502485.1). GTDB lineage: Bacteria > Acidobacteriota > Terriglobia > Terriglobales > Acidobacteriaceae > Telmatobacter. The sequence continues at coordinate 27,561 of NZ_DASXYM010000095.1, read as the reverse complement.
CGCACCCTGCGTCTGCGCCACAGCATGGGCCTTGCGCAACTCGCCGAGCACACAGGCTTTTCGCCGGCCATGTTGTCACGCCTCGAAAATGGCCGGCTCGTCCCCACGCTTCCGACGCTCACCCGCATTGCCCTGGTCTTCAGCGTGGGGCAGGATTACTTCTTCAGCGATCCAAGGAAGCGCCAGTGTGGTCGCGGTGATACGGCGCGAGGAGCGCAAATCGTTTCCGTCAGACCCCAAATCCGATCCGGTGCCGTGGCACTTCGAAAGCCTCGACTTCCGCGTGAATGAGCGCAAGCTGAATGGCTACCTGGCAAACTTTCATCCGTTGCCGCACGATAAACTTGCACCCCACCATCACCCCGGAGTCGAACTGCTTTACCTCATCGAGGGGAAACTCGAAATAGTTATCGGAATTGAAACATTCGAGCTTTCGGCGGGCGATTTCATCTACTTCGACGCGATGCAGAAGCATAGCTATCGTAGCCTGGTGAGGTCGTCCTGCACGGCAATCGTGGTGACCACAGGATCGCCGCGCTAGAATCCGCTCGTATCGGCCGAACCTGCGCGACCGGAACGCGGAAGCCGGCATGGTTTACTCGCACGCAATAAGTGATGGATTGTTTGCGTCTTAGAAAATCAATTCTCGTCCCGAGCCTCTGATCAATCCATTTCCTTTTCCTCCTCGCCTAAGGTCGGGGAATGAGTTATGACCGCAAGAGCGGCAAGAGCCGGAGCATCATCGTAATCGGAGCGGGACCGGGCGGGCTCGCGACATCCATGCTCCTGGCGCAGCGCGGATTCCGAGTTCGGGTTTTCGAAAAGCAGGATGTGATCGGCGGCCGCGACCGTCGGCGGCAAGCTGAATCACCTTCAGATGCAGGGATTCAGCTTCGACCTGGGACCGTCAATCTTTACGCTCCCGCAAATCTTCCGGCCCGTGTTCGAAGGAGACGGCAAGCGTCTTGAAGACTACATTACCCTCGAACGCGTCGATCCGCAGTGGCGCAACTTCTTCGAGGATGGAGTCGTTGTCGACCTTTGGGAAGACCCTAAACGGATGAGTACCGAACTGGCGCGCTTTGGGCCGAACGTCTTTGCGGAATATACGGAGTTTCTCTCTTATTCCCCCCGGCAATACGAAGTTGTGGAGCGTGGCTATCTCAACCGCGGGCTCGACACATTGTTTCAGTTCCTGCGCTTCTACGGATGGCGCGACGCGCGCGGACTCGACTATTTGCGATCGATGTCAGGCAGCATCTACAAGCGCTTAAGCAATCGCTACCTTCGCCACATCTTCGAGTACTTCATCAAGTACGTGGGCTCCAGCGCACTCGATTCCCCCGCGTTTATGAATCTGATTCCGAACATTCAGATGCAGTTCGGACTGTGGTATGTCTCGGGCGGCGTGTATCAGCTCGCGCGGGCGTTTCGCCTTGATGCCGACACCTGGTTCCTCGATGGCGGCTTCGACAGAATGATGTCGTGCTGGTTGCGGGAACGCGAGCCGCGCCTCGTGCTATCCCTGCTCCCTCATCACGAAGTTCAGGCGGTCTACGAACAACTTTCGCTGTTCTTCAACATCCTCATGGCGGCCGGCGCCGGAGGATTCGGTGTCCTGACGCCGCCGCGGCTCTTCGGCCACTCTTTGCTCATCTCCAGGACCACCTACTTTGGTGCGGGCGGACACGCAGCGGTCTCCGGCGTAGTGCTTGAAAACCTCCGCTGGGCAGGCAAACTGCGCGCCTGCGGAGCGCGCATCCGCTGCCTCGGCGGCCGCGGCACTCTTCATATGCGCATGTTCCCTGCGGGCTTCCGGCAAATGTCACAGAGCTGGGAGAAAGCTTTCGTCCAGGGCGCGACGGACTCGGGGGCTCTGGTGCTTACCGTTTCAACGGTATGGATCTCCGCCCTCTGGTCGACCACGCTGCTGCTCATCTATCCGCGCCCACACACGCTCCGCATCATGGCGCTTCTCTACCTGCTGCTCAGCGTGCAGCTCTGGTGGTTTGCTCGCCGGCTGGGAACATACCACATCCTCACTGCTCTTCTGTTTCCTTTTCCGCTCGCCTACTACTGCATCGTGTTTGGGCGCTCCGCGACGCGAGCCGCTCTCGGGCGCAAAACTCTTTGGAAAGGCCGCGAAGTGTGAGCGCAATCGTATGGGCGGCAAACCCGCTGGGCTGGCCTTTCATTCACCTCTTCATTGGATATGTTGCTCTGCGGCTGCCCTCGTCTCTCTTCGCCCACGACACCTGGCTCACTGCCCCGCGCCGCCGGGAACGGGACGGCCGCTTCTATCGCGACTGGCTTGCCATTCGTCGTTGGAAATCTCTGCTGCCTGATGGCGCCCCCTGGCTCGGAGGCCCCGCGAAGAAGATGATCTACTCTCGCAATTCTTCTTACCTCGTGCGCTTCCTGGTTGAAACCCGCCGCGCGGAAGTGGCGCATTGGGCCATGCTCTGCTGCCTGCCCATCTTCTTTCTCTGGAACCCGCCGTGGGCTTGCTTCGTCATGGCTGCGTATGCCCTGGCCGCTAACCTCCCTTGCATTGCGGCTCAGCGCTACAACCGCATCGCGGTCTCCCGCGCAATCCGCAATGTGCACGGCGCACTTACCTGCCCATGAATCCGCCCAAGCACATGCACCAGTCCGAGCCCGTGCGTCGCCGCTATCTGTTGCAACTGGTGTGCGTGCCGGATCCGCAGCGCGAGACCTGTACCTACGCCGCCCGCATCCGGCCCTGGACCGCGCGCACCGGCGCACAGCACAAGGCCCGTGAACGCAGCTTCGCCGACGACTGCGCACTTATCGCAGCCGTCAACCCGCTCCTGCCGCCCGGATCGGACGTCCGCGACATCTTCGACCACATTGAAAGCCCAAACGGATTCTTCTACGTTCTCCAACTCACGAGTCAGCAGGCGCAGCAGCTGGGATGGCGTGAATGAGAATCGGGGCAATCCACTATCGATTTCTGGAAAATTCCCTTTGGACATTCCAAATGTGTGGCGGTATGTTCTGTGCAATGGCCAAAGGAGAGACCTTGCGCGCAGATTCATCTGAAGTTTTGCAGGGCAGCGGACCGAGCGCGTGGAGAGTTTTCAGAATCATACACTGCTGTTTCTTCCCAACCTCCTCTTGGATCTCAGCTTCGGCCTCCGCATGTTATGGAAGAGCCCGGCATTCACGGCGATCGCGATGCTGATCCTGGCGCTGGGAATTGGGGCGACGTCTGCGATCTTCAGCTTGATTCAGGGTGTGCTGCTAACCCCGCCACCCTATCTGAACCGCAACAGTTGATGCTTATTCAATCCGTGCGGACGGACGGGCGAAAGATGGACAGCCCCGACGCTGGGCAGCGCAGCAGTGAATGGAATGGAACGAAAGGTGGGATCGTTTCAGGGAATTGCGGGCTATGGCTGGGCTTTCAATTTCCTGATTCGCGATGACGGCAGCCAGTCCACGCAGGGCATGGAGGTAAGCAAAAACTACTTTCGACTAATGGGCCTTAGGACAGCCCTCGGGCGCGGCTTCGACGATTCGGACTTCGGGCAGGTACATGTTCAGTCAATCCTGCTCGGATACGAGTTCTGGCAGCCTGCGTTTGGCGGCGACAAAGAGATTATTGGAAAGACGGTGCGCATCAGCCGCTGGGAGTCGCCACCAGTTGTGATCGGAGTAACGGAACCTGGAGTGCGACACCCTCGCCAGGAGCGGCCAAGGAGCCGAATTACGACGTCAACGCGACGGTGGATATGTGGGTGCCGGCCGATCCAAACCCGAAGTACCTGAAGGATCCGTATTGGAATGTGGTGGGCAGGTTGCGGGATGGAGTCACTCAGCAGCGCGGCCTGCAGGAACTGGCCGCAATCACGGCAACAGAAGGCAATGAAGAAAAACAGTTTGAATGGTTCACGCCGCAACTGGAGCCACTGACGGATGAGATGAACCGCAAAAGGATAGCGACAAAATCGCTCTGCCGATGCGCGCGGTCACGCCTGATTACTTCAAATTGCTGGGATTGGCGCTCATCGATGGGCGGGAATTTCGATCGAATGACGATGAGCCTGCTGGGCGCCAGCAAGGCGCGCCGGAAGGGTCGATTCTCTGGAGGGCCGCTGCGCTGCGAATAAATCGTGGCACAATAGGACCTATCAGACTTTGTACTGTCTGGCGATTCGATCTCTCGAGGCAGGCGGAAAGGTTTATTCCGCCCATGCAGATGTCAGGCTTCCGCCATCGACGCGAGACCTGAGCATCGACTACATTCCAGCCCGCATCCGCCTATACCTACTTTTTACCTGACAGTCTCTGGCAGCGGGTGCGCCGTCTTTTGCGACTGGAGCGGGATGGGTTGTTGAGGTCTCGGCGAACGGCGCATGATTCGTGGCTCCAGAGTAATGTTGGCTACATACCATAAAGTTGGCTAGCTGGAGGGCTAAAGATGGCGAGCAGAAGCGGAGATTTGCAGGCAGCAGCTGTGGCCGCGTCACCCGACAAAAATGTGATCGAGTGGTTCGGACCTGAGTTCCGCTCGGATCTTGCGTTTCCCATTTTGACGGAAGATCAAGTGGAGCGACTGAAGAGTTACGGCGAGGAATTGCGGATCCCGGCACACAGCGCTCTCTACAAGCAAGGCGATCGGCTGATCGACATGTTTGTGGTGCTGGAGGGCGGTGTCGACGTGTCGGTTCCCGGACCAGATGGCGCAAACCTCGTCTATGGAAGACACCGTGCGAATAGTTTCACTGGAGAGTTTAATCTTTTGAATTCACAGAAGGCGATAGTGGGAGCTTCCACTGTCATGGACAGCCGAGTTCTGCGGATCTCGCGGGGTCAGCTTCAAAGGCTGATGCGTGCCGAAGGAGACATCGCGAACCTCATTGTTCAGGCTTCGATCTGGAGACGAATCGGCATTATCAATGCCGCATCGAGCGGCGTAACGTTGAAGGGCATGCAAGACGATGCCGCGACGCTAACCTTGCAGCGATTCTTCACGCGCAACAGCTACCCCCACCAGATCGAGTGGGTGTCTGTGATTGACGTCGGAACGTCCAACGGTAAACGAGACTACCCACAGGTAATATTCCCGGACGGCCGAGTCCTTATAAGGCCGGAGATACCCGAGCTCGCCGACGAACTGGGTATCACCGAGTTGCCTGAGCCCGACAAGATCTACGATGTCGCCGTGGTGGGCGCCGGGCCGGGCGGTCTGGCAGCCGCCGTGTATGCAGCGTCAGAAGGTCTGTGTACCGTGGTGCTTGAGGGGATTGCGCCGGGCGGTCAAGCTGGGATGAGTTCCAAGATTGAGAACTATCTCGGATTTCCTACCGGATTGAGCGGGCAACAATTAGCGAGCCGGGCTCAGCTGCAAGCACTCAAATTTGGCGCACACTTTGCAATTTCTCGCGACGTGATAAGTATCGAACCGTGGAACGGAATTCACAGGCTGGTGCTGGCCGGCGGCATTGCGGTGTGCGCACGCGCGGTGGTGGTGGCCTCGGGTGCTCAGTATCGCCGACTGGAGTTGGAGAACTACACCAGGTACGAAAACCAGGGGCTCTACTACGCTGCGACTCCGATGGAGTCGCTATTGTGCCGGGACCAGGAAGTGATCGTCGTAGGCGGGGGAAACTCGGCCGGACAGGCCTCGCTGTTTCTGTCGAGTATGACGAAGCATGTGCATCACATCATCCGTCGGCCGACATTAGGCAGCACGATGTCGGAGTACCTTGTATCGCGCATCGAGAGCTCTTCACGGATTACGCTGTATGCCGATTCCGAGATCACGGCGCTTGATGGCGATCCCCGGCTTGAATCCGTAACGTGGGCGAACAGAAAGACCGGGGAGTCGACCCGGAGGCACGTTGGGAATGTGTTTGTCATGATTGGCGCCGAACCGAACACCGGTTGGCTGTTCGGCACTGTGAAGCTAGACGGCAAGGGTTTCATTCTCACCGGGGCAGGGTGTGGGTTTGAAAGCACTCCTTACGCAACAAGTGCCCCTGGGATCTATGCGGTGGGGGATGTGCGAGCGAGTTCCGTCAAGCGTGTCGCGTCTGCGGTGGGCGAGGGGTCCGTCGTAATCTCCGACATCCATCGCTATCTTGCGGATTTGAGCAATCACTTGGGAGCCGATCCGGATTCGACTGTCTCAGCGATGCGACTGGCCACGCCCTCGAAACACAAGAAGTTGTAACTGCCCCTATTTCGGCTGCATGATCCCCTAAAGGTCCGTTCATCAAACGGAGATGATCTGCATAGTGACCGCGTTCCGAACACATCGGGGTACAAGAATCGGGTAAGTCCGAGCCGAGCGCTTCGTAAATGTCTTTGCCCGTAGTCTTCTCAATGCCGGTGCCGCTAGAACGAATAAGAGACTCCCGCCAAGGGCACGATCTTAGCCCGAAGGCCAGAGTCGTCCAGTTTGACTGTTGCATTGACCGTAATGAGCAGGTTGTTCCAAGGATTCATTTTGACGCCGACCGCCAGATCGTTGGAATTATACGAGCCATTCACCTTGACGATAGTTGTGAACGTCTTCGGTACCCCGGCCACCTGCACGGTGATAGTCCGAGGCACGGACACTTGGGGAGCGTTGAAGAACTCGCGCCCCAGCAGGTCTCCTACAATCGTCAATCGCTTCGTCGCCCCGACGTCCACACCTAGGTTATAGGTGAAAAAGCCAGGCAAAAGCTGCTGATGGCCGTCCGCATTCGTATTGAGCACGGAGTGACTGTTCCATTGATAGGCCAAATGGGCGTGGGGGCTGACGCGGCTACGTGCCGACGCGACGACAAAAGGGTTCAGCCCATATGCGCCTGTCCCAAGATAATCTTCCGCCTCACCGGTGGGGAACCGGAAGTCGCCTCCCACAGCGACGTTGTACTTCTCCCTTTTCATGACTTGATCTTTGAGCTGTAAGACGACGTCTTCCACGCCGGCTGCAGCACCTGGGATGTATTCAGAGAAGGTCGCCGTTGCCGACGTGGTTGTGCTGTATTCCGCACCTGCCGCACTGACCCCCATGGACACCCGGCCAAATGGCACTGCTGCCGAGATGTTCAACTTATCCGTCAACCCATAAGTCCCCAATCCGACATACTGATCTTCCTGCACGGCGACGCGCGTGACGGGAACGGTGATCACCTGCGGTTGATCCACGGTCGGAAAATAGAAGACGATGGGGAGCTTCTTCAGGCTGTTTCCATCAATTGTGCTGAAAGCGAAGCGCTGGTACGTCGCGGAGAAATACGCAGTTCGTCGGGGAATGGTATCTGCGCGTTCGGAGAGAATGGGGCCAAAGCTGGCTTGAATTGGCTCGATTACTCCGGCCGAGCCCAGCCGGAACAGAAATCCTGACGCACGAGACGGAAGCGGCAGTTGCGTGATTTGGGTGCCTAATGCCGTGTTGAAGAAGTTGAAGGTCGAGGCCGTGGTGTGGAAAACGGTGGGAATGAGGCAAATGAGCTTTTGATTTCCACACGACGTCTGCGAGGACGCGCACCCGGCTGCAGCCAGCACGCAGACGAGCAGTATAGACCGGAAGACGCCCGAAAGATAATTCTCCGTGTGATTTTGCTCCAGCGCGTGGTCGACGCGGCAGCAGATACGAAATTTTGCAGAGTGTCTCATTGAGTCTCACTCACGTCGATGGGAACAATCAGAGAGAGTTGAACGAAACCGTCTTCATTTGGGTCGACCGCTTGGTCGACGATCGTTAATTGGTAGTTGCCTGCAGGCGTAGCGTTTGAAGGTTGCGCCGGAGGTACTTTGAAACCTCCGCCGCAATCCTCCAGGAACGGGCTCAAGCACAGGAAGAGGACACACACCCAAATTCGGCGCCGACGGAAGACAAACAGAAGTGCGATACATCCAGGCAGGCACAAAGCGACCAACAGCTGGCTTGTGCCTCGATGAATCTGCGCTGCTGCCTTCCCGATCGTCGTCACTTGCAGTGTGACAGGAACGGCGGCCCTGGAGAGGGTCACAACCGGTGGAATCGAACTGCAGGAAATGCCGATCGACGAAGCCTGAACGACGGTGCCATCCGGTTCTGTAGCGGTGGTGCAGACGAACTGGACCTGTTCAGGTGGATGCTTCGACGGGGAGGCCAGATATACCGTGAAGGTCGAGCTCTGGCCCGAAAACACCGGAGGAATGAGCGAGGCGGTGATTACCTCTGTCGGATAGCTCAGGTTGACCGAAAGGCCGAGTTGATCGATTGCACTCACCTGGATGTCATAGAGACACGGCAAGGCGGGACCGCCATTGCATGTCTGCGATGGACTTGAATAGGTGTGGGTCGGATCGAATACCGGCCCGCTTCCGGTCGAGACCGCCCTCTGATCCGACCAAGCCACCGTCACGGTTGTCGGCGAGCCCTGCGGGTCTGTGCAATTGGCCGCCGCGCGAACCGTGTAATTCGTCATAAACTTGGAGGTCTCGGTGCCCTGCATCGCCAGTGTGCAGGTGGGCGGGGAATTCACAGCGACAGTGGCGGTGTTGCTATCCGCCTGACCAGCCGTGTTGGTGACTCGTACCCAATAACTCGTTGTCACAGCTGGTGTCACCACGAGAGATGACTCCGTCGCACCCTGCACAAGGTTGGCAGTATTGCCGCTGTTTCCGGTGTACCACTGATACGAGAGAGGTGGAGTTCCTGTGGCCGTAACACTCAACGTAGCCGGGGTCCCATTGGCGACCATCGTGCTGCCCGGTTGCTGTGTGATGCTCGGTCGGGTGAGCGGCTTCACCGTTACCGCCGCAGTACGACTGGCGGCTGCGCCGTTTGCAACGACGTTGTTCACCCGCACCCAGTAGTTAGTCGTCACGGTCAGCGGAGGCGTAGTAAAGCTGGAACCTGTCGCGTTCGGCACCGGCGTATTCGTGTTGCCGGACGCGCCCTGATACCACTGGTAAGCCAAAGGCGGCGTCCCGGATGCCGCCGCGGAAAGAGTCGCCGTCTGCCCGTACTCGATTGTCTGATCCGCAGGCTGGGTAACGATTCCCGGCTCGATAGACGGCATCGCTGCGATTCCGACCGGGGAGGTTGCAGCGTCGACTGTGGCCGTTACGGATCCAGTGCCGGTGTCGACGGCGTACACCGTGTCGGCAATCACATACACCGTGTTGCCGTCGGCCGTGATGGTGAGAGCATTGGGATCCGTCCCTGCAGCGATTGTTCCAACGTAGGAGAGAGAGCTCAGGTCGAATTCGAAGATGTTGGTTTGTCTTTGGCTGGAGAAAAGATTGGGAGCTGCCAGGAAGATTTTTCCCGAAGGAGCAATCGCAATTCCGTTCTCTGAAGCGGCCCCGATGGTGCCCGCGTACGCGTCTGTTTCCACGTTCGTCACGGTGTTAATGAAGGCAAGTCCAAGCCGCTCCTTTATATCGGAAACAGAGCGAATAAGATATGTTCCGTCGGAACTTACAGCAATCGCGGCGTGCGAGTCGAAAACTCCTCCAGCAACCCGAGTTTCCGAGACGAGTTGGGCGGGATTGGAATTCGCCCGGTATTTGTGTACACACGGATGCGGCGTGGCACTGCCAACCAGGCAATCCGAGGCGACATACGCATAGACGCCGTCCGGACTGAATGCCACCGAGATCAGTTGCTCATTGGCCCCCGCGTCTATTCGATTGGGGGCCGCGCTGCCCTGCAGGTCAATCACCTCTATGAAGTTGCTGAGGGAGACACTGCTGGGCGGTGCCGTCTCCATCACCCACGCCTGGCTGCCATCCGGAGAGATCGCGATCTGGTATGGCTGAGCGCTTAGACGGGTTGGAGCGACGTTGCTGCTCAACGTGTTCGTCAGCGTGTCGATTGCCTCGAGAAAATATGCGGGCGTGGAACTAGAATTGTCGGAATAGGCGAAGTAAGCTAGCGCATTATCAGGGGTGACCGCAATCGCGTCAGGGGGAGCAGAATCCGACGAATACGCGATCTCGCCGTTCGATGTGATCACCTTGTTGTTGCTTGAATTGAAGACTCCGATTCCTTGGAGTTCTCCGTCAAGAACATAAACGCAGGGATAGGTCGAGGTTTGCGGCACACATCCTGGTGTTTGCCCCGCGGCCGCGGCGGACACGTGCAGAAGGGCCGCAGCGAATAGAGCGGTATAGGCGAGGCTGCGCCCAGTTGAGCGGAGGCGGCCCGCACGAAGTGTTCGTGTGACCGCGGACCGTCTGGGCGGATTCGCTTGCACCCTCTCGAAACGCATATGTCTCCAGGACTTTGCCAATTCGAAAAGCACGCTGTGCACTCTAAACGGCAGACATGCGTACCAGCGCGTTGGGAAACGGGGAGGCTCGCGTCAGTTTGGCTTCACTTCGTTGACCAACCAATCGCTTTGAGATTTGTCAGATCTTTTCAAAGTGATACTCACTGAATCGCTCTGGGGGGGCTGCACCTTCCCCGCATAGGTATATCGCACCACCTGCGAACACCTCACCTGCGCTGCGTCTGAATCAAATGCTGGGTCCTTGCAATTGAGGTGCATCCGCAGCGCATTCATTTTGTTGAATGTGGCGTTGAGCTTACCTTTTTGTTGCTTGCTCAGGGTAGGCCAAACTTCCATCAGTTCGGAAACGCTCTCGCTTTCATAGGCATCGGCATATCTATGGAGCGCGGTCACAACGCCTTCTATGGCAGGGTTGAGCGGTGGCGGTGGCGCTGGCGAGGCGATTGATGGAATGGATGGCTTGCCGGAACCTGTGAACGTTGCCGGAACAGTTCGAAAAAAGATGAAGTCTCCGCCGTCATGCCCAGAGTCCCGAATCACCTCGTATTCCGGGCTCTGGAGCGAACTTCCAAATACTTGCGTGTAGACCTCGCTGGACAGATACCTCGCCGGGAAGGGTGACTCGTCGATGCTGCCGAACTGTGCGAGTAAGGCGTGGGCAAAAACCGAATGCCCATCAGGACCTCCATCCGACACCGGTTCGTCTCCGCCGCTTGCCATCAGATTTCTCGATTTGGCGGTGAACCATTGATTTAACTTCCCGGAACGGTCTGCGGGAGTGATTCCCTCATAGTCTCCCCGCGATCGGGCCAGTCCACCTGAGAAACAACTGTCCGATATGATTAGTATGTGCCGAGAGCGAATGGCACGAAGATCATCCGCAAGGTCGGCGGCGCTGATCCAGTTCACGTTACTGTCTTGCGTTGCATCAATAGGGAGCCAGTACGCCTGGCCGCTATCTCTAAGTCCGTGCCCAGCGAAATAAATCACCAGGTTTGTGTTTTCGTCGAGGGTTCGGCGAATCTCGTTCAAGGCGCTCAGGATGTCGCTGCGATTCGCATTTCTCAGCAAGTGTACCTTGAATCCGAATTTCTGGTCGAGAACCTCTGCGATTGACTCTGCGTCGTGCACAGCTGTAGTCAACTTGCCGATACTTGCATAGTCGTTGTTGCCAATCACCAGAGCGTAGAACGACGCCGATGATGAAGAAGTCGGAACAAACGACGTCGCGGTAACATCCATCACGCCACGGTTCTTGGCGGTGTCCTGACCGTATAGGAGCCCGACACACGCCCAGGCGGCCATCGCCGCAGCCACGGTCATGGAGGTATGCCGAAGTGACGGAATTCCCATCGTGGGCCCCCCGTTTTCACAATCCAGCGGCGATCAATGTGCGCAAATTCCAGTCGGTCGCGCAATAGGCGCAGGGTGTAGGCTTCTCGGGATATCGGGTCGCGAAGTCCCCAGCCCGTGAACGGCGATCATTGTCCGCAGCAAAACCGATAGAAACAGCTGGACCGGGGAAGAAGTCGTTACCGGGTTAATGCCGATTCCACTCGTGCTCAGCGCCTTTTTGCGAATTGCCTTTGGACGGGCAGCCTTTCAGAAAAGGGTGAATCCGAACATCGGGGAAAGTCGGTCTCAAAATGGCCCAAAGAGGTCAGGAGAGGATGCTACCGCAGTTTCAGCGGGGCGTCTACACTGATTTTTCGCCACGTCGTTAGCCGCAGTTCGGTGGGATCGACCGAAGAAGCGTTAGGCCCTTGTTACTTCTCCAAACGTGATCCTAGCAACGAGATTAGATGCTGGACTCGTGTTCTTCCCCGAATTCATTGATCAAGTGGTATAGGATTATCGACCAGGTTCACGTGAATGGCTCTCCACTACGCATGTCTGGAGGAAACCTATGATCGAGCGCATTTTCAATGATCTCGTGGCCTGGGCGATTCTCGGCGGGATCGGGGTGCTGGCATTTCTGGTTGGATTGCTCTTCAAGAACAATTTCAAGAAAAGCACCGACACTGACGATCCGAGTTGGGGCGACGGTGCACTTCGCGGCTTGGAAGGGCTTATTCTCGTCGCCATCGGTGCATTGCTGGCCCGCACCTTCATCAGCCTTCTGATGGGATGGGCAAACGATTCGGCAGGAGCCGGGCTGGCTGTCGGCTGGGGCTTTTTTATCGTGCCGGGCCTTATCGATACGATCCCTTATCTAACTAAGAGCGCCCCGATCCTCACCAGCGTTGACGTGCTCATGATGTTCGCCACTGTGGTCGGCGGCGTCTCCGGCGCCTTCAGCGGGTTGTGGAAGATTTATAAGTGGGACGGCCTTGGCTGGATCGCTTTTCCGCTCGATGTGACTTGGGCATTGGCCGGGAATACAGTCGGATGCCTCTTGCATATCATCAATTTCGCCTGGGCCCGCCACGCCGATGAAGACCGCTCAAACGCGCACCGTTATGAGAGTGGCTTCTGCCTCCAGTCTGGATACGCGTTTACCCAGGGAGCGGTAATGAGCAGCCTGTCTGACGCGCCGGGCGCCGATCTTTACAACCACGAATTCACACACGTCTGGCAGGACCGCATCTTCGGCCCCATGTACACGCTCACCTATCTCGGCTGGATGGTAGTGTGGCTCGTGCCTTCAATGATCGCCGCCATCTTCCAGGTTGGAATCACAAAAATCTTTGCCGGTCCGCAGGCCTGGTGCTATTTCAACAATCCGTGGGAGGCATGGGCCTATGCGGTAGGAAAGGCGCCTCGGGACAACATCCGAGGCCAGAGCGCCGAAGTTAAGAAAATGGTCTGGTCGGGGGGCTGGGTGATCGGCTGGAGCGTCGTCTTCTTCCTCCTATCGGGTCTGCTGGCCGTGCTGACCGTGAAGTCAGTTTGGATCGAAGCAGGTGCCAAGCCGGCGTCCACTCATGTGCAGGGCAAGAGTGCACAAAAATCGAAACCACCATCGCCTCCCAAGAAGCCGGCGAATCCACCGCGTAAATAGTTCGATGGACTTGAGAATTGGATGATGAGTCAGCACCGTGCCAGTTGGCAGGAGTGCTCATAAAGACGTCCAAGGCAACGACGCTGAAGAAACGACCATATTGCCGATCAGTTAGCCTGTGGTACGTTTACTGTCGCAAGGCAATTGTTGGTTTCGCGAGGCTCAGAACTGTCCCTAGTGGGCGGTGAGTCCGACCGAGCCGGAACTCGTTACCTGATGAGTCTGCGATCGGGGTGGTGCAGAGCCTCCTCCACTACTTGAGCCTCCACCACAGCCGAACTCGCCGCCGCGACCGTCAGAACAATCCCCACGCAACCACAAACAAGATCCGGTCCGCGGCCCATCTCAGTCTGACGAAAACAAGTGGAGCAGGAGGATGGGTAGCATCAACAGAGCTGAAGCTGGTCCCGGTATCGTTTCCGTGAAGCCCACTGTGATCTGGTATGTTCCTGCTGGCGTTGTCGAGGAAGTGGTGACGGTTACCGCACTCCGCGTGGATGAATAGCTGCAATCCGCCCACTAGGTAGATTCAGACCGCTCACAGAGATGTTCGTTGCCGAGGACGACAGAGTCACTGGATATGTAGCAGTTGAGCCTGAAGTCACTGTGGCTGTCTGGTAAATGCCGGAGGCCGTTGCGAATCCTGGAGAATCGACCTCGATCTGCAAGGAGTTGAAGGATCCGCCGCCGGGAGTTGGTATCTGCACCGAAATTGCGGTTCTTCCTGTATTGGCGATATAGGAAGCCGGAACTTGCACTGAAAGTTGTGTCACGCGCCCATTGCGTGTGGAGCGGGGAACTCCCCCGTATACTGTCGAGGTCGTTGCGAATCCCCGATCCAGTTACCGTAAGCGCGAAGGCAGCACTACCTGCGCTGATAGACGCCGGCGAAAGTTTTGAGCTTTTTATTGGGGCGGCTAGTGGGGATCGAACCCACGACATCCTGAGCCACAGTCAGGCGTTCTGCCTCTGAACTATAGCCGCCATAACCTCTCGATTGTAGCATCATCGGAGTTGGCAGCGAAGAGCCTCCCATGCCCCGTGGCGCCCCCCTTGATGCGGCTTGCTGGGGCGAGCCTGGGAAATCCCGGGTACAATCGGATCAGAGTCGGGGCGTAGCGCAGTCTGGTAGCGCATCTGCTTTGGGAGCAGAGGGTCGGGGGTTCGAATCCCTCCGCCCCGACCAATCAATTCAACAATTTAAGGCATCGATTTCGCCTTAGAATCAGTAGCGTACGGGGTATAGTACGGGACTCGATAACCTTTGAGAGTGGCGAGAGTACGACATGGCTAGATGCACAGCACCTGTAAGGGGGCATCGCACAGCGAGCGCTAGAGCGGAATGCCCTGCATGCGGCAGCCGCTACGGCGGTTACGGCGGTTACGGCGGCTACACGCCCTCTTACTCGTCCCGGTCTTACTCCCCTTCGCTGAGCAGTGGGGGCAGCTCAAGCGGCGGCAGGTCCAGCAGCAGCAGCGCAAGGCCCAGATGGTCGCCAGCCAGTTCCTCCGTGGTCTACACGCCTGCTGAGGTGCGGGCACTCACGCCGGTCCGCGAGACCATTGAGAAGTTAACGCTCCTGCCTGAGCGTCGGGACTTCTTTCTCTGCCATGCGTGGGATGACCGGGCAGGGGCCGCTAAGGAACTGTACGATCAGCTCCAGTCACGCGGTGTCTCGGTCTGGTTCAGCGAGGTGGACGTCCGCCTCGGCACACAATTGCTCCGCGAAATAGACAAAGGATTGGCGAAGTCGCGAGTCGGTATCGTGCTGGTCACACCTGCGCTGCTCCTCCGTTTAAAGGGAGAGAGTATCGCCGACAAAGAGCTGTCGGTACTCCTGGCACGTGACCAGCTCGTCCCCATTGTGCACGGCACGACGTACGAGGCTCTCCGGGATGTTAGCCCCATGCTCGCCTCGCGAAGCGGCCTGAGTACTGTAGAAAACCCGATGACAGTGGTCGCATCGAAGCTCGCCGAGCTGGTCGCCGTTAGCACTATCGCGTAACCAGAAGCTATTAGTTGGTTAGCAGCCGAGGCGGAGATGTTCTATCTGCTCCCGAATCGTGCGGAACGGCGGCGATCGCCTCGACAGCCCGCCGCATCGCGCTCTCCTCGAAGTGACCGTACCGTTCCGCCATCTCGATCACCGTCGATAAACGCCACCCCACAACTTTGGCAATGATCGGTAGAGGCTGCCCGGCCGCAATCATTCTTGATACCGCGGTGTGTCGAAGGTCGTGAAAGCGGAACGAGACGAGCCCCGCTGGAAGCTGCTCTAGTACCGCTCCGCAAGTCTCGCAGCGGTATCCCTTGGTCTTGCCGTCGCGAAGCGTCCCTGCCATGCAGGAAGGGCAGCGGCGCTGGGTCCTGCGCTTTGCCGACTCCCACGCAGATTGAATCGTGCCGACCGGCTTTTTGGGGTCGTTGTCGAATACTTTGACCACGCCGCCGAATGTTCCCTTCTTGCCGTGCAGACCGTACCGCGAAACCGGAAACACGTAATGGTCGGGTTTGCGATCGGGGAACTCTAACGCCCAGATGCTGAGAGTTTCGAGAGCACGTGCGTTGAGCGGCACGACCCGGCCTGTTCCGGCTGCCGTCTTGTCCTTTCCGATTTGGATACGCCGCTTTTGGAGATCGACACGGCCCCACTGGAGGGTGCGGATGGTGTCGTAGCGCGCGCCGGTATCGATGGCGAGTGTAACGAAGGGGAGCAGCGCGCGGGAGACCGAGCGGGCGCATTCTTGGAGCAGCAGCGCTTCCTGTTCCGCCGTGAGCGCCTTACCCACGTCCGCGCGCTCGGGCAACATATGGACCTCGTCCTTTAGCCGCGCCCAGTGCCCGGTGTAGATCAGTATTTTGCGCAGAACGCCGATATCCATGTTGATGCTTCGATTCGACGGGTTCTTGGGCTCGGCGAGGCGCGCCTTCTGATACTCGGCGATGTCGGCCGCTTCGATGTCCGCCAGTAGCCGGTCTTTACCGAACGCGGGCAGAATCTTCTTTAGAGCAGCAGTGACGATGCCCTGCATTGCGGGGGACCACGGTTGCTTGCGCGGCTTCGCTTGCCACGCTTCGGCGGCTTCGCCCAGATAGTAAAACCGCTTCTTAGGCCGCAGCCCCGAGGCACCATCGCGGAGGTCGTTGAGCCGCTGGTCGTGGACGCGCTGAGCGCGTTTGCGGTCCGTCTCGCCCGTGGTCTCGTAGACGCGCTGGCCCTTGAACGTAAAGTCCATTACGAAGACGTTTCGGCCCTTCGGTTTGTAGATCGCCATACCCCTGCCCCTCTTTCCGCAGGAAGGATACCCCCCGTACGCCAGAACGCCAAAGAGAAATCTTGACATATCGGCTCTGTAAGTAGCGGTAGTTATTAGAGTTATAGTGGTAGCTAAGAGAGACCAATCGGTTATATACTAAGTGAGCCTACCTAACTCGGACTTAGGCCTGAAGGAATCGCGCTCAGCAACTCTAGGCGCGATGAGTGCAAGGCTGATACCCGAGGGTGAAGGGGAGAGAATGCGTGAGGTGGCGCTGCAGTAGCCGCCTAGCCGATTGGACAACGGCACAAAAGCGCATTCGGCCAAGAGGCCAGCAACTACGGCCGACAGCCCGCCCCGCCGCCACCAAAATAGCGAGCTGATTCGATCTGAGGTAGACCTAATGAGTCTCTCTGCTCGCGCCGTACGTCCGAACGCTGCCCCCGCAGCCGCGACAACACCGCCCGTTTACTCGACAACATCCCTACACTTGGCTGCATACCTATTGACCACGCAAAGCGACCTGCAATTCCTCGGCGCAGAGGTGGCAAACACGAGGCGGCAGCAAGCTGAACTTTGCTTCGCGGACCCGAAAGGAATCGGCGCGCGCATCGCTGAAGAGTATCAGCAGAGCCCGTTCCGTGATTTCGTCGAAGCGCAAAGGTATTTGCGGGTGGAGATTGGTCGTGTAATCCGTGAAGCGGAGTTGGCGGATGTTAAGCCCGTCCGCGTCTAAGACACGCCGCCCATTGTTGACCGTCGAGGAGTTCGCGGCGGCCTTAAACGTCAGACCAAAGACAGTAAGAGACTGGGTGCTTGAGCGCCGATACCCGTTCGTGCGTGTTGGGCGACTCGTACGCTTTCGCCCCGAAGTGCTCGATGGACTGATCGAGTGTGGCGAGGTTCCGGCGCGGCTCCGCCGTACGCACCGCCGTACCCACGAGGCGCGGCCCAAGGACCTGCTGGGAATTGCCACTGCGCCTTTCCGCGCCGATAGCGGGGGTGCGCGATGAAAGCCACTGTGCAACAGAAATTCGCCGCCGAGTTGAAGCGGCGACGCATTAGCGTAACGGACGCGGAAAGCCTGCGTTTGACCCCCTCGGACGCGGGCATAACTATCCCATACCTGCACCCCGTGACCGGCAAGCCGCACTCGAAGGTTTGGCGCACTCGGTTTTGGGAAGAGAACAAAGAGGGGCGGCGATATGGGCAGCCGCTCAAGTCGGGTGTGGAGGTTTACTTTCCGGCCATTATCGATTGGAAGCACATCCTTTCGGATACCAGTATTCCGGTACTGATAACGGAGGGCGAGTTTAAGGCGTGCGCAGCCTGCCAGCTTGATATGCCGTGCATTGCGATCGGCGGGGTGGACAGCTATGGCGGTGTGAACCTGACTCCGTGGCTTCGGCTCGTCAACTGGAAGGGACGAGCAGTTGACGTCTGCTACGACTCTGACTTAGCGGACAAGGAAGGTGTTGCCGAGGCACTGAAACGGTTCTCCGCAGCGTTAGATCCTCTAGGCGCTAAGGTGCGCGCGCTGCAACTGCCGGATAGCGAAGATGGCGAGAAGGTGGGTCTTGACGACTACCTGCACGCCAAGGGTCGCAAGGCATTTGCAAGACTTCGCGCGGCGGCGCAAAAGCCCGGGCCGGAACCTCGGCGCGAAGGGCTCTTGACCAAGTGGGTCTCGGAGCATCTGCAGAGCCAGGGACGTTATGTCCCGCAGCTAGATCATTGGATACTCCTTAAGAACAACGTCCTAGAGCCGGATATTACTAATGTTGCTTGGGGGCGCGTGAACGAGTTGTGCGAGACGCTTGCGGCGCAGCAGCCGAAGAAAACGGACCGCATCTGGATGGACCGCGCTTCGACAGCTACTGCGGTAATGAGCAAGCTACGCGGACTCCAGGTGCTCTCGCTGACTACGGACAAGTTGGACCAAGAGCCTAGCCTAATCGGGCTGAGCGATGGGTCTGTGCTAGACGGGTCGCCCGAAGCGCTGCGCCAGTTCTTTCGAACCGGGAAGATACCTGCGCGGCCTGACCCGTTCGCGGACGCCATAACCAAGCGCCTATCTGTGGTGCCCGAGCCCGGGGAACCGAAGGCGTGGCTTCGATGCTTGCGGCAGTGGATGCACGGAGACGATGGCGTTATCGGGATGGTCCAGCGTGCCTTCGGGTATTCGCTAACCGGGCTGGTGTGCGAAGAGAAGTTCTTCTACGTACTAGGACCGGAAGGTACGGGGAAGTCGAAACTATTGGACCCGATATTCGACATCCTTGGTACTTACGCCTATGCCATGCCGCGTGACTTGGTCGAGGACCACGGCGAGAAGCACGAGCCGCACGCCGAACACGTTTCCGGCATCGAAGGCAAGCGATTCGCACTGTTTACCGAGAGCGGCGAAGGTGCGCGCCTGAACGAGAAATACGTGAAGGCCCTCACAGGAGGCGGCGACCCGCTGCCTGCTCGCGCGCTTTACGGCAAAGCGCGCACATTGATCCCGGTCTCCAAGCTGTGGATTATGTCCAACCACGATTTAGGGTTGCGCGGGTCGGGGGAGGGCATTCGCCGTCGCCTGTTGCTAATTCCGTTCGATGCCAGGCCCTCCAAGCCCGACATGCAACTGCTGGACAAGCTAAAGGCTGAACGCGGGCGAATCCTCTATTGGATGCTTCAAGGACTACGCGACTGGCACGAGCGCGGCTTGGACCTGCCGCAATGCATCCTGACCGCGTCGGCAGAGTACGTGAAATCCCAAGACCCCTTCGGGCAGTGGTTCGAAGAACAGTGCACAGCCGAATCAGGAGCAGAGATTCGGCTCCTGGCGCTGTATACAGACTTCGAGATGTGGGCGCGTGGCCGTGGACAACGATGGCCGCCGCGGATAGAGAAGTTGCGCGACTGGTTGAAGGGGAGGGGATACGAACTCCCACCTAAGCGTCACGATGGACGCTATGTCGTCGGCATCCGTCTGGCGTCGAAGGTGGGACTGAATGAACAGTTCCGGGGAGGGAAGGTCGTGCAGATGCGGAGATAGCCCTGCGCGCCGCCGCGCCGCTCGCGCCGCCTCGGCCTATAAGTGGATATAAATGGGTACCTAAAGAGGGAGGTACTTAGTTATAGAAGCTTTGCCGCCTAGGCGGCGCGAGCGGCGCGGCGGCGCGGCCCGAGGCCGAAAGAGGAGCAGATGATAGAGCAGCTTCGGCGGCAGACGCAGTACTCGTTTCGCAATCTGGATGTGGTCGTCCCCAAGTGACCTGCCAGACGAACATCCCAACCTTGAACAAGGAGAAAACGCCGATGAATGGGACCGATTGGATTGATGGCTTCGTGGCCGAGTTGGCGGAGGGAGTCTCTGAAGCCAGCCGTCGCGACGGCAATGTAGTGCAGCCTGATTGCGCGCGGCTGAACATGTACTACCAGATGCGAATCGCGGGCGCTCTGGAGCGAATCGCGGAACGTCTCGACGCGCGCGCCGCCGCACGCCTCCGTACGGATCACCGTACTCCGGGTGCGAAGGCCACAAGAAACCAAGGAACGGAAACAGCGCGTGTCCGCCCCACGAGCGGTAAGGTGCGCAAACGTGAGGTGAAGAAGTGACCAAGAAGACCAAAAACTCGGCCCTCGTACGCCGAAGTACGCCGCCCGCCGCGCGCGCAGGGCCGCGGGTCGATAAGGCAGAGGTCGTCATCGCAAGGCTGCTGCGCGGGGGCAGGCTTACTGACGTGGCGCGAGAAACCAACATAGGCTACGCCACTCTTCGCGAGTGGCTAGCCTCTGAGTGGTTTCGTACGCAGTACCAAGCGGCACGGCGGCAACTACTCGACGCGACCATCGACAAGCTGCGCAGCGTCGGGTCCGACGCGGTTGAGTTGCTGTATCGGGTGATGATGGATCCCAAAAAGCCAACGACACCGCGGGTCGGGGCAGCGCGCAGTTTACTTGAAGTCCTTCTCCGCGCTGTCGAGACGCAAGACCTGTCGGAACGCCTTGAGCATCTGGAGGCAGCGGTGAAGGAGGCGAATGAGGGACATTAAAGGACGGCTGAAGAAGCTCGAAGAGACGTTGCATATCGAGTCGGTGACGCTCTGTTGCGAGGGTGGCGAGACGATAACCATCCGGCAGCGCGACGTATTGCCGTTAGTCCTTGCCGGATTCCGCAAGCGGTACGCGGAGATCGTCGGGATTCCGGCCCGAGGTTCGAAGTACGACCGAGAGTTGGCGCTACTAGAGCGGGTTGCCACCGTACCAGTAAATGACCCGATGCTGAGCCTTGTATCCAGCGTCTTGAACCGACCGAAAGGGGGAGGGAAATGAACGATCCAAAAGCCATTCGATCTTACGACCTACGACGGCGGGCTGAGAGGCGAGGCGATATGATCCGTGCTTCGCTCTCTATCATGCTTGAGCACAGTACGCGCACAGCACGCACACTGGCAGCCGATGGAGGCGAGACCAGGAGGCTCGGGATAACGCGAGACCAGCTTCTGATCCTTCGCGAAGTGACCGGAGCGCGGGGTCGCGCCTCTGACGGGCCGCAGGATTCGGCCTTAGAACGCATGGAACGCGCAGCCGCAGAGTCTTGTGGGCTCGCTTGAGGAGATGAACGCGATGCTAAGAGCCGGACCGATTACTGGAAGAATTGGCCTCAACCATGGGCCGCTTACCAACAAGCTATTTATGGACGACGTTCAGCCTGTGTACGAGGGTGTGCGGCCGGGTTCCTCTGATCTCCCGCCGTTTGGACCTTCTGTCCCGTTCGACAGCGGTTGGGGAGCATCGGGAGCAGCTGCCGCGTCTCCTCTCGGACACGGTGGGGCTGCTGCCCCGCGTCCGCTCGGATTGAGCGCCAGCGCTGAGGCCCAGGTGACCAGACAACTTGCGTCCGCGCCAAATTCGGATGCGCGGAACCTGCTCGCAGTGGAGTGGGCTGAGGTGAACCGGCGCGTGCGGGAGTTCTTGACCGAGGCTCGCGCGCAGCGGCTCTCGGAACTGCAGGCAAACCTTCAGGACGTTCTAGCGGGGGGCCGCGCGGCTCTGGACAAGTGGAAAGACTGCGACACTGAAGCTCGTACCGCGCAGGGACGCTTGAACGCGTACTTTGACACGCTTGGGAGGGCGCGTGTGGAACTGATGCAAGTGGAAGGCGAACGCCCGGACCGTGAGCAGTGGCCTACGGCGGAGGAGTTGGCGGAGTATGACCAGCGGCTCTCCCGCGCACAGGACAGGGCGCGCCGAGCCGAACGCCACCATTCAGATCTGACAGATGTGTTCGCCCGGGCCGAAGCCGCGGCAACTAACGCGGCAAGAGCACTGGAGGCACTACGAGAGCAGCGTGACCAGTTGCAGGCACAGATAGACGGGAAGCCGTACCGGGGCCCATTCGGGCTTACGGTACCAGCGGGCGGAGTTTAGCGAGATGGTGCGCGCGCCGTGGGGGTAGTCTCCTTGCCCCGAGAGGGAGCGGCGTCCGCACCAGCGGTGGGGCGGCATCTCACAGGCTGTCCGCCCCACTTTAATTTATGCGTGTCGTTGGCTGTGCTCTGCGACGGTGCGCGCTCTGGCGGATACCGCCTCCATGCCGCCGTGTTCGCCCTTTTGTCGCTCATGAATGGGCTGACGACTCTGGGCTGGTAAGCCCCTCACCCGACAAAAAGCTATAATGCTTGTCGTAATCTGCTGATGAACTTTGCCCGAGGAGGGTTCGCGTTGGCTTTAAAACAGCCCGAGAAAAAGGTGGCCAAGAAAGTCGCCAAGAAGAATGCGCCTCAGCCTGCCGCATCGGAAGCTCCCAAACATTTCATGCAGTCCGATTTCCCGCAGGTTAGCCTGCAGGAGGCTCAAAAACTTGCTACGGCCATAATGGACAATTTTGCCGGCGAAGGCGGGTCGCCGCCGGACGTGGCGCTTGCGGTAGGAATTAGCCCGACGAGCAGTGGATGGAGGGTGATTTCCGGCGCTTCAATCGCATATGGCCTGACTAACGGCGGAGTTAACGCTGCAAAGATCACGATCACAGATCTCGGGAAAAAGCTCGTTGCTCCTGAGGAGGAAGGCGCAGATATGGCGGCGCGCCGCGAAGCTATTCTCAAGCCGCGCCTTTTGAAAGAGTTTTTCGAAAAATATAGACGCGCCAAGCTGCCGGGAGACGTTATCGCGGCCAACGTCTTGAGAGGCATGGGGGTGCCTGCCAATCGCGCTAACGATGCGCTCGCCATCATAAAGGAGAACGGTAAGTACGCTGGAATCATCCGCGACACGCCAACCGGTCCGTTTATCAACCTGGACTCGCCTGGAGTTCCCGCGCCCATCTCTTCTCCGGTAATTTCGACAGATGATGATGAGACACAACCAGCAACAGAAGCGATAGCTAAGACAACGCCGTTTCAGCCACCGCCGATTAAACCCGTAGTCGCGGTCATGTCCGACGCGAAGGCCGATCGAGTTTTTATTACACACGGCAAGCAGCGTGGGATCGTGACGCAAATTAAGGAACTTTTGGAGTTCGGAAAATTCCAGCCTGTGGTTTCAGTCGAGCGCGAAACAACGGCAATCTCTGTGCCTGAGAAAGTTTTCGAGGATATGCGTTCTTGCTCTGCAGGTGTCATCCACGTCGGCGCTGAAGGGAAGTACCTCGACCACGACGGCAACGAGCATTCCAAGCTCAACGATAACGTCTTGATTGAGATTGGCGCAGCAATGGCGCTCTACGGCAAAAAGATGATTTTGCTGGTAGAAAAGGGCGTTTCGTTGCCGTCGAACTTGCAGGGTCTTTATAGGTGCGAGTACGAGGGCGACAGACTAGAATACGAGTCGACAATGAAGCTGCTGAAGACGTTTAGCCAATTTCGATAAACGTGAAGCCCGCCGCTAATCTGGTGGACAGCGTGACATCGGAGATTTATGAACGTGGATTACAAGGGCTGCTTTTTGCAGGCAATTCCGAACGAATTGGCAGATGGCAGCGGCTGGACCGTCGAGCTTTACGTCGCCAGACCGGATGGGGAAGCCATCCTAGATACGCAATACCTCTTTGAGCGCAAGTTCCCGAGCGAGCGGAGCGCCGTTGACGCGGCAATTGAGGCAGGAAAGCGGCTCATCGACGGCACCATCACCCCAACGAACGCTTAGGGTACGCAACAACGTTAGAGACCTCCCGGCCCGGCACTCGGAGGGGGTAGGCCACCCTGCGGCGGGCCCGGTGTGGTCGCTAGTCGTTCTAAGCCTCACAGCGACTCGGTAACCCCCGTTCGAGCCGTTTCGTACGGGGGAACGTACGGGAGAACTCGCCAGTAATGGGCGGTAATCGGCGGTACTCAACGGCGACAGTACGCCGACCTAAATTGCTAATTAATAACCAGTTTATGGCTGATATGAGTGGGTTTAGGGCCGAATTGGGCTAGGCGCTTTGGGAGCAGAGGGTCGCTGGTTCGAATCCAGTCGCCCCGACCATTCACGGCATAGATTTTGAAAGCTTGAATCGCTCCATACATGGTTGTTGGCAACCCACAGACCCGCGAATTACCATTTCTTCATCAGGGTCAGTGGGAGCCTTTCTCCGGACCAGACGTTCCCCTCTGTTAAAGCGCAGCAGACTACCGACTTTCACTGTATGTCTCAGTTCTGTTCACTTGCGTAGGGGCCGCCGCGAGAGCTGTTCCAACCACCGGGCGAGTCGAGTTGTTGCCATGATGACGCTCGAGCGCGGGGTGGTGTTTCGGCTCTCAATCGGCAGGATTTCTGGCTGAGCCAGATGATCGATACCTGCGCATCTCACGTCGATAGCCGTCAGGCCATTTTCCGCCGTGAGACGGATGGTTCGTTTACGGCCTACTTCAGCGACCATGGCCATATGTTCGGTGGTCCTGAAGGGGGAAAGCGTCGCCACTTCGTAGCCTCGCGCTGTTTGGACAAGCGAATTTACCAAAAAATCCATGCGTCCTTTGAAGTCGAGCGTGCACGAATAGTCCATCCCATCGATTCCGAGCGGCTGTCGCAGATGGTGGGCCAATTGCCTTCCGAATCGGTGAATACATTGGCCATCGCGCAGGTCTCCGCCTGCATCGCCCGGCTACCAGATGCCCGTTTGCTGAAAGCCGTATACGAAGCGATTACAGACGAGGGCACCGGCGGGAACCAAACAGGGCAAAACCTTGCCTCACTATTCGGCGAGAAGGGGTCCCGGCCTCACACAGACGTCTCTCCGAGGCTGCGTAGTCAACGAACACAGGGGCCTTGAGCTTCTGCTAATTTGAAACGGCAAGGGACACGCCGGCTCGGGACTTGAGCGAGCACTGGGCGCGCGGACCGATTTCAATCAGATGAAACTACGGACCGGCATGGGAAGATGGTTCGTTCAAATCGCGCCAGGCTCCTATACTGAATCTGCCCTCATAGGCAGCAAGTTCGGAGGTATTCATGGCGACCGATTCCAAGTGCCCGTTCTCGGGTGACATGCTCAAGCACACGACCGCAGGATCGAAGGGAAACCGCGACTGGTGGCCCAATCAACTGAGACTCGAGATTCTCCACCAGCAATCGCCCGTGTCGAACCCTCTGGGCGAGGAGTACAAATACGCTGAGGACTTCAAGACCCTTGATATGGACGCGGTCATCAAAGACCTTCACGCCCTCATGACGGATTCGCAGGAGTGGTGGCCGGCCGATTATGGCCATTACGGACCTCTGTTGATCCGAATGGCCTGGCACTCCGCGGGTACTTACCGCACCTTTGACGGCCGCGGGGGAGGGGGTAGGGGAGCACAGCGCTTCGCCCCTCTGAACAGCTGGCCCGACAATGTGAACCTCGACAAGGCCCGCCGCCTCCTGTGGCCCGTGAAGCAGAAGTACGGAAAGAAAATTTCCTGGGCTGACCTGATGATCCTGGCCGGCAATGTGGCGCTCGAATCCATGGGCTTCAAGACCTTCGGCTTTGGCGGCGGCCGTGCCGATATCTGGGAGCCGGAATTGGACACCGACTGGGGCCCGGAGGGCACTTGGCTCGGCGACCAGCGTTACAGCGGCGAGCGCGTCCTTGCCAATCCGCTGGCCGCTGTGCAGATGGGGCTTATCTATGTGAACCCCGAAGGGCCCAACGGCAACCCCGATCCTGCTGGATCGGCGCACGATATCCGCGAGACATTTGCCCGCATGGCCATGAACGATGAAGAGACCGTGGCGCTGATTGCCGGCGGCCACACATTCGGCAAGACGCACGGCGCTGCTCCGGCTTCACACGTAGGCGCTGAGCCCGAGGGTGGAAGCATCGAAGATCAGGGCCTCGGCTGGAAGAGCAGCTTTGAGACCGGCACCGGTCTGCACGCAATCTCCAGCGGCCTGGAAGGCGCCTGGACACCTACGCCGATCAAGTGGGATATGAGCTACTTCGAAACCCTGTTCGGCTACGAGTGGGAGCTGACCAAAAGCCCGGCAGGCGCGCACCAGTGGAAGCCGAAGGAGAACGCAGGCGCGGGCACCGTTCCCGATGCGCATGATGGATCGAAGAGCCATGCCCCGACCATGCTCACCTCGGACATCGCCTTGCGGGTCGACCCCGTGTATGAAAAAATCTCGCGTCACTTCCTTGAGAAGCCCGCGGAGTTCGCAGATGCCTTCGCGCGCGCCTGGTTCAAGCTCACGCATCGCGACATGGGGCCTATCGCGCGCTACCTCGGGCCGCTTGTGCCTAAGGAGCAGCTAATCTGGCAGGACCCCGTTCCCGCCGTCGATCACGAGCTTGTGAACGAGAAGGACATCGCCGCCCTCAAGGCTGAACTGCTCGCGTCCGGCCTGTCGATTGCGCAACTCGTAACCACCGCGTGGAAATCGGCCACCACCTTCCGCGCCAGCGACAAACGCGGCGGCGCCAACGGCGCGCGCATTCGCCTTGCTCCGCAGAAGGACTGGAAAGCCAATGAGCCGGCGGAACTGGCAGAGGTTCTGTCCAAGCTCGAATCCATTCAGAAGAGTTTCAACCAGCGCCAATCCGGGAAAAAGAAAATTTCGCTTGCCGATCTGATTGTGCTCGGAGGCAGTGCCGGTATTGAGGCCGCGGCCAAAAAGGCGGGCTCCGATTTGACCGTGCCTTTCGCACCCGGCCGGACGGATGCCACGCCGGAGCAAACCGATGTCGAATCGTTCGGCGTGCTCGAACCTAAGGCCGATGGATTCCGCAATTATTTGAGCGAAGGCCGCGAGGGCCACGCCTCTGAAATGCTGTTGGACAAGGCGCAGCTCTTGAGCCTCACTGCGCCTGAACTCACCGTGCTGATCGGTGGCATGCGCATGCTGAGCACTAACTACGGACATTCTCAACTGGGCGTGTTCACCAAGCGCCCTGAGACGCTGACCAATGACTTCTTCGTCAACCTGCTTGACATGCATACGAAGTGGGAGAGATCAGCAAACTCGGAGCACGTGCTGGAGGGCCGCGACCGCAAGACCGGCGAACTCAAGTGGTCTGCCACGGTAATCGATCTCGTCTTTGGTTCCAACTCCCAACTGCGCGCAATCGCGGAGGTGTACGGAAGCGATGATGCACATGAGAAGTTCGTTAAGGACTTCGCAGCCGCCTGGAGCAAGGTGATGAACCTCGACCGCTTCGACTTGGCCGCGTCCGCCAGTCAGCAATCTGAGGAGGCTCATCTGACGGTCCAATAAGCAGCACGCTGCAACGAGCAGATCTGCAGAATGAATTTGTCGCGGCCCAACCGGCTGGAGTGAGCAGTCATCGCCCACTCCGGCCGCGTTTGCGTCAGGCGCCACCCCAGGCTCGCCCGCCAGAATCATTTGGGCGGCCCGACACCCAAAAGCCATGTCTGCGGCAGAAACACATGTCTCCGCCCCAGCAGCGCGTGTCTTCCAGCCTTCCAGCTGCAACACATGCCTCCGGCCCCACAAAAGCTACAATGGATTCTTACGGGCGAGTAGCTCAATTGGATAGAGCACCGGCCTTCTAAGCCGGGGGTTGTGGGTTCAAGCCCCGCCTCGCCCACCATTGAAAACAAAAGATTGCGAGTTGCGGCAAACTTTTTCTCACACTGTCTTTCGATTGAC
>NZ_DASXYM010000094.1:0-20828 GCF_036502485.1 Occallatibacter sp. | reverse complement strand
GCGGTGTGATCCATTGGCACATGCGAAACATAATGCTTGCGCACGTACGGCGATATCACCATATTCGGCACCCGGAACCCAAGCTGCGCCCGGAAGCCGTACAGTTTCGCTGCATCGGTGCTATGTGCGCCCGGATCCGCCGGCAGCAAATCACAGTGCGTGGTAGGCGTGCTGCCCGTGGGCAGGCAGGGGTTATAGCTGTCCGGGTTCACTGAAATCGATGAGATATCCGGAATGGTGCCGAGAGACGAATCAGTAAAGTCGTTCGAGTGTCCCGAGACCGGAGGAACGTGATCGTACGGGCCGCCGCCTTCGTCGTAGGCAAGAAAGAACGCCGAGGTGCTCCATGACGGGCTGGTCATCAAGGAGTTCACAACGGTTGCCACTTCTGACTGGCCCGTGAGCACCGATTGCCCTGAGCCCGGATGTTCATCGTCCAGCCCTGAGCCGGATTCAATAAACGCAAACGCCGGAAGCGTGTTGTTCTTCAAATCGGTGTAGTACTGCGACAACGGCGCGATGTGATTCGGATCCACGCAGTAGAAGTTCGACGTATCCCCCCACACTGAGGACGGCTTCGTCGTCCCCGTGCACGCTGCATGGGCCGAGTTCGCATAAAGGAAGTTCGTCGAGTAAGTGAACGTGAGGAACGTTGAAGCCGGAAGATTGCCCGCGCCTGTGCCGCACGCGCTGCCGCCCTTGCACCCGCCCTGCGTCACCGTGTAATAGAGCTTCCAGGAAACGCCCCCACCCTGCAGTTCCTGGAAGATGTTGTTGATGCTCAGCTGCGGCAGGTGATCGTTGCCGCCTGGATCGAACACGAGACCCTGCGTGGTGCCGCCCGAGAACGTTGCGATGCGGTTGGGGATGCTCTTGCTGGCTACCGGCGAGAACCAGCGATCGGAGACGCCGAACTGCGCCGCCATGTAGTAGTACCAGTTGAGGAAGTCTTGGTCGTAGTAGCCCATGGCGCGCTCGCCTGTGGTGTCGGTGAACTTGCCTGAGCATGTTCCCGATGTATTGCAGCTCTTCGCGAAACCTTCAGCGATGTGAACAAATCCATCCATGTTGATCTTGCGGGAGGAACTGAAGTCCCAGCGGTTCACATCACCATAGCTCTCAAGCCACGCCGAGCTGTCGTCGTCAATACACGTTGATCTCAGCTTGAAGAGCGGGTACGAAGTTCCTTCGTCATCCTGGTTGCTGATCTTGTTCAGCTTGTCATCAATGCCGTCAATCGTATAGGTCTTGCCATCGCTGCCGATATCCCAGCCGTTTACATGGCGATAGGGATTAAGCATGCCGAAGTAGTTATCGAAACTATGATTCTCCTGCAGCATGAACACCACGTGATTGATGGGATTGTTCGCTGCCGCGGTTACAGTCACCGTCGTCTGTGCGGAGACTGTTTTGCTGGCATTACTTGCCTCCGCCGTGTAAGTGGTCGTGCTCGTGGGCTTCACAGTAACTGCGCCGCCGGTGCTGCTCAGCGTGTACGAGCTGCCGTCCGATCCAGTGACCACCACGCCTGTGGCATTCGTGGCATTGACTGTCAATACGTCAGAGCTGCCGCTTGAGATCGTGCTGTTCTGTGCGGCGATAGACACCGTCGGCTGCGTTGTTCCCGATGTCACATTCAGATCGACAGCGGTGTACGCGGCCCCGCCGCAGTAATCCCACTCTTCCACTACCGTGTGCTCGGCTCCTGTCGCCATCGCGATGTTGGTGTTGAGCGACGCGCCATTCACCGTGTACATCAGCTTGTTAGCGACGTAAATACCCATCGACGAGACACCGCCTGCGCACGTCGCCGTCTGTGCAGTCGCGACATAATGCACCGGTGAGGTTACCGTCGAACCGGACGTCGGACTGCTCACCGTTACCTTCGTCGATGTAGGCGCCGTGCCCACCACGATATTCACGGTCGTGTAACTCGCGCCGCCGCACTTGTCCCACTCTTCCACCACTGTGTGCTGGTTACCATTCGCCATCGTGATGTTGGTGTTCAGCGAGGCCCCGTTCACGGTGTAAACGAGCTGGTTGTTCACGTATATACCCATTGAAGCCACGCCTGTCGAACACGTCGTGGTCGACGCCGTAGCTACGTAGTGCACCGGCGAAGTTACTGTGGAGTTAGGTGTGGGGCTTGAAACGGTAACCGTGGCGAATGCAGATGTAGACGCCAGGAACATGGCAAACAACGCAGAAAGGAAGGCACGCACCGGGGACCCCTTATCTTCTTGCAAAACTAAATTTAAACTTGATTTCGCGCGGAGCAGCGACGTGTATATAGATGCGCAAAACTCTTTCCGAGTTGGCGCAAGTATCGGCTGGTGTGCCCGACCGCCTTCTCAGAACGCTGCGTAGTATCTTCCCGCAAAGAGAGCGCTGTCAAACTAAAAGGCTGGATATACTTCGCGCCCTTCGACAAAGGTGGCGATAACTTTCGTAGTAAGAACAGCCTGCGGTTCTGCTTTATAGAGATCCCGATCCACGACAATCAAGTCCGCCGCGAACCCGGGAACCAGTTTTCCCTTGCGCCGCTCCGCGAACTCCGCGTAAGCCGAGCCCTGTGTATAGGCAAACAGAGCCTGTCCACGCGTGAGCTTGTTCTCCGGGTAATAGGACTTTGTTCCCCCTTCGTTCATGCGCGTCACGGCCGCGTAGAGTCCGCGAAAGGGCGTGATCGGCTCAACCGGATAGTCCGTCCCGAACGCCAGCGGCACGCCCGCGTCGAGGAACGCCTTCCACGCATACGAGTATGCGGCCCGTTGCGGGCCAAGCCGTTCCTCGGCCCAGTTCATATCGGTCAGCAGATGATTGGGCTGCATGCTCGCGATCACTCCCAACCGCTTGAAGCGGGGAATGTCTGCGGGATCAACCACCTGCGCATGCTCGATGCGATTGCGCGCTGTACGCGGCACTCCCGCTTGCGAGAATGCATCGAGCGCCATCCCCGTCCCGCGATCGCCGATGGCATGGAACCCAAGCTGAAAACCCGCTTTGGCGCGTTCCATGGCCATGCGGTTCAACTCATCCTGCGTGAAGCGCGGCAATCCGCTGTTGCTCGCATCATCGGCGTAAGGCGCTTTCAACGCCGCGGTCCGCGATCCCAGCGAGCCATCCATAAACCCCTTCAGCATCCCCGTGTGCAGCATCGGATCATGCGCATCGTGGTGCGCCTGCATCTGCTTGAGCTGCTCCAGTGAATTCTGAAACGGCAGCCACTCTGATACGCGCAGATTCAGTTTGCCTTCCTTCTCCATCTCTTCAAAGGTCAAAAAGTCTTCCCACTCGCTAAAGTCCTGCACACTGGTGACACCGTGCGAGAGCGCATCGGCCATGGCTGACTCCAGCCCGCGCCTGCGCTCTTCATGCGAAGGCGGCGGAATCATCTTGCTGACGAGGTCCATCGCCGTGTCGCGCAAAATGCCTGTCGGCTCGCCGTTCGCGTCCAGGTCGATGGCCCCACCCTGCGGCGCCTTGCTGCGGCCGGTCACGCCTCCCGCCTTGAGCCCTGCGGTATTCACAACTGCGATGTGGCCGTCGATGCGCTCAAGGAATGCGGGATGGTCGCCGGTGACCTTGTCGAGATCCTGGCGCGTGGGCAGCACCTTGTTTGCCCACAGGGTATGGTCCCAGTTGCCACCCGTCAGCCAGTGCCCCGTGGGCGCACTCGCGGCAAACTTCTGCACCTGTGCCGCCATCTCGCCCAGAGATTTGACCCCGGTGAGATCTACGTTGAGCTTGGTCTGTCCGGCGGCGCCCAGGTGCGTGTGCGCGTCATTGAAACCAGGAAAAATAAAATGGCTCGTGCCTGCCGTGTCGAGATCGCGCAGCTTGGTCTTCGGCCCCGCCAGGCGCGTGATCTCCTGTGTGGTGCCCACGGCCAGTACCTTGCCCCCGCCAATCGCGATTGCCTGCACGACCTCGGGTTTGTCCTCGGCAAAGCCATTGCCGGTATAGATCACGCCATTGAAATAGATCAGCTCAGGACTCACCCGGATGAGCCTCTCAGGTCCAACCGCACTTGCCTTGTGCGCGGGGGCGCGGCGCGGGGTGTTCTGGCTGAACAGAATGGCTGGGACAACGCCAAGGGCGAGCAAAAAAAGAGAGCGCATCGGCGCAAGTCTAACAGAGCATCGCTGCTCGGCAGGCCTATCGCTCGCTGCGCCACTGCTTGCAGCACGCCAGCGTTACTGTTCGGCCGCCCAGTCCAGCATGGCGGCGGTCAGCAGCAGAATGCGCCGCAGTCCCAACTCCCGATTTCTGGTGGAGTACCACTCGGCCAGCGTGTGCGCACCCCCGCCCTCTCCGCCCGCTCCTACGGAGAGAGATGGCACGCCCAGCGAAAGGGGAATGTTGGCATCCGTTGAGCCCAGCCGTGATCCCGACTGCAGCCCCAGGTGCCGATCCACACCGCGCAACGCCTCCAGAATCGGCGAGTTCTCCGGAAGCCGCGCCGCAGGACGATCACCGATCATTTCGATCCGGTACGTCAGAATTCCGCGCATGCGCCCCAGTGCTGTTGCCCGGTTGTTCCACATGTCAACCGCATCTTCCACCGCGCGGTGGAGCGCCACTTCCAGCCGCACCAGCTCATCCGTCGTCGTCGACCGGAAATCCACCGTGGCTGCCGCCACCTCCGGAATCGAATTGACGCTCGTGCCTCCGTGGATTGTGCCTACGTTCAGCGTGGTCCTCGGCTCTTCCGGCACGGCCGTCGAGGCCAGCGCGGCCAGCGCGGAACTCATCGCCACAATGGGATTCGGCGTACCTGCTTCGGTAAAGCTGTGGCCTCCGGGCCCGCTGATCGTGATCTGATAGCGGCGGCTCCCCAACGCCTGCGTCACCGCGGCGTCGGCTCCCGCCCCGTCAAGCACCACGTGCGCCGCAATGCGTCCGGCCAGCCTTGCGTGCTTGTAGAGGTGACGCACGCCCCGCAGGTCGCCTTCACCTTCCTCGCCCACGTTGCCAAGAAACAGCAGCGCCGCCGGCAACTCCACCCCCGACTTCACCAGCGCCTGCGCAATTGCCATCATGCCCACAACCCCTGCTCCGTTGTCGCACGCCCCGGGCGCTTCAATCCGCTCGTGCCCGTCGGTCGCCCGTACCTGCGGATGCAGCGGAGTGTCGGCCGGAAAAACCGTGTCAAGATGCGCCGACAGAACCACAATATGTCCCGTGCTCTCCGGGCTCAGATGAGGGGATGGAAGGAAACCGAGTACATTGCCGACCTCATCGATCTGCACTTTATCCAGGCCGATCTCATCGAAACGCGCCCGCAGCCACTCTGACCGCGCCTGCTCTCCAAACGGCGGAGCTGGAATTGTGCACAACTCCACCTGCCAATCCAGAATGCTCTTCGTGTTGGCGTGCAGCCACGCGAACGCCGCGTGAATCGGACGCCTGGATGCGAGCGCCGTCACGCGAGCATAAGCCGACAGGGAACTTGATAGAGGCATACCCACTTCAAAGGGTAGCAGCATCCATCGATGAGATTCCCGGCTCTCCGCTACCGGGCCGTTCGAACTGCGTCCTTCAGCTTTTTGTTTTCGTACATGGCCGCGTCGGCCGCTCGCAGCAGCGCCTCGCTGGTGGTTCCGTCTTCCGGGTACATGGCCAAACCTATGCTGGCCGATCCCGCAAAGGTATGTTCGGCCACCAGCAGCGGCGTTTTAAAGCTGGCGCTCAGCCGTCGCGTGATCTCTTCAACCACCCAGCGGCTGCGCGCGTTCGGCACCAGGATGGCGAACTCATCGCCGCCAAGTCGCGCCAGCAGATCGCCCGGTCGCAACAGCCGCTTGATGCGCGCCGCGGTCTCCTGCAGATAAAGATCGCCAATGTGGTGCCCAAAGACGTCATTCACCTGCTTGAAGTCGTCCAGATCGGCATAAATGAGCCCGAAAACCGTTGCCGTCTCCCTCGACCTCTGCACCTGATCCTGCAACTGCCGCTCCAGCGAAAAGCGGTTGTGCGCGTCCGTCAGCGCGTCAAATTCCGAGCGGTACGTCAGGTCGGCATAAAGCCGGCTCGTCTCAATCGCGAGCACCGCAAGCCGCGCCCCCATCTCCAGCCCATAGACCTCGGAGCCCTTCTTCTGCAGAGACGGGTCGCAAGCCACGTGAATGCTTCCCAACCGGCTGCCGCCCTGCCCGTTCAACGTCTGAGAAACGGTTTTGCCGGTTGCAGGCTTGCCCGGCTGGCGGCCCAGGGTGGCGCCGTCCGCCACCTCAATCCAGCAGAACGCGTCCTCCAGGCTCGACGACGCAAGATCCGTGATCTGCTCCAGCACCTGCGCAAGCGGCCTTGAGTCGTTGATGCTTTCAAGAATCCGGCTGCGGCGCTGCTCCAGTTGCGCCTGGGCGTCAGCCTGCAGATGAACCTTCCGCTCCTGCGTCCACCCCCACACCGTGGCTACCACCGCCACCAGCAGCAAAATACCTGCAAGGATGATCAGATTACGCACACTCAGCAGCGGCGGTCTGGCCACAATCGTCAGGTCGTTCGACGACCGCAGCAGAATCTGAAACGGCACATAGCCGCCGGGCGTAATCGCGCTCAGATCCGGGATGGTGCAGATTCCCGTAACCCGCACCTTCGCTCCCGCCGGAAGGAGCGGCATTGGAGCCGCCGGATCGCCCCCCGGGTGCCGCCCAATCGCCGAGAATAGCTTGCCTCCTGCGTCCAGCACATATTCGTCCTGGGAGGGTTCGCGCACCTGGGTCACCAGTCGGCCTTCAATGGAAACCAGGTCGTTCTCGTGCCCCACCGGGCTGTTCGTGCTCCAGAAAGCCAGTTGCTCCCACGTCGCGGTCAGCGGCTTCACAACGCCCGCCGTGCCCAGGTCGATGATCTCTCCGTCTGCAAGCGTGAGAATGCGGTCGTGTTCGGCTGGATATCCCGTCGCATCCGCCTGGTTTCCGATCGTCAGGGTGTCACGCGTGTGCGTCTCGATCCACAGGCTCTTTGACCCGTTCTGCAGCACCACCGCCACCCCCGGTTCGTAATACGTGACAGTGCCTCGCACCCTCACACGCTCGGAAGTATCGGTAACACGGTGGTGTTCCAGGATCCGGTCCATCGGGATAATGGGCACAGCAGACAAGCCATCCTGCCTCCGCTTGAGGACCCGAATATCATCGAGGTGAGCGACATAAATCACCGCTCCGGTCTGCTGCATCTTGTCGTCGAACTTGCCCGCTCCCGCGCCCGTGATCTCCACCTCCGCATCCAGAAGAGCCTTCAACGCCGCGCCGTCGGCACTGTCCACATCCACTTCGAAGTGCCCGCCGTCGGTAACCAGTTGCATGCGCGCGTTTCGGATGGCGCTGCCCTGCGTCCCGTTGAGGTCGGCGGAACGTACCCGTCCCCGCGCCGTCACCATGTGACAGTCAAGATCCGCTCGAACCAGGTCCCAGAAGCCGGCCTGCGTGGCCTTCGGCCGCGGCCCGTGGCCAACAATCGTGATGAAGTCGCTTACTACGATGGGTTTGAAGCTGTTCTGGGTCTTGCCGTGGATGCGAAGACGGTCGCCCTGCTGGTACGTGACCCGGGACGGCGGCCGTACGAAGATTGCATCGTGGCCTTCCTGCACGAACAAAATGTTCTCATATCCCCTTGAGAACACAACACTTGATTCGAAATCGACCGGGATGGCCTGATGAGCTTGAGCATTGTCCAGGGCGGCAATTGCACCCAGGCTTGTCAGCGCAGCCTGCTGTGCGCCGCAGGCCACCGCCCAACCCGGAAGGATGAGGGGAAACAGAACGTATAGCCCCCCGAACAGGCAACGAGCCGCCTGGCGCCACTTGCCGTGCAATGCAGACAGTCTTTCGCTACATCGGGAACCAGGCCTGCGACCTGAAGCGGCTCCCTGAGCCCCTGTGTACAACATTACTTTTTCCGCCTTTGCGGATAAACGTTTGAGAGTTGCACATCATATTACTCCCAACCGTGCGCTCAGGCCCTCCCGCGAATGGGGTAGGGCCCCATCGGCCCCAGGAATCCGGACGAGACCGTACCGAAATGGGAACAGCGCTCCGTCCCTTTCCGCCGCCCGGGCCCGCTTTACTCCGGATACTCCACCGAATGCAGAAACAGCCCCCGCCCCGGAGCCGTGGGACCGGCCGCCGCCCGCGAGCGCGCCGCAAGCATGCCTGGAATCTCCTCTGCCCGGCGATATCCCCTGCCCACGTCCAGCATGGTCCCCACCAGGTTGCGAACCATGTGGTGCAGAAAGCCGCTCCCCCGCACCCGGTAGACGAACAGGGTTCCCTCGTCCATATGCCTTTGCTCCCACCTCGACGCGTAAATCGTGCGCACAGCTCCCAAAGAGGTGCTTTCGCCTGCCTCGTTCTCCGCCCCGGCGGCGGCGCGCGTCGCCGCGTCGGGATCCGTTGCCGCAAAGCTCAAATAATCGTGCGTGCCCACAAACAGCGTCGCGGCCCGCTCCAACTCGGCCAAATCCAGCGGCCACGGATACGAATACACATACCGCGCCACGAATGGCGGGCACACGACGGCATACGCCGCATCGTCATCCGGCTCCCCCATCGGGCCGGTCCGCCGCGGCTCCAGAAAAACCCGGTACTCATACGTCTTCGCTACCGTCGAGTGGCGCGCGTGAAACGATGCCGGCGCCACCTGCGCCCCCACCACCCGAATGGCTGCCGGCAACGTCCTGTTCAACGCGCGCCGCAGACTATCCGCCGGAATCGAGGCCGCCAGCGCAAAGCTCGCCACCTGTCCCAGCGCATGAACCCCCGCATCCGTCCGCCCCGAGCCCTGCGGCAACGGCGATTCGCCCGTCACCCGTCCCAGTGCCGCCTGCAGTTCCCCCTGGATCGTCGCCTGGCCCGGTTGCACCTGCCATCCGCTGTAATCCGTGCCGTCATACGACACAACCAGCTTCCAGTTCCGCGCCGGGCGAAGGGAAACATTCATTGGGCTGCTTTCAGTCACAAACATTCTCGATTTGGGCTGGTTTCAGTCAATTAAATGGTGGCTTAAAGCGTTGTTTACAGGGTACTCGACCTGCCTGCATCCCCCGTCTCGCACCCCGTCGTGGGATATACTCAGCTTTCGACACTCTTACGTGTGGTTGGCCGCCGGAATTGCGGAAAGGGTTGCGGAACGAATCGCAATCCGCGCGCGTATTGTCCCATGTGCGGTGCTCGCGAGCCTTGGCGGAGTGCCCGTCGACCGGCGTTCTGGTCGACAAGGGCGTTCAGTGGAACGCGAATATCCAGCCGGGCAGTGAAAATTTGCGTCCGGGAACAGGTCCCGGTCGTCAGTGTGAATGGCACCCCACATGCCTCAACTGATCGTGGAGAGGAATCATGCATTCTTTCGGTATAGGTGTGTCTAAACGCCAGAGTGATGCCGTGCGCACCCCCCGGGGTACCTTGCGCGCTACTGCGGCCCTCATGCTGGCGCTGATTACGGGTGTTCCCTCGGGCTTTGCACAGCAGGCCACGACTAATCTGCCCCAGCCGAAGCAGTCCTCGGGCCTTCCCGCCGCTCCGGAGCCGCTAGCCACCTCGCCCGCCTCCTTGCGCCAGACACAGCACGACTACAGTCGTCCCAATGGCGACATCTTTCACAGTCCTCAAAAGATGTATTCGCCCACCGATGTCACGGCGGCAAGTTTCGCGAACTCCGTCCGCCTCGACAATCTCGTCAGGGATGGCAAAATCTACCTCAGCCTCTCAGATGCCATCGCTTTGGCGATTGAGAACAACTACGACATCGCCATCGCCCGCTACAACCTCGATATCGCCGATACCGACGTCCTGCGCAGCAAGGCAGGAGCGGCGCTCCGTGGCGTCAATTCCGGCGTGGTAACCAACACCCTGGGCGGCGGCGGCTCCACTCTGGCTTCCGGCGGCGGCCCGGGCGGCACCACCGGCGGTTCGGGCGGAGCGGCTTCCGGCACCGGCGGTCTGGTTACCTCAACCGTCAGCGCAGGTCCCCTCCCTGAGACCATCGATCCAGCCCTTACCGGAAGCATCCAGCTCGAACGTGCCAAGCAACTGCAGACCAACGTGCTGTTCTCCGGCGGCAAATCGTCCTTCACCTCCAACACCGACCAGTACAACTTCGCCTACAACCAGGGGTTCGTCACTGGCACGTCGTTGCAGGTGGGCTTCAACAATATCCGCGGCACCACCGATAACCCCTTCACGAGCTATAGCCCCCTGCTGCAATCCAGCTTCAAGGCTACCGCCACCCAGCACCTGCTGCAGGGCTTCGGGATCTTCGTCAACAAGCGCTTCATGTACCAGGCGCAGAACAACCGCAAGATCACTGACTCTGCCTTCCGCCAGCAGATTCTCTATACCGTCAACCAGGTCGAGACCATCTACTGGGGCCTGGTGAGCGCCTATGAAGACGTGCAGGCCAAGCAGCGTGCCCTCACCCAGAGCACCCAGCTTGAAGGCGACACCCGCAAGCAGCTCGACATCGGCACCATGGCGCCCCTTGACGTAGTCAATGCGCAGTCCACCGTTGCCACCGACAAGCAAAGCCTCATCATCTCGCAGAACAACCTGCAGTACGAGCAACTGATCATCAAGCAGGCCATCGCCCGCAACCTGAGCGATCCCTCCCTGGTGGCCGCGCCCATCATTCCCACCGATCGCATCAGCCTCGACGAGCTGCCCGAAGAAAAGCAGCCCGTGGACGAGCTCGTTCAGACCGCGTTCAAGCAGCGCCCCGAACTTGAGCAGGCCGTTCTCCAACTTAAAAACGATTCCATCGGCATGCGCGGCGCGCGCAACGCCCTGCTGCCCATACTCGATGTTCAGGGTTTCTACAGCGGCAGCGGAGTGGGCGGGTCCCAGAGCCCGTCTCTGAACTGCAATCCCAACTTCGGCGGCGATTTCATTGCCTGCCCTCCCGGCCTCGTTCCAACCAAGGGCTACGGCAATGTGCTGAGCCAGCTGGGCAGCTCAACGGGACCGGACAAGGGCGTTGCCTTCGCGCTGAACATCCCCATCCGGAACCGTCCCGCGCAGGCCGACCAGGCGCGCTCGGTGATGGAATACCGTCAGTCGGAACTGCGCCTCGAACAGCTCTACACGCAGATCCGCATGCAGGTGATCAACGCGCAGTTCGCATTGACCAACGATCGTGCGCAGGTCATCGCCTCACGCGCTGCCCACGACTTCGCCTCGCAGAGCCTTGATGCCGAGCAGAAAAAGCTCCACCTGGGCGCCTCCACCACGGCCCTCGTTCTGCAACAGGAACGCAACCTGGCCACCGCGGAGAACAGCCTCATTGCCGCGGAAGCAGCCTACGCCAAAGACCGCGCCGGTCTGTACCAGACACTGGCCAGCACCCTCCAGCACTACGGCATCAACCTGGGAGAAGCCGCCGCTGGCACGGTCGGCGCTGCGCCCAACGTCCCCGGCCTCGTTCCCGCCCAGAACCAGAACGTCGCCCCTACCACTCAACCGCCCCCCGGCCACTAAGCCGCGAGCCCTCCACAAATCGCGAAGGCCCGGAGCATCTAGCTCCGGGCCTTCGTTGTCTTCGATTGGTTCTTCTTTTCGTCCTTGCAGTTGCCTTTCTGTCTGTCACTCCCGCAGAGAATCCGATTTGTCTCGCCTTGCTACTCCCTACTCCCTGCCCCCTGCTCCCTGTCCTTCTGGTCCCTGGTCCCTGGTCCCTGATCTCTGCCTCTTCACCTCTCCGCCACATGCTCCAGCAGATCAAAGAACTCCGGAAAACTAATCGCCGCCGACTTCGCGCCCCGGATCACCGTCTCCCCCTCCGCCCGCAGCGCCGCCACGCTGAACGCCATAGCAATCCGATGGTCCCCGCCTGAGTCGATCGTCGCCCCGTGCAGCGTCTGCCCGCCCGGCACATCCAGCCCGTCTTCAAACTCCTCCACCTCCGCGCCCATCGCCCGCAGATTTTGCGCCACCAGCGCGATGCGGTCCGACTCCTTCACCCGCAGCTCCTTCGCATCGCGAATCCGAATCCCCCCGCTGGTATACGGCCCAATCGCCGCCAGCACAGGAAGCTCGTCAATCAACTGCGACGCCAGCGCTCCGTTGATCGTGGTAGACCTCATGCCCTCGGGGGGAGCCGTCACCTGCACCGTGCCCACCAGCTCCGCATTCTTCTCCTCCAGATTCAGCACGCTGATGTGCGCGCCCAGGGCGGTCAGCACATCCAGCAGCGTCGCGCGCGTGGGATTCAATCCCAGCGAATCCAGCACCAGCGACGAGCCCGGAAACAGCGACGCCGCGCACAAAAAGAACGCCGCCGAAGAGATGTCCCCCGGCACCGTCGCCTCGATCGCACCCAGCGTCTGCGGTCCTTTAATCGATACCGAATCCTTCGTTCGCGTCAGCTCCGCGCCAAACGCGCGCAGCGCGAGCTCGCTGTGGTCGCGCGTCCTCACCGCCTCGCGCACCGTCGTCGTGCCCTCGCTCTGCAATCCGGCCAGCAGCACGCACGTCTTCACCTGCGCGCTCGGCACCGGCGTGGTGTAGTCGATGGCGCTGAGCCCCGTGCCCTCAATCGTCACCGGAGCGTGCCCGTCCGTGAGCGCGATGCGCGCGCCCATCTCGGCCAGCGGCTTGCGGATCCGTTCCATGGGCCGGCGCGAAAGGGAAGCATCGCCCGTCAGCGTAAACGTCCCCTGCTGCGGTGCCAGCAGCCCCGCGATCATCCGCATCGTCGACCCGGAATTGCCGCAATCCAGCGGCTCAGCGGCAGGCTTCACCCGTCCGCCCACGCCCGTCACTTCCACCCGGCCGTCCTCCAGCCTGCGCACCCGCGCGCCCAGCGCCTGCATGCATGCCAGCGTCGAAGCGCAATCGGCCCCAGTCGAAAAATTCGCAAACCGCGACGTGCCTTCCGCAAACGCGGCCAGCATCCCGTAGCGATGGCTGATTGATTTGTCGCCGGGCAGGCGCAGGCTGCCAAGAATATTCTTCGCCGGCCGAATAATGCGTTCTTCTGTAGAGCTGTGCAAAGGAACTCCATGATAGAAATTCCTTCAAGTTTACCAACCACTCCCCGCCCGGCTGCATGGCTCACCGTTGAGCAGTGCTGCTCCGCAGAGCCGCCGCCGCCCGCGTGTCCACCCCCGCGCCCCTGTTCGATACCGTACTCGACAGTTTCCGTTCCGCCAGATGCTCCGCAACCACCACCGAGTTCCATCCACTGGCGGGCACATCCGGCGTCACCCCGGCCTCTTCCCAGTCCGCGTGCGTCACCGGATCGACGTACTTGTACTCCGGCACACCGATGAAGAAGTGGTCGTTGATCCGGCGGTTGCGTACCGGGTGCGCCGCGCCGCCCGTTCGTTCCCCAATCAGCACCGCGCGCTTGAGATTACGCAAGTCGTAGGCAAACTGCTCCGCTGCAGAAAAGCTGCTCCGCGAGATCAGCACATACACCGGCTGCGTGGCGAAACGCGTCCCCAGCTTTTCCGGAGCAGTCCAGTACTCGGTGGTCTTGTCCTCGCGGCGGTTATACAAGTCCGTCAGGTGCGTGCGCCGGTCGAACAGATACGACATCAGCAGCGCCACCATGCGCGGATCGCCGCCCCGGTTCTGGCGGACATCAAAGATCAGCGCATCGGTATGCGACAGCAGTTTCATCGCCGCCGCCACCGTATCGGCACACGCCTCGGGCGCGCCAAAATAGTTGAATTCCAGATACCCAAGATTCCCCGGCAGAACGTCCACATGCTTGAATCCGCAGTTGGTCCGCTCCAGCGCCCGCCGGTAAATCGCCTGATCGCTGGACGAAGGCTCCTCATCCTCCTCAGGCAGAACCGCCCCGGAGTACACCACCCGCAAATGCCGGTCGTGGCTCACCGACTCCAGATCCGACGTCAACCGCGCAGCCAGCATCGCGCTGTCCAGCGCATCGTAATCTCCGTTCTTCCGGTGCGTTCCCAGCGCGTCGAGCATCTTCTCGGCCGCATCGGGCAGAATGTAGTACTCCTTCAGCTTGGCCGCCACTCCGTCAAGCACCTGTTCGCGCTCGGCGGCCGTGAGTGCGGACTGCGCCTGCACCCCGGCACTCTCAGGAGCCGAAACTCCCGGTGCCTGGGCAAGGGAAGTGGCGGCGCTGACAAAACACAGCAGGAGAGCTTGGCGGATCATAACGGTCTCCCCGAAAGGCCGGCCTGGGGCAGCCCTCTCTATGGGATGCGCGGCGCTTTGTCTTTGAGACGGAGCAAACAGTACGAAGTTGAGCTTTGAATGTCTGCTTGAGCAAGTAAACAGCTCATCCAGGGTCGCAGTGCTCCATGGCTATCCGAAGCCCGTTCGGTCCGGCCTCTGGCGGAGGTAACAGGCCGGTGGTGGAGGATGAACTCTCGAACCCAAACTGAAACAAGCGGGTCACGAGACTGACATGGTTCCTACGCCCGGCACCGCAGCACAATGATGGTCTCATCGTCGAACCGCTCTTTCCCGCCCTGAAAGCGGCTCACATCCTGCAGAATCGCCTCCGCGATCTCCGCTGCCGGTAACTGCCGATGCCCGCACAGGATGTTGGTCAGCCGCTCCTCGCCATACATCTCGTCCTGCCCATTCTCCGCGTCCAGGATCCCGTCGGAAACAAACACAATCGCATCCCCTGGCTCCGTTGCGATCGTCTGTTCGTCATAAGTGGAGTTGGGAAACATCCCCAGCGGAAACCCCTCCACCCGCACCGTGCTCGATGTTCCGCCGCGGCAGATCATCGGCTGCACCGCGCCCGAATTGGCTAGCGCCAGCGTACGCTCGTCGTCGTTCCACACCGCGAACAGCATCGTCACATACTGCGAATCGAGCCGGCGCTCCTGCAGCGCGTCATTCAGGCAGGCCAGCATCTCCGCCGGCCCAAACCGCTGGTTCGCCGCCGAGCGCATAATGCCGCTCACCAGCGCCGCAAACAGCGCCGCCGGCGCAGCCTTGCCGCTCACGTCCCCCAGCACAATCGCGCTGCGGTTGTCGCCATACTCCAGAAAATCGTAAAGATCCCCGCCAATCGCACGCGCCGGCAAAAAGCGCACCGCCATCTCGGCATTCTTGTGTTCCGGCGGCAGGGTGGGCAGCAGCCGCAGCTGCACCTCGCGCGCCATGGTGATATCGCGCTCCAGTTGCTGTTCCTGCCGCCTCACTCGCTGATAAAGCCGCGCATTCTCAATGGCGATCGCCACCTGCGCCGCCAGCGTCACCAGCATGCGCTCGTGCTCCTCATTGAAGAAGCCGGTCCGCGTATGTTCCAGATCGAGCACGCCAATCACGCGCCCCTTGTAGAACAGCGGCACAATCATCTCCGAGCGCGTCTCCTGGTTCATCTCCAGGTAGCGCGGATCCTTCCGCACATCCGGCACGTTCACCACGCGCCACTCGCGGAGGGAGGCGCCCACCAGCCCCGCCGTGATCGGAATCTTGCGCCGCGGCGCATGCGTGTACCCAAACCGCCACGCATAGCGCGTCACCAGGACCTCGCCCTTCTCGTCCAGCAGCATCACCGTGAACATCTGATAGTCGATCAGCCGCCGCAGAAGATGCCCCACCCGGTCCAGCAGCGGATCCAGGTCCAGAATCGATGTCAGCTCAATCGCGATCTCGTTCAGCACCGTCAGCGTCTGCGCCTGCCGCGACACCCGCGCATACAGCCTCGCATTCTCAATCGCCTGCGCAATCCGCGACGCCGTCAGCGTCAGCAGGTGCAGGTGTTCCGGCCTGAAGTAGTTGAGCTGCTCGCTCTCAATATCCATCACGCCAATCAGCCGATTCTTCGCGATCAGCGGCACCGCCAATTCCGACTTCACATCCGGATTCACGCTCAAATACGCCGGAGACTTGCTTACATCGTTCAGCAGCAGCGGCTGCCGCGTCAGCGCCACCTGCCCCACCACTCCCTTGCCCAGCGGATATCGCATCCGCTCCACTTCCGGCGTGTGCCCAATCTGGAAGCGCATGCGCAGGTCGTGGGTGCGATCGTTCAGCAGCAGAATCGCGAAGATGCGGTAGTTGATCACCGCCCGCACCAGCTCGGATGTCCGGTTCAGCAGCGTCTGCAGGTCCAGCGTCGTGTTCAGCGCATCCGCAAGCTGGACAAGGTACGTCAGGTCCGCCGGCTGCACGCGCACGTTCACCGGGTCGATATGCGACGCCTCGGCAGGGCGGTAATCGCCCTCATACTCGTTCTCGCCGTACTCGTTTTTGGGGTCCAGTGACATGACGCTCGAAACGAATGATATCGCACCCCCCATCCCCACCTCGGGTTCCCGCCTCGCCACCCGCACTGGACTAACTCACAGCCTGTGTATCGCATGCCCGACCGCCCGCTCCAACGGCAGGCCCACCCGCCGCCCCGCTGCTACTTTCCGAGCTCCGCCTCGATCGCCGCTACCAGCTGCGGATCGTCCGGCTTCGTATCCGGCGCGAACCGTGCCACCACCGCGCCCCTCCGGTCCAGCAGGAACTTCTCAAAGTTCCACA
Source organism: Occallatibacter sp. (assembly GCF_036502485.1). GTDB lineage: Bacteria > Acidobacteriota > Terriglobia > Terriglobales > Acidobacteriaceae > Telmatobacter. The sequence continues at coordinate 4,362 of NZ_DASXYM010000094.1, read as the reverse complement.
GAACCTCCGGCGCCGGGTTTGGATCAATTCCATACTTGCGCAGGTTATCCGCAAACGGCACATCCCCGGTGGCCGTCGCCTCCGGCTTGGCGGCAATCAACGCCGCATAGAGAGCATGCTTCTGCGGCCCGACTACCGGAATCTTCTCGAACAGCGGAAAGTCCACGCCATAGTTCAGCGAGCAGAACGACTCGATCTCCTCGGCCGTGCCCGGCTCCTGTCCCGCGAAGTCGTTCGATGGAAAGCCCGCAATCACAAACCCGCGGTCCTTGTATTCCTTGTAGAGCTTCTCCAGCCCCTCATACTGCGGCGTCAGGCCGCACTTCGATGCCACGTTGACCACCAGAACAACCTTGCCCTTGAACTCCCCAAGCGATGAGTCGCCGCCTGCAAGCGTATGGACCGGAATATCGTAGATAGCTGCCATAAAGGTTCCTTTCAGTGCTCCCTTCCGATCATAAAAGGCTGATCCCGCAATGCACCCCATCGCCGTGCCGTCACACGCCGCCGCCAGAAATCAGCACCCTACCGCGTGCCCTGTGGAAATCTGGCAATAACATACTTGCGACACCATGACGGTTGAGTGAGAATGGAATTGCCCCTTAACCATGAAAAGAGTTGAGGGATGGAAAACGGAATTCCACGCGAATCTTTAGCGCAAGTGGTCCCGCATCTCAGCGGGATGGCAAAGCGATTCCGGGAGAAACGACTAGTGGCGTCAATACGCGCATTCTTCGACGAATCAGCGGTTAGCCCTAGCGATGGCCCCGCATTGATCTTTGGCGGTTATGTCGGCACTGTCGGCGAGTTCGGGAGGGCGGCTGATGCATGGCAGGACTGCTTAGATGAAAGCCCTGCGATCACCTATTTCCACCATAAGGAAGCTCCAAGCGAATGCAAAATCATCCCTCTTGCAAGGGTTGTGAGCGGGTTTGATCTGCAGGGGTTTGTTGTGACCATCCCACATACCCCGTTTTTAGACCGCCACAGCGCGGCAGCTAAGGGGATGTTCGGAACTCGAATATACGACTGGGGATTTGTTCACACTGTGACCGGAGTCCTAGAGTGGGTGGACCAAAACTTCCCTGAGGGGGAAAAGGTCGATTTTGTCTTTGGCACTGGACGTCGAGAACTTGATCTATGCCGGGCAAAGCTATTTGACCCCCTGAGTTCAGAAGGGAATGGCATATGGAGAAGGGCGGGAACCTGCACACCGGGAGATAGCAAAACTATCCAAGCACTTCAAATGGGCGATCTTCTCGCGGGTCAGGTTTTGGAGCATATCAGGACTGGCGAAGCGCCGGGCTTAGCTGAACTAGCACACTCCAAACCTATTTTGCTGCTGAGAGAAAATCCGCCGAGCGCCCTTGGGGTAGGACTCACCCTTCAGAAACTGGGAAAACAACTGTACGACGCCGGGCGACAGAAGTTCCTGAATTGTCCTGGTGATTCCGTTCCTTTGAAGGTGTTCACGCCATACTATGAAGGAATGCTTGCGCTCGCAGCTATGATGGAGGTAGTTTGCAAGGAGTTGGTGAAGGATGAAGACCCCACCGAATAACCCCGAGTTCTCGCGCTTCACGGAAGCCATGCGAACGATACTCAAGGTGTCGAAGGCGGAATTGAATCAGCGCATGAAAGCAGAAAAGCGGAAGCCTAAAGGTGCTTCCGCTTCCCGCGTTTCTGGCGCTTCTTCCGCCACTTCTCAGGGCTAGAACGGTTCACTGCTCGTTTCCTCCACCTTGCCGGTCAGTTCTGCATAGGTAAGGCGCTTGCCTGCTATCTGCGACACTGCCAGCACAAAGCGGTCCGCATCAGTCAGCGGATTGTCTCTGGTGGTGCGATTGTTGAAACGAAACATCTGCTCGTCAACGTAGCGGCCAAGGTGAAACGGTTCGACCGCAACGTAGGTTCCAGCGAGAGACCGCTTCAAGAGACTCCAGAAGTTCTCGATTCCGTTGGTGTGTACCGAACCGCGAACGTACTCGTTGAGATGGCTTACGGTCTCATGGATAAAGGTCTTTTCGGCCAATCCCTGATAGCCTTTGTGTGCGTCGGTGAATACGAAGGAACCGGGCGCGACCTGATTCAAAATCTCGGCCTGTAGCACGTCGCGCTTGACGTTCGGAATCACCTTGGCACGTACTTGGCGGGTCTTGCGTTCCAGCATCCCGAATACGACCGGCTTATCCGTGTGCTGTCCATGGATCTGAGCCTTCGCCCGCTTTGCCGCGTGCATGTTCTTTGGCTTGCCGCCGATGAATGTTTCGTCAACCTCAATCGGTCCACCCTCATCCCCGCCCATAATCTCAAAGCTGCCGTTCTGGAGTGCCAACCGGATGCGGTGAAGCATGAACCATGCCGACTTCTGAGTCACATTTAGATCGCGTGCGATTTCGTAGCTGCTCACACCATTCTTGCAGTTCACGACCAGCCAAACGGCAGTGAGCCACTTGTCCAGAGGGATCGGAGAATCTTCAAAGATGCTCCCGGTCTTGGCGCTGAATTGCTTGTGGCAATCCTTCGCCATGCACTTGAAGATGCGGCGGGTCTTGAGATAGGAAACCTTCGCCCCTGAGCAATGCGGACAGCTAGCGCCATTCGGCCAGCGCATCCCGGCCACAAATTCGACGCATACGTCCGCGTCCGCAAAGTACCGGACCGCTTGCATTAGGCTCTTCGGGAATTGTTTCTGCTCGTCCATGAATCTAAGGTACTACAAACACCATGGTGTGTCAACTATATTGTTACCGGAAATCTTGTCAAGCCCCACCCCTGTGGAAAAGTGCCCCAGGCCGTTGAAACAAAAGCGAATATAAACTTCAGAAAAATGGCAGAGTAGCCCTTCCGTTTTGCTAAGCTCGAATCAGATACCAAAACCCTGCCCGCCGGACTTCCAAGTCCCGGCGGGCATTTCTTTTGCACTCCTGAAAGGAAGCCTCGCCATGCCTGCATCCGCCTCTGAAACCGTCGCCGTACCCCTCTTCCGTTCCGCTGAAGCCGCCGCAAATGCCGGACCTGCCCAGCCCTCACCCGAGGCCGTCGCGCCTGACGCCCCCTCCGCCGTTCCCGTCATGTCGCTCAAAGACGCAATCCTGAACTGCCGCAAAGCCTGGAATCACGCGTTTACCACAGCAAAAGCTCGCGGCGAACACGACGTCCACGCCAGGGAGGACGCCACCGCCGCATACTGCGCCGCCATGCCCTTCCTCACCTCCCACGGAAACATCCGCGCCTACATGGCTTGTGTCTGCCATGCCATGACCACCGGCATTCTGCGCAAAAGCGACGGCTTGCAGTTGATGGTCGGGGCGCGTTCTGCCTTCGCGGTCTTCCCGCGCGAACACAACCCCGGCGGCCGCCCCCTGGTCAGCCAACACCCGTAACCAGAAAACTAATAGGGTTTCACCCCCATTCGCTGCAATAGAATTCTTCTCTTGAGCCGTATAAATTAAGCATAATCATAAACATATAATCAAAACGCCTGCATCGCAAATCTTCGCCCTAAACCCGAATAAAATACGAAATATCAGCGAAGAATCTACTCCGCCGCAAGCGATAAAAAACGCCAATAGTTATAACTAAGTAAACATGCGTCACGCCCTGCAATCTGAGCAATGGCAAATGACCCCGCTCAGAAAAGGACTCAAGAAAGTGCCCCCGCTTGCCGAAGAGCTAAGACGTGGAGCACACCCGGACATGGAGCCTGTGAGGCTGCATCCGCGCGAGGAAAGCGTGACGCATCCGGAATCGAAGGCCGCCAGCGAAGAGCCCGGCAGCGAACAGCGGCTTTACCCCCGCCTGTCCTGCGCAGGCATCGCCGATCTGCGCGTCATTCCCAACGGCGGCAAACAGACCGGTTCCCTCATCAACCTCAGCAAGCGAGGATGCTGCTTCCTCGCCGACCAGCCGCTGGCAGGCTGCGAAGGCTCGTCCATCGAGATACACATGAAAGTTCGCGGCATCCCCTTCCGCGTGGCCGGAGTCATCCGTCACGTTCACAGAGGCGTCAAGGCGGGCATCGAGTTTGTCAGCCTCTCCGAACGCAAATGCGCGCAGATCGACGAAGTCGTGGCCGAACTCACCATCCTCGATCTGCACGCCAAAAAACTGCGCCAGGAAGAACTGCGCAAACGCGATGAGGAAAATGTGGCGGAAGAAAACCGGCGCGAGGCCCGCAAAAAAGTTGAAGATCACGCCCGCAGACGCCTGCTCCGCTTCTACCAGCCCTAGCCCGGTTACATGTCATCAAAACCATGTCATCAAAACCATGTCATCGAAACCATGTCATCGAAACCATGTCATCAAACCCATGCCCCCAAAACCATGTCATCAAAACCATGTCATCAAAACCATGTCATC
>NZ_DASXYM010000093.1:0-6108 GCF_036502485.1 Occallatibacter sp. | reverse complement strand
CCGGCAGGCCATCCTGCTACGCAGCCGCAGCCCGGCAATCGTCCCGCGCAGCAGCGGCCGGATTATCATCCCGGTCAGCAACCTGGCGCCCGCCCCGAGCCGCAGCAGACGCGTCCGGCTCCTCAGGGCCAGCCTCAGACTCGCCCCGAACCCCGTCCCGAGACCCGGCCTATGCCGCAGCAGCAAACTCGCCCGGCTCCGCAGACTCAGCCCCAGGCACGTCCGGAATCGCATCCTGCCCCGCAGGCGCGTCCTGAGTCTCGTCCGGCGCCGCAACCGCGTCCTGAAGCTCGGCCAGAGCCGCGTCCCCAGGCCCAGCCCCATGCCCAGCCCCGTCAGGAGTCGCGCCCTGCCCCGCAGGAGCACCCCTCTCATCCCAGAGAGCCGCAGCGCTAACCCGACACCCTGATCGCAACCACTGAGGCCCACGGTTCGCCGTGGGCCTCTCTGCTTTTGGTTCGAAGTGCTGAACGGTTACGCTTCGGCCGGCCGGATGCCCGCCATTTCGATCTCCACGCCCCCGTACTGCGGATGATCGTTCTCGCGGATGCGATACGCTACATCGACACGGCTGCCGGCGCACAATTGCATGTTCAGGCAGCGACCGGCCCAGTCCCAGCCCACGCACCGCATCACACGCCCCTCCGCCCCTGCACTCAGCCTGCCCTGCTGCAAACCGTCCGCTTGCAGAGCGTCCTGTTGCAGGTCCAGGCGGATGTGCCGCTCCTTCATGATCCGCGGCGCCGACGCGATGCGCACCCCGCGCGCCATGAAGATCGGCTCGGGGTTGCCATGCCCCAGCGGCTCCAGCTTCTTCAACCAGCCCGCCAGCACAGCCGTGATGCGGTCCAGCGGCAGCTCCGCATGAATCCTCAGCAGATGCTCGGGCTCGCTTGCGCCCAGCCGCTCTTCAGCATGCAGGTTGAGCCGCCGCCGCAGCTCCGGAACAGATGCCGCAGGCATCGCGAACCCCACCGCAAACGCGTGCCCCCCAAACCGCGTAAACAGATCCCCGCACGTCTCCAGCGCTTCCAGAAGAGGGAAGCCATCCACGGATCGTCCCGACCCGTGCGCGATGTTATCTTCCACGCTCACCACGATGGCCGGCTTGGCCGTGCGCTCCACCACCCGAGACGCCAATATCCCGATCACCCCGCGATGCCAGCCTGCGCCGTCCACCACCAGCAGCCGGTTGGCGGCGAATGCGGCATCCACCGCGAGGCGGGCCTCAATGATGCTCAGAGCCGCAGCCTCTGCCTCCCGCCGCTGTCGGTTCAACAGTTCCAGATTTCCAGCTAATTCGTTCGCGCGTGCACCGTCCCGCGTGCAGAAAAGCTCGATCACCTGCGACGCAACATCCATGCGCCCCGCCGCATTGATCCGCGGAGCCAGCCGGAACGCCACGTCGAACCCGGTGAGCGGCTTCGCTGCCGGATCCACCTGCGCTGCTGAAAACAGCGCGCGCAAGCCCGCGCCCACCGGCCTTCTCAACTCCCGCAATCCCAGCGCGGCTATCGTGCGATTCTCTCCATGCAGCGGAACCGCATCGGCAATGGTTGCGATCGCCGCCATCTTTAAGAAACTGGGCAGCGTCTTTTCGCGCGTACGCGCCGGGTCGCGCCGCTCCAGCAGTGCCTGCCCCAGCTTCAGCGCGATGGCCGCGCCGCACAATGACTTTTCGGGATACCCGCAGCCGTTTTGATTCGGATTCAAAATCGCCAGCGCATCCGGCGGCGCTTCGCTGGCGCTGGGCAGGTGATGGTCCGTCACAATCAGGTCCAGCCCCAGCCTTCGCGCCGTATCGGCCTCCGCAAAAGCGCGCATCCCCGTGTCCACAGTGATCACCAGCCGCACGCCCTCCGCGTAGGCCGCCTCCAGCACGCTCGACTGCAGCCCGTATCCTTCGCGGATCCGATGCGGCACATGGAACCGCACCGTGCCGCCGAGCATTTCAATCGCCGTCTTCAGCAGCACCACCGCCGTGGTGCCGTCCACGTCGTAGTCGCCGTAAAGCAGGATCGGCTCCTTCGCCGCAATCGCCCGCTCCACCCGCGCCACGGCCTCTGCCATGCCCAGCATCAGCAGCGGATCGTGCAAATGCGAAATATCAGGATGAAGAAAACGGCGCGCCTGCCCCGCGTCTGCGATACCCCGCGCCACCAGCAGCTCAGCCACAACGGCGGGCAGTTGCGCGGCCTTCGCCAGCGCTTCGGCCTCTTCACGATGCGGCGCGGCTACAACCCATCGCTGCTTGGGAAACGACTTGATCGCAGTAACTGCCGCTCCAACATCCGGGGTTCCCGCGCCTGTCGCTGTGCCCACGATGGATTATTCGGCCCCGTCGCCGTCGTTTGCGTCGTCAATCACAATATCGTGGAAACTCTCCACGTCTTCCAGCAGCGACTGGTACCGCTCGTACCACTCCGTCGTGGTCTCATGCAGAAACACAATGCCCTGGTACACAAACCCAAGCTGGATGTACCCGAGCATGCCCATGTACTTGCGCAGCCACTGCGCCTCAACCAGTTCGGTCGCTTCTTCGTCAGGGAAGTTCATCTCCCCGGCTTCTTCAATCAGCGCGTCCAGTTCCTCGCGCTCCAGCGTTACCTCGCTGAACGTGATAAACGGCGATCCTACTTGCTTCGCCATCTCCACAAAGTCTTTCCATGCTTCGGAACTACCCTTGCTGTCCCACAGCACAGAGGAGATGTCCTCGGTCACAAACCCAGGGAGACGGCGCATCCCGTGACCCTCAATGAAGGCCACCATATCGTCTTTCAGCGCGAGAAGGTTGTCTTTGCTCATGTTCAACGCTCATTTTCGCAGATGCCCCCTACCCCCCGGCGCCCTCCTGTGGAAAGTTCCTGCAACTTGATCCACCCCTCTGTCCCTGCTCCCTACTCCCTGCTCCCTGTCCCCCCGATCCCTCATCCCTGGTCTCCGGTCCCTGGTCCCTTAAAGTAGAAGCAGGAGGATTCACCGATTGCCGCTTTTCGAGCATCATGTCTTTGTCTGTCATAACGTTCGTCCCGAGGGCGCTCCCCGCCCCTCCTGCACCGCCGACGGCAAAAGCGAAGTCTTCACCCAGTTGCAGCAGCTCACCAAGGCCGCCGGAGTCAACAACGTCCGCATCAATAAGTCGCTCTGCCTCGACCAGTGCGAGCACGGCCCCACCGTCGTCGTCTACCCCGAGGCTGTCTGGTACGGCTTTGTAAAGCCTGAAGACGCCGCGGAGATCGTCGAAGAGCATCTCGTCAACGGCCGTCCCGTCGAGCGCCTGCGTCTCGCCGACTCCTGCATCAACACCAAGGTCTGCCCCCACCGCGGCTGAGCGTCAGTGGCCCGGCGAATTCCGGGCCACTGGCAAGCCAATCCGACACAGAGGCCGGCAGGCGAATCGTGCTACGATGGGCCAAACTCCATTCAAGGGCTCAACCATGCGATTCATGCGCTTTTCTGCGCTTCTGCCGGTATTCTGCGCCTTCAACCTTCTCACCGGCTGCGGCGGAGGCGGCAGCAGCTCCGGCGGAAGCGGAGGCGGGCAGCCGCAAAACCCCTCCCCGGCCATCACTTCCATCTCGCCCGACACCGCTTTGCAATCGGCGGCCGCTTTTACGCTTACGGTGACGGGCTCCGGCTTCATCAGCACATCCACCGTGCAATGGGGCGGAGCGGCGCTTGTCACCACCTATGCAAGCGCTACCACTCTCAAGGCCGGCGTGCCTGCCTCCGCCCTTGCGTCGGTCGGCACCGCCAAGGTCACGGTGGTCAATCCGGCTCCGGGGGGAGGAACCTCGAACAGCGCTTCCTTTGCCATCGCCGTACCGCCCACGCGCCTGGTTTCAATGAACCTGATGGCGAGCGACATCGTATGGGATGCGGCGCATGGAAAGATCTACGCTGCGGTTCCCGGCACCGAGACAAACGGCAACAGTATCGTCGCTGTGGATCCGGTGAAGCAGTCCGCGGGCTCTCCGCAGCCGGCGGGTACCAATCCTCTGCCGCTCGCCATCTCGGCCGATGACAGCCTGCTCTACGCGGGACTCGCAGATGGTTCCATCAAACGGTTCAGTTTGCCCGGGCTGACGCCGGATGCGAGCTTCACCGTGACGCTCCCGACTGATCCCACCGTCGGGCAACAGGTCGCCATCGGCCTGGCCGTGGCTCCCGGCGCGCCGCATACTTTCGCCGCGATTCTGGGCAACTATAACTGGACCGGTCCCAACACTGGCGGAACGCTGATCTATGACGATGCCGTTATGCGCGCCAATGGCGTTGCGTCGTACCAGATGGATGACTCCTCACTGGCGTGGGGCTCGGATGCCGCCACGCTTTTCGCCAACGATGGCGTGAGCTCGGGCAACAATCTCTTCGTGATGGACGTTGCCGGTACAGGCGTCACCCTGAAATCGAATTTCGGGTACCTGGTGCCCACCGAGTACGGCGCCATCCATTTCGATTCGGCATCGGGTTCCATTTACGCGGACGGTGGACGCGTAGTTGATCCGAATTCCGCGGACGTCGTGGGAACCTTCGACGTCCGTGACATTCAGAATTCCCGCTCTCCGCTCTGCGCGCTCGACCTGACGAACGGCCGCGTCTTTTTCCTGGGACAGACGATCGATCAGGGTACAAATGGCACGGGAATGACAGTGGCGGTTTTTGACGCCCGCACCTACATCCGCCTGGCCACGATCTCGCTTCCGCAGGTGACGGGTTGGCCCATGACCTTCCTTCGCTGGGGCAAGGCCGGACTTGCATTTACGGCAAGCGCAACGCGGTCGCCCATCCCGCAGGCGCCTGGCAATCTGTACCTCCTTGACGGCGCGTTCGTCAGCGGCTCACAACCGGCGGATTTCACCACCGGCGGGTCGGAAGTGGCGCTCGCACCAGGATTCACCGGATTGAGCCCGGAATTCGTGCAGGCCGGATCCGCGGACCTCGCTCTTACCGTGACGGGCGATCACTTCGGGGCTGACGCTGCCGTGACGTGGAACGGAACGGCGCTTCAGACCACGGTGGTGAACAGCACCTCGCTGGCAGCTACAATTCCGGCGGCTGATCTCACCACCGCTGGGACCGCGGTAATCAACGTGGAGCAGGGCGGAGCGGCAGACGCGGCTTTGAACTCCCTGGCGTTTACAGTGGTTCCGGCGGACGTGAAGCTGGCCGCCTACAACCTGAATGCCCTCGATCTCGCGTGGGATTCGAGCCGCTCGCATCTGGTTCTCCCGGTGATGGGATCCGACCGGCGCTACGCCAACACCGTGGTTCAGTTCGATCCAGCGACCGGTACGGTTGCGAGCGCAACGCCCGTACCTTCCGACCCGGACCTGGTACGCATTACCCCGGATGGCTCGAGCCTGTATCTGGGCTTCCGCACCCTCAACAAAGTGTATGAGTACTCGCTGCCAGGCTTGTCTTTGTCCTCAAGCTGGGACCTCGGCTACGAGCCGTTCTTTGGGCCCTATTACGCCGGAGACCTCGAGATCGATCCGCAGAATAATCAGACCACCGCGGTGGCATTCAGCATCAATGGCGGACAGCCCGCGCAGGATCACGGCTTCACACTCTACGACAGCGGAACGGCACGCTCCAACAGCGCTTCCCCTCGCCTGCGCATCGACAACGTACAGTGGACCCCCGACGGCTCGACGATCTACGCGGCATCCATTGACGCGGACATTCTGAAGTTCGGCGTGGATGCGTCAGGCTTGACGCAGCAGAAAAGCAAGATTCTCTACGTGGGCAAAGTCCATCTCGCCAACGGAATGCTGTATGACGACACGGGGCAGGTGATCAACCCGTCCGATTTCTCGGTGACGGGAAACTTGAACGCTTCCGGGCTGGTGGTGCCGGATGCCACCCTCAACCGCATCTTCGTCCTGGGGCAGACCGCGGCACAGATCAACACCTCCGACTACACGGTGCAGTCCTTTGACATGACGACTCTCGCTCCCGTGCAATCGCTCACTTTGCCCGGCCTCACAGGCGTGCCGGTCGCGTTCACTCGCTGGGGAAGCCATGGTTTGGCATTCGTGACCTATGACCAGTGGGTGAAGCCGGTCCCGCAGCCAACCGGAATGCTGTATGTGGTGAACGACGCCG
>NZ_DASXYM010000092.1:0-31490 GCF_036502485.1 Occallatibacter sp. | reverse complement strand
GGCGCTCTCCGTGAAGTGACTTACGAGGGTGAGGCGACCGCTGCTGCCGCTTGCGCCTGGGATGCAGAAGCCGCGCGCCGCCGCCGCCCGCTCAGCAGGTAAATGGCAGCGCGCAGCTCAAGCAGCGGGTCGGCGGAGGGCTCAATGCCTTCCACCCGGGGAATGGGGTCGAAGATGATGCGCTTCTGCTCCGGGTCCGTCTCCGGCAGGATCGCCGTCAGCTCCACAGTGCCGAACTCGACCACTTCGCGGCTCTCCGGCCAATGGATCGTCGCATCGTCCACTGTGTCGCCGGATTGCGCGAGTTGCACCAGGATCCGGAAGCGGATGGGCTGCTGCGTTACGCGGGCCGCCAGCTCTTCGTAGTGGTAGTTGGGCGCGAGCGCCGCCACCTGCTCGGAATTGAGGTAGTCAGTCCCTGCCTCGGGCACCATCCGGTAACGGCCGTACACCGTCTTATCCTCGCCGTTTGTGAAGGCAAAGGCGGTGACCGCAAAATAGTTCTCCCGCGCCAGGCTGGATGGAAAAGGCTTGGGCGCTTGTACAAATGCGAGAGCCGCGGGATGCGAGCCCAGAAACTGCTCGACCGGCTTTGGCGAGGGAACGTCCGGCCCGCTGGCGGCAATGGCACGCAGCAGCCCGAGGAACTCCTGCCCGTCGCGGGTAGGGAATCCGTCCGTGGAGTGGCTCACGATATCGGTATGCACGTGGTCGGCGAGATGAAAGCGAATCGCCATGCCGCGGGGATTGGCATCAGGTACGTTGTCCGGTATCTCCGGCAGACCGGTGGAGTTGGAGAATCGCACCGTGACTGGACTGGATTCGCGAACAATATGCGGAGCCTTGGTGAGAGCCCGGCCTCCGGATGACGGCGTGAAGGTCCCTGTGAGGAGAAGTCCTTTGGCGTGCGCCGGCCGGAATCCCGGATGAAGGCCGAAGATCTCGTCGAACTGGCGCAGAAGATCGTCTGCGAGCGCCACGATGCGTTCGTCATTGGGCAGGGGCATGAAGGATTCCTCCTCGGTGGGACGATGGAGAGACTTTCAGCAGCGCGATTGCGAAGGGTGGGGAGTGAGAGCGCTGCCCTGAGGTGCTGGGTCAATTGTATGCCACCATCTGGTGCGCTCGGTCGGGGAGCCTCTCGTGGCTGATAGCATTCGGCTATGAATTTTCCCTCGAACAGGCTATCTCATGTTCTGATTTCCGGCCCTCTCACGGCGGGGCTCTTGCTTTGTGCGGCGGGTGCGGCAGCGCAGACAGTCGATCGCGCCCACGTGGAGGAAGTGCTGCGCGGATTGAACCGCGGCCACGCAGTCGGTCAGGTCGCAGTCTCGCCAGACGGCAACCAGCTCGCGTGGATCGCCGGCGGCCGCGGTGAAGGCGAAATCCTCGTCGCGCCCATCAGCGATATGAGCAAGACGCAGCGGGTAACAGCCGCCCCGGGGACAGATCAGAAGTGCACAGAGAACAATCTGGCGTGGGAGCCGGATTCGAAGGCTCTGGCCTTCTTCTCCGATTGCGCCGGCGCGAATGGGCAGCTCGATCTGTATCTGTCGCGTGTGGATGGCACTCCGGCCAAGCGGCTGACGGAATTGAAGGGCTATGTGCACGAGGCGGCGTTTTCGCCCGATGGGACGAAAGTCGGCTTCCTTTATGTCGAAGGCGCGACACGGCCGGCGGGGGCTCTGGCGGCCATGAAGCCTCCGGCCGGTGTCATTGGCGAGGACGGCGTCGAGGTGCAGCGCGTCGCGTTCGCCGACGTCGCTGCCGGCGAACCGGCGAAGGCAACGATGGCGTCGCCCGAAAACCTGCACGTCTATGAATTCGACTGGAAGCCGGATTCCAAAGGGTTCGCCTATGTCGCGGCTGCTCCCCCGGGCGAAAACAACTGGTGGGTGGCAAAACTCTATACGCAGGACCAGGGCGGCGAACCCAAAGCCGTCCTGGCGCCGGCTCAAGTTTCCGGGCCGCTGCATGGATTGCAGATCGCGGTGCCCCGCTGGTCGCCCGATGAAAAGACCATTGCCTTCATCGGTGGCCTGATGAGCGATCAGGGCTCTACCGGCGGAGATGTGTGGATCGTTCCCTCGCAGGGCGGCGAACCCAGAAATCTCACCCAGGGAAGGCCGACCTCCCCCGCATGGGTGGATTGGAGCGGCAACGACTACCTGTTTGTGAGCGAGCTGGCCGGCGGGAATAACCAGCTCATCCGGCTGCATCTGCAGGGAGACCGCACCGCCGACGGCTCCGTCACCTTCGGTTCGCCCATCTTCAGCATCCCGGGGAGCGTAGGAGACGGACGGTGGTCGCACAGCCTGTCCAGCACGGCAGACCACGCCATGTTCGTGTTCCAGGCCAGCACCTTCGAAAAAGCTCCGGAGATCTACGGCGCCAAGCCGGGGACCGTGATGTCATCGGGGCTCGAAGGCGTAATGCAGCTCTCCCATCTCAATGAGGGCGTCGAGCCGGCATGGGGCAAGGCCGTTTCGGTGAGCTGGAAGAGCGACAATTTCCGGGTGCAGGGCTGGCTGTTGCAGCCCAAAGACTACGATGCAAGCAAGAAATATCCCCTGATCGTGGAGGTGCACGGCGGCCCGGCTGCTGCGGTTCAGGCCGGCTGGGGCGGCCGCGGCGGCTTGAGCGCCACCGCATTTTCAGCGCTGGGCTATTTTGTGCTGCAGCCCAATCCGCGGGGCAGCTTCGGGCAGGGCGAGGCATTTACGCAGGCCAATCGCAAGGATTTCGGCTACGGCGATCTGCGCGACATCCTCAAGGGCGTGGACGCCGTGCAGTCGCAGTACTCCATCGATCCCGACCGCGTGGGGCTCACGGGCTGGAGCTATGGCGGGTTCATGAGCATGTTTGCCGTCACCCAGACCGGCCGCTTCAAGGCAGCCGTGGCAGGAGCCGGCATCGCCAACTGGCAGAGCTACTATGGCGAGAACTCCATCGACCAGTGGATGATTCCGTACTTCGGCGCCACCGTGTATGACGATCCCGCCGCCTATGCGCGGGAGTCCGCCATCAACTACATCAAAAACGTGAAAACACCCACCCTGGTGGTCGTGGGAGATCGCGACGGCGAGTGCCCGGCGCCGCAGTCTTACGAGTTCTGGCATGCGCTCCGCGATGAGCGGATTCCCACCCAACTGGTGATCTACCCCAATGAGGGGCATGGATTCGTCAACCCCGAACACCGGCGGGATGTAATGGAGCGCGCCGTGGAGTGGTTCGCGAAGTACATGCCGGAAAAACCGGGATCAGGAACCGCGCCCCAGGGATCAGGCAGGTAAGCTGCGCTGGCGCCGAGGTAAGCTGCTCGCCTACATGGGACTCGCAGAGTCTATTGGAAGAGCGTCCAGGGCCTCCGTCCTCGCGGGTGGAGGCCCAGGCGCGGCTCGGTTGTGGGCTGATACACTTTTCTTTGGAGAAAACAAGTCTCGTTGGCCGGCAGATTCTCTGCGAATTGGGCCGGATGCTTGAGCGGGTTTCCGCCGCAGGCCGTGTGAACGTGTCCGTGCCGGAGGCCTTTCCAGAACTTTTTCTACGTTAGCAAGGGAATACCGTTCTGCCGCAGTCGAAGGTGGAGCGGGGAGGATTCATGCGGCGGTTTCTGACGCTTGTCTGTCTGTTGTTCCTGGCGATTCCTGCCGGGATTACCATCACCGGCTGCTATCGCAATCCGGCCGGCAATTATTGCAATGGCTCGGGCTATGGTCCCAAGAACACGGATCTTTATACGATCACGCTGGAACCCAAGAACACAGGTGTCTCCCTGGCGTTCGGGCAGACGCGCCAGATGAATGCACCCACCGCTGCAACATGTACAGGGTCAACTGTCACTCCACCCGGGTACAGCTTCGGCACGACCAACAACCGGCTGGTGGATATCTCGCCCACTGGGAATATGTGCGCCGGCACCTGGAACCGCAATTCCGGGGGCGGCATCGCGGACTATACCATCTGCAATTATCCCAGTCCCGTGCCCAATTCCGGCGGGTTGCCCTACTCAACCGCTTACGTGACAGCATCCGCGGAATCTGTCACCTCGAACCCGGTCGAAGTCTATGTGCACACGCCCGTAACTTCGATAAGCCTCGTGGGGCCGTCCCAATGTCTGTCGCAGACCGAGCAGGCGCAGCTCGATGCGCAGGCCTGCTACGTGTACAACGGACAGCAGGTGCTGATGTGCGCCCCCTCCACGGTCACTGCCGGCCAATATGCGTGTCCCCTTCGGCCCGGCGTGTCCTCCGTGCCGAGCTGCAGCAATTCGATCGGGACTCTGAGCTATTCGGTGGGCAGCGCAGGAATCGCCACCATCAACGCCGAGACCAACCAGATCACCGCGCAGTTGCCGGGCACCACCGCCATCACTGCTTCCATCGCGGGATCAGGCTCCTCGGCAGGCTACTTCTCCACCTGCCCGCCGGCTTCCATTTCGATCACCCTGAACGGGAAGACCACCGGTACCGTGACCCAGGGCGTGACCCAGAACCTGGTCACCAGCGTGGTGGACACCAAGGGACACGCGCTCACCGGGCTTACCCTGGACTATCAGTCCACCAACCCGCTGAATGTCTCCGCCACCAGCGCCGGCGCCATCAACGCCAACTTCCCCGGATCGGCAGCGCTCTACGCAGTCTGCCAGCCGGGTACGTGCAATCCTGCGCCGATCAACAAAATCGGCGTGCAGGGCACAGGCCTTTCCCTCTCCAGCAATCCCGTGGAGGTCACGGTACCCGGTACGGCCAGCTCTCTTGCGTGGTACGGCGCGCCGGGCAAGTCGCAGTATTTCGTTCCGGTCCAGCTCCTGACGGGCACCGTCGGATCGACGGTACGGCTGCCGTATGTTCCCAATTCCATGATCATGGATCGTACGGGCACCAGCATCTACTTCGGCTCGTCGCGGGAACTCATGATCTATTCCACCGCCAGCAACACCAAGGCCGCGGAACTTCCTAACCTGCCTGGACTGGTCCTGGCCGTGAGCCCCACCAACTCCCAGCTCCTGATCAACGATCAGAAGCGGAAGGCGTTCTACCTGGCGTCGAGCACTGGCTCCATCCTGGGCACGTTCGGCGGTCTGGGCACGGCGGCCCAGTGGACGCCCGACGGCAAAACACTCTACGTGACCGATAGCGCGGACGCAAACAAGCTCCCCGCCAACATAGCAGCGGGGATCACAGGCCACACCGATACGCTCTATGTCTACAACGCAAACACCGGCTGGACGACCTATCCTTTGACCACCTCGGGTGGCACATCGGGTCCGCAGAATCTGGCCATCACCGTCCCCGGAGTGGGCGCATTCCTCAGCGGCAGCCCGACCGTAGCGCATACGTGGTGCCCCACCGACACACCCACCAGGACTTACTACCCCCAGGGCGCTTCCGTGAGCACCGATACGCAAGTGCTGACCGCGACCGCGGATGGAATGCATATTCTGGGTGCCGCGGCCGAAAGCAGCCCCGGCGCAGGGCCGATCTCGTTCTCGGATATCGGCGTCACGATTCCATCCACGGAGTGCCCCGGAGCGACCACCGGCACACTTGCGCCGCTCACCATTCCATCCACGCTGAATCCGCTGCAGACCGTGAATGTGAGCGCGACTGCCGTGAACGGGATAGTGACCTCTCCCGCGGCGGTCAAGCAGGGCGTGAGCGTTGCCGGGAACAGCCTCAGCTTCATCCTGTACAACGGCAGTTCAACCGATGCGAAGCTCCCCTACTACACGCAGTCGACCGGCGATAACAGCGGCCCGGGAACGCTGGGGTATCTCACCCTGACAGGGGCATCGGCCATTACGGCCCCGGTGGCCGGCGCCTTCAGCGCCGACAGCACCCTGTTCTTCGTGTCGACCTCGGGAGATAATCAGATCCACTACATCGACACCAGCACCCTGAAGGACACACAACAGATCAGTCCGAATCTGCCGGCCTGCACGCCGGGCGCGGATCCTGGCTGCACCATCACCGGCACCGCCCCCAGTGTGGTGCCCGCCACCGCCATCTTCGTGAAGCCGCGTTCAACCACCTGAAGAACGGGTTCAGACAAGGAGTCAAACGGCCGGCGAAAAGCCGGCCGTTTGATTTTTCGGCCGCGGATCTGTAACCGGGGAAAGGCAGTGCAGCACGATAGAATCGAATCATGATCAAAGGGATTTCCTTCATTCGCCCCACCGCGAATGGAAACAGTTATGAGCGATTGGCCGGGTTCTTTGCGGCGCTCGGATTCGAGCCTGGCCGTGGCTGGGCCGACGCTGGAGGAGGCGACGGGTCGTCGGCGCAGACCGCGGGTTCAAGCCGTGGGGCCTCGTTTGTCGCTCCCTTGGGAAATCTCGAGTTTGTGGACGGAGAACTACCGCAGCTAGCACCGGTCGCGATCGAAGTAGCCTCGTTGGATGCCGTGCACCAGGCCGTGACGCGGTGGGCCGGCGCCGAAGGCCTGGATCCGGGCGCAGCCATCTCAGACATAACCGGCACGCATTGGAAATCGCGCTGCTTCACAATCGAGATCGAGCCCGGGCAGGCATTTTCTTTCTGGGCGTGGGACGATCCGATGAAGGGTAAGCCCGCTGCCCTCGAAGGCGATTTGAGCGCCGCGGGAATGCGGTTTGCCATCGTCGTGGCGCGATGGAATGCGGTCATCACCGACAGGCTGCTCGAAGGCGCCATCGACGCGCTGGTGCGCAGCGGGGCGGCCCGCCACGACATCATGACGGTCCGTGTGCCCGGTGCATGGGAAATTCCCCAGGCGGCGCGCACTCTGGCAAATGAGGCTGCCCGTGGAACCGTGCAACTGGACGCCATCGTGACGCTCGGATGCCTGTTGCGCGGCGAAACCGCGCATTACGAAGCCATCTACAACGAGGTGTCCCGCGGAATTGGCCAGTCGCAGCAGGAGACCGGAATTCCGCATAGCTTTGGCGTGCTGACGTGCGAAACGCTGGAGCAGGCGCTGCATCGCGCCGGCATCAAGGCGGGCAACAAGGGATTTGAAGCCGCCACGGCCGCAATCGAAATGGTGAGCCTGCGGCGCAAGCTGCTGGCAGGAGCCGGCGCATGACGGCCGGTACGCGGCGCAAGTCCCGCGAGCTGGCCATGCAGATGCTGTTCCAGGCCGATTTGGGCAAGCAGACACCGGATGAGGTGCGGGCTACCTTCTGGAAGGCCGGTGACGACACAGTTGAGCCCGAGGTGAGGGGATTTGCCGAGGACTTGTTCCGCGTGGCCACCCTCAACCTCGAGAAGATCGACGACCTGATCGCCGCCAACGCCAAAAACTGGCGGCTGAAGCGCATGCCGGCCGTGGACCGCAATCTGCTGCGCATGGCCATTGGGGAGATGATCGGGTTCAAAGGAACGCCGTTTCCGATCGTCATCAATGAGGCGCTGGAGATCGGGCGACGCTACTCGGCGCCCGAGTCCATCAATTTTCTGAACGGCGTTCTCGACACCGTAGCACGCAGCTTGATCGGCAAGTAGCAGAGTCACAACGCGCACACTGCCGAGCGTCCTTGCAACTCCCCCCATCAAAGCGGCGTCCAACACGGAGAAGGCGAGGCAGCAGGCGGATGCAGCCCGAGGCGTCTGTCTGTAACTCCAGAGCGGTCTACCCAGCGATGTATAAGGGCTCATCTCCGCAGAGAACCAAAGCTGGCGGAGCGGGCGCCGGAGCAGTCTGAGTATCCGCTTTTGCCATTGGCTCTGCAATCGGCATTTTTGCGGTAAGATTGAGAGTCTTAAGAACGCACCCGGCATTCTTCGGGCACAACGAAGGGAGATCTCGTATGGCAGAGGAAAGCAGCAATATTAACGGGTTTGCATGGTTTTTGGCGGGCCTCGGCGTAGGCGCGCTGGCGGGCATTCTGTACGCCCCCAAAAGCGGACGCGAAACCCGGGAGGACCTCGCGAACAGCGCACGTGAAGGAAGCGAGTATCTGCGTACCCGCGGCCAACAGGTTGCGGATCAGGTCGGCACCATGGTCGACAAGAGCCGTGATCAGGTGGGCGAGTACGTGGACCGCGGCCGCGAAGTGATGGATCGCGGACGGGCCCAGTGGGAAGAGTTCGTGGAGCGCGGCAAGAGCCTGGTCGGCGAGCAGGGCCGCAAGGTCTCCGACGCGGTCGACGCAGGACGGCAGGCATTCCGTTCGGCGACCACAACAGGAGCTTCCACAGCCTCCAGCACCACCGGTTCGGGCACGGGCTATGGCGCCGGCGCTAGCGGTAGCGGTAGCGGCGCGTTCGGCTCCGGCTCGAGCAGCACCCCCACACCCACCACCGGCGGCAGCGGCGTCTAGCTTGCCTCCACGCAACACACTCCGTTGATGGATTTCGGACCCGGCCGACGGTGCCCCCAAGGCACGTTCGGCTGGGTCCTGTCCGTCGTAGACGCCACCGGAATCAGAACCTCGCCGCCCGGCCTGTGAGGCACATATGGAATCGCAACACCTGGACACCATTTTGATCTGGATGGTCGCTATCTACGGCGCCTCTGTGTTGGTCCATGTTATTGTGCTGCTCATCGGCGCCGTCGCAGCCAACAAAGCGGTAAAATCCGCTCGCCAGTACGCAGACGAGATGGACGCCCGCATTCGACCCGTCCTCGCCACCAGCCACGAGTTGCTGGAACAAACCAAGGCCCTGGTGACGCGGCTCGAACCCAAACTCGAGGCCGCGGCTGGCGACCTGGCCGAAATTACACGCATTGCGCGGGAAGAGACTACCCGCATTACCGCTTCGGCCGACGAGATTACCGAGCGCATCCGCCGCCAGGCAGAACGCATGGAAACCATGACAACCAGCGCGCTGGACGGCGTCGAGAAGGCCGGCCATATCCTCAACGTGGCGGTAAACACTCCGGTGAAACAGGTTTCCGGCTTCGTGGCGGCAGCCCGCGCGGTCGTCAATACCCTGCGTCAGCCCGCATCGCCGCGCCGGCGCCCGCCCACCGAAGAAGAAATCCGCGCCGAGCGGAAGCAGTACGTCTAGCGTCCCGGCCCAACTCATTTAAGCTGAGGGCGGAGTCCGACATGCGCTTTCGTGTTCCCCTGCTTTCCAGCGCCCTGTCCCTGTGCATCGTGAGCGCCGCCGCGCAGACGGCGGCCTCGGGCCATCTGCTGGTTCTTTCCAAACAGGATCACACCGTCGCCATCGTCGATCCGGCCACGCTGAAGGTGCTGGGCAAGGCGCCTGTGGGCGACGATCCGCACGAGGTCGTAGCCTCGCCTGACGGTAAAAGTGCTTACGTGTCGAACTACGGCGGCGGCCGGTTTCATACCATCACGGTCATCGACCTCGTGAACCTGAAGCCGGAGAACACCATCGATCTGAGTCCGCTGAAGGGACCGCATGGCCTCGATTTTGTCGATGGCAAGGTGTGGTTCACGGCTGAGGTGAACAAGTGTATCGGCAGATACGATCCCGCTGCCGGCAAAGTGGATTGGATTCTCGGCACCGGCCAGAATCGCACCCACATGCTGTATGTGTTCCCCGGAGCAAAACGGATTGTGACGACCAACGTGAACGCCGGAACGGTGAGCGTTCTCGATTTCGAAGAGGCCACGGGAGGCATGCCTCCCCCGCCGGGCGGCCCTGGCGGTCCGGGTGGTCCGGGCGGATCGGGTGGCTCTCCCGGAGGTCCACCTCCCCCCGGTTTTCCGCCGGGCGCGATTCTTCCCGCGGGGGGCGACTGGAACCCCACCGTGATTCCCGTGGGTATGCGCGATGAGGGGTTCGACGTTTCCCCCGACGGCAAAGAGGCATGGATTGCGAACGCCGGCGACGGCACCGTGTCCGTGCTCGACCTCAACGCGAAGAAGGTGACGGCCACTCTGGACGTGCATGTGAAATCGGCGAACCGGCTGAAATTTACTCCCGATGGAAGGCGTGCGCTGGTCTCAATGCTGGGAAACGGCGATCTCGTCGTGATCGATGCGGCATCGCACGATGTCGAGAAGCGCATTCCCATCGGGCGTGGCGCAGCCGGAATCGAAATGCAGCCCGACGGGACGCGCGCCTATGTGGCGTGCACGCCGGATAACTACGTGGCAGTCATCGATCTGAAGACGCTCACCGTGGTGGGGCACATTGACGCGGGCAGCGGGCCGGATGGCCTCGCATGGGTCCCCGGAAAATAATCCACGCACACACATATGTGATGGCGCTCACAGCGGAGCCTCCCGGCTTCCCCCATACTCATCACTGCAAACAGTACGGGCGCGTACTCCACCAGACCTGCCTCTGTTTTCGCAGGAACAATCGGCTGCAGCGACATGCACCGCCGGGATACCTCAAGTCTGAAGTCGATCTATGAAGAACCAAAGTTAACTGAAGCATTACGAAGTAGAGCTTTTTCCTGAGTTTTCAGAAAATAAATATCTAAGTAGATTAGTTTCAATTGGTTGACCGAAGCCACTCGGTGATCTGGCTCACATTTTTGCCCCCTCCACCCCCCACCCAGACAGGCCGATGGATCCCTTCAACGGACCCGCCCAAAATTGGGCCCTTCGCATGCGTGTTACTCATCAGCCAACCCCCTGCAGCATGAGGCGGTCCCGGCGTTCCGTCAAAACAGCACGCCACGTCACGACCGCGGACCGCCTCCGCACACAACTCTCAGTAGCTGTACACGCGAGCCTCCCAGCCGCTCAGATTCACACTTTGCCCCTGGGCCGCTGCGGCGCCGGGAACATTGCTTAGAACCAGCTTCACCGGCTTGATATCGCCGGGAATGGTGTAGTCGACGGGCTTCTCGCTCCAGTTCAGCAAAACCAGAAAGCGCTCCGCCGTCTTGCCTGGCGTTGAGAGCGTTCGAGTGTAGGCGTACACCTGCGGGTGCTCGGGATCGAGATCCTTGTAATCGCCGTACGTGAATGCAAGGCTCGAGTGGTGCAGCGCAATCGCACGCTGCACGTAGCGATACACCGAGTCAGCGCTCTGGACCTCCGCCTTCGCATTGATCGAAGTGTAGTTGGGATTGACCGGCAGCCACGGCTTGCCGGAGGCAGTCGTGAAGCCCCCATTCGCTGCCGAGGACCACTGCATCGGCGTGCGCGAGTTGTCGCGGCCAAAGCGAGCAGACTCCGCAATGAACTCCGCCTCCGGCATGCGTCCCGACTCCACGCGCTCCTTCCACGCGTTCTTCACTTCAATGTCGTTAAAGTCGTCAAGCTTGTGGAACGGATAGTTCGTCATCCCAAGCTCGTCCCCCTCGTAAATGTAAGGCGTGCCGCGAAGGGTCAGCAGCATCGTCTCGATCAGCTTGGCGGAGCGAACGCGGAACTCGTCTGTCGTGGTGTCGCCGAAGTTCGAGACGAGCCGCGGGTTGTCGTGATTCGAGAGGAAGACCGTATCCCAGTCTTCCTTGCCCAGCGCCGTGGCGTGCCGGTCGTAGATTGCCTTGAGCTCCGGGAGAGTCCACTTGCGCTCCGAATAGAACTCGCCGCGATTCACGCGCACCGCGTCGAAGTTAAAGATCATATTCAGTTCGTGGCGCCCGCTGCCCACAATCTTCGGCGTTTCCTTCAATGAAATGCCGATCGCCTCGCCGACCGTCATGGTGTCGTACTTCGATAGAACTTCCCGATTCATCTCCTGCAGATACTCGTCGCGATGCGGTCCGTTCGCCAGCACTTCCACCGCATTCCTGGGATCCAGATCGGGCAGCCCCACCGGCTTTGAGATCAGCGGGATCACATCCATGCGGAAACCATCCACGCCCTTGTCGAGCCAGAATTTCATCAGGGAGTAGACGTCTTCGCGCACCTTGGGATTCTCCCAATTCAGATCCGGCTGTTTCACTGCGAACAGGTGCAGATAAAACTGCTTGGTGATGTCATCCCACTGCCACGCCGAGCCGGAAAAGAAGCTATGCCAGTTGTTCGGCGGTAGAGGGTGTTCCGGATCAGAGGCATTGGGCTTGCCGTCGCGCCAGAAGTAGTAATCGCGATACGGATTGTCCTTCGACTTGCGGCTTTCGACAAACCACCGGTGCTCGTCAGAAGAGTGATTCACAACCAGGTCGACGATCAGCTTCATATGACGAGCCTTGATGGCCGCCAGCATGCGATCGAAATCCGCCATCGTCCCGAACTCTTTCATCACCTTGCGATAGTCCCGGATATCGTAGCCGTTATCGGCATTCGGCGAGTCGTAGTGCGGCGAAAGCCAGATCACATTCACGCCGAGCTTCTTCAGATAATCAAGGTGCTGCGTAATCCCGTTCAGGTCGCCAATGCCGTCGCCGTTCGAATCGGCAAACGAGCGCGGATAAATCTGGTAGACAACCGCTTCCTTCCACCACGCCGGCGCATAGCCGTTGATGAGTTGGGAAGCCGCCTTCGCGGTGTTGACGCCGGACTGAGATGCAGCGGGCTGCTGAGCGGCTCCGGAACTGCACACCAGTGCGGCCAGGAGCGTTGCTATTTTGAGAAACGAGAGGGTGTGATGCGGGCAAGGTACATCAGGTGTCGCAGGCATGGCTGTCTTGTCTCCGCTCCCTATCCTACCGCCGCGCGGCGCGTGCGTAGGCGACGGCGGTGCCCATGAAAAAGCGCGGGAGACTCGAGTCTCCCGCGCGTGTCTGCCTGGCGTTCCGTTGCCGTGATTGCTGAGGGGCGCCACCTGGCTTCCGCAGGCGCCCCACGTTTCTACTGCAGGGTTAATTCGATTACCTGGATCGAGTAGCCCGGCATGCTGTGCTTGAGGTGCGAGCCCTGTACCGGCACAGCGCTCTCCACCGGCACAATGGCCTTCGGTTGCGTGATGCTGTTGGTGGCTTGCGTATCCTTGGCGCTGAGACTTACCAGCTTTGCTGAGGACGCGAGCTTCGCGCCCGCAAAGTCAATATCGACCATCTGCGCCGTGGAAGAGCCGTTGACCAGCTTGAGATAAAGCTTCTTCTTCGCCGCGCTGCCGGTGATGGAGTAGAAGAACTTGTCGCCTGCGCCATCCACCTTCGAGGCCAGCGTGTGATCGCCCAGGTATGAGCCGAACATCACCTGCGCATAGTAGGCGGGCGAGCCGTAGCTGCTGGCCGCATCGTAGCCAATCAGGTCGGTCTCCCACTGCATGCCGCCAGGGTTCACGTTCACCAGCAGCGGAGCGTACGAGGCCATCACAACCACATCGCTGTTGCGCTCCAGACCCGTCATCCAGGCCGCATCGCCCAGAGCGGCGCCCATGTTGGGCGTCGGCAGACCCTCGCGCGTGGCCCACTCGCCCACGAAAATCTTGGGCCCCTTGCGGTCGGCGCGGTCGTAGTGGCCGTTATCCCACTTCATGGTGGAAGGCGAGCCCTCCCGGCTGGCGTCGTAGTGAGTCGCGTCTTTGAAGTTTTGCGTGGCGCGCACATAGTAGTGCTCGTCAAGCACGTCCGGCTTGCTGCTCGTGACGGGGGCAGTCGCGATCAACAGCAGGTTGGGATACTTTTCTTTGATGGCTTTGGCGAACTGTGCATAGCGGCCGTCGTAGCTGCCAGAGCGGTCGAACCACTCCTCGTTCCCGATCTCCACATAAGTCAGCTTGAACGCCTCGGGATGTCCGTCCTTGGCGCGCTGGGCGCCCCACTTGGTGTCCGGTCCGCCGCTGACGTATTCGATCTCGTCGAGCGCGTCCTGCACGTAGGGCTCAAGATCCGCGCCGGGATTCACGTGCTCGCCATGCAGCGAGTAGCCCGCATACACCGCAAGCAACGGATCCATGTGCAGGTCCTCGCACCACTCCAGGAACTCAAGCAGCCCCATTCCGTCCGTTGACCAGTAATTCCAGGGACTGCGGTGCCCGGGCCGATCAACGCGCGGACCGATGGTCTTCTTCCAGTCGAAGCGCTCCTTGATGGTGTCGCCCTCCACGTAGTTGCCGCCTGGAAAGCGCAGGAACGTCGGATGCATGGCGGCCATCTTCTCCATCAGATCGGCGCGGAATCCGCTCGGCCGATTGTGGTACGTGGGCGGGAACAGCGAGACAAGTTGCAGCCAGAGCGTACCCGCGTGTCCCACGGAGACGGTGAGGTGATTCGTGGAACTCGCCTCAATCGCGCCGGTCTTCAGCGTGAAGGTGTACTGCTTCCAATCGGTGCCCACGCTCTCCACCTTTGCGGTTGCGAGGGTGCGGCCGGTCTGATCCGCAACCAGGCTCACCGTCACCGGGCCCATGTCGGCGGCGCCCGCCTTGGCGTAGAACGAGCCTTTGTACTCGGTGTTCGGCCTGACGCCGAATCCCCACCAGCCGGTGTTTATAACGCCGGCCTGGTTCTGCGCGTCCGCCTGCTTCACTTCCAGCTTGATGCTGGAATTGAGCGCCTCGCTGGGGCCCGTCGAGGCGTCATGGCGCATGGAAGCCGAGGCGTTGCCCTGCTCAAGGAGGTACCAGTAGAGAATGCCGCTCCAGTCGCCGCGAAAGGTCGCGTTGCGAACCATATCGGCGTAGAGGCCGCCTTCGTAGGAGTAATTGATCTCCTCCGTCATGAGGCCGTAGAGGCGGGAACTGACGGGCGTGGTCGGCTGGTCCGGATGGATCGTGAGAGTAACGGGATGCTGCCCGATAGCAGCGAGGGTAGCGACGGCGAGCGACGCGCACGCGAGTGTGCGCGTAAACGCTTTCTTTGACATGCGGAGAAACCCCTGTTCAAGACTCGGAAGGAGTATATCGCACAGGCTCGGACAACGCCTGATGCCCCCGCGAGGAAGAAAAGCCCCCGCAGTCAACGACGCCGGTTGAACACCTTACCCCAGTTCACGATGACGCGCGCCTGAAATTGAGCGGCTGGATCGGTGTTCAGAGTGAGCTGCTCGCAGGCAATCTCGATCTGTCCTCGGGGGAAGGGAATGATGCCCCCAATTTCCGTGCCGATGCTCTGGTCTCCGCCTGAGATCTCATGCAGCATTCCTAGAAACACGGCATAGCCGCGATCGCCCACCGTGCGCGTGTAGTCGAACGCTTCCTGATAATCGGTGCGCGGATTCCCCGCGGAGACACCGACAGCGCCCGTGAGCGAAAATTGCGCGACCACCTGGTTCTTGCCCCAGGTGTATTGCGGCAGAAGCACAGCGCCGGCGCGGCCCCCCTGAACGTCGCGTACAAATGCGGTCCCCCACGGAGCCGCGGTCAATACCAGCCCGTCTTTGTCCATCAGCTTCCAGCGGAGCGCGAAATCGAGCCGGTTCCCGAAATGAGTGGTGCGGTGGCTTCCCGGCGCCTCGGAGTCCAGGACGTTGGCGAGCACGCTGGCATCGCCATGTAGCCAGGTCGGCGCCACGGTAACAACAGCGGGTGCGTAGTGTCCGTCCTCGAGGTAAAGGTAGCCGAGCTCTGTTTCCACACAGCCAGAGCAGATGGGCGGGCTGAACGCGAAAGAGGCGCCGAAGTCTGAGACCGTTGAATTGAGCGCCTGCGCCAGCGTCGGCGCTTGCTTCTGTGTCACCCCGCTCTGCGCCAGAAAGGCCGCGGCAAAAACCGCCACAAGCAGCCGCAGAAACGAGCGGGGCGCCCTTCTGGTTGAGCCGATGGCTTTTCCTCTCACAGCACAACTGTATCGCGGCCCTGCTAAGTCTGAAGCGAAGGGGCCTAAACAGTAACTGCAAAAGATCTGCTGGGGGGCAGCAATACTTAAAAGATCCAGCCGCCGCCTACGACTTCATCGCCGTCGTAAAACACGGCGGACTGACCGGGCGTGATGGCGCGCTGCGGCTCATCAAAGGTGGCTTGCACCTCTGCGCCATCTCCGGACTCCGCCGCACGCAGCGCCTCCAGCATGGCCCAGGCGGGTTCGTGCCGATGGCGGATCTTGATCTTCACACGCATCGGCGCGGTCAGTTCGGGAATACTGATCCAGTTCACGCGATTGGCGCGCAGCCTGCGCGAGGCAAGTTCTTCATCGGCTCCCACCGTGACACGATGACTCGCTGGGTCGATCTGCAGGACATAGAGCGGCGACGGGGAGGCCACCTTGAGTCCCTTGCGCTGGCCCACGGTAAAACCGGAGATGCTCTCGTGGCGGCCCAGCACGCGGCCATCGCTGGCTACGAGTTCGCCGCTCGTGTCAGGCATGTCGCGGCCCTGCTCTTCCAGATACGCAGTGAGGAACTGCTTGTAGTCGCCGCCGGGAATGAAGCAAATCTCCTGCGAATCCGGCTTCTCGGCAAGCGCCAGGCCGTGCTGCCGCGCCACTTCCCGCACCTCTGGCTTGGTCATGTTTCCGAGTGGGAAGAGTGTGTGGGAGAGCTGCTCCTGGGTCAGACCGAAGAGAAAGTAGGTCTGGTCCTTGGCCAGGTCAGCGGGCCGCTTGAGAATCCAGCGCTTGCGCGCGGGATCGTACTCGTTGATCGCGTAGTGCCCTGTGGCGATACGGCTGGCGCCAATGGAGCGCGCCGTCTTCAGCAACTGGTCGAACTTGAGGTGGTTGTTGCAGAGGGAGCAGGGAATTGGCGTGCGGCCGTTCAGATATTCGTCCACAAATGGACGAACGACATCCTGCTCAAAGCGCTCTTCCTGGTTCACCACGTAATAAGGGATTTCGAGATGCTCGGCAACGCGGCGCGCATCGTAGACGTCGTCGAGAGAGCAGCAGCGGCCCGCCTTGGGAGCCTCAGGGATGCCGTGCTTGCCGGCCAGCCGAGTCTGATCCCACAGCTGCAGCGTGAGGCCCACCACCGACGCGCCCGGGCCGGAGAGCTGCCGGGCGAGGATCGCCGCAACGGTCGACGAGTCGACTCCTCCCGACATGGCTACGGCGATGGTTTCACTGTGGGGCATTCTTCTATTCGATGCGAACCGGGCCGAGAGGACTCCGCGGACCAGGGGTTTCCAGGCTCAGTGTGCCTGGCCCAGCCGGGCGGGATCCGGGTACTCAATGTGCCCTATGTGGTAGTTTACGGCGGTTTGCTCCAGAGCGTACTTCTGCACGGCCACAGAGGCCACGCTGGGGACCGTGATCAGGATACGGTCTGGGCCAGTGGACTCGAACGAGGGCAGCAGATCGTCGGATGAGCCTGGAACGTACCGGAACACCATCGCACGGCTCCGGAACCATCGCCGGCCTGAAGCACCGGCCTCACGGCGCGAGGCGTATACCGTGACAGCTTCCTGTCTGGAGAAAAGGTCGCAGGTGGTGTGCTCGATCTCAAGATCCCAGCCAGAGACGTTGCTCAGACTGCCTCGCTTCTCCGAGGTGCAGGCCCATGCGGTGAGCGGATTCAGACCGCGGGAGGCACTGCTGTAAAGGCCGGCTGCCAGCGGAACAGCGGCGGCTCCGCATAGCCCAACAGCAATGTAGAGGGCCTTACGGGTCCATTTGCTGCTCGGACGTCCGATGCGGCGCGCGATGACGGCCATAGATCAGCCCCGGGTGCCGGCCTCAACCGGCGACACGGACCGCAGATGCTGGACGGCTTGTGGAACCACCGAGAGAACGTGGTCCACATCTGCGTCCGTGGCGGTTTTCAGCAAACTGAAGCGCAGGCTGGCGCGCGCGCGTGTTTTGTCCAGGCCCATGGCCATCAGGACGTGGCTTGGCTCGGTGGCGCCGGAGTGACAGGCCGATCCGCCCGAAACGGCCACTCCCTTGAGATCGAGCGCGATGACCAGCGCCTCGCCTTCCACGTGGTCGAACCAGATGTTGGTGGTGTTCGCGGCACGGGCCACAGGATTTCCGTCACAGCCCATGCCATTGACGCCGCTGCCGGGGAGCTGGAGAATTTCGCGTTCCAGGCGGTCGCGCAGAGCCGCAACCCGTTCGATGGTGCCGTCTTCCAGGCTCTTCATGGCCAGTTCCGCTGCCTTACCCATCCCCACAATACCGGCCACATTTTCAGTACCGGCCCGGCGGCGCCGTTCATGGCTACCGCCCACGAGGAGGCTTTCGACAGGCGTGCCGCGGCGGACATACATCGCGCCGATGCCCTTTGGCGCGTGCATCTTGTGGCCGCTGATGGAGAGCAGGTGGCAGCCGATCTTCCGCACATCGATGCAGATCTTTCCCGCCGCCTGCACGGCATCAATATGGAAGAAGGCGCCCACTTCGGCTGCAATCTTGCCGATTTGCTCGACCGGCTGAATCACGCCGGTCTCATTGTTGGCGAGCATCACGCTGATCAGGCGAGTCTGCGGCCGCAGCGCTTCGCGGATGGCGGCGGGGTCAATCAGGCCGCTCGCCAGAGGCGCTACATAGGTGACCTCAACCCCGCGTTCGGCCACTCTCTGGGCCGCCTGCAGAACTGCCGAGTGCTCAATGGCCGTGGTGATGAAATGATCTCCGGGCCGAAGCAGACCGAAGATGGCGGTGTTGTCGCCCTCCGTACCGCCGGAGTTGAAGACCACCTCTGCATCATGGCAGTTGAAAAACTCGGCGAGCGTCTCCCGCGCCTGATCGACGCCCCGGCGGGCCTGCTGCCCGTGCAAATGGATCGACGAAGCATTGCCGAAGTGCTCCATCCAATAAGGGTGCATGGCCTGCACCACTTGCGGAAGAAGTGGAGTCGTGGCGTTCGCGTCCATATAGACCCGGGTGAGACGCGGATCTGTAGGGATGACCGGCATGTCTTCAGCCTAGCAGGTAATCAACACACGTTGCGAGCGGCGTGAACGCGCGAAGCGCTTCTTCTGTGGCTCCAGTCGCTTACAGACTCGAGTACCCAGCTCGCGTCACCGAGGTAACACAATCAGGTGGAGATCAACAGGGTACCTGCCCTGCGCCAAACCTGCCGATTTTCATAGGTAAAACATTGATGTAGCGCAAACATGGCTGTAAGCTAAAGAGCAGGTTACCCTCCCCTCTGTGCGACTGAACACCTGCTTGATTTCCCCTTGCCTTGGAAAGCTGAGGTCATACATATGCAATGTTCCCGTTGTTCTCATCATGAATTGCGTTCGTCGCGATTCAGACTCGGTGATGTACCGTTTCTGGTCTTGCTCCGCCTGCCCGTTCGCTGCCTGATCTGCTTTCATCGGCAGCATCAGTTCATGAGTAACGTCAAGAAGCATGCGAAGGTGCACACCGCCGGAGAAAGAGCAGCCTAAGATCGGCACTCGTTGCCCTTTCATCCACGAGGGCAGCGAGTTCCGATATCACCTCACCACCGCAGGAAAAATACCTTCCTGGTTCTCCAGTCAAAGATGAGTGGGGACTTCGGTATACCTCGGTGTGTTCCCTCTAGTTAAATCAACCTCCTGTGCCACTAAATCCCGCCTTGCCTGTTCCGGTGACCGTTTCATTCCTTTGCGTGCCGCGGGCGAACGCGCGTCTGCTACATTTCCGTCACGCAGCGAAAGCCGGTCCTGCTCCCGAGTAGCGGACCCGATGCAGTCACACACGTCGTCTTCCCGTGCTGAATCGGGTGACCGAAGGCTTCTGCGTGGAGGAGATCCGATGCAGATCTATCGCCGTTCTGCGAGCCGCGCGCTCGCACTGCTTATACTTGCCTCGCTACCGGCCGTGACGTTTGCGCAGAGCGCGGACAGCAAGCCGGCCAAGCCCGCTGTTGGCGCCGCCCAGCCCCCCGCACAGATTTATGGAAAGCTGCTTTCCGGCATGGAGAAGGAGTTCGTAGACTTGGCAGAAGCCATGCCTGAGGACAAGTACAGTTTTGTGCCAAGCCAGGGGGAATTCGCGAAGGTGCGCTCATTTGGCGACCAGGTGAAGCATGTAGCGGATGCCAACTGGTACTTCTACGGCGGTCCCGACATCACCGAGGAGCAACTCAAGACCAAGAGCGACGCAATCGGGAAACTGACCACAAAAGCAGACATCGTGCAGGCTCTCAAGGATTCTTTCAAGCAGGCGCATAGCCTCGTGGACGGGATCACGGCCGAAAACGCGTTCATCACCACCGCACACGGCACGCGCGCCGGAATGGCCTCATTCGGGCTGGCGCACCTGATGGATCACTATGGGCAACTGGTCGTTTACTTGCGCATGAACGGGATTGTGCCCCCGGCGAGCCGCGGCGGCAACATGTAGGTCTGGCGCGAACCGAGGAGGGCGGCGAGGCTACTCGTCCTCCTCGGAATCCGAGAGAGAAATCCCGAAATCGGTATTTTGAACCGAGTTTTCTGCGTTCTGAAGCCGCACAAGCGTCTGGCGATAGAACCACGCAGCGGCCAATCCGCCCGCCAATGCCGATGCGGCAGCCACGGCACCTACCTTGATCCAGGCCGGCAGGTTCTGGCTGGGGTGAGCGGGGCTCGCGGATGTGCCTGAATCGAAATCTGTTGGTTCAGCTTCCATCAGCTTGGGTTTCTCCTTTCAGGGTGTCCTTGGATTTGGACGTCCAGACGGCGTAGAGGACGCAAAACAAATAAATCCTCAAAATATCGATTTCTGTATTTGCTTTTCCCTGCATCTATAGTAATGTGTAGTTATTCCGGTGGTGAGGACGGCCGTTCCGCCATCTTCTCTACCGGAAGTAGTTTGCGTCACTGGCCTCCCGGCACGAACAGCTCGACCGTTCGTGCCGTCTTTTTTTGCTCAAAACAGGGTTCGACATCCGAGATGCTCTCTTCAAACCCCCATGGCGCGCCCGGTGGGTCGCCGGTTGATGGCAGCCGCTCACCCCGGAAGTTTGCCTTCGTCTACAATCCACATATAGAGAGAGCCCGCCGATGAAAAAGCTGCTGAACGCACGCCCACTCCTCGCCCTTGCTGCCGCCATGTTCACCGCTGTCAGCTATGCGCAGTGGGCTAACCCTGCCGACGATGTGCCGGCGTACCATCCGTCGGCGCCCCTGAAGGTAAGCACGCTTCCACCCATCATCGCGGGCGACAAGCTGACCGGTGAAAACTTCCGCTATCCGTGGCAGGTGCATGTCTACCAGCAGGCCGCCAAGGCCAGCAACGTGATCTATCAGCTTCCCTGCAACTGCCGATGTGACCGCGCCCTGGGACATACCAGCCTGCGGAGCTGCTTTGAGACGCTGCACGGCACCGAGTGCTCTACCTGCGCCAAGGAAGGCGTTTACGCCTACCAGCAGACCAAGCTCGGCAAGACGCCTGCACAAATCCGGGCCGGCATTGCGAAACACGACTACGAGTCGATCGACCTCGAAAAACAGTGACCATCGGCCGCACAGTCAGTACAGCCGCGCTGATCGGTGTGCTTAGTATCTCGATCTGCGCCATCGGGGTGGAGGCCTTTTACCTGCACTGGCTTCGTGGAGTCGTTGCTGGCGGTGACAGGGACTTGCTCCAGACTGCCCCCGAAACTCTCGATCGCGAGTTGCGCGGAGCTTTGGTCTCAGGCACCCCCGAATCGAGCGTGGAAACGGTTCTGCGCGAGCGTCGAGTGCATTTTAGGTACGATCCGGGCAGGCATGTGATCCGAGCTGAGGCTCGCCACCTGAAGGGAAGCAGCCCATTTGCAGAGACCGGGCTGTATGTATGGTTCTTCCTGGACCCTGAGACAAACCTTGAAAGGGTCGAGTCGCGCGTGACGCACAACCGCTCCAAAGTGCCTTTCAGGATAGAATAGGACAGCAGCACGGCCCACCGGCCCGGCTCGCACCGAACCTCCTGTCCGCATCATCCAATAGACAGGTCGTAAATGGGGGCGTCACGGTTTCGACGGGATCGATTGCGGCACAGGAGGCATGTCGGGGTGTGGGCACCCGTAATCGCTCGCAAAACAAAAGTTGCCAACAACAATCTGGCACTTGCTGCTTAATTAACTAAGTAGCCGTCCTTCTCGGCTTCGCCTGTGGGCTGAGAAAGGGCGTCGCACAGCAGGCTGGTTGGGGCGGCTCGGTCCGGGCGGCTTCCAGCGAGATCAATCGGACTAGCTTTCGGCGCATCTTGTCCGTTCTGAGTGCCGGAGGCGAAAACATGCGGAACCGGACAAAGCATGAACGCTCCTGGCTGACAGCGATTTCGGACGCGGGTTCGACTCCCGCCGCCTCCACCATACTTAAGATTTTTATTTTCTTACACTTACCAATCATGGCCTAAAAGTCGGGTCGTTTTTGTGACCGTTTTGTACCCGTTTTGTACCAGGGACACAAAGCCTCCCGATTTTTTGACCCATTTCAGCGTTCGAGCAAAACTCCAGCTGAAGTGGGAGGCCCTCATGGATTCGTTCGTCTTCACCCGTCACTCTTCCGACTGCAAATTCAAACGTGACCGGTTCTGCAACCGCTGCAACTGCCCCAAGTGGGTCGAAGGCAGGTTTAACCATGAGCGCTTCCGGAAGAGTGCCTCGACCAGGGTTTGGGGCGAGGCCGAACAGTTCCGCGAAAAACTGGAAGAGGCTCTGTCGAGAGGGCTACCGCTAGACGGTCTTCACGCGGACCCGATCACGGCACCTGCCGCTCCGCCCTCACCTCTTCGCGCCTCGGCGGCTCAACCGCAGTCTACGGCCACCGCCTCCGTTCCGATTTCGCCGGGACCGGCCGCAGCCCCACCTGAGGTGAATGCGCCCTCCACATCTCAAAGCGGTACCCAGTCCGCCGGTCAGCCTATCGTCGTCTCTTCGAGCTGGCTGATATTCGAGGGCTCGATGGCGAGCTGAAGCGTTGCCATCCCCACATGTTCCGCGACACCTTTGCGGTCGAGATGTTGCTCGCCGGAGTTCCCATCGATCAGGTCTCGATACTCCTCGGGCACTCTTCGGTGAAGATCACGGAGCGACACTACGCTCCCTTCGTGAAGGCACGGCAGGTCCAACTCCAGAAGAGCGTGCGCAACGCGTGGAAGGTCGGCGAGCCCGCAGGTCAGGGACCAAACAACCATCCGCCGAAAACCGCACGCCCCACCAGCAAACAAAAGGGGTGGGGGCTGATCGACAACACGAGACGGAAAATCCGGACGGCGTGACCGTCACTGGACGAGGAGGCCGGAATATCCCGCCATGCGGATCTGAAAGGTGGCGTGAACCTGTTCCCAGTACTTGTCGAGGATATGGAAGACGCGTTCGTCCTCATGCTCGTTGAAGATCAGCATGCGAATCCACGAGCGCAGCAGCATTGACTCGATCACGTCCTCTGGTATGCCTACCTGTCCGCAGTGAAAAATGGCGTGATTTATCTCGTCGATAACAACGGCATTCTCGCGTTCTCCTTCCACACCGGGAGCAGGCGGTTTGCCGAACCAGCTTCCGTCGGTCGCCCGAGCCGCTTCGATCTTCGCGATTAGCTTCTCGACCGCTGCGCCCGTCGAAACCGGAAGGCGCTGCTCCGGCAGGTCGTCACGGAGCTGGTTCAGCACGTTCCTGACGGAAGCGCGATCGACATAGTCGAAGCGGTGGTGATCGGTCGGCTCCCACTCACTGTCCGCGGCTCTGCTGCGTCTTACGACAACGTCCAGCCACGATTCACGGAAGATCTGTTCCACCGCGAACGAACTGATCCCCTGCTCGTGCGCGGAAAGCACGGCAATCCCAAACTCCGACGCAGCGAATCGTCTCTGCCGGCCGATCGCGGATCGGCCGGACTCGTGATGCAGGCGGAAGCAAAGATCGATGAGCCGGCCCTCCATTGCCGTCCGCCGATGGTATTCCTGGAGCAGACGGTCCCACTCCTTGAGTTCCTTCGCGCTCCAATCGTCCCGATTCTCGCTGGTCACAAAATCACCGGTCTTCTCGAATGCGTAAATAAAATCGGGGCTCGCTTTTTCTCTTCGGAACTTGGCGAGCATTTCGGCGCGCCATGCGGTCTCGCGAGCCTCCGCATCCCGGCGTAGCGCTTCGTCGGTTTCAGGGCCTCGAGTTGAGTCCGAAGAATCGACAGTCCGTGCTCTGAACTTGTCTTTCAACTGGATAGCCTCCGAAAGAATCGTTCCCCATGCCCTTGCACTGAATTCTATTTTCTTCCAATCTCGCCTACCCAGGCGAGCCAGCACCGCTCTGCCGGGCCCCGCGCGCCGGAACGTTCGCGTCAGCCGTCGCCTCCTTTTCTTCCATGCAATCGATCAATTTGACCGAATTTCCAACTCGAACTCCAGCTACTTTGTGCAGG
Organism: Occallatibacter sp.; assembly: GCF_036502485.1. Lineage (GTDB taxonomy): Bacteria > Acidobacteriota > Terriglobia > Terriglobales > Acidobacteriaceae > Telmatobacter. Next base: position 7,548 of record NZ_DASXYM010000092.1, on the reverse strand, counting down.
TCTGATGAATCCGCCGATTCCATCAGCGTTCTCGGCGGTTCGTCATGGCCCGATCAGCGTTATCCGACCCAGGAGAGATGCCACATGGATTTCCAACACGCTCTTAATGGTCCAGAAACCTTGCAGAAACCGGTGGGGTTGCAGGCACTCGAAAGACACTACACCGTGGCCCAGTTGTCAAAGCTCTGGTTTTTCAGCGAAAGCACGATTCGACGCCTGTTTATCAAGGAGCCGGGAGTCATCAAGATCGCTCACCAGCCGACGAGAGTGAGGAGAGGCTACACCTCTTTGAGAATCCCCGAGCGGATCGCCCAACGCGTCCATCGGCGTCTGCAGAGTATCTCCTGATCGGTGATTTCCCAGCTACATGAACGCTTGCATCCCCGAATTTGACTGAATCTTGAAGCCGCCTCATGCTGACTCGGCATTCGAGGAGGCTCAGGTGAAGGGACGCACAGGGTATTTCATGATCGCGTTATTGCTGACGCTTCTTAATGCGGTCGCGACGGTGTACTACGGCGTAGCGATCTGGAAGGCTTGGCCAGGAGACATTTGGGGGCGCGGAATCTTGGTTTTCCTTGCCGTATTAGGGGCCACATCGGTCGCCAATGTTTGGGTTCAGGCCGTCCTTGGATCAAACCGTTCGCGTTGTGGTCGGACGATTGAGCCCGGACATGGTGTGACGCCGATTCCAGCGGAAGCACGAGGGAGTGGCAATGTTTGAGTCGATCACCGATCTTGCCGACAAACTGGCCGCGACGGGGTACTTCATCGATCCAGTTATGATCCAGGTGGTGTTTCTTGCGGCCAAGCTGCAGAAGCCACTGTTGCTTGAAGGGCCTGCAGGCTCAGGCAAGACCCAGCTAGCCATTTCAGTCGCAGCGGCAGCAGGCACGCACGTCGAGCGGCTCCAGTGTTACCGCGGAGTGACCGAGGACAAGGCAATCGGCCGCTTCGACGAGGGCCTGCAGCGGCTCTACATGGAGTTCTCGAAAGGCCAGCACGAAAACTGGCAGACCGTCCAAGCAAACCTCAAGGGGCGCGACTTTTTTCGGCCCGGTCCCCTAATGCGCGCGCTCGAATGCGAGTCGCCCTGCGTACTGCTCATTGACGAGTTAGACAAGGTCGACGATGGTTTTGAAGCCATGCTGCTGGAAATCCTTTCCGCATGGCAACTTTCGATTCCGGAATTCGGCACGGTTGCGGCAAAGAGCATACCGTTTGTCGTGCTCACGAGCAACGAGGAGCGCCGCTTAGCAGACCCGATACGCCGGCGCAGCCTCTATCTGCGTGTCGAGCACCCCGCGCCTGAGCGCGAGGCCGAGATCATTGCCAGCCGCACGCCGAAGGCCGATCAGAGCTTCCATCGCGAGGTGGCCGGAATAGCGCTCTCCTTCCGTAACTACTCACTCGAAAAGCCGCCATCGGTCTCGGAAATGATCGATTTTGCGAACGCATTGCAGCTGCTCGGAACAGACCACGTCACCGCCGAGCTGCGCGATGTTCTTTTGCCCTTCCTTGCCAAGACCGAAAAAGACCGCAGGCACCTCCTGCTCCGCGAAGGATTCAAGAGCCTGCTTGACGACGGTGCACGGTTCGCGCAAGGTCTTGGGCTTCACGGAGGGATAAGTTCATGAGGCGATGGCCGCTCCTGCTATTGTTCGCGTTTCCCCGGTTCGGCTTTGGACAGGCCGATCCTGCGCCGGCGGCGGCCTTGGTTCGCCAATATGCGGCACACTATCGCGTGCCTCCGGAGTTAATCGCCGCGTTAATCGACGTAGAGTCGCGATGGAATCCAAGGGCAGTTTCAGATAAGGGGGCGATGGGGCTAATGCAACTCATGCCGGCGACTGCCAAACGATTCGGCGCCTTCGACCCGTTCAATACCGAACAGAACATCGCGGCAGGCACGCGTTACGTGACGGCTCTGATGTGGGAGTTCCACGGCGATCTGCGTCTGGTGAGCGCAGCCTACTATGCAGGCGACCGCGGCATTGCGGGAGAGCAACTGGATTATCGCAATCCGGATGTTGTGGCCTACGTGCAGGCGGTCCGAAGGCAGTACATGTTTCGCAAGCATCAGGCCATGAGGCCGCCGAGGAGGTCAACCCAATGAAACTTCGCTGGATCATCCCTGTCGCATTCCTCATCCCGCTGCGCCTTAGCGCGACGGACACTCCAGTTGGAGCGCGTGTTGCCACAATCACGATCAATCCGAGAGAGATCACCGTTCTGCATTTGCGGCCGGAGTTTGAGTCGACGATCCGCATGCCGGAGGAGATCACATCCGTCATTCTCGGAAGTACCGGCGAGTTCAAAGCCGAGCACAACGAGGGCGAGCCGGAGTACGTTTACGTCAAGCCCATCACCAAAGAGGCAGCTCAATCGAATTTGCTGATTGCGACGAAATCAGGTCAGCACGTGACGCTGGAGTTGGTCAGCGATGGCGCTGGTCTTGCGAACCAATCCCAGCCGGTTGACTTCCTGATCGAGTACAGGGCCTCGCGGAGCTTCCTGATTGCTGATGATTCCCCCACCCCGGCGATGCCAAGTCGACCCGGCAAGCAACCGGATCATGACACGGGTGCCGGGGAAGCGAGCTCAGGTTTCGTACCACTTTCGAGTCTCGACGAGGAGTTCAAGCAGCAACAAAAAATCAATGCTCCGAAATGGACGAAGTGGCAGGACAAGCAGATTGAGACATCGATTGGGGACATGCGGCAGCTAATCAACGACTCGGTGATCTCCTATTCCATCCTGAACAGCTCGAATGAACCGGTCGAGATCGTTCCGCCTCAGATTCAGATCACCGGACGCCAAGCGGCAAAGAAGAAAAAGAAGGAAGGCAAAGGCATCATCTCGGACCAGTTGGAGATCCGCGACTACAGATTGAGCACGACCCGCCTTGAACCAGGTGAGCGCGCTGACGGCGTGGTTGTGTTCGATCGGCCGAATTTCAAGGAATCGACGGAAAAGCTGTTCTTGCAAATCGCGCAGGCAGACCAGGTAGATCGTCCCGTCCTGATCCGACTGCCATTCACCCCACCCATCTCGGGCGATGGCAAGTAGAGAGGAGAAGTGAAAGGTTATGAGTGTCACCGACCACAACGGGAATGGAAACGGCGGCTTGCCGACGTCAGTGGTGGATTCCGCAGGGCCGATACTTGAGCATCCCTCGACGCAGGGTCTCAATGGCAACCCGGAGCCCGCTCCGAAGTTCGCGACCCGAGCTGACGTCAAGGGAGTCGAAGGAATCAGCAAGAGCAAGCTGATTCTTCTTGGCAGCGGACTGGCCGTTGCCGTCCTCTTCTTTGTCTTTACGGCTATCGTCGCCAAATCGCCGAGGAAGCCGACTCCAGTGAAACAGCGATCTCAGTATCAGCAAGCAAAACAAGAGCAAGTGACCCCCTTCAAAAGCAGCGTGACGCCGCTGATGGACGCCCCGCGCACGCCAGCGCCGGACAACACGACCGGTCAACTTGGGCCAAGCGACATTCGGCGCACACGCACGCTAAATGGTGGCGAAACCACCAAGCCATTCGCCGGCAAGCCTCCTGTCGCTAGTTCTCTGGGAGCAGTGCCTTCCTTCGCAGACACACAGCAGAAGTGGGAAGATCCGGCTCCCCACGGCGGGGCTCTGCCGGCCGAGACACCGCAAACGCAGCAGAACATTTTGAAGGAGCCATCGCTCATCTTCGTGCGGAGCCTGGCACAGAACCAGGCCAGTTCAGCTCCGACAGTCAATCCTGAGGACGATGGCGCATCAAGACTGGAACTTACGCCGGGAACCCGCATTCAAGCCAAGCTCGAGACCCAGATATCGAGCGCTGTGCAGGCCCCCGTGGTAGCCGTCGTCGAATACTCATACGCCATTGGGGATAGAATCATTGTTCCTGCCGGGGCGCGCGTGTACGGTCAGCTTCAGCAAGCCGATCGAAGCGGGCTCGTCAGCGTGAAATTCGACGAGATTGAATTGCTCGATGGCGCTCGGGAGAAGATCGACGCGATTGGAACCGGGCTCGATCTCGGGCCGATCAAGGGAAATGTCTACGGGAAGAACACAGGCAAGAACTTTCTGGTGCGCGCTGCTTCCGGGATTGGTTCGGTTCTAGCCGAGGTGGCGGGCAACAATTCGAGTGCCGCGTTTTCCGAGGACGACCTGCTCAGGGAGCGGTTGGCCGAGAATATTGGCACGGCGGGCGATTCCGAAGTCATGAGCGTCAATGCCAACAGTCGCGTGGTCGTTTCCGTTCCCGCCGACACAAAGATCTACGTCGTGTTCACCAAACATGAACGTCCGCCTTCCGAGCTTCACAAAGTCGCTCCGTCGGTCCAGTAAGGCGCAGCATATCACACACTTTTCTCCCGGCCCCATCCTGTGCGCCAGGGCACTTTTGTGTGCGGTGAGCATGTGGCATGAGCGCTTGCCTGCGTGGGTCGAAGTTGCCTTGCAACGCGTCTTCGGTGCGGACTACGATGCATAGTTCTTCCCGGTGATGCAATGACCGCTTGGGTCAAGATCGGTCCCAATGACCCACCGTGCGGTTGAGCAATCTTCGCTCCCGAAACCCCAAAATGCAGTTTGAGCAAAGATCTGTCCCGATGTCCCAAAGTGCGGATTGGGGAAAGATCGGTCCCATTGACCCAATTCGCGAATTGAGCAAAGATCGATCCCGGTGCCCCATCGTGCGGATGGGCAAAGATCGATCCCGATGTCCCATCGTGTGGATGAGCAAGGATTGATCCCGATGCCTCAATGTGCGGATGGGTAAAGATCGATCCCGATGTCCCATCGTGTGGATGAGCAAGGATTGATCCCGATGCCTCAATGTGCGGATGGGTAAAGATCGATCCCGGTGCCCCATCGTGCGGATGGGCAAAGATCGGTCCGGATGACCCAGTGTGTGGTTGAGCCATCTTCGTTCCCGATTGCTCAATTCGGAAATGAGCAAAGATCGTTCCCGATGTCCCAAAGTGTGTTTGGGCAATAATCGGTCCCGCCGGCTTGATCGCCGCATCGGCACTTGTGAGGTCTGTTTTGGAAAATCGATCCGCAGAGGTAGCGGCTTCCGCGAAGGATTCGTCCTCCCCAGTGTCGATCGAACGGCTCTTTCAACTATCAAGGGATAAGGCGGAATTTCCCGCAGCGCCTGCAAACGTAGGTGTGCTCCCAATTCCAGTAGAGGCGGGGATAGACCTCTCGATTGTAGCGAGCAATCTTACGGAAGCTGAGAATCATACCCACAATGCAAATGAGGCCGGAGCAGACAAGAAATCCAATTGGACCCTCCACATCCCCAAGAGAGCCGGGATTGCGAGCAATCGCGCGCAGGCCTGCGGATCCCCAGAAAACGGTAAAGAAAATTCCAAAACCCCAGAGGAAAAGCGGACGCGTATACCTACGAAGAACCGGAGGCTTAACGGCCTGGGCGGAGAAGGACTGGGTCTCCCCGGAATGGAACTTGGTGGAGTAGGTGTGTGTTCCCTGTTGATAGAGGACGGGCGCAGCCACGATGTTCGCGGTACCGCATTGGTCGCATTGATACGGGTTCAGCTGCGAAACGGATGCCATGCCGTTGTCCATAACCTGGCGACAGCAACGTGGCCCGATCGATCAGAAGACAACGGTGAGGATCGAGGGGTTTCAGCGCATCCTGGGAGACCCGATCTATGGAGAGATCCTCTGGCGCGTCGCGCGAACGCGGCTGGCAAGTGCCATCCCGAATGCACAATTGCAGGCGGATGTTGCCGAGGCAATGGAGCGGGCCTCCCGTGGAGTCAGCAAGGCACACACCCTGGCGCAGGAGATTGGCGAGACATCGTTCATTGCCATCGTCGACAGGTTGCGGATCGAGTCCATTACCACTATCCCCAGACTGGAAATGCTGAAAACTCTGGTGGCCGAGCTTGAAAAGGAGGCGTCCAGAACTGCTGCCTAACGCCGAATCTTTCACCTCGGACCTAAGGGAGGGCATATGCGCAATGTATTGATGATTAGGCGTGAGCCGGGTCTGGTTTCGATTCCTGTCGAGAGCGCCGTCTACTGCGATAACTGCGAAACAGTCTCGACTTCATCTGGGCGGCGCTGCGGACTCTGCGGATCGGAGGAGATAGCTCGATTGGCTCCCCCGGTTCAAAGTCCGTGGGACCCGAGCCCGGCTCCAGCTGCGGTTTTGGACGCATAACATCTGCGGGGGCACGTCCAAATGGGCGTTTTTCGGTATCTAACATCGGGCGCTTACGAAAGGAGGAGGAGGCAGTCTAGAACCCGTACTTCTCCCTTCGTAGCTCAAAGGCTCTTTTTCCGCCTTCCATCACGGACGTAATCGTCTCTCGAACCGGCTCACAATCAATTGATCCCACCGGAGAGATGAGGCCGGCTGAATTGTCATTTTGGTCCCGGTATTTGAAGCATGCCACTAATTCAGAGTCCCCATTTACAACAATGTTTGCGTTGTGACTAACGAATATGAGTTGGCGGAGGCTCTTCGTGGTCATTATCCGTTCCGACACGCTCTGGATCTGCTCGTTGTCCAGGTCCTCCTCAGGTTGATCGATGAGAAGTGGTGCGCCGTCCTGCGACAAAAGCGTCTCAAGCAGACATGTCGCTTGCTGCCCCGGGGATGCTGATATGAACGGGACGAAATTCTCGGCGCCATCTGCCGTGATGCCGCGCTTAAATTCGAATTCAATTCTGTCGTGAATATTGAAGAATCTGTTCTTTTCGAGCGTATCTTGTTGAAGTCCCTTACGAAGCGACTCGATGTTTGCATAGGTGAAACCGGCCGCAGAGAGAATGGGCGCCGAAGGCAGCGTCGCAGCTTCGCGGCTTGCAACGAGTGTATCGAGTTCGGCAACAAGCCCTTGCCACTTCGTTACTGGATTCTTGGCTTCGGTAACAACAGAACTTAGGTCGGAAATCTTTTGCTCGCTGTCTTTAACGTTCCTACCTTCGATTATTTCCGTGATGGCCGCCCGAATTTCTCGCCCGTCTCCGAGACGAACGAGAACAGGACGAAAGCCATGTTGTGCCTGCTCAAAAATCTGGCCGCATTGCTTTTCTAGAATGTCTCCTCTCACTTTCAAAGACGCCAAGAGGTGCGTCGTTGGGCCATCCCCCTGCTCGGATAGGGCTGCGTCCAGCGTTGTCCTCTCCGTTTCCAATGCGATCTGTGCAGCTTCCGAGTCTTTTAGTTGCTTATTCAGACTTTGAATCTCGTCTAGCTGCTTTTTATTCTTCGCACTCTCTGCGATGCACGCCTGATATGCAGCCGTGTGTTGCGAAATCGTGGCTTCCAGGGCGGCTAGGGATTTTTGTTGCTCGGGATTAAGCCACTGACCGTCCGATGCCTCCTCAATTAACTGTGTCAACATGGCTAGGGTCTTTGAGCGGAATTGGTTTGCTGCGCTAGCCACTTCAGTCATCTCCGCGACGTGGGGAAGTGTCTGGGTTGGGACAATTTCTTGCAATGACTGCGCCCGACCGCGCGCGTCGACAAGCGTCTTGCGGAGTTCGGATGCCAGGTCTTCCGACCTCCGTTTCCATTG
>NZ_DASXYM010000091.1:0-51453 GCF_036502485.1 Occallatibacter sp. | reverse complement strand
GGCGGCCGTTACGACGGGCTGAGCGAGGCGATTGGCGGGCCCAAGGCTCCGGGGATCGGCTTCGCCATGGGCGAGGATCGGCTGGTGTTGACTTTACAGTCTCAGGAGTCAGCCCCACCGCAGGTGGCCGATGCGTATATCGCTCCGCTGGGGGAGGGTATGGGCCCCGCGGCGCTGAAGCTGGCGCGGGAACTGCGGCGGGCCGGATTGAAGGTGGAGCTGGGCGACGGCAGCTTCCGGCTGAAAAAGTCGTTTGAGGCGGCGGACAAGGTGGCCCGGCGGATCGTGATCCTGGGGGAGGATGAGCTCAGTTCCGGTATTCTGACTGTGAAGGAATTCGCCACGGGCGAACAGAAGAAGGTGCCGCGGGCGGAGCTGGCGGCGCAGCTGAGTTCATAGCCTGAGTTGTCAGTTTTCTCCGTTCGTTTGCGGTGCGGTGATTTGTGGTTTCCCCTTGCGCCAGGAAAAAGGCCCAAGGATGGGGCACGGAACTTCCGAATGGAGTTCCGCCAAAAAGCAGGTCCTTCGGCTTCGCTTCACTCAGCGTCAGGATGACAGGATCATCTTTTGATTCAGCTCAAGACAAATGGCTTGGGCCACTAAAGGAAAGCTATCGTGCTTAATTTTTTGGGCAACCTGGAACGGACGCACATGTGCGGCGATTTGCGCGCCTCGGATGCAGGGCAACCGGTGGTCGTGATGGGCTGGGTCAATCGCCGGCGCGATCATGGAAACCTGATCTTCCTCGATCTGCGCGACCGCTCGGGAATTTGCCAGGTGGTGCTGGACAAGGAGCTGACGCCCGATGGCCACGCCAAGGGCGAGGCGGTGCGGCCGGAGTACGTGGTGGCCGCCGTGGGCAAGGTTCGGCTGCGCGCTGCGGACGCGATCAATCCCAAGATGGTGACGGGCGAAATCGAGATTCTTGCCACGGAACTGCGCGTGTTGAATGACGCGCGGCTGGCACCGTTCTCGCCGGCCGAGGACGCGATCCAGAACGAAGAGGTCCGGCTCAAGTATCGGTATGTAGATCTGCGCCGCATGGAGATGCAGCGTAATTTCCGCCTGCGCCATGAGATTACGCGCGCCATTCGCGACGCCATGAGTGCGCAGGGATTTCTGGAGATCGAGACACCGATTTTGTGCAAGTCAACGCCCGAGGGCGCGCGGGACTTTCTGGTGCCCAGCCGTGTGCATCCGGGGGAGTTTTATGCGCTGCCGCAGTCGCCGCAAATCTTCAAGCAGATCCTGATGATTTCAGGGTTCGATCGATACTTCCAGATAGCGCGCTGTTTTCGCGATGAGGACCTCCGCGCCGACCGCCAGCTCGAGTTCACGCAGGTGGATCTGGAGATGAGCTTTCCAAGGCAGGAGCATGTCTTCGCCGTGGTCGAGAAGTTTCTGTCAGCCGCATTCGCGGCAGCGGGCGTGTCGCTGCCCACGCCGTTTCCCAGGATCACGTACGACGAGTCGATGCGGCGGTTCGGATCGGACAAGCCGGACAGGCGGCTGCCGGAGATGACGGACGTGCGCGCGGCGTTTACAGACGAGAATCTTGCGACGCTGCAGATTGATCCGGCGCTGCCGGTGGTGGCCTTTCGCATTCCCAATGTCGGCGAACTGAGCCGCAAGGAGCGCGAAGACAACTGGCCGATGTTCGACAAGAACAAGGGCGCCAAGTTTATCGACGATTTCAAGCGGCTGGCAAAGGGCTTTCCGGATTCGGCGGCGAGGGTGCGGGAGTTGGCGGGCGCGGCGGAGGCTGACTTCGTCATCATCGTGGCCGGCGATCCGGCGCATCACATCAAGGCCAGCGACACGAAGTTTGAAGGCCGGCTGAGCGAGCGCGAGATCAATGTGTATGCGGCCGCGGGAAACTTCCGCACGGAGCTGGCGAAGAAGTATGCGGACCGGCACAAGGCGTTTGAAGTGACGGAGCAGGTGGTGCGCGAAGCGGATCCCCAGCAAGCGAAACTGACGGGCGAAATGATCGATGGGTCACAGGCGTTCCATCCCATGTGGATCGTCGACTTCCCCATGTTCGAATACGACGTGGCGACCGGACATTGGGTTCCGGCGCATCATCCGTTCACGGCGCCGCACGAGCACGATATGCAGAACCTCGAGAGCGATCCGGCCAGCGTACGGGCCAACTGCTATGACCTGGCGATGAACGGACTGGAGCTGGGCTCGGGTTCGATTCGTATTCACCGCAAAGACGTGCAGCAGGTCATTTTCAAGTCGCTTGGCATCAGCGAGGAGGAAGCACGGCAGCGGTTCGGGTTCTTCCTGGATGCGCTGGAGTACGGCACCCCTCCGCATGGGGGCATCGCGCTGGGACTTGACCGGATTGTCATGCTGCTGGCGGGCGCCGCGAATCTGCGCGAAGTGATTGCTTTCCCGAAGACGGCGAAGGCAATTGATTTGATGGCCGATGCGCCGACGGGCGTGACGGAGCAGCAGATGAAGGAACTGCATCTGCGGGTGCAGTTGAAGACCTAGCCGCTCTGGAAAGATATCCGGCGGGAGACCATTTCGCGAAGCTCGGGAGTTACCACAAGGAGCGTTCCCGCCAGCCAAACAAAGTGCCCCCATACCGGCACAATTCTCTCAATTGAAAACGCGATAAAGGGCGCAATCATGAGGACCGGGATTGCGATTGAAAGCGTTCGCGTGAAACGCGGGGACCACCTAAACAGCGATGGGATCAGGTACGCCAAAACGAGAGGACTGATCCAGCCACTAACCATCCACGGGATCCGGTCAAGCCAGTGAGAACCTCTCGAGGGAGTTCGTGGATCCTCCGCCCGCAAGACGGAAACGTCTGGATCTCGGAACCGTGCCGGCGCCACCTGGCAGAAGGCATTTGGCGGATTTCGTAGCGCGGGTGTATGGTTCCATGCAAATGCACTGGATGACTCCCGAGGAACGTCGCAAGCTGGGGCAGGCGCGCCGCAAGCAGGTGGGACGGCAGGATCACTGCACTGTCAACTGCAAGGGGCGTCGCACCTCAGCATGGGAACTGCTGCAGCGCGCCTCCAAGGGCCGGGTGCCGAAACTTGTGAAGCTGAAGTGGCAGCTTATGGCGGCTTCGCCGTTCGGCTATTTCCGAGGCGCTGTGCCGGTGATGGCGGCCGATCTTGCGGCCCTGCCGAACACAGGCATTCTCACGCAGATGTGCGGCGATGCGCATGTGCGCAACCTGGGCGCGTTTGCCGCGCCGGACGGCCGCCTGGTCTTCGACATCAACGACTTCGACGAGACCATCCGCGGGCCCTTCGAGTGGGACCTGAAGCGCATGGCCGCCTCATTGATCCTGGCTGGCCGGGACGCAGGCCACAAGCGCGGCGCGGGACGCGAGGCCGTCCTGCACTGCATGACCCATTACGCCACGCTGATGCGGATGTTTGCGCAGATGCCGGCACTGGAAACAGCCCGGTTCCAGGTGCATCGTATTGGCAGCGTGCAGCCGATTCACGACGCGCTGCTCAAGGCGGAGCGGGCCACGCCGCTGCACATTCTGGAGCAGCTCACGGAGCCCTCAAGCCGCGACAGCCAGGCTCCGCGCCGATTCAAAGAACAGCCGCAACTGTGGCGGGTTACGGGCAGGGAAGCCGCCGAAGCGCTGAGCGCGCTGGGCCCTTATCGCAACATGCTGGAACCGCAGCGCCAGCATCTTCTCTCGCTTTACCGGCCTGTGGACGTGGCATTCAAGGTGGTGGGCACGGGGTCAGTGGGGCTGCGCGACTACTGCATCTATTTCGAGGGAAACGGGCCGGGCGATCCGCTCTTTCTGCAGATCAAGGAGGAGCCTGCGTCGGGGTATGCAGCGTATCTTCCAGAGGCGCATCCGCCGCACCACAATGGGCAGCGCGCGGTGGAGGGGCAGCGCATGATGCAGGTGCAGTCCGATCCGTTCCTGGGGTGGACGCACATGGCAGGGCGCGACTACCTGGTCCGTCAATTGAATGATCACAAGGGCTCGATTGAGCTCACTGATCTGGCGGGCGAGGGCCTTACCGCCTTCGCGCAGGTGTGCGGGGAACTGCTTGCCCGGAGCCATGCGCGTGCCGGAGATCCGCTGACGATCGCGGGCTACATTGGGGGCGGTGGCGGCTTTGCGGAGGCGCTGGCAAATTTCGGGAGCGACTACGCAGACCAGACGGAGAAGGACTGGCAGGAACTGCGGCGGGCGCTCAAGGCAAAACCGCTGCCAACATTGCAGCCGGAGCCGCGAGGGGCGAAGGGTGCTCCCCCGGGGCGCAAGAAAAAGCACACGCCTGCAAAGTAGGCAGGCAGCGCGGGATGAGTTCCTGAGTCCTGGTGAATGCTTTGTCTGTTTGTTTACCGGAGAAAGCTGGCGCTGGCCACGGGCGCAGGGGAGGAATTCTCATCGAGGTCCGTGGCTTGGGATTCGGGATCCGGCGATTCGGCCCGCTGATATTCTGGACGATTGCCGGAGAAATTTTTGGCAAAAGGCTGCCTCTTCGGCTTGGGCCGGAAGAGAGCCGCAATGGCGTCCCCGAGTGAGATGGGGTGCCGCAGGACGAACGGGTTATAAGTACGATCACCCATAGTGACACTATAGGCAGCACTTGTTGCTCCACGGTGAATCTTTCTCGCCCGGCCGAGCCAATATGACGGCAAGTTAATCAAGTTTTCATAAAGATGAATGCATGCACGGCGCCCAAACGCGGGAAAGCGGTACCGCTGTGAAGGAAGGCGGGCGCTGTCTCGCATGCAGGGATGCTTGCGGCGCAGGCTTTCATCGGGGCAATTTCGCGCCAACGCGACACGTAGGAATTGCATGGCAATCTTTGCACGGCGTGCATTTTTCACCCTGGGTTGTTGTCTGTTCGCAGCGGGTTTGGCATGCGGACAGGAGCTCCGCGGCGTTGCTTGTATCAGGTGCGGCGTGATTGACTTGAGCGCGAATCGGAGTTGATTGTATGGCCTACGTTCTTGCTCTCGACCAGGGCACCACCAGCTCGCGCGCCATCCTGTTTGACCAAACGGGCGCCATTGCCGCTATGGCGCAGAAAGAGTTTCAGCAGTTCTATCCGCAGGCGGGCTGGGTGGAGCACGATCCGATGGAGATCCTGACCAGCCAGATGGCATGCGCGGTGGAAGCGCTGGGCAGGGTGGGGGCGCGGCCGCGCGATATCGCCTCAATTGGCATCACCAATCAGCGCGAGACGGTGATTGTGTGGGAGCGCGCCACGGGCCGCCCCATCCATCCCGCGATTGTGTGGCAGGACCGCCGTACGGCGCAGCAGTGCAGCGCCCTGGAAGAGAGCGGAGCTGGAGATGGGATCACTGATCGCACCGGCCTGGTGATCGATCCGTATTTCTCGGCCACCAAAATCCGTTGGATTCTGGACAATGTTTCCGGGGCGCGGGAGCGTGCGGAGCGCGGCGAGTTGGCGTTCGGTACGGTGGACTCGTGGCTGGTGTGGCATCTGACGAGCGGGCAGCGCCATGTGACGGATGTGACCAATGCTTCGCGCACGCTGCTGTTCAACGTTGTGGAGGGCCGCTGGGATCCGGAGCTGCTGCGCATTTTTGAAATCCCTGAAAGCATGCTGCCGGACGTGGTCTGGTCGAGCGAGCGCGTAGGCGAAGTGACGACCACGTTGGGCCTCGGCAGCATTACCATTGCGGGGATCGCCGGCGATCAGCAGGCGGCGCTGTTTGGCCAGCTCTGCTGGAACCCCGGAGACGCCAAGAACACGTACGGCACCGGATGCTTCCTGCTGCAAAACATCGGAACAAAGTTTGTGCGGTCGAAGCACAAGCTGATCACCACGATCGCGGCCAGTGCGCAGAGGCGGCTTGAGTACGCGCTGGAGGGTTCCATTTTTATTGGGGGCGCGGTGGTGCAGTGGCTTCGCGACAATCTGCGATTGATTGGCTCGTCTGCCGAAGTGGAGTCGCTTGCGGCGGGCGAGAAAGACGCGGGCGGGCTGATGTTTGTTCCCGCATTTGTCGGGTTGGGGGCGCCGCACTGGGATCCGCGCGCGGGCGGGCTGCTGATCGGGCTGCGCCGTGACACGCGTCCCGGGCACATTGCGCGCGCGGCGCTGGAAAGCATCGCTTTCCAGGTGGCGGACGTGTTGACCGCGGTGGACGGCGAGACACCCGAGCCGCTGGCGGCGCTGCGTGTGGATGGAGGCGCCGCCGTCAACGATCTGCTGATGCAGTTCCAGGCCGATGTTCTGGGCGTGCCGGTGGTGCGCCCGCGGGTGACGGAGACGACCGCGTTGGGAGCAGCGTATCTGGCGGGGCTGGCGGTGGGGTTCTGGCATAGCGCCGACGATTTACGCTCCAGCCGAAAGGATGACACGCGTTTCGAGCCAGGGATGGACCGGGCTGAAGCGGCGCGTCTCACGTCGCGGTGGCATCGAGCCGTGGACCGCTCCAAAAACTGGGTGGAATAGCGGATCATAAGGGAAACAGGAGGTCGTTATGCCCGCTCCGTGCAGTCACGCAGCAGAACATATCAAACCGGTGAAGCCGCACAGCCGCGGTTGCGAGGAGTGCCTGAAGATGGGCGACCAATGGGTACACCTGCGCATGTGCCTGGAGTGCGGCCACGTGGGATGTTGCGATTCGTCCAAAAACACGCACGCCCGCAAGCACTTCCATTCCACGCATCACCCCATCATTCAGTCCGCTGAGCGCGGCGAAGACTGGCGCTGGTGCTATGTGGACGATGTGTATCTGTAGAGAAGCAGAGAACAGACAAGAGAGATCCGAGACGCAGCGAAAACCCTGGCGCAATCCACGTTTCGCTGTGCCTCTGTTTTGCTGGTGTATCATCCATCGTGCTGGCGGGTGGGTGCTTCAAGCCTGGCCGGTCTCCGGTCTCTCCGGGGTTACCCCGGGGCAACGTGGCAAACTGGACGTTCCATCGCATGAGGGGCGTGCGCGGCTCGCGCAGATCACCTCACGCACGGCATGACTCGTTGGAGCATCACCCTGCCGGCTTCCGTTCCCAAGTCGTACCTGGTACAGGCGCTGGCACGCGCGCTGGCCCATGGCGAGCCGCGCGAGGAAGATTTGGTTGCGCGTGCTGCGTTTGTGCTGGGGCGCGAGTGGCGGTGGCTGCTGCCAGTGGCGCGCAGATACATTGAAGCGTTCGGCGCGTCGCGGCCGCGTGTGCGGCAGGTGCGCGACTTCATCCTGTCCGATCCGGCATTTCAACGCGCATGGGAGCGCCGCGTTCTTCGTTTGGCGCAACCAGTGCCGGAACCGCATGCGATGCATCCTGCACCGTTCGCGGCGAACTGGGGTTTGCCCGATATCCCGAACCTGGCGGCGCTCGCGCAGTGGCTCCGACTGTCGCCGTCAGAACTGGAGTGGTTCGCCGATCAGAAGGGGCTGCTCACTCGGCGGGTCGACACGCGGCTGCGCCACTACTCGTATCGACTGCTGCGCAAGTCCTCAGGCGGCATGCGGCTGATTGAAGCGCCGAAGCAGCACATGCGCGCGATTCAGCGGCAGATTCTGCGCGAGATTCTCGAGAGCATTCCGGTTCATGCGGCGGCGCACGGATTTGTGAAGGGCCGATCCATCCGCACGTTTGCCGCTCTTCATGCCGGACGGGCCGTGGTATTGCGAATGGACCTGATGGATTTCTTTCCCTCGTTCACACGAGCGCGCGTGCAGGCGCTGTTCCGCATGTGCGGCTATCCGGAAGGGGTTGCCGATCTTGTTGGAGGCCTTTGCACAAGCGTGGCGCCGCGATCGCTTTTTGCGCATCTGGATTTTGAGCATGCGGCCTCAGCCCGCGAGCTTTATGGGCGCGCGCATCTGCCGCAGGGCGCACCCACTTCGCCGGCGCTAGCCAATGTGTGTGCGTATCGGATGGACTGCCGGCTGGAGGGCCTGGCGCGAACATCCGGCGCCGTGTACACCCGCTATGCCGACGACCTGGCATTCTCCGGTGATGAAGATTTTGCGCACCGTGCGGAGCGCTTTGCCGCAAGCGTGGCGGCGATCGCGCTTGACGAAAATTTCCGGGTGCATTTCCGCAAGACGCGGATTATGCGGCAGGGCGTTCGGCAGCACCTCGCCGGCCTGGTGGTCAACGCGCATCTCAATGTGCCGCGACGGGAGTGCGATCTGCTCAAGGCGATGCTGACCAATTGCATCCGCCACGGGCCGGCGCAGCAGAACCGTGACGGCCTCGCGGATTTCCGCTCGCACTTGCAGGGGCGGGTGAGCTTTGTTGAATCCATCAACCCGGCAAGAGGCGGGCGCTTGCGGGTGCTGTTTGAACAGATCCAGTGGACCTCAAACGCGTAACTCCCGTCACTGGCTTCCAGATCTCGGAAGCAAGGAGCGAAACAGCGAATCCGGCGACGCACGGCTTCGCTGTTTCACGCATCCTCAGGCCAGTTCGACTTCGATCTGTTTGGTGCCGGCATCGAGCCTGGAGATTTTGAAGCTGCGGACCTGACCTGTCTCCAGAGGCTGGGGCTTTGCGCCGGGTGCGGGGGTAGCGCCTTTCCAGCGCGCGGAGAGCATGGACGAGAGCGACGACAGATCCGCCTTGCTCTGCGCCGGCGGGGCTGACGCCGATCCCGCAGTAGCAGGGGCGCCAGGACTAGCGCCCGCACGGCAGGCAGCCATAATGCCTGCGCCCAGCTCGACTACGGCGGGGGACACGGTGACCACGCGGCCTGAGACTTTGTCGCCCACCTTGTGCTCAGCGATGTATTCGTCGATGGAGGTGGGGATGAGCTGCTTCATGGAGAGCTTGATCTGCCGCTTGCCGGTGTCGATGGCGAGCACCTGTGCCTGCACGGTGTGGCCCACGCGCAACACGTCGGAGGGATGATTGAGGCGGCGGTCGGCGACGATTTCGCTGATGTGCACCATGCCCTCCACGCCTTCGGCGATCTGTACAAAAGCGCCGAACGCCATGAGCTTGGTGACCGGGCCGGAGACCTGTGAGCCGATTGGGAACTTGCCCGCAACTTCCGTCCAGGGATCAGTGAGGGTCTGTTTCAATCCGAGAGCGATGCGGCGCTGCTCCGGCTGAATGTTGAGGATGACGGCATCCACGCGTTCGCCCGGCTTGAGGATGTCAGAGGCGACGCGGACCTTCTTGCCCCATGACATTTCCGAGACGTGAATGAGGCCCTCGACGCCGGGTTCGATCTCCACAAACGCGCCGAAGTCTTGCACCCGGGTCACGGTTCCGCTCACGCGCTGACCGGCCTGGAAACGCTGCGGCACAGTCTCCCACGGCTCGGGCTGCAACTGCTTGAGGCCGAGCGACAGCTTCCTGGTTTCGGGATCGATCTTGAGGATCTTGACCTGGAGCTTGTCGCCCACGGTGAGCACATCTTCGGGCTTGGTGATGCGGGTCCAGGCGATGTCAGAAACGTGCAGCAGCCCGTCAAGGCCGCCCAGGTCAAGGAAGGCCCCATAGGGCATGAGCGACCGGACTGTGCCGGACACTACATCGCCTTCCTTCATGGCGGCATAGCGTTCTCCAGCAGCCGCCAACGCCTGCTCTTCTAGCACCACGCGGCGATCCACGACCACGTCTTCGTCCGCCACGTCGAGCTTGGTGATGCGGCAGGTGATCTGCTGGCCCACGAGGGCTTCGAGCTCCGCGGCATCGCGGGTGCCGCTGCGGCTGGCCGGCATGAACGCGCGCACCCCCACGTCCACGCGCGCTCCGCCCTTGACCACTTCCGTCACCGTTCCGGAGACGGCGAGCTTCTGGTCGAAGGCCGCCTGGAGGCCGGTCCAGTCCTTGGGCTGCGCGACCTTGAAGCGCGAGAGCTGGTAATAGCCTTCTTCGTTTCGGCCGGTGATGGAGACCGGGAATGTGTCGCCGCGCTGCACCGTGTCTGCATTCTTCTCAAACGCGGCGCGGGGCAGCACGCCTTCAATCTTGTAGCCAACGTCGAGAAAGACCTGCTCGGGCGTGAGGGAGACCACTGTGCCCTGCAGGGTGGGACCGGCTTCAGTCTTGTGCTTATGCGACTTTTCGAAGGCCGCCAGCATGTCGCCAAAGTCCTCTACGGGCTCGGCAGCAGGAGCCTCTTCACCGGAGATCACAGCCGTGTTCACGACCTGATAGGAGGGCGCTGTTGCGAGGGCTTCGCCTGTCGTGGGCTGCGCGGAAAGCTCTGCCGAGGGCTCCGCGGAAAGCTCTGCCGAGGGCTCGGCGGCAGACGCCGGAGCTTCTACTGCGGGTTCGTCCGCGGCAGTGGTTTCCGCCACCTCAGCATGAGCGGGCATATAGACCACCTCATAGGAGGGCGCCACCGCCAGGGCTTCGCCCGTGGTGGGCTCAGCAGCAGGTTCGGCAAGCGGCGCGGAAGCGGACTCGAGGGCAGGCTGATTTTCAGAATCGGTATGTTCGGTCATGGCTACGCCCATATTCTTTCACGGCAAAGCGAAGGCTCGCATTTGAGACCGATCAGGCGACAACGCGCGCCGCAGCCAGGCATCGCAAACACACCACCGTTATGTCGTCCGCCTGACCGTGCCGTTGCGCAGCTTCCGCCAGCGCCGAGGCCGTTGCGCCTTCACGCAGCAGCGTTTCCACGCGGGGAAATCCCAACAGCCGGCCATCGGTACCCTGTGCTTCCACCACCCCGTCGGTGAGCAGAAACACTGTGTCCCCGCGCCGCAGCCGGGCTTGCGACTGCTCGTAGGCCGAGGCG
This sequence comes from Occallatibacter sp., assembly GCF_036502485.1. Lineage (GTDB taxonomy): Bacteria > Acidobacteriota > Terriglobia > Terriglobales > Acidobacteriaceae > Telmatobacter. The sequence continues at coordinate 40,765 of NZ_DASXYM010000091.1, read as the reverse complement.
GTGCTCATGCCCAGCGGCAGGGATCCGCCCGTGGCCATCTCCATGCCATTAATATAGGGCGCCAAATGCCCTGCGTTGGCTACTGTGAAGTGCCCATCGGGGTCGAGCCGAACCGCCGCGCCGGTGACGAAGCCGCCGTGCGCGCGCCCGCACAGGCGCCGGTTCAGCTCCCCCAGGATTGCGGCCGGTTCCTCGGTGAAACCTGTGATGGTGCCCAGCATTCCTACCACCATCGACATGATCATGGCCGCGCTGAGGCCTTTGCCGCTCACGTCCCCAATGATCACGAGCGAGGCGCCGCTTTTGAGAGGGATTACCTGGAAGAAGTCGCCGCCCACCTGGGCCGCCGGGCAGTAGACGCACTCAAGCTGATATCCCGGCGTGGGCGGCAGTTCTTCGGGAACCATGATGCGCTGGATCGCGCGAGCGGCGTCCATTTCGCTGTCGAGCGCGGCTTTCTCGCCCTCGAGGCGCGCGTGCCGCCTGGATTCGCTGATCGACACCGTGAGGAACCCGATGTAGCCCAGGATCACGCAGGTAACCACGGCAATGCCGTCAATGGCCAGCCGCGCACGCAGTCGTTCCGTATCCGCATGGTCGTATTGCGCCGGCTGCGGGGCGTCCGGCATCCGGTTGGCCAGCAAGCCGGACACCAGGAATTGGGCGGCAAACACCGGCACAAACACGATCCAGAATTTTTTACGCAGAATGATGCCCGAGACCGCGTAGACTACGGCGAAAAGGCCCGACATTAAAACCGAGATGACGAAGCGCGCTATCGGCTGCCGGCCCATGTTCGTGATATCGGAGACAAACCCGATGCTCGCGAACACAAAGAACACGGCCAGCAGAAAGATCAGAATGTTTCTGCGCGGGATGGTTCTCCAGGGGCTGTTCGGATGCATCCGGTGTACGCTCCTGTTCGCAGGCGTGCATCCAGAATGCCACGGGGCGGGGCGGATTCCCAGTTTTCCTGCAACCCAAACTGTACAAGCGCCAGCCGGCTTGTCGGGGGCGCCTATGGAAACTCGGTCACTCGTGGGACGGTGCGGTGCGGCGCGGGAGTGGCGGCCTCTCCTGTGTCGTTGATGACGTGCGTGATCTCGCCCTTGTCGTCGAGGGCAATGGTCATCATGTGATGGAAGCGCACTCCGGGCCTGACCGGCACCTCGATGGCTCGCGTCAGCTTCACATCGGGATGCCGGAAGACGGAATACACGCCGAGACCCCACGCCTCGTGCGTGGTGACGCTGTCGGCAACCTTGTACGATGCCCAGCCGTTGACGCCTGTGGCGGAGGTGAACGCCGGCTGCGCGGGCGGGTCATAGGGAATTTCAGACTGATAGAAGTAGGTGCGGCCACGGTTGCCGTTCCAGAGAACCTGGTACTGCTGATGGTGCTCGACGAACAGGCCGTAAGCCGTTACTTCATCGCCGTCGACCACCAGTCCGTTGTTGCTCAGATTCTGATCCCAGCCCACGCCTTTGCCGTGATCGGCCCGCCAGATCCAGGTGTGATCGATAAGGGTGTCGCTGGCGTTTATGCGGAGATCGACATCGGCTTTGCCCACCCCGGCTCCGCCCACACGAAAGAAGACATCGTGCAGGGAGATGGGGTCTTTCGCGTGACCGGCCTTGCTGCCTTTCGAGCCGACGGTCATCAGCACGGGCGACTTTGTCTCGCCGGCATCGATCAGCACGCCGGCTACGATGACTCCATCGGCATCGCCGACCGTGATCGCGGCGGTGCCTTTGACCGGCTTCACGGTTGCGAAGCCAAGGCCCAGCACGAGGGTATTTGAGCGCGTTATGCGGATAGGCTCCGTCAGGTCGTAAATGCCGGGCGTGAGCAGGAGGTTCTTCCCGCCGGCGAGCTGTGCGCTGATTGCCGCAGCCGTATCGCCGGGCTTGGCGAGGTAGAAGCGGTCGAGCGGGATGTCTTTGCCCGGCGTGCTGCCAGCATGCCAGCTGATTCCGGTCGAGTCCTTCCGCAACTCGGGAACTCGTACCTTCCAGGCACCCTTTGCGTCCACCCACAGGAAGGGCTTCTCGCGCACGATCGGGGTCGTCGCCACCTGGGTATACGGCGGCTGCGGCCACTCGCCCGCGGGGGGATGGTTTATGCCAACAAAGACCATGTTCCAGTTCGAGCCCGTCCAGCTCTTCCACTCCGTGTTGCGTGAGAGCCACTGCTGCTGCGAGCCCGAATCCACGTTGCCGTCGATCAGCGAGTCGGAAATCCATCCCCCGCTGGCCCAGCCGTGTTTCTGGTGCAGTACCAAGTCGCCAAGCACATGCATGCGGCGGAAGAAGACTGCCTGGGAGACGGCCCACTGCATTGTGTTCTCCACGGTAGGCGAGATTGAGAAGCCTTCCACGCCGCGCCAGAAGGTGCACGTGGCGTTGTTGCGCGGCAGGCTGGCGTCGGCGTGCACGTTGCCGGTGACATGCACGGCATCCGGGGTCGCGCCCAGCCCCACAATCTGGGTGTAGAAGCCCACCGGAATATCGAGGTGGTACTCGCCGGGAAGCAGCAGAATTGCGTTTCTCTGGGTGCCGAACTCGCTGTGTTCCTGCGCCGCATAGATGGCATTGATTTTTTGCTGCATCTCGGCGGACGGCATAGACGGCGAGAAGACGAGGACGTTCGGCCCCAAGACCGGCGTTGCATCCGGCGCTGCGGCTTTCGATTGTGCGAACGCGATTGTTGCGGCGGCGCACAGCGCTGCCACCAGTACCAGAGCGCTACGTCTACTGCCAGGCAAAGCGAGTGCCATGATGATGACCTTTCCATGCGTGCACGCGTGCTGCCCGAGTGCGAGCGGACTCGAAGCCGGGCTCCTCATAACACGATCAGCATCGCGTGCTCAAACGCTTTACATCATAGGTCCACACAGGTGAGAATGGGCAACGCAACGAAAGGCACATGATGAAGGGCTCCCTATCTCGCAGAGATTTCGTACGTATCGGCGCGGGTGCGGTCGCGGCAGGCGCGGCGGCATCGTCGGCGTGGGCTGACAAGGCAAAGTCGCAGGCTCTTTCGGCTGACATGCCGGATACCTCCGGCCGTAAGACGCGCTTCATTTCGATTGGCACCGGCATTCGCGGCTGCGATCTGCTGCGTGCCGCGGCGAAAGTGCCCAACAGCGAGTGCGTCGGCACGGCGGACCTCTACACGATGCACCAGAAGGCGGGCGTGGAAGCCTACGGCAAAGAGATTCCCACGGTGCGCGATTACCGCTCGCTCCTCGACCGCAAGGACGTGGATGCAGTCATTGTGGCGGTCGCGGATTTTCAGCATCGCCGTGTGGTGCTTGACTGCGTGGAGGCGGGCAAGGACGTCTACTGCGAGAAGCCGATGAGCCACAATGTGGCGGACGGTCTGGCCATGGTTGAGGCCGTCCAGAAGCACAAGCGCATCTTCCAGGCCGGCAGCCAGCGCGTCTCCAGTCCCGTGTTCAAAAAGGCAGCCGAGATTGTGAAGGCCGGCCGCCTGGGCGAGATTACTCTGATCGAAGGCCATACGGATCGCAACTCCGACTCTGGCGCCTGGGTTTACCCGATCCCGCCCGACGCGAGCCCCGAGACGATCGATTGGAAGAGCTGGATCCGCGACGCTCCCGACCGTCCGTACGATGCCGCCCGGTTTTTCCGCTGGCGCTGCTGGGCCGACTACGGCGAAGGCGTGGCCGGCGACCTGTTCGTGCACCTGCTCTCGGGAATCCAGTGTGCTACCGGGATCAACGCGATTCCCAATCGCGCCTTCTCCATGGGCAGCCTGACGCATTTCAAGGATGGACGCGACTTTCCTGACCTGCTGGCCACGATGTATGACTACAACGGCGTGACCGTGAAGCTGCACTGCAACCAGAACAACGATGCGGATGGCGACGTCACTACCCTCTTCGGCAAAGAGGGCACGCTCGTCATCAAGGACAACACCGTCACATTCACTCCCCAGAACACCCACCCTCAGCCGGAGTGGTACTCCACGGACGGTTGGACCGCTGAACTCAAGAAGAAGTACTACGATGACTGGGCGGCCGCCCATCCGCAAAAGTATGACGCGCCACTCGCCGAGACCTACAGCGAGCCGCAGGGGTTCGACTCCTCGGTGGCGCACATCGCGAATTTCTTCCGCGCGATTGATACCCGCGAGCACGTGCTGGAAGACGAGGTGTTCGGCAATAACACGGCTGTCGCCTGCCACATGGCCAATCACTCCTACTTCCACCGCAAGGTGGCCGCGTGGGACGCGGAATCGAAGACGATCAAGAGCTGACACAGAACCAGGCCAGGAGGTCACAAATCAGATGAACCCCAGTTCCCGTAGAAATTTCTTGAAGGCGTCCTGCGCCGCCGCCGCCGCGGCTTGCGTGGGCGCTGGCGATTTGTATGCCGAGAAGCTCAAAACGCCCCTGGGCCTGCAGCTCTACTCCGTACGCGAGATGCTGCCCAAGGACCTCGACGGCACGCTTAAGAAGCTGGCCGCTATCGGCTACAAGGAATGCGAGGCGGCGGGTTACTTTGGCAGGACAGCGGCCCAATGGAAGCAGTCAATGGACGCGGCCGGATTGCGCTGCGTCAGCACGCATCACACTCTGGCCGATCTCAAGTCCAAGCTGAGCGAGCTCACCGACTACGCCCATGCCATCGGCCTGGAGTACGTCATCTGCTCGTGGGCCGGCCTGCATCGTGACCCGCAGAAGAAGGGCGGAGAACTCAACCTCGACGACTGGCGCTGGGTGGCTGACCAATTCAACGAGATTGGGCAGAAGGTCAAGGCGGGCGGCCTCACGTTTGGCTACCACAACCACACCGTCGAGTTCGGAACCGAAAACGGCGTGGTCTTCTACGATGAGCTGCTCAAGCGCACCGATCCCAGGTACGTGGTGTTCGAGATGGACTGCGGCTGGGTGGTAGGCGGCGGGCATAATCCCGTCGAGTACCTCAAGCAGTCGCCGGAGCGCTTCCCTCTGTTCCATGTCAAGGACCTGGTGAAGGGGCCGGATGGCAAGTTCAAGAACGTCATCCTGGGGAAGGGAACCATCGATTACCGACCGATCTTCCGCGCCGCGACGGGCATGAAGCACTGCTTTATCGAGCAGGAGGAGTACACCTTCAATCCAATTGAGGACCTGAAGCAGGACGGCGAGTTTTTGGAGAAGCTCGACTACTAGATCTGCGTCAATGTCGCTCGCCGATTGCACCCGCGTGCCGTGTGCCCCACCCTGACCGCGCTCTTGGCGATTCAGGGTGGGAAAACCCAACCGGCCGCTGAGCGTTCCCCCTCGACCGCCGTCACACCGGTGCGTGACCGCCGGCACATCCAACAACGCAGACCTGTCGCATACTCCAGGCTGCCATCCTGGCCAAAATTATGCTGATCCAGCCCGCCGCGTTCACGCCTCCCAGCCGCATACCCCATCAAGCGGGATCTCGAAGATTACCAGAAAATTACCTAGTTCCCTTTTTCCATCTGGACCGCCCAATGAGCGTAAGTGATTGATATATAAGAATAACTATCAATTTCGCATGTGATCTAAATCACGATTTCGAAGGTATCTCCGCCGTGAATCGACACACATTTCCGATAATGCCTCCGAAGGTTCTACTTACTAAGTAGTAAATACACCCCCCCCTCCCTCCCCCGCCGAACCCCTGCCCACGCCCTGTCCTAGTACGCTGGAAACATGAGCGTCTTCGACGAAAAGCGTAGAGAGCTGGAGCAACACGAGTTCATGATGGGTCCGGAGCGCGGCCGCCTCGCCGTGGCGCTCGACCTGCTCACCGACTCCCTCATCATGGTCGGCCAGCACGGCGTTTACTGCGCTTCGGCCCGCAATCCCTCCAAGCCGGCGCTGGATCTGCAGGCGGTCATCAGCGGCATGCAGGACGCCAAGGCGCTGATTCAGTCTGTAATGGAAGAACTCCGCCAGAAAAGAGAAGCCGAGCGGAACGGCTGAGGATCTGGTGCGCCCGGAGAGATTCGAATTTGAGGCGTTTTGCGGGCGTGAGCGGAGCGGGAGCCTGCAGCCGAAATCCCGAATGGAGTGAGGGATCTTGGGAAAACCTGGTGCGCCCGGAGAGATTCGAACTCCCGACCTAATGCTCCGGAGGCATTCGCTCTATCCAGCTGAGCTACGGGCGCACTGTTTCAAGGATACCTCAAAATTAAAGCCCGGCGGAAAGCGGGTTCCTGATCAGCCGTTTCTCCGCCGGGATCGCGCAGCAATCCACAAATCCAGGCCTGCACGCGCGCTAAGCTTTGGTCTGCCGGTAGCGGCGGATGAGGTTGTTGGTTGAGCTGTCGTGGCGGAGCTCCGGCTCTTTCTGGTCCTCGAGCTCGGGGATGATGCGTTGTGCGAGCTGCTTGCCGAGTTCCACGCCCCACTGGTCGAACGAGTTGATGTTCCAGATCACGCCCTGGGTGAAGACGGCGTGCTCGTAGAGCGCCACCAGCTTGCCCACGATGTCGGGTGTGAGCTCGTCTGCCAGGATCATATTCGAGGGCCGATTGCCTTCAAAGACGCGGTGCGGAACCAGCGAGTCGGGCGTGCCTTCCGCCTTGACCTGCTCCGCGGTTTTGCCGAAGGCCAGAGCTTCCGCCTGGGCTAAGACGTTGGCGATGAGGATGTCGTGGTGGCTGCCCAGGGGATTCAGCGATTTGTTGAAGGCGATGAAGTCGCAGGGGATCAGGCGCGTGCCCTGGTGGATGAGCTGATAAAACGAGTGCTGTCCGTTGGTGCCCGGCTCGCCCCAGTAGATAGGGCTGGTGGCGTAGTCCACGTGCTGGCCATTGAGCGTGATGTATTTGCCGTTGCTCTCCATGGTGAGCTGCTGCAGGTAGGCCGGGAAGCGCTTGAGGTATTGCTCATACGGCAGGACCGCGATGGTTTCGGCGCCAAAGAAGTCGGTGTACCAGAGGGAGAGGAGAGCCAGCAGCACCGGCAGATTCTTCTCATATGCGGTGGTGCGGAAGTGCTCGTCCATGGCGTGGAAGCCATCGAGCAGGGTGCGGAAGTTCTCCGGGCCGATGGCCAGCATGGTCGAGAGCCCGATTGCCGAATCCATGGAGTAGCGGCCGCCGACCCAGTCCCAGAAGCCAAACATGTTGGCCGTATCGATCCCGAACTTCGAGACCTCTTTGGCGTTGGTCGAGACGGCGACGAAGTGCTTCGCGATGGCCGCTTCGTCTTTGAGAGAAGCCAGCAGCCACTGACGCGCGGAGTGCGCGTTGGTCATGGTTTCAAGCGTGGTGAAGGTCTTGGATGAAACGACGAACAGTGTCTCCTCACCATCGAGATCGACGACGGCCTCGGCAAAGTCGGTGCTATCCACGTTCGAAACAAATCGGAACGTCATATCCCGCTGTGAGTAATGGCGCAGTGCCTCATAGGCCATGACCGGACCCAGGTCCGATCCGCCGATGCCGATGTTCACCACGTTGCGGATGCGCTTGCCGGTGTGGCCCTTCCAGGCGCCGCTGCGCACGCGGTTAGCGAACTCCGTCATGCGGTCGAGCACCTCGTGCACCTTCAAAACCACGTTTTCGCCGTCGACCTCGATCACGGCCCCACGCGGCGCGCGCAAGGCAACGTGCAGCACGGCGCGGTTCTCAGTGATGTTGATCTTCTGCCCCGTGAACATGGCCTCCGTTCGCTGTTTCAGGCCCGACTCCTCCGCGAGCTGCACCAGCAGCCGCAGGGTCTCATCCGTGACGCGGTTTTTCGAGTAGTCGAGAAACAGGCCGGCAGCCTCGGCGGTGAATCGCTCGCCACGGCCGGCGTCGTCAGCGAAGAGCTGGCGCAGGTGCGTGTCGCGAATGTGCTGATAGTGCTCCCCAAGCGCCTGCCATGCCTTTCGGCTGGTCAACGATTTGGTGTCTGCCGCAGCTGTTGCCATGTCGTTCTCCTTTTCAACTCTGCTTGAGGGATTCACTCGCCTGCTCACGCGGTAGCAGGCGGGATGCAGGAATTCGATGCCGTCGCACGCTCTCCCGCTGTCAGGTACCGCGCGGTTTGCAGCAGGAGGATCGCGAGGCGATTCATGGTCTATTCACGCGAGCAGCTGAATCAGGATGCCTTCCCGCGTGTAGCACCATTGTACTGGGCTGCCAGTGCGCGAAATGTGGCGACCTCCTGGTCGGCCCAGGCCTGATCGCGCCCTATTTCCCGGGCCAGGAGCCGCGCCGCCACGGGGGCCATGCGCTCTGTCGCGCGTGCGTTCAGCAGCAGGGCGCGGGTGCGGCGTGATAACGCGTCGTCCAGGGTGCGCGCCATCTCGTGGCGCGCCGCCCACACAATCTGCGCGCCGATGCAGGGTAGTTCAGGATCGAGCGCAGCGGCCAGCTCAGCATCCGTCTCCGCGATCTCGCGGATCAGCGAAGCATCGGAGCCATAGACCGCCAGGGGATCTTCGGGGCGAGCCAGCCCCGCACCTTCCACCGTGCGCGGTTCGTACCCGTGAATGCGGAGGCTGCGGGTTACGCACGGCGCTTCATCGAGCGGCCCGAGCGTGATGGCCTGATCCACGACGTCTTCCGCCATGTGCCGATAGGTGGTCCATTTGCCGCCGACGATGGTCAGCAGGCCAGTGGCATCGATGTGAATGGTGTGATCGCGCGAGAGGGCAGAGGTCTTCGAGGTGTCCGATCCCGCCGCTTTGACCAGGGGCCGGATGCCCACGAATACGCTGAGAATGTCTTCGCGCTGCGGCGGCCGGCTGAGGTACTGCCCAGCGGTATCGAGCACGAATTGAATTTCGTGCTCGAACGGCCCGGGCTCATAGGAGGGGCCGTCGATGGCCGTGTCGGTGGTGCCGACCAGGGTGTGTCCATGCCACGGGATCGCGAACAGCACACGGCCATCCGCGGTGTGCGGAACCATGATGGCGGTTTCGCCGGAGAGAAAGGAGCGATCGAAGACAAGATGGATGCCCTGGCTGGGCGCGAGCATGGCTTGGGCGTCCGTGTCGGCCATGCGGCGGATTTCGTCCGTGAAGATGCCGGTTGCGTTGATGACGACCTTCGCCTCCGCGATAAAGCGCTGGCCCGATTCACGATCGACCCCGACCACCCCGTTTACAAATCCGTCAGCATCCCGCGTCAGTTCGACCACGGGCGCATAGTTGACGACGGTGGCGCCGTGTTCGGCAGCGGTCGTGATGAGGGCGATGAGGAGGCGGGCGTCATCGAATTGGCCATCGTGATAGACGACGCCGCCGCGAAGGCCATCCTGACGGATGTTGGGGAGGCGCTCGAGGGTTTCGCCGAGCGACAAGATGCGGGATTTACCGAAACCATATTTCCCGGCCAGCAGGTCATAGATCTTGAGGCCGATTCCGTAGAAGGGCGTTTCCCACCAGGAGTAATTCGGCACGATGAAAGGCAGGTCATGGACCAGGTGGGGCGCGTTTTCAAACAGGATGCCGCGCTCTTTGAGGGCTTCCATGACGAGGGAGATGTTGCCCTGCTCGAGATAGCGCACCCCGCCGTGGACCAGCTTTGTGCTGCGGCTGGAGGTGCCCTTGCCGAAGTCCTCGCGCTCCAGCAGCAGCACGGAGTAACCGCGGCTGGCGGCGTCCACTGCGATGCCCGCGCCGGTTGCGCCGCCGCCGATCACGATGATGTCCCACTGGCCCTGGTGCTCCCGCATGCGAGCCAGCATGGATTCACGACGCATGAACCGACCTCATGAATGCGGATCCGAAAGGACGCGCAGAAGTATGAGTGTTGCAAGGGAAGAATACGCCCGTTCGGGTGGGGAGGGTTAAGCGAGAATGCGATGGGGCAGACATGCTTCCATATAGACTGAAGAGGCGCGGACATCGTGCTGCGCGTGGATAGGAGCGAATGCACTTTCATCTTCCTTTTTCAATGGTGGACGCCCTGTGGACGGTCACCTTTGCGGCGCACCTGGTTCTGCTGGTCGTCCTGCTGGGGCGGGACCGCGCAAGGCGTTTTCCGGTGTTTACCGCAAGCATAGTGGTTGTTGCGTTCCGGCTTCTGACGAGCAAGCTGCTGTTCGGGCGCCTGCCGCAGATGACGATGCTCGAACTGGTCATCATCACGGCAGTGATCAGCGTGGTCTTGGGCCTGCTGATTCTGCTGGAACTGGCGCGCAAAGCATTCGGGCGCGTGCCTCGAGCGATGTGGGTTACGGGCGCGCTCATCGTGATGGCGATTGGCGCCGTGGTACTCAAGTTTTGGGGCGCTTGGCCGGCCTGGGGCCAGGTGAAGCAGGGAAGCACATTCCAGATCCTTCAACTGCTTGCGCAGAAGGGGAACCTGCTGTTGGATGTTGAGAACGTGCTGGTCGGCCTGCTCATTGTGGTGTTTGGCTCGCGCTGGGGAGCGGGGTGGCGGAGCCATACGCAGCGCATCATTGTTGGGCTTTCGACAGCCTCAATGGCGCAGCTTGCGATTCAGGGCACCTGGGAAGCGATTGCAAAGCATGCGGCTCCCAAGTCGATGGACGAGTACAACCATGTCATCGCCTTGCGTGAGCGGTTGTTCAATGCCAACAGCTTCATCTTTGTCGCCGTGCTGGTGTGGTGGATTGTGACGTTGTGGATGGATGAGCCCGGAATCATGAACGCCGCGACGGAGGAAAAGGCGACGCTTGAAAGCGAAGGCGGGCCTGCCGCACTGGAATCCGGAGCGACAGAAGACCCGGAATCTCCGCAGGCGATAGAGACAGAGTAGTGGCCCTGTCAAACGCTGCGGCGCCTGCAATCATTGCAGGCGCCGCAGCATTTTTGGTTGTTTTCACTTTTTTGCGAGTAGCGGCTTTTGCGGTCCAGAAGCCGGAGTGTTGACGTGTGCATTGAGGTAGTTGGCCAAGTCGTCCATGTCCTGCCTGGTGCCAACCATAGGCGGCATGAAGCGGTGGTAAGGCGAGTCGGGCTTGTCTTCGTGCAGCATCTGGATGAAGTTGCGAATGCCGGCGTAGTCGCGCGCAGCCATCAGGGTGCGCATAGAGCGATATCCGTCCATGGTGTGACACGAACCGCATTCTCCGCGGAAGATAGCTTCACCGCGCGAGTAGCTTGAGGGCTGCGCGGTCGCGTCGCCATCCCAGGTCCACATGGAGCGGGCGAGATAGCCCTGGGCATTGAACCGCGGCACGTAGGGCACGCGCGTTCCATTGGAATACATCCAGCGGCCAATCACGAAAGGCTTGCGCAGCATCTCGCGCGCATATTCACCAGCGCCGGTCACGATCAGCGCCAGCAGCAGAATGCTGAGAGCATGGGCAAGGTTGAAGTCGACGGGATTGCGGTAGGCGAGGTAATAGGCCACCCCCACGATGGTGGCCGAGGTGACGATGATGATCAGAGCGATACGGGTGACGGTGGAGAAGGTTCCACCGGCGATGGTGTCGATACCCAGAGTGAGCAAGGCGCGCTGCGTTCCGGGGACCATGAAGAGGTACCACATCAGCAGGAATGGGGTGGCGACGAATGAGGGGACCAGCCACTTGACGCTCCACTGGACCATTCCAGATTTCAGCGCGGGCTGCTTGTCGCCGTCGATGCGGCTGGAGGTGATGAGCGCCCAGATGCCGGCCAACGATGTGCAGACGCCGGTCCGCAGAAACAGGCTGGGCCAGTAGGTGGGATTGAAGAAGGCGTTCCAGAATTTGCCGGCTTCGTGGCCCGTTCCGGCGACCCCGATCCAGGTGTCCCCGGGGGTCAGCATGAAAGTGAGGATGCCGTTGATGATGACGAGGGTGGCGATGGAGGCAATGGAGTAAACCCAGCCCACGGTCAGGTGCAGTTTGGGATCGACGCGATTCCAGGTGTAGTAGTAGACCGCGATCGTGGTGAGCTCGATCATGAAGAAGACCCACTCCATGGCCCAGCCGAAGACAAAGTTGTGAATCAGCGTACTGGTGGCCTCGGGGTGGGTGAGGCCGATGGCAAACCAGATACCCACGCCGGATACGGTGCCGAATACGCCGGTGAGAACCAGGAAGAACTTGGAGTGGCTGACGAGTTGCGACTGCCAGGCGTTGGCAACTGCCGGATCCTTCATGCGCAGGGCCTTGCGTTCCGCCATCGGCAGGTACAGTCCTCCGCCCACCGCAAATTGGGAGATCATGACGTGGAAGATGGCGATCATGCCGATCACCCACCCCGAACCGATGTGTGGAATGTCCCAGAACGGATAGTTCATTCTTGCCTCTTTATTGAATGGTCCAGTAGCCGATGGCGGTGGTAGCGAGCAGGAGCACTACGGCAACAATCCCGAAGTAGTGTGCGGTGCGCGCGCGCTGGCCGGAGTCCTTGCGGGCGTCGTAGAAGGGGATGAGGACCCAGAGCGCGATGCCCAGCGTGAAGAGCAGCAAACCCGCGATCTCGCCCGCTTCGCCGGGCAGCAGAGTGCCGAGAACTTTGAGCATCTGAAAGGGGCTCATGAAGTACCACTCGGGATGAATTCCGAGCGGCGCCGGTGACAGCCCGTCATATTGCTTGCCGAGGGACCACGGGAACACAGAGGCGAGCAGGGCGAGCACATTGAGGGAGATGAGCCACATGGCCAAGTCCTTGCGCAGGAAGGCCGGCAGGAAGGGGATGGTTTTGCGGTCGCTGGGATGCTTCAACTCTTCGCTGGGAGGGAGGGCGTTGCCGTGCTTCTGGACCAGCCACAGGTGAAATCCCAGGAGCGGCAGGAAGAGCGCGGGAAGCACGACTACGTGCAGTGCGAAAAAGCGCTGCACGGTGAATTCGCTCACGTCGGGTCCGCCGCGGAGAATGTTGGCGATGGCGGGTCCGATGAACGGGACCGCCGCTGGAATCTGCAGGCCGACCTTGGTTGCGAAGTAGCTGAGCTCATCCATGGGGAGCAGGTATCCGGAGAACCCGAACACCGTAGCCAGAGCGAGGAGCGCCATGCCGCTGAACCAGCCGAATTCGCGAGGCTTGCGATAGGCCTTCATGAAGAACACGGAAAACATGTGCACCATGATGGCAAAGATCATGAGATTGGCTGACCACGAATGCGCCGAGCGAATGAGCCAGCCGAAGTGCATGACAAACGTGATCTGGCGGACGGATTCAAAGGCGTCGGCACCGGGCCGGTAATACACCAGCAGGAGCACGCCGGTGAAGCACTGCACCAGGAATAGGAAGAGGGAGATACCTCCCCAGTAGTACCAGAAGGAATGGCGATGCGCTGGCACGGTCTTGTGGCGGGCGAACGCAGCCACGTCAGATAGGCCCAGACGCTCATCCACCCAGCCGTACAGCGAATTCGCGATGGTTTTGGAAGTCATGCGGCAATCCTTGGAAGAGGGAACGGTGAAGCAGCGAATGGGCGAAACCGCGAATAACTCAGGCGCGGGAGACGAGCACGCCGCTGTCGTTGACGGCCACCTTGAAGAGCTTGAGAGGCTTGGGCGGAGGGCCGCTGACGTTAGCGCCGGTGCGTGGATCGTAGACGCCGCCATGGCAGGCGCAGTGAATGCGATTCATCTGCGGCTCGTACTGTACGGTGCAGCCCAGATGGGTGCACACGGCAGTGAGGGCCACCCAGGTGCCGTCGAGGTGGTGGATCAGCATGGCCGGGGCGGTGCCGAATTTGAACATCAGCACGGAACCCGAGGCGAGCTTCTGGGCGTCTTTCAGCGTGACCTCAGTGATGGCGGTGGCGCTGGAGGCCATTTCCATGGGAGAAGCGAGGTAGCGATATACGGGATAGCCGAGCGCGCCGACGTAGCAGAGGCCGGCCGCGCCTGCCGCGACGAGGAAGCCGCGGCGCGTAGCCTTTTCTCCCGGAGTCTCGGGCGGCGTCTTCAGAGGTTCAAGGACAATATGACTGCTCATTACGCAGCTCCTTCCATAGGCTTTTGCGCGCGCGCAACCACCGAGATAAGCCAGCCAACGACGCCCAGTGCGGCGACGAAGAGGACGAGGAAGAGGCCAACGACACTCCAGTTGGTAACGACGGCGCGATCCCATACGTCGTAGCCTTTGCTGAGCAGGGTCAGATCGCGGACGGCGTCGCGGTAGACGGTGAATGTGATTTCGATTAGGAGGGCAAGGAGCGCGCCTGTCCAGGCGAGCCAGCCGGCGGCGATCCTGCCGAATCCGGCGATGGTGGCAACAATCACCCCGCTAACAACCAGAGCGATCCACCCGTATCCGGCGAATCCGCCGAATTCGTAGAGCGCGTGTGAGGTAAGCCCGAACTTCACGGCTGCGGGCTGAACGCTTGCGGCCCAGAATCCAGCGCCGAGATAGACGAGCCCGAAGACAGCGGCGATCTTTCCGCCCACGCCGGCGAGGAAGCGCCGCTCCTCCTCTCTAAAGGTGCTGCGCGCCGAGAGGTAGACCATCCAAAGGCCGCCGATGAAGAGGCCACCGGCGAGCATCAGGAGCCAGCGCGGTTCGGTGGTGGGGTCCCCGGTGGGGAGGAAAATGCCCGCGGCGGAGGACGAGTACATGGAGCGCCAGACCTCCGGACGGAGCATGAGGGTCATATTGGTTGAGAGCAGGCGCGCGATGAAGCCGGCCAGGATCCAGGCGCTCAGGCCGAGCGGCCATCCAGCCCGGCCTGCTTCGAGGCGGCTGGTGAACTGGTAAAGCAGCCAATAGGTGAGCATCAGCAGAAAAACGATGGCGATCCAATAGGTGCCGATGAGGATGCTGCTGGTGTAAAGAGCGCGGCCGTACAGCACCTGGGCAAAGAGCAGCGGCGGAACGCCGAGATTGATGACATAGGTCATCACCACGGTGAGCCGGCGGGAAAGGGCGCGAGCCGCTACCGCAGCAGGGCTGCAACTCCGGAACAGGCTGAGGATAACGGCCAGTAGCAGACCGCCCAACAGCATCTCGACCGCTACGAAGTGCAGTGAGAGCGTGACGATGTGGAGGAGCTTGAACAGCCAGACAGGGGCCGGCAGAGGGATGGGATCAACAGCGGGAAACGACTGCATCTGAGTTCCTTTCACTCAGTGAATTCGTGTGCGCGGTGTAGAGGTGTGTCCACGCGGCGGTAGAGCGTAGTGGGATCGGGTTCGGCGAGTTAGTGGACTGGCCTTGTCCGATTCAAATGCGAGTTCAACTTATATCGGCCAGGCGCAGAGCTGCTGTGATGGCGCGCACGTACTGCTGTGATTTGTCGGAATACACTCAAGGCCTGAAATGCGAAATCCCGGTGTCGGGCAAGCCGACGACAGGTGGAACCATGAACGATGCAAATTCATCGATGCAACTGACGCGTGCTGCGGACTACGCAGTTCGAGTGATGATTCACCTGGTGGGCCGGGCGGGAGAGGGCCGCGTATCGCTGCCGACCGTGGCGGCGGCCACGGGGGCACCCGAGAGCTTTCTCTCGAAAGTGTTGCAGGCGTTGACGCGGGCGGGGTTGCTGGTGTCACAGCGGGGGCAGTCGGGCGGGTTTGAAGTGTCGCCGCACGGGCTGAAGGCGTCGATGCGGGATGTTATTGAGGCGGTGGATGGCCCCATTCACCTGAATGTTTGTCTGACGTCCGGCAACGCATGTGCCCGTCAGGACTGGTGCCCGGCGCATCCGGTGTGGGTGCGAGCGCAGGAGGCGATGCTGGCGGTACTTGAGGCGGCACGCATCGAGGAGCTGGCGTTCGGTGAGGAGAAGCGGAAGGCATCTTCGAGGAGCGGATTCGGGTTGGCGGGTGGCATCGCGGTAGTTCCGGCGGGACATGCTTGCTGCAGATGCGGTGAAGTCGAGACTCGCTGATGCCGCCGCCGTGACGATTTCGGATCGGAATCAAGCGCAACTGATCTGTGCGCGCATCCAAACCCGTTGGAGGGATTTACCCGGATGCACATGCGCAAATTACTCGCCTTAGCACTGACCGGTGCTGTCGTGGTTGGGGCAGGATGCAAGAAGAACACGGTTGACAAGGATGCGTTCAAGTCTGCCCTGAACAAGTATGTGGGAGCAAAACAGGAGTGCTTGTGGACGTCGCCTGTCAAACTTCCAGTGCAGGCGGATGCGTCTGACGACGACCAGACCAAGGGCTTTGACGCGTTGACCGATGCAGAGCTGCTGACGCGGAAGGCAGTGGAGAAGAAACGATTCCTGATCGGGTCAAAGCAGGCTAACGACTACGATTTGTCAGACCAGGGCAGGGCGGCGTGGACGGCTGATCCTTCGCAGCCGGGATATGGGAACTTCTGTTATGGGCATCCGGAGGTCACGTCGGTGGACGGGTATTCGCCCGACGTGGACAATGCGACGCAATATGCGGTGAACTACCACTACCAGGTGGCGAGCCTCCCACCATGGGCGAGTTCAGCGGAGATGAAAGCTGCTTTTCCCAAGCTTAACTCGGCATCGGCTCCGCAGGCGGGCTCGGCTACCCTGGTGCGAAGCAACGATGGATGGCTGGTTCAGAATGCGCCCCCGGGGGCAGCGGCGGGCGGCACGCAGTAGAGCAGGCGGGCAGTTTGCAAAAGGGCGGGTCGTTGGGTCAGGTGGCCCGCTCTGATCGTTCTTTCGGTCGATACCGGCCTCCACCCCGCCCCGTATACTTCGTCCATGTTCACGGTTACCCAGAGAGCCGCAATATGGGCAATTTTTGTGTCGTTTCCCGCGTTGGTTTTTGCCCAAGCCGCCGGTCCGGGGACACTTCCCCCCGAACAGCAGAGCGTAAAGAACGCCGAGGGTACGCAATCGGCCGCCAAGAGCGGGCAGGAGACGGGCTCGCCTCATCCTGTTCAACTGGATGCGCAGCATCGTCCGATCACAGCCGGCGGGTTTGTGAAGTCGGGTCCGCAGGTGTTTGAAGACGCCTCAGAGAAGGCCGGACTAAACAAATGGACCCACAAGATGGGAACGCCGGCGAAGGACTATATTGTCGAGGCAAAGGGGTCCGGTGTGGCTCTGCTGGATTTCGACAATGACGGGTGGATGGATATCTACCTTGTGAATGGCTCGACCTTCAACGCGCTGGACGGCAAAGAGACGCCGCCGCATGCCGCTCTGTTTCGCAACAATCACGACGGGACTTTTACGAATGTGGCCGCGAAGGCGGGTGTGACCAACGATCGTTGGGGATTCGGCGTGGCGGTGGGGGATTACGACAACGATGGCTGGCCGGACCTCTACGTGTCAAATTGGGGCAAGAATCGTCTGTACCACAACAATCATGATGGGACGTTTACGGATGTGGCGGACAAGGCGGGCGTGGCGCTTGATGATGCCGCGGCCTGGCATACGGGTGTGACGTGGGGCGACTACGACGGAGACGGGCGGCTCGATCTTTTTGTAGCGGGCTACCTGCACTATGACCGGAAACACATGCCCACCGCTGGAGACGCAGATGCTCCCAACGCATTCTGCACGTTCCGTGGCGAAAAGGTGAGCTGTGGACCGCGTGGGCTGAAAGGTGAGGGCGATCACCTGTTCCACAACAATGGCGATGGGACATTCACCGATGTGAGCGAGAAAGCCGGGGTTGAGGACAAGCCGGGCTACTACGGGCTGGGGGCGGTCTTTGTGGATATAAACAATGACGGCAAACCGGACTTGCTGGTGGGGGATGACTCGACGCCAAACTACCTCTATCTGAACAAGGGCAACGGTACTTTCGAAGATGTGAGCTACGCCTCAGGATTTGCTTTGAATCAGGCGGGGCGCGAGACGGCATCTATGGGAATTGCGGTTGGAGATTATGAGAACACCGGCCTTCTGGATGTATTTGATACCACTTTCTCAGACGACTATAAGCCGCTGTATCACAACGAAGGCGACGCGAATCTTACGGACGTCAGTTACCAGATGGGTCTGGGAGAAGGAACTGTACCCTTTTTGAGCTGGGGTGACGCTTTCTTCGATTACGACAACGATGGCTGGAAAGACCTGATGATGGCGGATGGTCATGTGTATCCCCAGGCTGACAAGTACAGCTGGGGAACAACCTGGGCGCAGCGGCCGATGTTGTTCCACAACTCTGAGGGGAAGAAGTTCGAGACGGTTGCGGCGGTGGAGGGGTCGGCACTGACCGACGTGATTGCGGGGCGCGGCATGGCCGTGGGCGACCTGTTCAACGACGGGAAAATTGACGCCGTGATCAACGTGATGGATGCGCACCCGGTGCTAATGCGCAACGTGGATGCGAACACCAACCACTGGATTGAGGTCAGGCTGGTAGGCGGTGCAAAGAGTCCGCGCGATGCCGTGGGTGCGACGGTGTATGTGACAACGAAAGGAATGAAACAGCGGGGCGATGTAATCAGCGGGGGGAGCTATCTCTCGAGCAACGATCAGCGCGTACATTTCGGCCTGGGCGATGCGACGGCGGTGGATGGGGTTGAAGTTCACTGGCCGAGTGGCAGGGGGGAGCAGTTCGCTGTTCCGGGAGTGGATCGCATTGTGACCCTGACAGAAGGCACGGGCAAGTAGGTTCAGATCCAGGTCCTTCAGGGGCCGAGAGGGGTTATGCTCTCGCGGCCCTGTTCCTTTGCGGCAAAGCGCAGTTGCTATTTGTTTTCGGGAGTGTTTCAATGAGGTTATTGAAACAGGGGTGCTCCGAGTGGCGGGGCTGAGAAATACCCTCGAACCCGATCCGGATAATACCGGCGTGGGAAGTTTCCGAAGGTCTTCTTCAAGAACTCTGCAGTACGGGCTCTCTTGTTTCAGTGGTTAAGACAAGAGGATCCCATGCCCGCTCCGACTGCGCTCTCCCTCACATCTGAATCGCGAGTACTACACTGCGTAATTCCGCACCGCCTGTTGATCATGGGTGTGATGTGGGTATGGGTTGTTGCGATTGCGCATGGTCAGAGCAGTCCTGCGGCTTCCACCCCGTCGACTGGAACCCAGCAGAACGTGCAACCGAAGGTGCCGCCCGTAACAACCACTGTGGTGGTTCATGACAGCGTTAAAGACGAGTATCTCCCCGACGCGGCGAGCACGGGCACGCTCGATGGCGCGCGCCTCGCGGAGACGCCGCTTTCCATGTCGGTGGTGACGCGGGAATTACTGAGTGATCAGGCGGCACGTACGCTGGCGGATGTGGTGAAGAACGATGCGTCCGTGGGCGAGGATTATGCCCCGGTGGGTTATTACGGCGACTTCCAGATCCGCGGGTTTCCGATCGACCTCGCCACGGGATTGCAGATCAATGGAATGACTATCGCAGGCGAGCAGGATGTGCCGCTCGAAAACAAAGAGCGGGTGGAGATCCTTAAGGGCGTGGACGGCTTGACGAGTGGGGTGGCTTCCGGCGGTGGGGTTATTGGATATGTGACGAAGCGGCCGGCGCTGGTGAAGGCTATGGATCTGGCGACGGACCATCGCGGAAGCGCTTTTGGCGATGTTGATTTCGGACAACTGTTTGGAGAACAAAAGCAGGTTGGCGCGCGAGTGAACCTGGCGGGTGAGAGGATCCAGAGCTATGTGAATGGCGCCGACGGGTGGCGCGCGATGGGCGCGGGGTCAGCGGACTGGAAGATGAGCGCGAAGGCGGCCCTTAGGACGGACTTCGAGTACCAGCACAAGGTGGAAAGGTCTGTCTCGGGATATCAATTGCTGGGCGGGACCACGGTTCCGGATATGGACCGGATGTATCCGTCGACGATGCTGGGGTTTCAGTCATGGGCTAAGCCGAACACGTTCGACGTGTACAACACAGGCGTTCGTTTCGACTATGATCTGACGCCGAACTGGCATACGTTCGGTGCGGGAAGCTTGAGCCACTCGCTCATTGATGACAACGTTGTTTATGCGTATGGAGCTTCCTATGATGAAGAAGGCAAGGTGAGCTGCGCGGGAGCGCCCGACGCGCCCTATTACTTCTTCTGCCCTGACGGGACGTACGGTATTTATGACTATCGCAATCCTGGTGAGTTACGCATTGATGCACAGGCGCAGGCGGTGTTGACGGGCGAACTGCATACGGGTGCGGTCAGGCACCAGTTGGCCGCCGGCGTAGAGGTGTTCCGCCGCAGCGTGCAGATGCCGGGTTACTTTTCCGCTGACACTCCGGCATCTGCTGATGGCGTTGTACAGAATGGGGCAGTGTATACCTACATCGGACAGGAGAATATCTATGAGCCAATCGAGCCGTTCCACTGGGCTACCAATGGCAAAGGGATCACCCAGCAGGCCGGCCCGCGACGGCTGTGGGAGGATCATCATCAGTCAGCGTTGATGATCGCGGACCGCATGCATCTGCCGGGGGGTGTCGAGCTAGTGGCGGGTGGAAGGGAAGCGTGGCTGCGGGATCATAACTACTCGCTAAGTGCCACCGCCCCTGGCACTGCGCCCACGAACACCGACAAGCCTGTGTGGCTGCCTCACTATGCGATCACGTTCTCGCCGGCGAGTAGCTTAATGCTGTACGTGAACTATGGGACGATGCTGTCGCTGGGACCGCAGGCACCATGGTGGGTGGATAACTCGAGTCAGTTCCTGGATCCTTACTTTACCCGGCAGGTGGAGGCGGGCGTTAAATATGAACCGGGACGGCGAGTTCTGCTGAGCGGAGCGTACTTCCATATGAGGGCGCCATTCTTCTATCCGAAGGTGATTCAGGCGCCGGATGAATTCTGCCCGACAGAAGAGTTTTACGGGACAGGCGATCTATGCTTCGAGTCTGAAGGTCATGAGACGCATCATGGCGGGGAGTTCAATGCGCAGGGTAAGGTGACGAACTGGCTCAAGTTGACGGCATCGGTGGCAGCGATTCACGCGGTTTCAGAAGATACGGGTACACCGGCATACGATCAGAAACAGGTGATTAATGTTCCGCGTGTGCGGACCGCTCTGTTCGCGGACATAGCTGTTTCGCATGCGCGCGGACTGTATCTTATGCCTGGCTGGGGATACAGTGCGCGCAAAGAAGCAACCAGAGATGATGCGCTGAGTGTCCCCGGCTATAACTTGTTCAATATTGGCGCACGGTATACGCCCGGCGGAGAACAGGGGCACATGACTTTGCGGTTGTATGCAGACAATGTCACGGACAAGCGGTACTGGAAGGACACGGGCGCGAGCCTCGGCGACACATTTATCCACCTGGGCGCGCCGACGACGGTGCGGTTGTCGGCCCACTATACCTTCTGAGGGGGAGAGCTAGTTGAGCACTGGAACGAAGGCGCACGGGATGGATGGGTCGCTTGTAGAGCCTGACTGGGCGCCTTTGTCTCGAGACGAGATTGATTCCGTGTTGTCGCGTTATCCAGAACTGGAACGACCGTTTCCAATTCTGACGATCAGTCCTCGGCCTTTTTCTTCCGCGAGCGTGGTCGCAGCCAGGAACCAGGATGTCTTTGTGAAGCGCCATGCGACGGGTGTTCGGGATGCGGAGGGCCTTTGCGAAGAGCATAGGTTCATGGCGCATCTGGCGAGGTGCGGAGTGCCTGTGCCACGAGTCTTCATGTCGAAGTCCGGTGAAACAGCCATTGAAGAGGGCGTGTGGACGTACGAGGTGCACACCGTTCCGTGTGGAGTGGATGCGTATGAAGATGCGATCTCGTGGACGCCGCTTCGTTCGGCGGGACATGCGCATTCGGCGGGGCGGATGCTAGCTCGGCTACACCTTGCTGCGGAAGGATACACCGCTCCGGAGCGGCGCGGGCGGCAGTTAGTTGCCGGCTTCACGATTTTTGCCGGAAGCGATCCTGCGCAGCGGATGGAAGTGTATGTAGATGAGCGGCCGGCGCTGAATGACTACCTGTCGCGGAGCAGGTGTCATGCGGAAGCGATTGATTTGCTGCGGTCGTTTCATGTGGAGCTCGCGCCGCTGTTGCCGCACTTGAGCCCGCTCTGGACGCACAATGACCTGCACGCCTCGAATCTGTTCTGGACCGATGAGACTCCGCAGGGCAAGGCGAGCGCGGTGATCGATTTTGGATTGTGCGATCGCACCAATGCGGTGCACGACCTGGCGCATGCGATTGAGAGAAACATCGTGGAGTGGCTCGCGCTGGTGAATGACCCCGAACACCGTGAGAGCGTGCCCGTTCACATGGATCATCTGTGGGCCATGCTGCAGGGGTATGAGGCGGAGCGGCCGCTCTCGGCGGCGGAGCGTGCGGCACTCGCTCCCATGCTTGCTCTGTGCCATGCGGAGTTTGCCTTGTCAGAGGCAGAGTACTTTTTAACCATGCTGCATTCGCGAGAGAAGGCGCACATGGCTTGCGAAGGCTATCTCCTCAGTCACGCGCAATGGTGGCACGGGCCGGGGGCGAAGATGCTGGACGAGATTCGCGCCTGGGCTCGGGCGGAACCGAATGATCGAAAGGCTACGACGGAATGATCGCGACGGTTCTTCACTATTTGGTGGTCCACTGGATTGAACTGGCGGGTGGGATCACGACAGGTGTCGGAATATGGCTCACCGCGCGGCGAAGCCTGCTGTGCTGGCCGATTATTCTGGCAGCCGATTTCCTGTATCTAGTGGTGTTCTATCAGGCGCGGTTGTTATCGGATGCCATTCTGCAGATCTTTTTCGTTGCCTTCACGCTGTACGGCTGGTGGAACTGGTGGCGTGGCGTGCAGCAGGATGGTGAAGTACGGGTGGTGCGTCTGCCGCTGCCCAATAGCATGGCTGCCCTCGCAATCGGATTCGCCGGAACTTTCGCGGTGGGCGCCCTGACGAAGCGGCTGAATGCGGCTTTGCCGTATTTCGATGCATCGCTCTTAAGTTTCAGCCTAGTGGCGAGCTGGTGGCAGGCTCGCAAACATATTGCGAACTGGTGGTTATGGATCGTTGTAGACGCCCTCTACATTGGCGAGTACATCTACAAGGATTTGTGGCTCACGGCGGTCATCTACGCCGTGCTGGTTTGGATCGCGGTCTTAGGCCTGCGGGATTGGCGTCATGCACCGGTTGTGGCAAGCACATAGAACTCCGCTTGTCGTGAAAGGTTCCGTTCAGGCACGAGATTCTTCACCTTGTGATCTGCACCACGTTGCGCAGAGGCTTGCCGTTCAGATAACGCCTGAGTTCGTCGGCGACCACTTCAAGAGCGCGTGCCGCGAACTGCGGTGTGGATGCGGCAACGTGCGGGGTTAGCAGAAGATTGGGGCAGCGCCACAGCGGGTGTTCGGCCGGCAATGGCTCTGGATCCGTTACATCGAGCGCCGCGCGAACCTTGCCGTTGTTCAGCGCATGGACAAGTGCATCGGTATCAACGATGGCACCGCGTGCGGCATTGACGAGCAGGGCGCCCTGGCGTATCAAGCCGAACTGGTGAGCGCCGATGAGTTCGCGTGACTCGTCGTTGAGCGGCAGTATCAGGATGATCACATCTGCCGTGGGGAGCAGACGGTCAAGACTTCCCACGGGATAAACGCACGGGTCAATGCGAGGGTTACGGGCCACGCGAACGAGTTCTACCCGGAACGGTGCGAGCATGCGCTCGATCTCTTTTCCGATCGCGCCATATCCCACGAGCAGAACGTGTTTTCCGGTAAGCTCCTCAACCATGACAGGTGGATGCAATGAGCGTGCGTCGCCGGTTACGGACTGAAACTCCGTGGTGGCCTGATTGCGGCCGCCCCAGTCAGCGGCGTGCTGGAGGTCCTGGAACAACGGAGAGTGTTTTAGCATGGCCAGGGTCGCGGATATCGTCCATTCCGCCGTGGATACGCTGTGCGCGCCGCGCGCATTGCAGATTGTGACGTGCGGCCCCACGGTGGCGGCGATCCACTCCGTACCTGCCATGAGCGAGAGCACAAGACGAACGCCACGGAGACGGGGCCATATACGCAGGGCGCGGGTGGGGTAGGGGTCCGGGATCCAGACATCGATCTCCACGTCGTGACCGAGCCCATCAGGTAGAGCAACAAGTTCGATGCCATCAGGCAATATGCGGAGGAACTCAGCGCCGAGACTTGCGGGATGGCCTACACGCAACATGTACTTGCTTGGATGTTAAAGCCTGGGCCGCGGCGAATGAGAATTGAGGCCTCAGGACGGGCCGGATGCTGCATTCTAAGTAGTGCGGAGGTGGGTGTTCGCATGCGCCTGAACACAAGCAGAACACGGTCGCAGCAGGAGCTTGCCATGAAGCTGGGTGTCCAGCCGGTGACGCAGGTGGGTTTGCTCACCTGGGAACGCAAACGGCTGCTCATTCACGCGGCTAAAACGGCGCTAGCGGCAACCCTGTGCTGGTGGCTGGCTTTGCGGTTCGGCCTACACGATGGCTACTGGGGCGCGATCAGCGCCATTATCGTTCTACAGTCGAATGTAGGCGCTACTATCTCGGCGTCGAGAGATCGCATTGTGGGCACGATCATTGGAGCAGGTCTCGGCTTCACGTTCTCGCTATTCGGGTCCGTGCCCTGGAATTATGTTTGCGCGGTGTTTGCGGCAATTATTGTTTGCGGGTTGCTGGGGTTTCGGAGCAGTTCGCGTTTGGCCGGAGTGACTATCACGATCATAATGCTGGTTCAGTCGAACTCGCGCAAGGCGCTTGCCTTCGATCGCGTTCTGCAGGTGGTACTTGGCATCGTGATCGCGGTGATTGTTATTACCGTGGTGTTTCCCGATCGCGCGCGACTGGCTTTGCGAGATGGATTGGCGCAGGAGTCTTTATTGCTGGGATCGTTCTTTGAGGCGATTCTAAGCGGTTTCAGGGGCGCGCGCGCTGAGAGTATCGAGACTCTTCGGGCGGATGCGCTTGCTCTTCTGCGCGGGAACAATCAGTTGTTGCAGGCCGCCCGCAATGAACCCTCGGGAGGACCAGGATGGCGAGAAGGGCTGGCTCTCCTGGCCGAGTCCGAGCGCGCCATTTTCGATTCACTCGTTGCTCTTGAACTTGCGATTAAGGACAGTGCCGGAGATGGGTACGCGGAGCAGTTGGAACCTATGCTGGGCAATCTGGCGAACGACATTCACTCAGGCTTTCACTACGTGGCAGGGTGTATCCACAAGTGGCAGTTCAATGTTCCGCCGCCTAACTTGCATCTTGAAGAGGATATTGCTCTCCTGGAGCAGCGCATGGCGCAGTTGCGCCATAAGGGTAGGGAATTTTCCCAGGCAGAAATTCTGCGGGCCTATGCGGTGCAACTGCACCTGAAACAACTTGCGCGATTGTTGCGTGCGGCACGCGTGGAGACAAGCCGGGCGGTTGGTCAGATACAGGCAACTTGAAAGCGCGCGAAGCTCTATCGAAAGAAGGTGCGCAGAGCCTCCACGCACTGTTCGATTTCCTTGACAGGGATGGCATAGCCAAAGCGAAGGTGTCCTTCGCCTTGCGCTCCAAACACGGAGCCCGGGATGGTGGCGATGTGGGCTTTGTCGAGAAGGATTTCGGCGGCGGTGCGGCTGTTCTTGTGAATCTTCTCCGTGATTGGGAAGGCATAAAAGGCGCCGGCAGGGGGATTGCAGTCCAAGCCAACTTCGTTGAGGCCGGTAAGCAGCAGATCGCGTCGTTTGCGATACTCGTCGCGACGCGCGGCGATGACGGACTCAGGCGTGGTGAGCGCCTGCAGCATCGCATGTTGCACGGGGGTGGCGACTCCGTTGGTTGAGTAGAGCACAATTTTGCGCAACGCGGTCATGAACGGCTCCTTCGCAACCGTGTATCCCGCCCTCCAACCGGTCATGGCGTACGTCTTCGAGAAGGTGTAGCAGGTGATCGTCCGTTCGAGCATGCCGGGGAGTGAGGCAATGGAGACGTGCTCCCCGTCATAGACCAGATCCTCATATGCTTCATCCGCAATCACGATGAGGTCCCGTTCGCGCGCGAATGCCGCCACTTCTTCCGCTTCGGCACGTGTGAAGACAAGGCCGCTGGGGTTCTGGGGAGTGTTGTAGTAGATGGCGCGAACGCGCGGGGTGGAGAACTGCTCGAGGGTCTTGCGGATGCCATTGCGGCGCGCGGTAATAGTGGGTACAAGCAACGGTCGCGCCTGAGCACCGGTGACGAGATCCCCGATGGGCGTCCAGTATGGTGAGAAGACGAGCGCGTCATCACCAGGGTCAAGGACACTCTGGAACGCGGCATAGAGGCCCTGAGATCCACCCACGGTGACGAGCACCTCGTCAGGGGTGACCTGCAGGTTGTTTCTGGAGGCAAGCTTATTCACGAGGGCTTGCCGCAGCGGCACCAAGCCCGAGGACGGTGCGTAATGGGTTTGGTTGCCCACGAGCGCACGGACGGCAGCGAACTTGATTTCGTCAGGAGTTTCGAAGAAGGGCTCGCCCCCATGCAAGGCGTGGACCTGCAAGCCTTCGGAGCGCATGGACATCACCTTGTTGCGGATTTGGACGATGTCTGAAAACCCTACCTCGTCCAGCCGCTTGGCCAGACGGATTCCGCTTTGCCGCCTCAATGTCATGCCAGTCCTATTCTCCAACGTCCACATCACAGCATAGCCCAGCGGCTCCAAGGATGTCGCGGATGCGAGAAGTGTCTTAAATGGCTAGGAGGTTGGTGTAAACGGCCATCCCAACCACTGCATCCACGCCGAGTGCCTCGAGAGAATCAACTTCCTGCTGACTCCGAACGCCGCCGGCAACGATGAACTGTCGCTGCGTCAGCTTTCGCAGGCTTGCGGCTGTGTCGATTGGGAATCCGCCCATCAGTCCTTCCCCATCCACATGTGTGTAAAGGAAGGCGGCGACGTGGGACTCCAACTGCGGGATCACCTGTTGGGGCGTGAGGGCAACTTGCTCTTTCCAGCCCTTGACGGCTATACGTCCACCTTTGGTGTCGATGCCAGCAACGACGCGGTCAGGGCCGATTCCCTCCGCGAGTTCCCGCGCGAAGACGGTGTTGACGGAGGCTGTTTCGGAGTTCGACGAAAAGAGCGCCGAGCCGACTATAACGCGCTTTGCGCCGGCTCCTAGCACTTGCCGGGCTCGCTCGACGGAGTGAATGCCGCCACCGACCTGGCACGGAAGGCGACTCGCGATCTGGTTTACGAGCGCAGAGTTCTCACCGGTACGCATGGCCGCGTCAAGGTCGATGAGCTGAACGAGCGGGAAGCTCGAGAACTTCTCGATCCAGTATTCGAAATCGTCGAACGCGAGCCGTAGCTTCTCGCCCTGGACTAGCTGGACAATGCGGCCACCGAGCAAATCAATGGATGGGATCAGCATGGCAACCTCACTGGAATTCCGGCAGCAGCCAGATCTTCCTTGAGAGAGCGGGCGCACGACACGCCAAAGTGGAAGATGCTGGCGGCCAGAGCCGCATCGGCTTTGCCAGTGGCGAAGACATCGGCAAAGTGGGAGACCGTCCCAGCGCCACCGGAGGCGATCACCGGGATGCGCACGGCATCACTCACAGCCGCCGTCAGTTCGCAATCGAAGCCGTTCCGCGTGCCATCGGAATCCATCGACGTGAGCAGTATCTCGCCCGCACCGCGGGCTTCGGCCTCACGTGCCCATTCGACCACGCGCCGCCCGGAGGGCTTGCGCCCGCCCTGTAAGAACACCTGGGCCTGGCGCACGGGATCTGCGGCTGCAGGATCGCGGCGGGCATCGATTGCTACAACCACTGCCTGTGCACCAAAGGTCCGCCCGATGGTCCAGATCAGAGATGGGTCAGTGAGTGCGGCCGAGTTGATGCTGATCTTGTCCGCTCCGGCTTCAAAGACCTGTTCGGCATCCCACCCGGTCCGGATGCCTCCGCCCACCGTGAACGGCACAAAAAGTTCGCGAGCTGTGCGGCGAATCGTATCGAGAAGTGTCTTGCGGCCTTCGTGCGTGGCGGTGATGTCCAACAGCACGATTTCATCAGCGCCCTCGCGCGCGTGGCGAGACGCGAGTGCAGCAGGATCTCCGGCGTCGATGAGATCCACAAATTGAACACCTTTGACGACGCGTCCTGCGTGAACGTCGAGGCAGGCAATGATGCGTTTGGTCAGCATGGCTCTCCGTCCCGCTCCCAAGTGAGGAAATTCTGCAGGATGCGGAGCCCTGCCGCAGCCGACTTTTCCGGATGAAACTGCACGCCCGCGACGTTTCTCCGCTCCACTGCAGCTGCGAAGTCATCGATGTAGGTGGCTGCTGCGCATGTGTCGGCAGTTACCGGCGCACGGTAGGAGTGCGTGAAGTACACGTAGGTTCCGGGTTCCACTCCAGCGAGGAGTCTCGACCCGGGGCGTGGATCAAGCGCGTTCCAGCCGACGTGAGGAACCTTCAAGTTGCATTCTGGGAACCGCGTGCATGATTCATTGAAGTGCTCAAGGCCGACTTGCCCCTCTGCTTCAGCTGAGCCGGCGTAGAGCCATTGCATGCCGACGCAGATGCCGAGGAACGGTACTCCGCGAGCGATGGCGGATCGAATGACTGAAGTCATTCCTGTGGCCTCAAGTCGCTGCGTTGCCGCGAAATGACCGACGCCGGGAAGCACGATGCGTTCTGCATTGTTGATCAACGAGAGGTCATGGGCGGTTATTTCAACATCAGCCTCGAGATGGCGGAAGGCTTTTACAACGGAGGTAAGATTCCCGGCCTGGTAATCCACTATGGTCACGCGCATCAGAGGAGTCCCTTTGTGGAGGGCAACATTTCGCCTAGTTGCTTGTCGCGGCTGCAAGCCCCCCGGAGGGCTCGCGCGAAGGCCTTGAAAATCGCTTCGATTTTGTGATGATTGGAACGCCCGTACATTGTTTTCACGTGGACGTTGGCGCGGGCTCCGCGGGCGAAGCCTTCAAAGAAGTCTGTGACCAGCTCCGTCTGTAGGTCACCAACCAGCCGGGTGCGAACCTTCGTATCCACCGCATAGGCCGCGCGCCCACTCAGATCCACCGCGGCAATGGCGAGGGTCTCGTCCATCGGCATTAGAAAATATCCGGCACGAAGGATGCCGCGCTTTTCGCCCAGCGCCCGATCAAAGGCTTCGCCTAACGCGATGCCCACATCTTCAACCGTGTGATGCTGATCGACATCAAGGTCGCCGTCGCACTTCAAATTGAGATCGAACGCACCGTGGCGCGTGAATAGTTCCAGCATGTGGTCGAAAAACCGAATGCCGGTGCTGATTTCGTAGCGGCCGCTGCCTTCAACAGTCAGTTGGATGGAAATTCGGGTCTCCGTCGTATTGCGGTCGAATTGGGCAACGCGTAAGGCGTCTTGAGTCTCGGTATCTGGGCGCCGCTTTGAGACTGCCCTCATGCTTCCGCCTCCTTAGCTTCCCGCATGTGCGAAACGACGTTATTTAGGACCATCGCCGCGCGACGCATCTGCTCCCGCGTGCCGATCGTAATGCGAACACAGCCGGCGCAGCCTGGATCGTTGCTTCTGTCACGGACCAGTACGCCGCC
Organism: Occallatibacter sp.; assembly: GCF_036502485.1. Taxonomy (GTDB): domain Bacteria; phylum Acidobacteriota; class Terriglobia; order Terriglobales; family Acidobacteriaceae; genus Telmatobacter. Next base: position 11,551 of record NZ_DASXYM010000091.1, on the reverse strand, counting down.
AGCGTTCATTGCTTGCACGAATTCGCGGTGCTTTCCACCGATATGAACGAGTATGAAGTTGGCCTCGCTGGGCCATCTACGGATGCTGAGGGCATCGAGCGCGGCCTCAAATTCTGTGCGGGCTGCGAGCACTTCTTCAACATATCGGTCGAGGTATGCACGGTCAGCCAAAGCCGCCGGGATACACGCGAGAGCAACCGAGTTGACGCTGTAAGGCGAGATGACGCGCCGCATCCAGCGAGCATTCTCAGCAGACGCCGCGAGGATCCCTACTCGTAATCCGGCCACGCCGTATGCCTTAGAAAAGGTGCGTGCGATCACGAGGTTTGATAGCGATGCGAGGAGGTCGATTGCTGTTTCGCCGTAGAAATGAAAATATGCTTCGTCGAGGAGAACTATTGCGTGAGGCGCGCGTTCAGCAATTGCGATGATCTGATCGCGTCTGATAATACTCCCGGTCGGGCTATTGGGATTCGCTAGCGCAATCACCTTGGTCTGGGGCGTGATTGCTTCAAGCAAGGCTTGGTATGGGAACTTGAAATCCTTTGCAGCCTGGACCGTTACGATTTGCGCATCCGTTGACGATGCGTAGACTTCGTACATGGTGTACGTAGGCACAGGAAGGAGTAATTCGTTGCCCTCCTCCAAAAAGGCTTGGAACAGAACATGGATGGCTTCGTCTACGCCGTTGGTGAGGATTACCTGTTCTGGGTTCAGCTCAAGGTTGCGTGCCACCTGTGCTTCAACCGATTCCCGTTCAGGGTAGCGCGTGAGATCACCTGCAGAAATACCGCTCAGGACATCGCGCACCGCGGGTGAGCACGCAACGGTGTTTTCGTTAAAGTCAAGACGGAGAGAGTCACGCGAGCCGAGCGGAGGATGATACTCCTTCATTGCCTGCACGCGCGCGCGTGGTTTGGGTGCGGGCCGGTTTGGTATGTCAACCATTCGCCCTCCTTGTCTCAAGAGATGACTGGAGACGCACTCTGATTGCTTCTGCGTGGCCGACGAGCCCTTCGGCCTCTGCGAGCAAAACGGCAGACGGACCGACTGCGCGCAGGCCATCCGGAGTATATTCCTGCACGGTAATGAGCTTTACGAAGTCGTGTACGCTGAGACCGCCGCGGACTCGTGCCATGCCTCCTGTAGGCAGGGTGTGGTTGGGTCCTGAGATGTAATCTCCCAGAGGCTGCGATGACCAGCGTCCCACGAACACCGAGCCGGCGTTCTGCACCCAGGCGAGATCGGCTGACGAGTCAACGGTTAGATGCTCTGCCGCCAAGCGATTGGTGAGGTCACGGGCTTCGACCAGGGTGGAGGCAACAAGGGCTAGTCCATTGCGCTGGAGTGATGCGCGCGCGATCGGATTCATGCGCGCCGAGATTTTGGTCTGTGCAATGACGTCGCGCGCCAACTCTTCGCGCGTGGTGATGAAGATAGCGAGAGCTTCGGGGTCGTGTTCTGCTTGTGCAACAAGGTCAGACGCGATCTCTTGAGGATTGCCCGTTTCACTTGTAACAACGATCTCCGTGGGTCCAGCGAGCATATCAATTGCGCAGTCGAAAGCCACAAGCTTCTTGGCCGCAGTGACATAGAGATTTCCTGGGCCGACGATCTTGTCGACGCCCGGAATTCGCTCTGTCCCGTACGCCAGAGCGGCAATCCCATGCGCACCACCAATCCTGTAAAACTCGGCGATGCCAAGGAGGTGCGCGGCGGCCAGAGTCTCAGTTGCCGGCCGAGGTGACACAACGACGATCCGCTCAACGCCGGCAACCTGTGCCGGGATGACTGACATCAACAGAGTGGAGGGCAGGGGATGGCGACCGCTGGGCACATAGCATCCGACGGAGGCGAGGGACCGCACCAATTGCCCTCTCGTGGCTCCATTTGTCGTCTCGTGCCACGGCTTGGGTAACTGCTTCTCAGCGAAGGTGCGGATCTGGGATGCTGCAGTGCGGAGCGCCTGCTGCAGTGCGGGACTGGTGCTCTCCCACGCTTCAGCCATGTCTTCGCGGGTGATGTGCAAGGACTCCGCGGTTGGCAGAGAATCGAACTGCTGTGCGTATCGAAGCAATGCGCGATCGCCCTGGCGTCGGACTGCAGCGACAATCCGACCGACTACCGGCATGACGGACTCGAGTGCTGCGCCTCCGCGGCACTCGAGCTTTGCGATCACGTCGGCAGCCCTGCGGGCGCCGCGCCCTTTGGTGCGAATTAGCTTCATCTTGTCTCCACCAGGATTAGAGGACGACCTTGTTCAACGGGTATTCGACGATGCCCGTAGCATTGGCAGCTTTCAAACGGGGGATGACATCGCGAGCGGTGCGTTCGTCCACAATGGTGTTCACTGCCACCCATTCTGAATCGCTGAGTTGAGAGACCGTGGGAGAGTTGAGAGCCGGCAATACGGCCAGAACGGCACCTAGATCGGCTCGCTCGACGTTGAGCATGAGGCCGACTTGCGATTGTGCGTCAATGGCGCCCCGGAGCATCAGGGCGATGGAGTCGATCTTGCTTCGCTTCCAGCCGTCAGCCATGGCAGCCTTACTGGCAATGAGGCGCGTCTCGCTTTCCATCACAGTGTCAATGATCTTCAGGTGGTTCGCCTTCAGCGAACTGCCCGTTTCGGTGACTTCCACGATGGCGTCGGCCAGCATGGGAGGCTTTACTTCGGTTGCTCCCCAACTGAACTCGACTTTGACATTCACACCGCGATCAGCGAAGTAGCGCTTGCTCACCTCGACAAGTTCCGTGGCGATGATCCTGCCTTCGAGATCTTCAGCTTTCTCAAAGCCGCTGTTCTCCGGCACGGCGAGCACCCAGCGGACTTTGCGTCGGCTTTGCTTCGCATAGGTGAGGGAAGTGACACTCGTTACGTCTAAGCCGCTTTCGACTACCCAGTCTATTCCTGTGAGACCGGCATCCAGAACGCCGTGATCCACGTAGCGCGCCATCTCCTGCGCACGAATCAGCATGCACTCGATGTCACTATCATCGATAGAGGGGAAGTAAGACCGGCCATCCGCATAGATGTTCCAGCCTGCGCGTTTGAACAAGGCGATGGTGGCTTCCTGCAGACTTCCTTTGGGGATTCCGAGCCGTAACTTAGCCATTGGCGTTTGCCTCCTTCGCGGCCATTTGAAGCGGACGAGTGAAGCAACTTACGGTGCCTTCGTGACACACGAGGCCGTCGCCCTGCACCTCAACCCGAAACAGCAAGGTGTCGTTGTCGCAATCAGTGGACGCGGATATGATCCGGAGCCGGTTTCCGCTGGTCTCGCCTTTCATCCACAGCTTCTGGCGGGTGCGGCTCCAAAAAGTTACGAAGCCTGTTTCCATGGTTTTGGCATAGCTCACCGGGTTGAGGAAGCCCAGCATCAGGACTTCGCCTGTCCGCGCATCCTGCACAATCCCAGGCGCCAGGCCGTCCATTTTCTCGAAATCGATCATGTTTCGTCTCGCTTTGAATTTGAAATGGAATTGGAATTAGAAACGACAAAAGGCCCGCTGGCGGAGTCGCCGGCGGGCTTGGGTGAAGCTTAGATCTGTTGAGCCTTAGAGCATCAGGCCGAAGCAGTCCGCCGGCATGGAGTGTCCATGATGGTGGTGATGACCGTGATGATGGCGGGTCTGCATCTGCTTTTGACCATAAGCGAGAAGCTCGCGCGTGTCAAATGCTATTCGGGTGTCGCCTCAGAGCCTCTAATTTGTGGAGGCGCTGAGGGCGGTAAGATCGGCCTGCCCGGATGATCACTTCGCGTTGTTCGGAGCAACTCAATCACGCGCTTGTAGAGGCGGTTACGCATCTGGAAGCGCTCCGAAGCGCGCGTTATATAGCGAATCTCCACGCTGAAGTTACTTCCTACGGGGCGGAGATTCACAGCGGGAGCGGCGCGCATATGAGTGAGCCCGGCGCTGCGCGCGCGGCTCCACTCGCGCTCCGCCAGAGGCACGCTTTCAGATGTCTCTTCTTGAGCTGCCTGCAGGATCTGCTCCGCCACTTGATGGGTTTCCTCCGACGAAGGAATCACGACCTCGAACTGATCCCACAGCCATTGACCCGCAGTTGAAAAGTTGAAGTACTTGTTCTTGATGGCGAAGCTGTTCATCAGAGAGATGCGCCGGCCGGTGCGGTAACCTGGATTTGCCAGGGTGCCGGTTTCAAGCAGGGTTGTAGACATCAGTCCAATTTCCAGCACCTCGCCGCCCACGCCGTCTATTTCCACGTTGTCGCCGACCCGGATGCCTTTCTTCCCCATCAGGATGAACCAGCCGAAGAAGGCCAGAACGAAATCCTGCAGGGCTACTGTCAGCGCAGCAGTGGCCAGGCCAAACATGGTTGCGGGCTGTTTCGGCGGGCCGAAGATGACCAGGAGAATGATTGCGGCCCCGACGATCTGAATGCACAGCTCCAGGATGCTCTGCAGGGTGTGACGCTGTCTCGGGTCGAGAACGGGATGCTGGATCAGCTTGCGCAAGAGGACGATGGAAAGCACCAAGCCCGCGAGGATGGCGAGTACCCACGCCAGCGAAATCAGAATGAGGTGCAACACGAGGCGATGTTGCAGTTGCGCCTGCGCTTCCCACCTCTTGTAGACATCGGCAAGCTGTTGCTCCGTCGTGATCCGGTCGTCGTAAATGCTCAGGAGCTGGTGTTCTATGCTGCCGTTCCGGAGGCTTGCCAGGTGCGAATTCTGGTCCGTCGCGGCATTACTGCCAGCCGTTGCACCATCGCCAAGTTTCGCCGCAAGCGCCTTGTGCGCGGCCGAGAAGGTTTGTACATCCGCTCGGGTCTGCTGCTCCGCGTCCGCAAGCATTTGGATTCGACTTCGCTGCCGATTCCACGCCCCGATACGACCTGCAAGGGTGCCGAACTGATTCGCTGCCACCACGGCAATTTGCCCGCGTTCCTGGGACTGGCTATCGTATTTCTTCATCTCAGACTCGTGCGCTGAAAGTTCGCTTTGAATCTGCGACCTTTCATCGCCAGTCGCGCGATCGAGGTCGTCTTGTGCGTCAGACAGTTCATCCGAATCAAGCTGAAGTTGGGCCTTCGCGATCTGTAAGTCGACATCGTCGGAATCTTCAGAAGCCTGAGGCGCCTTGTTGGCAGGCTGCGCGGCCGAGAGCTGCTTCACGGCGGCCTGATCCTGTGAGACGAGCAGTTGAAGCTGCTGGATGCGGTTTGCAATCGTCTGGGCATCGCCGCTGAGCTTCCGATTCTGGGCGCGAAGATTGGCCTGGCGCAGCGCGGCAGCAAAGGCTTGATCTACCGAATGATCGGCCAGGCGCTCGGCTTGCTGAGCGAAAGCCTTCTCTTCCGCCGTTACGGCCATCTGCGAAAGAGCTTCCGCTGTTTGCCAAGCGCTGATATCAACGATTGTCCTGGGGGCAACGGTGCTGCGGGATGCGCCGGTGTCGGATTGAGACAGGGGCCTCCGCAACGCATCTCTGGTTGTCCAGGCAAATGCGATGCACAGCGCTAATAGAAGGCCGACGACGAGCAGGAATGCCAACAGTCCGCGGCTGACGGTCGATGCCGCGCCGCCTCCGGCTGGGGGAATACCGGGCGAAGAAGGATGCATATCTGCCATTGTTACAGGTCGTGAGCACCTGCTCAAAGCAGCGCTGTAGGGAAGACTATTGCATTGAAGCGCAGCCAGACCGACAATGATTGGTGCTCAGGACCCGGCTATTTGCTGCCCTCACCCTCCTGCTTGTGCTGAACCTGCCGGCCATTCCGCAAGTGGCGGGCAGGCACTCGGGCACGGAGAAGGCCACAGCGTCGCAACCGTTAGTGGATATCAATCATGCCAGTCTCGAAGAGCTTCTGAGAGTGCCTGGACTGACTCGCGGGTGGGCGCAGCGGATCATGCGATTCCGGCCGTATCGCAGCAAGCTTGACCTATTTGAGGAGGGCGTTCTGCCCGGCTGGATGTACTACAGCATCAGGAACTACATTGTCGCCCATCGCCAACCGGAGTAGCGGCGCACGCTTTATGCGTGCGCCATCTTCTCTGTGTTGGCTCTTACCTTCGACCCGAGCAGCGTGCTCAGAATCACGTACAGCGTGGGAATGAAGAACAGGTTCAGGATGGTGGATAGCAGCATTCCGCCAACAATCGTCGTTCCCACCGAGCGGCGTCCAAGCGCGCCTGCGCCAGTGGCGAAAACGAGGGGCAGGATGCCGAGGATGAAGGCGAATGAGGTCATGAGAATGGGGCGAAGGCGAAGCTCTCCGGCTTCAATCGCCGCCTCGGCGATGGACCGGCCGTTGGATCGAAGCTGCTCAGCGAATTCGACAATCAGGATCGAGTTCTTCGCGGAAAGCCCGATGAGCATCACGAGTCCAATCTGACAGTACACATCGTTCGAAAGACCGCGCCAGGATACCAGGCTCAAGGCGCCCAAAATTGCCATCGGCACAGCTAAAAGAATAATGAATGGCAGCGCAAAACTCTCGTACTGAGCCGACAGAGTGAGGTAAACGACCAGGATGCCTAATCCAAAGATGAGCAGAGCCTTGCCGCCGGATTCGATTTCGTCCAGCGTCAGCCCCGTCCATTGATAGGTCATGCCTGGCATCATTGCGTGCTTCGCTAACTCCTCCATGCCGCTGATGGCTTGTCCGGAACTGTAGCCCGGCGCCGCCGAGCCGTCGATTTCCACCGAGCGGAAGAGGTTGTAATGATTGATGACCTGCGGTCCCGAACTGTTGACCACAGTGACGAGGTTATCGAGCGGAACCATCTGCCCGGAATCGGAGCGGACGTAATACTCATGCAGATCGCTTGCGCTCATGCGGAACGGCTGATCCGCCTGCACATACACGCGGTAGGTGCGGTTATTGAAGTCAAAATCGTTGACATACTGCGAACCCATGAACACCCCCAGGGTGGTCGTCACCTGGGAGAGAGGAATGTTCATGGCCTTTGCCTTCTGCCGGTCAATGGTGACCAGAACCTGGGGATCGTTGGCTGAAAACGTGGTGATCAGGTTGGTAATGTCCGGTCGGTGCGCGTTAGCTATCTGGTGTGCTACCCGATCCAAATCACTGAGCGTGTTCTTCCCCTGGTCCTGGAGCATGAATTGGAAGCCGCCAAAGCTACCCACGCCCTGGACCGCAGGTGGGAGAATCATGCGCACAAGGCCGCCATCGGGGGAGAACATGAGCATCTGCAGCCTTTGATTCACGCGCGCAGTGACGTCGACGGTGGAGCGACCGGCTCCGCGTCTCTTATCGGCATCGGTCGTAGAAACGAACATCATTCCCTGATTTGAACTCGCGCCGGAGAAACCAAAGCCCATGACCGAGAATGCTCCTGCAATGTCGGGATCCTGCCCGATGATCATCCCGGCCCGATCTGCCAGCGCAGCCGTATATTCAAGCGACGACCCGGGGGGCGCCTGCACAATGACCATCAGAAATCCCTGATCCTCCTGAGGGATGAACCCGGTGGGTACACGTTGGTACATCCAGACCGTCGCACCCATTCCTGCGAAGAACAACAGAAGCAGGAGGTAGCGTACGCGTAGCGCGTAGTGAATCGACCGGGCGTAGGCTCTGCTCAGCCAGCCAATGGCCGCATCCGTGCCATGAACGAATCCTGCGAACGCTCTGGAGAGCGGCTTGACATGCAAAAAGTCAAGCTGATGCGGCCGTTCTTCTTCACCGCGCAGGAACAGCGCCGAAAGCGCAGGTGATAGCGTCAGTGCGTTGAATGCAGAGATGGCGATAGAGATCGCGATGGTGAGCGAAAACTGACGGTACAGAATACCTGTGGTGCCGGGGAAGAAGGACACAGGCACGAACACCGCGATAAGAACCAGGGAGGTGGCGATCACGGCACTGGTTACTTCGCTCATGGCGCGCGAAGTAGCCTCATGCGGATCGGAATGTTCGAGGTGAATGTGGCGCTGCACATTCTCAATTACCACGATAGCGTCGTCGACCACAAGTCCTGTCGCCAGCGTGATTCCGAAGAGCGTGAGAGTGTTGATGGAAAATCCAAATGCTTTTACGAACGCGAAGGTACCAATGAGCGAGACAGGGATGGTGACGGCTGGAATTATTGTGGCGCGCCAGTCGAGCAGAAAAAGAAAGATCACCACGATGACGATTCCAATGGCCTCAGCCAGCGTGATGAGCACTTCGCGAATAGAGTCGCCGACCGCCGTGGTTGAGTCGAATGCGATGGCATACTGGAGGCCCGGCGGAAAGCTCTTCTGCAGGTCTCTCAATACAGCTTTGCATTGAGCATCCACTGCAAGTGCGTTCGCGCTTGAAAGCTGCTGCACACCGATGCCTTGGGCAATATGGCCGTTGTAGCGCAGGGTGGAACTGTAGGTCTCGGCGCCCACTACTGAATGCCCGACGTCCTTGAGCAGAATGAGGCCATTGGCTGTGTTCTTGAGGATGATGTTGTCGAACTGCACCGGGTCTGTGAGTCGCCCCACGACGCGCACGGGAATCTGGAACGCCTGCTTCGCATCTGACGGCGGTTGGCCCAACTGGCCGGCCGGGATCTCCACGTTCTGTTCCTGCAGTGCGCTCACCACGTCGCTGGCGGTGAGGTTTCGGGCAGCCAGGCGAACAGGATCGAGCCAAATGCGCATAGCATACTTGCGCTCGCCGAAGATCATCACATCGCCCACGCCCGGTACGCGCTTCAACGCATCCTTGACGTAAACATCGAGGTAGTTGGAGATGAACTCGTTGGAATAGCGGCCATCGAGGGTAAAGAATCCAGCGCCGAATACAAAATTCGTGTTTGCCTTCGTGATGCTGATGCCGGTCTGATTCACCGCTGCCGGCAGGCGGCCTTGCACACTGGCGACACGGTTCTGCACGTCCACAGCGCCAATGTCGAGATCGTATCCGGTCTGGAAAGTAACGTTGATGGAGCTGGTTCCGCTGCTCGTGCTGGAGGAACTGATGTAACGCATGCCCTCAACTCCGTTGATGGCTTCTTCCAGCGGAATCGTTACAGCCTTCTCAACCGTGTCTGCATTCGCGCCAACGTAGTTGGTTGCCACAGTCACCTGCGGAGGGGCCAGAGTTGGATACATGGCCACCGGCAGATTAGGGATGCAGACCGCGCCCCCGAGAATAATCATCAGCGCGCAGACTGTGGCGAAGACGGGCCGGTGAATAAAAAAATCAACAAACAATGTATGCCTTCCTTCCCTTGGTTCGATTACGGCGGCTCAAATCGACGACCGGACGGTGAACTCACATTCCGCGCGATTCTCCAGACGCTCTTCTATGCGCCCGCGTTCCCGCCCATTGGCGCGACCGGCATTCCGTTCACCAGGAATTGGGTGCTCGAGACGATCACTCGATCACCGGAGTGCAATCCCGAAGTAATGGCGTAGTTGTTGCCCACCGTATCGCCCACGGTAACGGGAGTCTGGGTGGCTATATAGTGCCCATTTTCTTGACGGGCGACGAAGACAAAAGGCTGACCGCCCTGACGTGTTACGGCCAGCACGGGGACAACCGCAGTCGGCGCGGTGTTCCAGACTACGCGGACCTTTACCAGTTGTGAGTTTCGCAGCGATTCCGGTCCGAAATGGACGGGCGCTTTTACCAAGATGCCTTGCAGCGAGTTGTCGACCTGAGGGGAGATGAAGTCAATCTTCGATTTTTCGAGCTGCTTACCGGTCGTGTCCATTACGTCCACTTCCAGGCCGGGCCGCAGTTGTCCGGCACGTTCGGCGGGAACGTAGATATAGGCTTCCAAGTCCTTGTTTTCATCCACCGTCGTCAGCATTGTCGAACTGGAGACATAGTCACCCACATGCACAGGAACATCTCCGACAACTCCATCGAACGGCGCCCGTATGGAGTAGTAAGCGAGCTGCTCTTCCTGGGTTTGGCGCGACGCAACGGCCGACTCGTAGTCTGCCTTCGAATTGTCGTAGGCCTGTTGAGCCTGATCAAACAACTCGCGGCTGATGATCCCGGCGTCGAACAGCTTCTTCTGCCGATCGAGCTGCGTAGCGTTGTAGTCGAAAACGGCCTTCTTCTGCCGCTCGGTTGCGCGTTGCGCATCCACGGACGCCTGCTGATGCAGCGGATCGATGGTCATCATTACTTGCCCGGACTTTACGCGGTCGCCTGATCGGACGCTGATTGAAGTCAGCCGGCCGTCCACCTGCGGCTGAAGTGTGGCACTACGGCGCGACTTGATCGTCGCCACGTATTCGCTGCTCTGCGGAACTGGAGCAATGGTGACGGCGACGGTCTGTACGGGCATGGCCTGCATCCCAGCACCTTGCCCCTGCGGCTGCGTGGGCTTTTGACGGCATCCGACTGTCACTAATCCCAAAACGACACAACTCATAACAATGACGTGTTTTAGCACGGTATCCTCGCGACACGGCTTCCCTTCGGTTGTGTCAGGGAAACGAATAAGGTGGACTTTTTCTTTCGATTCAACTGAACGCACCATTGTCGCAAAATTCCGTAGGACGCGCCGTGATTTAGTTGCAGAACGGCTCAGACCGGAAGCCCGAATGGGTCGGAGTGCGCCGGGCAGTGATCCTGCATTTTGACACACCTGGCCTCAGTTGATAGCCTTGGATCAGGGCATTCCGGTCATCCGGCCTGTATCCGAGACGATGCGCTGGTTTGGCGTCGGAGTTTCGGTTTCCGCCCCACGCAACGTCCCCGTCGTCTAGCCCGGCCTAGGACACCGCCCTTTCACGGCGATAACACGGGTTCAAATCCCGTCGGGGACGCCAAACATACCAAATGCCTCCACGGCACCCTTCAGCTCACTGAAAAGACAGCATTTATCTGGGTTCAAAATTCCGTTCTTGCGGAGTACCTCAGACCGTTTCGGAAGAGCATTTTTTGAAACATCTGTTGCTTGTCGATCTCTGCACGTTTCCATGCGGCTCCAACATCGATCAACAGGTTTCTTGAGAAGGTCCAGAACACGATGGACATCATCTCTCGTCCCTTCAACTCTTCGAGGTATGCCTCATAGCCGTCACATGTCTGATCGAACTCCTCTTTCGCCGTTGCGTTGGTTTTCTGGTCGATCACGCCCTTAAGCAGAGCTGGCAAGAGCCTCTTACGCATCTCGTCCTGCTCCTTCAACTCAGCTTCCGCCTGCTTGATCAGCGCCGCCCTTTCAGGTTCGCTAGCTTGCCACACCTTCTTCAACTCCGGCAAAAATCGATTCCTCGAAATTGGGGCATGATCTCAGTTCATTCAACAACTGTAGGAATTCGGCTTCGATCTTGTGCGCCGCGGTATTCTTCACTGAGCGGCACCTAGGAGTGCGACACCAGTAGTACGGGTACTTCTTTCCGCCCCGGCCAGTGACATTACCGGCTGTGAGTGGTTGAACACAGGCCTCACAAAGCAGTGTGCCTCGCAGCGGAAATTGTGGGTGGTTGTGAGCTGCCCCCTTCGGTTAGTCCGGGTAAGTGAGAGCACTCGGGTTTGAGTTTAGCTGCAAATTCAGCCCGCAGCAGTCGTCGAGGCTGTGCGAATGTGGGAAGCGCTTTTTGCTTTCCACATTTGCATAGCCTGTTG
>NZ_DASXYM010000090.1:0-31610 GCF_036502485.1 Occallatibacter sp. | reverse complement strand
GAGTATCTGAACCAGCAGGAGAGCGTGCACCGATTTTTTTCAAGCGCCGCGTCGCTGGTGGATGCCAGTGTGGCGACGTATACAAAGCGCGGCTTCAAGAGCCTCATGGTTTCCTTCGGTTGCACAGGCGGACAACATCGGTCCGTGTTTCTGGCCGAGCAGATGGCCAGGCATCTGCGTGCAAACAGTGGAATGGACGTGGCGGTGCGGCACATCGAGTTGGAGAAGATGGGCAAATGAAGGCGATGGTGCTGGCCGCGGGACTCGGGACGAGGCTGCGTCCGCTGACGAATGACCGGCCCAAGGCGCTGGTCGAGGTGGGCGGGCGCACCATGCTCGAAATCACGCTCGAGCGGCTGCGCGCATTCGGTGTGCAGGACGTGATCGTCAACGTGCACCACTACGCGGACATGATAATCAGATATCTGCGCGCCCATGAAAACTTCGGGATGAGGATCGAGGTGTCGTGCGAGGAAGAACTGCTCGACACGGGCGGCGGGATCAAAAAGGCAGCCTGGTTTTTTCTGGAAGATGACCAGCCGTTCCTGGTGCACAACGTGGATGTGCTGAGCACCATTGACCTCGGCCGGCTGGTGAGCGCGCACCAAGACAGCGGAGCGATGGCCACGCTGGCCGTGCAGGAGCGGAAAACATCGCGTTATCTGCTCTTCGATCGCGATGGGACGTTGTGCGGGCGGCGCGGGAGTGCCGACGAATTAGTGCGGGATTGTGCTGCGCCTGCTGCGCTCGCGTTTTCGGGCATCCACGTCTTATCTCCGGAAGTGTTGCGGAGAATGACCGAAGAGGGTGCGTTCTCGATCATCAGCACCTATCTGCGGCTGGCAGGCGAGGGAAAGAAGATCGCGGCGTTCCGCGCGGACGAGTATCGCTGGAGGGATTTGGGAAGGGTAGAAAGCGTAAGGGAGGCGGAGAGGGAGTTGGAAGACCCTTCGCAGCGCTCCTTATGAACAGGGTGGGTTTGTCCTGCTTTTGCCTCTTGCCTTCCGCCTTCTAGCCCCGTCGGGCCGCCGGAATCTCACCGTAAACATCCACCCGTGACCGCCATCACCGACCGAAAATCAGAAGCTGTCACAATAGCAAAGCCGATGGGTGTCGTTAAGAGTGGGAACCACCCTGGGGCCAAACCGCAACAGCATCAGCTTCGGTTTACTGGAAAATTAATAGGTCATTGTTTTTCGCCTCCTGCGCACGCTGAGGGCCACTCATTGAAACAGAAAGACTTAGGTGGACGGCCATACGTGATGCAGCTCACTTTTCGGGCGAGAATTTCTAAGGCTTAAGAAGCAGCTTTTTCGAGCGGGGCGAATCGGAAGGATTACTGATCAGTAAATAGCCACCCCCTCTAATCGTCCTCCGCATGTTCGCGGCGCCTTCAGGATGACAAGTCAAAATAGAAGAAAAGCGAGGTCCAGAGCAAAAAGAGGAGCCGCGTGGGCTCCTCTCCTTGCCTTTACCCTTGCTTCTAAATCAATGCAGGTGGAAAGCTACGTCGATAACGATCTGGACGGCGACCGGGTGCCCCTGGTACATCGCGGGCCGGAACTTGTACTGCTTCACAGCTTCCACGGCTTTCTGATCGAGGCCATAGCTGGCGTGGCGGGTAACGTGCACGTTCTGCGGGTTACCCTGCGCATCCACGATGAGCGCGATCGAGACGCCCCCCTGATAGTTGGCCTGACGCGCTTCTTCAGTGAACTCAGGCTCGATGGAGTGAACGACCGTGGGTGCGCTGACGCCGCCGCCAACGCTCATGAGGCCGCCACCGTATCCACCGCCGCTGCCGGGCCCCGAGCCGATGCCTTTGCCCATGCCCAGGCCGCCGCCAAGACCGGACCCGAAGCCCGACCCGCCGCCCTTGCCCTGGGAGGCGAGAGCAATCTGCGGAGAGTTCGACAGGCCCAGGTTAGGCATGTTGGGATTGTCCGGCATTTTGACAATCTCAGTGGGCTCTGCGGCCATTTTGGGATTATCGACCTTGAGAATCTGAGGAGCGATGGTGGTCATCTTGGGAGCGATTACCTTGGGCGGATTGCCCTTGATAGGCTCAACTACCTCATGCGCGCCGCCTCCACCGCCGCCACCCATCTTGGGCGCGACCGGGAGCACCTTGGGCGGCGGCGGTGGCGCGTAAAGGGTGATGTTAACCGGTTGGGTGATCGGGGGCACGAAGGTCTGCTTCGCTTTGAAACCAAGCCAGAGCAGCGCGGAGATGGCCACGACGTGAACAACCGCCGAAACGGCCTTCGACGTGGGGTCCTTTTGCTTGGTGGCCTGATCGAGACCGGCGAAGGTGGGAATGCCAACCATGGCGGCTGCGCCGGCGTGCGCCGGCACGAGGCGCGGCATCGGCAGCACTTCCGCTGCATATGTCTCTTCCACGTCCAACGCCAGGTTGGAGCGGTTATAAGCACCGGGGCCCTGGACGTTTCGGCCAGACCTCTCGACGACGAGCCTGCCACGTGAGCCGGGATTTACTGGTCCTTGATTGCTCATAAAGATATTGCGAGGTAAAGCCCCGCATCCCCCTCTCTTCAACCGACTGTTAGCTTGAAGAATTTCCCCTTTTTTTACCGCCCGTCGCGCTGAGTGGCGGCTCCCACCAAAAACCTCGAGTTACCAGATGCCTTTGTCGCTGCCGGTGAGCTTTTGACCCACGACCGCGGCGGTGGCCAACCAAGGTAACAGGCTGAGCCGGGCACCGTTGTGCAGCTCTCTCTTCTTTAAGATGCCGGCAAGCTGCGATCCGTAGAGCTTTGCGGATTGCGGCATGATGGGCACGCGAATAAATCCGCGCGCGTAATAGACGGCATCGCCCCCAAAGCGGGCGGAAGACGTGACCAGCTGCGGCAGCTGGACGGGCGTTCCGCGATATTTCTTGACGTAGTCCGACACGATGGCAAGGTAAGTTGCGGTGCCTTCCCATATCTCGGCCTTCTGTGCGGCGTCATGCAGATCCTGGAAATCGAGACCGTCGTTTTCGACGAGCGCGGCGGAATCGAGAATGTCACAAAGACGGAAGTAGAAATGACGGTACATGCGCTGCAGAGTGGAGATCAGCAGACGGTCAGACTTGTGCGTCACCCGGAACGTGCGGCCGGCGACCTCGATAGTTCGGGTGCGGTGCATGAGCGACGAAGCGATCGCGCTTTGCTCCCCCGTTTGTCCGAGACGCTGCACGTGGATTTCGACCGACTCAGCGAGGCCGGGGATCTCGAAGTTCCACTTGCCGGCGAGGCGGTCGCCCCAGCTGCGCGCGGATACCGTGGCGCCGAAGTGTTGCGTCATCAGATCGATAACCTGTTGCGGCCCGGCGTTGGAGTACAGATCGAGATCGCTGCCGAGGTCGGGCCAGTGGTCGAGCGACTTGATAACCGTGACATCGAGGCCCTGCCCCTCAAAGGCCTGGCAGATATTGTGCAGGAACGGGAGTGCGGTGTTGATGCGCTGCTCTTCAGCGGCGAGCGCGTCCAGTGCCCACTTCGTGCGCACTTCGTCGCCGCCCGCGCGAACGATGTCTATAAAGATCTTCATGCCGCGGACGACGACATGATTGAGATTGGCCAAGGTCAACAAATCGTCGAACTGTTCACGCGAGATGGAACGTATATCGCGCTTCAGCTCCTCCTGCATCGGCGATGCAGAGGAGGCGCCCTGCGGAACCAGCAGGAGACGCGAGAGAAGAGTCATCGACGTAGAAGAAGGAAACGCTGCTGTAGTCATGTCTATGGAGCCCTTGATTTATTGAGGATTCTGCTGCTGGTTCGGCTGAGGAGCGGGATTGGCTTCCGGCTTGACGTTCGGATCGTGGTCCGGCTTCTGTTCAGGTGCGGATTCCATAGTTCCGCCCCGTGGCGTGAGTTCAACCGCGGAAGACGAGCGTTTGCGCTCTCGGCTGTAAATATCGAGTGCGTTGTCTACCTTTTGATTGCTGTCATCGGCAACCACGGCCAGGGCCTGTCCCTGCGCGTAGAGCTTGGTTGCGAGTCCAACCTTGGCGTTCGCGTCGTTGGCGCGCCGCGCCTTCTCATAGAAGTACTGGGCGGTCTCGAGATCGCCTTCGCGTTCCGCGACGTAGCCGCGATTGTTGATCGAAAAGGCGCTGGAAGGATCGAGCGCGTAGGCGTGGAGAAAATCCTCGCGGGCCTCGGTCCAGTTATTGGCATTCTCAGCGTGAACGCCGCGCAGCGTGTACATGACAGCCTTGGCTTCCGTGAGATCGCCGGAATCCATCCTCTTCTCCAGGCGCTTGGCGCTGGTGCGGGCCATGTTGCTCACAGACTTTCCGCGCCAGTTCTTGTCGAGGGTGATGGCTGCAGGCTCATTGGAATTGAGGGTCCCGGACTGCTGGTAATACTTCAACGCGTTTTCAAGATCGGAGACCGACTCGTACGCGTACCCCAGATTGTTCAGGGTGAAAGGATTCTGCGTGTCGAGCGCGAGAGCCTGCTTGAGGGTCTCGATAGCTTCAAAGTTGCGGTCCTGCTGGAGCATCCGCATCGCATCGATGTTCATCCGATTCACGCGCATGGTGCGGTCTTTGAGCTCGATGAGCGCCGCCTTCATGGGCTGGCCCTTGAGGTGCTTCTGGCTGGTCACGTCGATGTTGGCATCGCTGCCCTGCTCGGCGGCCAATTCGTAAAATTTGTGCGCGCGCTCAAGCTGACCCTGCACCTCAGAGATGTACCCGAGGTTGTTCAGGGTGAAAGGATCAGCGGGATCGTACAGGTACGCCTTATAAAAGAGCGACTGGGCCTTTTCGTACCGGTGATGCTTGACGGCCTCGACGCCTTCGCGGTTCAGTCGCTGTACGGGACTGAGCCTGCTGCGGAGAGGGATCATGATTCTGTGTCCCTCGCTCGCCCAGGCATGGGTGGACGCACCCATGGCAACAAGTGCAATTGCAACGCCTAGCTTGAAAGTCTTAAGCATAGTGCTCGGCGAAATTCCCTTCCAAATCAGCCCTTGGAGGTTTCAGAGATATGTGGGCACGTTTGTTTAGATGCGCAAGCGGAAACGGTGTTGCTCCTGCGGTCAAAACGTATATTTCAGGCCACCACCAGCCGCTGAATGCCATCAAAACCAGAGTCTAGCCAGATTTCCCCCACCACAAGGTGCGCTGATATGGAACCACTTCTCGTTATGGCAATGCTTGGCGGAGCCTTCCTGAGCCAGGCTTCTGCCGCGCCCACAACCACCACCGAAGCCGGGGTATCCGCGAGTTCCGTGAAAACGGAGGCAGCGGCCCATTTAACGGATGTGCCGCCTCTCCCGAAGGGGAAGAGCACGGTATTAGGTGGATCGATTCGTGAGGTCGACCCGGTGCGGGATCGCCTGGTGCTGCATGTCTACGGCGAAAAACCCATGAAGATCCTGTATGACGAACGGACCCAGGTCTTCCGTGACGGCAAACGCATTGGATTACGCGAATTGGCGCCGTCCGCGCATGCCTCGGTGCAGACGACGCTGGATGGCGCCGCGATTTTTGCGGTCACCGTGCATATCCTTTCGGACCAGCCGACGGGCGACTATGAAGGTCGGGTGATGAGTTACGACCGGGATCGCGGCATTCTGAGCCTCACGTCCTCTCAGAGCCGCGCGGCATTCCGCGTGATGGTGACCAACCAGACGGCATTCAAACGGGAAGGTCAGTCCGCATTCTCAGGACAGCAATCGAGTGCGAACGATCTTTTACCGGGATCGCTTGTCACCGTTCAATTCGATTCCAACAACAAAGGACAGGGCGTAGCTACGCAGATTTCGGTGCTTGCGGCACCAGGCGCAACATTCATTTTCAGCGGGACGCTTTCGGCGCTCGATATACATAGCGGCTCGTTGACTCTGCTTGACGCCAAGTCGAACCAGCCCTATCAAATCTTCTTCGACCCCACCCACCAGTCTGCGACCACCTTGCGAATGGGGCAGAAGGTGCGTATCTCCGCGGATTATGACGGCAATCGGTATGTGGCCACGGACATACAGGTCGAGTAGCTTGTAGCGCTTCTTACAAGCCCGGCCGCTGCTGCGGCCGGGCTTGTTGTTTGTAGGGTGATGACTGCGGCAATTCCTGAGCTATCGTGCCGTGGTGAGTTCTTGCTGGTCGTCGCTGCCTGCTGTGCGCGTCGAGATCAGAGCATCTGCCCGGAGATTGAGCAACTCAGGAATTACACCAGGCGGCCGGTCAGGTGTGCAACCCCAGCCGGCGTTCTTCAAAAGCAGCAGGTCAACGCGGATTCACGGCGTACCGAGTCACCGCGTCAACCCCGGGTTCCGCTGTCAGCCGGACTCGCGCACGCTAAAAGAAATCGGCGGCCGGAGCCGCCGATTTCTTTGCGTCGGCGTTGCGGCTATTGCATGCTCTGCGGCGTGCATGGATCGTAGCCGAGTGTGGCCTTGGTCACGGGCGCCGGCGGGGATGGCGGGGTCTTCCACGGTGCCGTATTGAAGTCGAACAAATCGAGCAGATTGGGTTGTGCGGCATCGCGTGCAGTGAGGTGCGCGGAGCTGTTGATGAACCGGTTTTCCACGAACTTGATCACCGCCGTGTGGTCCATCGGGATGTGAGAGACGTAGTGTCGGCGGGCGTAGGGCGACACTACGAAGTTGGGTATACGGAAGCCGAGCTGCGCGGCAAATCCATTGACGGCGGGCGCGTCTGCTGCATTGGCGCCTGGATCATGCGCCCCCAGGTCGCAGTGCACGGTGGGTGTGCCGCCGGCCGGTACGCACGGTTTGTAGCCGTCAGGGTTCACGGCGATCGATGAAATGTCGGGGATCGACGCGCTCAGCGAAGCGTCGGTGTAGTCGTTGGAATGAGTGGGCACCGGGGGCACGTGGTCGTACGGACCGCCGCCTTCATCGTAACCGAGGAAGAAGGCCGAGCTGCTCCAGGACGGGCTCTGCATAAGCGAATTGATGATGTTCGCAACCTGGTACTGGCCGCTGATCACCGATTGACCGGAGCCGGGATGTTCGTCGTAGTTGCCGTAGCCAGCTTCAATGAAAGCGAAACTGGGCAGAGTTTTGTTGGCGACATCAGTGAAGTACTGCTGGATATTCGCAATGTGGTTGGGGTCGACGCAGAACGAGTTGCTGGTGTCCCCGATTACGCTGGAAGGCTGCGTGGGCGCGTTGCACGCCGCGCCCGACGGGTTGTTGTACATGTACTTCAGCGAGTAAGTGAAGTTGGAGAAAAACGTCGCTGGTAACTTCGAACCTCCTTGGCCGCATGCATCGTCAGACGTGCAGAGGCTCTGGTTCACAATCCAGTAGATCTTCCAGGAAACGTTGTTCTGGTCGAGTTCCTGGAAGATGCTGGGCAAGCTGAGTTGGCCGACGCCATCGTTGCCGGGGTCTTTTACCAGGCCCTCGGTGGTGCCGCCACTGAACGTGGCGATGCGGTTGTTAACGCTCTTACTGGCCACAGGCGAGAACCAGCGATCCGACATGGAGAACTGCGATGCCATGTAGTAGTAGTAGTTGAGGAAGCCCTGATCGTAGTAGCCCATGGCGCGCTGCCCCGCGAGGTCTGTGAAGCTGCCGGAGCAGATGGCCCCGTTGGCAGTGCAGCTCTTGGCGTAGCCTTCAGCGGTGTGCACGAACCCATCCATGTTGATGGGCCGCGTCGTCGTGAAGTTATAGCGGTTCACATCGCCATAGCTCGCCAGCCAGTCAGAGCTGTCATCGTCAATGCAAGTGCTCTTCAGCTTGAACAACGGGTAGGAATTGCCTTCGTCATCTTCGTTGGTGATGGTGGAGAGCTTGTCGTCGGTGCCATCTACCTGGTACACCACGCCGTCGTCTCCGGTGGAGAATCCATTGCTGTTGCGGTATGGATTCAGCATGCCGAAGTAGTTATCGAAGGTGTGGTTCTCCTGCAGCATGAAGATCACATGCTCGATGGACTGCAGGCTCGCCGCAGGAATGACCGTAACCGTAGCCGAGGCAGTCGCTGTGCCGGCCGCCCCTGTTGCAGTTGCGGTGTAGGTTGTAGTGGCGGTGGGGCTTACGCTCTGCGTGCCGCCGGTCGGCTGCAGGTTATAGGAGCTTCCGTCAGAGCCGGCAACTGTCACCTGGGTAGCATTGGTGGCGGCGACGGTGAGAGTAGTAGATGTCCCCGCGGTGACAGTGGTCGGGTTGGCGGTGATCGTCACTGTGGGCGCACCCGGGTTCACCGTTACCGTGGCCGTGACCGTGGCGTTGCCACTGGCATTGGTCGCAGTCGCTGTATAGGTAGTGGTGGAAGTTGGGGTCACTACCTGGGTTCCGCCGGTCGCAGCCAGTGTGTAGGAGCTGCCGTCAGATCCGGCGACAGTGACGCTGGTGGCGTTAGCCGCGGTCACGGTGAGAGTGGAAGAAGCGCCGGAGGTGATGGTGGTGGGGTTCGCGGTGATGGTCACCGTGGGCACGGAGCCGCCGTTCACGGTGACGGTCGCAGTAGCAGTGGCATTGCCGCTCGCGCTGGTTGCTGTTGCAGTATAGGTGGTGGTCGCAGACGGCGTGACGACCTGGGTTCCGCCGGTCGCAGCCAGTGTGTAGGAGCTGCCGTCAGATCCGGCGACAGTGACGCTGGTGGCGTTAGCCGCGGCCACGGTGAGAGTGGAAGAAGCGCCGGAGGTGATGGTGGCGGGATTCGCCGTGATGGTCACCGTAGGTCCGGCGGCTGCCGTCACGGTCACAGTCGCGGCCGCGGTGGCGGAGCCGGTGCTGTTCTGGGCTGTCGCGGTGTACGTAGTGGTGGCAGTGGGAGTGACGGTCTGTGTGCCGCCAGTTGTTGCCAGCGTGTAGCTCGATCCGTCCGTGCCGGTGATGGTCACGTTCTTCGCATTGGTAGCGGACGCGGTCAGCGTGACAGTGGCACCAGCAGCGATGGAAGTGGGACTGGCGGCAAGAGTCACGGTGGGTTTGGCCGTTGAGCCGTTGAAGACCGAGCATCCGGTGAATAGTACGAAGATCAGGGTCGGGAAAATGAGACACAGAACACGGCGAACGTAGGGAGGTAGAGATTCCTGCGCCAAGAGGCTCTCCTTAAGGGCGCCGGGCCGGTGGCTTGTCGCGGCGCCTGAGCTTGGAAGTTCATCCTGCGATGAAGTCAAAAAGAACGTGCGCTGCCCATGGACCCCAGTCTGAGGGCACTATCGCAATAGGTTAGATGTTGCCGAGCAGACACACGGATGCCTTCCGGCGCTTCAAGCTGCATCGGAAGGCAGACGGTGGCCGAAGAAAACGACGTATCAGGCAGTGGTTCGACTCGAGACCCCGTCTGTTTGTTCCGCGTGTTCTGCAACGAGGGCGGGCTGGAGATGCATTTGAGCCGGCCGTGCGGCGGAACCTGCGGGGTCCATGCGAAAGGGAGCACGCGCAGGCAGAAGGCCTGATGCGCGAATGTCGCGCTTGGCCTTGTTAAGCCGAAACCAGCGCAGATAATTGTTCACGACGTTGGTTATGGTCATATCCACGCCGGCGGCAAAGTTGTGTTCAGCCATCTCATGCTCAAGTTCAGGGGACAATAGGATGGCGCAGAGCTGGTCCGCAAGGTCGTCGGCGTTGCCCCGCTCGTAAAAGCGTATGGCCATGTCTTCATCGTGGGCCATGCCGCGGAAGTCAGGAAGGTCGGCGCTGACAATCGGAACGCCATATTCGCAGGCTTGGTGCGCCGGTCCGCTCGACCCCGTAGCGGAGTCGTAAGGCAGCACCAGGACGGAAGTGCTCTGGTAGAGTTCGGGGATGTCTTCTTCCGCGACGTATCCCTTGAAGTCGATGGGCAAATGCTTCGGTTGCGCAGCGCGGATCGATTCCCAATAGCCCGGACGTTGATGATGATTGGCCCCCGCGATCACGAGGCGCGCGTCAGGAGCTTTCTCAAGCACCTTCGGGAATGCCTCCATAAGCGTTTCGAGGCGCTTGTAGGTGCCCCAATGGCCTATCGCGAGGATGCGCTTGCCAGGATTGCCCCGCTTGCTGAAGTCGGGCGGAGTCGCCGCGGTGGCAAAGGTACCGTGTGTGCCGAGCAGAACATTGTCCGCCCCGTATTTTTCCAGCAAGGTTTGATGATAGCCAGGCAGCAGAACCGAGACGGAGTTTGCCTTGAGCAGGGCCTTGGTGGCGAGTTCCGTTCCGACGCGGAAGAGGCGCTCGCGCTTGACGCCGGCCGCTGCGAAGTCAACGTGCTCGAGAATATGGTGCAGCGTGATGTGGGTAAAGTAGCCGGCGGCGCGCACAAGTGCGGGCGCCGACAAACCAGCGAAGGCAGCCACCGGATTTTCCGGTGTGGCGAAGCTCGAGAACACGAGATTGAACCACACAATGTCAGGGTTGATGCGGCGGATTTCCTTGAGCAGGCGTACCGGATTGGTCATGCTGCCGAACTTCCAGCAGCGAACAACGTCGAATCCCGGCAACTCGCTCTGATCTTCAATCTTGAGCGGATTGCCGTTTTCGTCCGTTGCGAATTCGCATTCCGTCAATTCGTCAGAGAGGATGGTGAGCCCGACGTCCTCGTGGCGGCGTAGTTCCCGCGCAAGGTGAAATGAGTATTCGTTTAACTGGCGTCCGCTGGGGGGGAAAGTGCCTACCAGGCAAATCTTCATGGGGTCATCCGCCTCAGAATATTGTGATGCCGATATAGGGCCTGAGCTGATTGCCGTGGCCATTTGGGAAGTTGAAGAAGGTTTCACTCTGCACACCGCCCGTGAACCGGATGGGATAGGCAAGCGTCACGGGTCCACCCTCATCAG
The DNA here is from genome assembly GCF_036502485.1 of Occallatibacter sp. Taxonomy (GTDB): domain Bacteria; phylum Acidobacteriota; class Terriglobia; order Terriglobales; family Acidobacteriaceae; genus Telmatobacter. Next base: position 20,856 of record NZ_DASXYM010000090.1, on the reverse strand, counting down.
TAAAGCGACGGCGGACGGGAACGGCATATGAGACCGAGAACCCGTTCTGAATCGCGTCATAGTCATGGAAGCTGCGGGGGCTTGAATAGGCGCTGTTGAACTGCAGATTCCAGTTGCGCTTGAAGCCATAGTTGATCCACGCGGCTGGACGTAGATTCTGGGCGATGGCGGAGTTGGTGTCGACCACGCGATAGGCACGAAGGAATTCGAGCATGGCGCGGACATCGAGGTGCTCGCCGAAGCGGCGCTCGCCACCGATGTAGCTGGAAGTGAAGTAGTTTTCGTAATTACGCGGGGAGAAGGTCTGCTTGCTTTGGCCCCATCCGGTAAGGAGCGCAGTCTTGCCCCACGGCGAGCCGACACGGAAGTCGACTGCAGCTGTGAACAGGCGTGAGCTGAGGTTGCTGTCAATGAACGGACCCGATTCGTGAATCACATAGCCGCTGACCGACACCGCGTTGAAGAAGGACCCAGTGTTCACGTACGTGAAGACGCGGAACAGGTTCTGGTTCATCTCTTTCGGGGACTCGGTGTCGCGGCGGATGCTGGTCTGCACTCCACTGTTAAGGGTGATGACGTTGGTGCCCAGACGGAAGGTGGGATCGATCCCGAAGTTAAGCGTGTAATCCGTGGTGTTGCGGTTCACCACGGAATTGGTTGCTGGGACGGAGATCTGGCCGCGCGCGTTACGCACCTGGAAGAAACCGGTCGCCGTGGGGGCCTGTCCGAAGTGCAGGTGGAAAGCATTGGTCCATTGCGACTGAATCGAGGAGCGCGGAGGAGGCAGCAGGCTCGTGTCGCCGGGCGTCACGGGCGTGGTTGCATCGAGCTTGGAATCCAGAACGTAGACAGTGGAGTCTTCGAAAATCGGGCCCACTGCAATGTCAGACAACATGCTGACGTTGGGCGTAATGCGCCAGCCTTCTTCTCCGCCGGTTTGCAAAAGGCCCTGCTGCGCTGACTGATCTTCGCCCTCTGCGTTCGACGCCTGCGCAAAGGAGGTCAGTGCCTGAGCCGACTGGTGCTCCTGACGAAAGACGTTGGCCTGCGCAAGCAGGAACTGATAATTGGCTTCGCCGCCGGTCGTGGTGTTGACGGCTGCCAGTTCGGCTTTGGCGCGCGGGGTGTCGCCAATCGCGAGATAATTGTTGGCCATGCCGATGCGCACCTGAGGATCCGGAGCCCCGGCCATCTTGGCACGCTCCAGGTATTTCTGTGACAGGTCGTACTCGTGCATGCTGCGGAATACGTCAGCCACCTGCACGAACTGCGGGCCTGAAGCAGCCTTGGTTTCACCGGCGCCGGCTTCCATGAGCCCGAGCGCAACCTGGCGCTGAGCATCGTCTTCATGACCCTGCTCAGCCATGAGATGCGCAATGGCAAGACGCACGCTCACGCGATTGGCCTTGGGCACCTCGAGAGCTCGTGTGAAGCGAGACATGGCGGCCTTCTCTTCTCCAATGGTGCTGAAGGCTTGGCCGGTGGAGACGTAGATGCTGCTCTGCAGCGGCTCCTGGATGTCGTTGTCGGGAATGGGAGCGTTCTTGGCCAGGCGCTCCGCAATCTCCGCATTCTTCACGGTCTGATCGTGGTCATCGAGATTGGCGTAGGCGCGAGCCATCATCGCATAGATGTTGGCGTCGTCCGGCGAAAACTTGGCGGCGATATTGAGTTCATCCACGGCTGAGTGGTACTTACGCTCTGAAAAGTACGCATTCCCCAGGCCGAGATGCAGGCGGCCGTCGTTGGGATCGAACTTGAGCGCCGCCTGGTATTCCTCCACAGCCTTCTTCAGCATGTCTTCGCGGCCGTAAGCTACGGCGCGAATGACGTGCACTTCCTTGAAATCGCCCATGGTCTGCTCGGCCAGGTCGGCTTGCTTCAGCGCGCCAGAGGACTTGCTCAGATCGAGGTAGGAGTAAGCGAGACCGAGGTGCGCCTCACCGTCTTTGGGATCGCGCTTGATGGCATTCTCGAAATCGTCGGCCGCGGCCCTTGGCTGATGCAGGTCGTTCAGCATGTAGCCACGATTGACGTACGCCGTTACCACCTCGGGATCGCGGTTGAGGGCTTCAGTGAAGTCTTGACGCGCCTGTTCACTCTGCCCGTTGTGCTTGTGCACATAGCCGGCGAGCAGAGGAAGATCGGGCTCCTTGGGAAAATTTGGAGTGTTGTCGTTGGCCAGCTTGAGCAGGTCTTCCCAACGATTGAGGCGCAGGTAGTCATAGCCGAGATAGACCACAACGTCGCGATCATGCGGAAGCGCCTTGATGGCCTGTTCGCCGACCTGTGCGGACTGTGCGTAATCGCCTTTGAAGCTGTAGTAGCGCTCGCGCTCGCGCAGCACCTGGGGATCACGGTTCATCGGATCGGTGACGCGCTTCGCCCATTCGTCTGCGAGGTTCAGGTTGTGCGCCTCAATCGACGCGTTCAGAGCGCCGGCCACAACTGCGGAACGCTTCGGCGCGATTGCATAGGCCTTGCTGTAGTTGGCCTGCGCAGAGGTGAATTGACGCCGCGAGGTGTCGAGGTCACCAAGGGCGAGGTAAGGCACGTACGAAGTGGGATCGACCTGGGCAAGCCGCTTGAAATACTTCTCGGCATCATCAGGCCGGTTGGCCGCGCGCGACGCATAGCCCAGAGAGATGAGCGCAAAGCGATTCTTCGGTTCGATATCGAGCACGCGCTTATAGGAAGTGATGGCTTCCTCGGTGCGCCCCATCTTCATGAGGATGTCGCCGCTGAGCTGGAGGTCATCGCGGTTGCTGCCGTTAAGCGCGAGAGCTTCGCGCACGTCGGCCAGTGCACCCTCTGTGTCGCCTGCGGCAAGCTTGATGACGGCACGAACGCGCAGGAAGGCATCGCGCCCGGCGCCCTGCTCGTTGATGGCATTGATCTGCTGCTGCGCGGTCGCGAGTTCGCGGCCGGCGGCGTTGTCATCGCCAGTGCCTTTGTAGAGTTGCATCAGCTCGACATGCAACTGCACGCCGTAGAGAGGGCCTTCGCCCGGAGTGGCGGGCAGGTGGGCAATCGCAGCCTGGTATTCCTTGATGGCATCGTCATTGCGATCCTGAATATGCGCAATGTTGCCGCGAATGGCGTGCAGCCGGTAGTTGTCGGCCTCAATGGAGGCGGCGCGGTTGAGAAACTGATCTGCATCTTCCGGCGCACCGGCGGCAACCTGCGCCTGGGCCGCTGAAAGCTGCAGATTGATGTCCTTGGGCGCCGCGCTGGCGGCTTTGGCGTAAATCTTCGCGGACTCCGTCACCTTCCCGGCAAGTTGATACGTGTAGCCGAGTTCCCCGAGGATGTCGGGGCGCGGATTCTTGATGGACTGCAGCGCCTTGATGGCGTCCTCATACTTGCCGACCTCGCGATAGTAGCTGGCCAGCGAGCGCTCCACGTCGGGATTGTTGGGGTCGCGATGGCGGGCCATCTCGAGATAACGATTGGCCTGGTCCATGCGTTTCAGTTGCTGATACGAAATAGCCAGCAGCACTTCAGAACGAGCGTCCGCTTTGAGGCGCTCGGCGCGCATGAGCCAGTCGAGGGCGCCCTCATAGTCTTTGGAGCGCATGTGCAGTTCGCCCAGGAGCAGCACATCATCGCGGCGGCGCGGATCGGCGCTGATCACCTGCTTCAGAAGCTTTTCAGCATCGCTCGGGCGCCCCATCTGGCTGTAGACCTGTGCCAGTCCGGATTGGCCTCCCAGCGCGGAAGGGCTTATGCTCAGCCCGCGCTTATAGGCATTCTCAGACTCAGAAAAGCGATTGTTCAGGCGTGCGGCGTAGCCAAGCAGGAACCATAGCTGGGCATCGTTGGGAGCGGCTTTCACAGCCTGACGAGAGTAGTTGAGCGCCTGCGCTTTGTCGCCGCGTTGCAGGGCCTGTTCAGCGGCCCGACCAATTCGAGCGTTCGCCAGGTTAGTACCCCATCCGAGCGATTGGGCTTGATTCTGGTCCTTCTTCGCTTGAGGGCTTTGCGACGGAGACGCGTCAGGGCCCACCTGAAACGTCTGCGCGCCAATCGTGCAGGCTGATCCAAGCAGAGCCCAAAAAAGGGCGATCTTAAATGGTGCAATAGTAGCTTTCATTTTGGCTTTGAAAAGACCCCAGGCAGAATGGGACGGACCCGCGTTGTCTACTTGGATTCGAAATCTGCTCACTATGTTGGCTTGAGGATCGATTCTGGCGATTTCCGACGCAGATTGCAGCGGCAACAAACCTGAAAGCAACCACATGGCGCAATCTATGAATCGAAGAACTTGCGCGTCCGAATATCCTCCTTTCTCAAACCAATGGCTTTTCTGGCCTGTTCTGGGTGGCGGGGTTCGGCGCGACGCAAATCTGAAAGAGCAGATCCTGGGGGATTTCGAACGATTGGCTCTTTCAACGAGGCTTATGGTGAAGAACTCTGAGTCGCTCACGCCGTCTCAACGGCCGATCCCAATCAGCCTCATCTTGATGGCGGCCGTTGCAGTGCATCTGCCGCTGCTGCTGATGAAGTTGCCGTTGAAGTCGTACGACACGAATTTCCATATCTTCTTCGCTTCCCACTATGTTCACCACTGGTTCGACCCGTGGAACACGAAGTGGTACGCAGGTTTCTCCCAAGCGACCTATCCGCCGCTTCCGCAGCAATGGGTGGCCATCTTCTCCCACATTTTCGGGCTGGACCTGGCCTACATGGCGGTACAGTTGATTTCGATTCTGCTGCTGGTTGTGGGCGTGTACCGATTCGCGCTGCTCTGGGTGAGTCCGCGCGCGGCGTCGTTCGCCGCCCTGGCTAGCGTGTTCGTGGGAACTGAAGCTTTCCTGGTTTACAACGCGGGGCAGCTGGGCACCACGTCAGCCGCGCCTATCTATTTGAATGCCCTGCCGTTCCTGTATGAGTGGATCCGGCACGGACGAGGAAGCGCGCTTCTCAAGGCGCTGGTGTTGTTTGCGACCGCCGCGGCTGCGCACCACGCCACGCTGCTGTTCGGATCTTTCTTCTTCGCGCTGCCGGTTGTTGCGCTGGCGTTTGTCGATCGCCGCGAAGGCGACGCCGCGTCGACGGGCAGTATTCTGGTTCGCACGGGCACGATCGTGGCGCTGGTGGGAGCTGCTGTTGCGATTGTGATTCTGCCGTTCTGGATCGCGCTGATTCACTATCCCGTCACGCAGGCGCCGATTCCGCACCCCAGCCGCGCCAACTATATCCTGACGCCCATATATGGATTGAACTACTTTGTCGTTCCATATGGTGCGTTGATCCTGGCGCTGCCATTCATCTTCCTGCGCGGCGCGTCAACAACGCGGCTACGTCCTTTGTTCTTCGGCTTTTGGGTGGCGTTCCTCATCGGCCTGGGCGGCACTACGCCGGTTGGGCGCATTCTCCTGGGCCGCGCGTTTGAAGTGCTGACGATGGAGCGTTTCACCTACTGGGCATCCCTGCTGGCGCTCCCGTTTGTTGGCCTTCTGGCGGTTGAGGTCATCGATCGCTTCCGCATGAAGGGCGCGGCGACGCTCGCGGTCTTAGCCGCCTATACCTGCGCGATGGCTGTGGGATGGACGACGTATCACCCGGCCGACGCAGAAGACATCAAGGTTGACAGCGTCGCGCAGTGGCTCAATCGCGACGGGCACGACAGGTACAGCTACATCACTCTCGGCTTCGGCAACAAGATTTCGCGGCTGGCGATGGAGACCAACGCGCCCAGCGAAGACGGTGAATGGAACTCCGGCCGATTGCTGCCAGAACTGACGAAGTACGGCGCCGGTATGCTCACCGCTTCAAAGTACTTCGGTGAGAACGGTCTCGATGCTTTACGAGCGATGCTGAATCATGCCGATCACTACGGGCTTAAGTGGGTGATTGTGCGCGATAGCTACTACGATCCACTACTGGTTTTTGCGGGCTGGCGGCCGGTGGATCGGCTGGAAGACAACACCATTATTATCTGGGGCAAAGATGGCGTGCCGCCGTTCCAGCCCGTCAATGCACCCCAGATGCCGCCGCACTGGCAGGGCTTGATGTGGGGCATTCTGCCCTTCGGCAGCAGCATTCTCGCAATCTTGGTGATGCTGATCCCGAGCAGGCGCGAAGAGGAAGTCGCCGAGGAAGATTACCCCGAAAAGGAACGGCTTGTGCCCGGGAGGTTGGCTTCGTGAAGAGCGGACGTTTACTTGCAGTTCTACTTGGTGCGGCTACGGTGCTCTTTGTGGTTTGGGGTACTCTGTGGCCGGTGAAGGCGGCGCAGGTTTACGCGCCGGACAAGCACCTGGTCCGGTCCAGCGGCACGCCGGCGGCGGCGCTTCAGAATCTGACCGAGGATATCCGATCGCAATCGTGGCAGAAGGCGTATGACAGCCTGGCCAACAAGGCTCAGTTTACGCAAACAGATTTCATGCACGATTTGACGGGCGCCTATCCCAATCTGCGCACCTATGCGCACCTGGAGAAGGTGGAGACCCGGCCTCTGCATGAGAGTGACAGCGATGCCGAGTACCAGGTGAAGCTGCACTGGGCGACAGTGGTTGGGGATGCGGTGCAGACGCGGGACGTGCACGCGGTGCGCAACGGCGGAAACTGGCAGGTGCAATGGCCCGTAACCAAGGAGCCTGCATTGCCGCCGCAGGTGATTCCGGTGAATTACCTGCGCTGGGACGTGATCTATCGCGGCGCCGGGGATGACTGGGGCTCGCAGGACGTAGACGCTCCGCACGTGCGCATCATCGACATGCATCCGGTTCAGCGCGCGGATGGACTCGTCATCATGGGCGAACTCCTGAACGAGGATGTGGTGCCCGCATACGTCGCGGTGAATGCGACGGTGCTGAACAAGAACAAGCAGCCGATTGCGAACGAAGGCAGCTTCGACAAAATTTCGCATCTGCTGCTCCCAAAAGCGGTCACGCCGTTCTTGATCAAGTTTCCAGAGGTGAATCTCTCCAGCGTCGGCAGCGTGGATATGCATCCGTTCTCGCAACTCATTCCAGCATCGGCAGATCCGGTGATCGAGATCCAGAACGAAAAGCTGAACCCCGCACCCGATGCTTCACTCACAGGCGAAGTGGTGAACCAGAGCGGCCAGATTGCGAATATCGCACACGTGCTCGGCACGTTCTATGACAAGGACGGCAACTTGGTATGGGTCGCCGATCAATACGTGGATCACGCGCTGCTGCCCCAGACGCCAGTGCCGTTCAACATCCACATTCCCGAGGATCTGGCACGTAAGATTACGAGCCAGCGGACTGTCGTTTCGACGTATAGCATGGGAGGTGCGGCGTGAAGCGCAGTTTGACAGCGCTTTCAGGCGCGCTGGCGCTGCTGGCGGGTGCGACCGCATTTGCCCAGGGCGGCCTCACCGTGCCGAAGACGGTGCAGGCGGGTAGCGCCTTCTCCATTGAAAGCACCGGCGGCGGTCAGGCGACGTTGTACATCGTCGGTCCGCAACAGGTGATGAGGCGGGAAGTGCAGCTTGGTGCCGCCATCTCCATTCCTGAGGGGATGCTGTACAACGCCGGCCGATACACAGTGTTTGTTTCGACAGCGCCAAACGACGTGGCCTCGCTCGAGGTCACGCCCGCCAAGGTGTCGGAGCTCAATTTCCTCGCAAGGCCCTCGCGGCTGGCGGTGGGATTGCATAATGGGATAACGGGTGCGGTGTACGTGTTTGACTCGTACAAGAATCTGGTGACGGAGCCGACACAGATATCCTTCAGCCTGACTACCCCGTCTGGCGCGAGCGCGAGCCGCACAGAGCAGTCCAAAAATGGCGCAGCGTGGATCGCGATGGACTCGTCTGCGAAAGAAGGAGCAGCGCATTTTGTCGCGAAGGCTGCCGACGTTTCGACCACCCGGATCATAGGGCAGGTGCCCGGGGACCCATGCAGTCTGCGTATGACCGCCAAGCCTTCAGGGAAAAAGATCACTCTGGAAACGGAGCCGGTAAAGGACTGCAGCGGCAACGCCGTTCCCGACGGAACCATTGTGACGTTCACGGCGACCTACGGCGGGGGCCAGACCACCGTAGACGTCCCGTTGAAGCGCGGAGTGGCCAAAGTGGAGATGCCGGCCTATCCCGGTGCAAATATTTCGGTGGCCAGCGGAGTGGTGCTCGGCAACCAGATTCACTGGGGGAGATGAGCGATGCTGAGGTCGGTTCTCGTTCTTTCTACAGTACTTAGCGTCGGGTCTGCTGGCGCGTTGGCGCAGGCCGTCGTGCACGTGCAGCCCATAAATTTGCAGGGTCCGCGAAATCTTGCTGAACAAACTGCAAACGCGGTGGTCAAAAATTACATCGAATCATGGCAGAGCCTGAAAGCTGCGCTTGAACAAAACCGTCCGGACGCGCTGGATCGCGATTTCGTGGGAACCGCGAAGCAGAAGCTCACAGAGACGATACAGCAGCAGGCGAAACTGGGGATGAAGACGAGTTATCAGGATCGGTCGCACGATATCCAGGTTGTTTTTTACTCGCCCGAAGGACTTTCCGTCGAGCTGGTCGATAACGTCGAGTACGACGTGCAGGTAAGCGATAAGGACAAGGTGGTGGCCACGCAGCCGGTGCATGCCCGGTACGTCGTGGTGATGACCCCAACGGAAGTCCGGTGGCGGGTACGGGTCCTGCAGGCAGCGGCCGAGTAAGAATCAAACGAGGCCCTTAGCACCATAGAACGACAAGAAAGTGCATTCGCACGCAAAATAAGAATTCAAGGAGTTTGGATTATGGTCTCTGTAGTTGTCCCCATCTACAACGAGGAAGAACTCGTCGTTCGTTTCCACGAGGCGGTCGCCGGCGCTCTTAAGGGCGTGGTTGATGACTGGGAAGTCGTCTACGTGAACGACGGTTCGACCGATTCCTCACTTGAACTTCTGAAAGGGCTGCAGGCCGTAGATTCACACGTCGTGGTCGTGGAGCTCTCCCGTAATTGGGGGCACATGGGTGCGATCTCGGCTGGTCTCCAAACCGCGCGTGGCCGCGCCATCATTTTGATGGACGGCGACTTCCAGGATCCTCCGGAAGTTCTGCCTCAGCTCATTGACGCCTGGCGCGAGGGCGCCGAGGTGGTGGTCGGCGTGCGCCGCAGCCGCCAGGAGAGCCGCAGGCTCCTCGCCTTCCTCTTCCCGATGTTCTACCGCGTGCTGGGCGCGCTGGCCGACTACCCGATTCCTCTGAATGCCGGTATTTTCAGCCTCATGGATCGCAAGGCGCTGGATTCGGTTCTGGCCATGCGCGAGAAGAACCGCTATCTCCCCGGCCTGCGCGCCTGGGTTGGCTATAAGAACTCCGTCGTCTATTACGACCGCAACGATCGGCTTGGAGGCGAAGGCAAGCTGTCGTTCATCAGCCGCATCAAGTATGCGATGGACGCCATCACCAGCTTCAGCTACAAGCCGCTGCGGCTCAGCTTCGCGCTCATGGGTTTCTCCACGAGCGTCGCGATGCTGCTGGTGCTTTGTATGGTGCTGCCGACCGCGCCTGTCGTAACTGCGGCGTTCGGAATTGCGGCCTCGGTGTTCTTCATGGGCGGAATACTGCTGCTCTCCATCGGGATCCTCGGCGAGTACATCGGGCGCGTGTATGACGAAGTGCGGAACCGCCCGTTGTCGCTCATCAGCCATGTGCATCGTTCTCAGGTGATGATCCCGAGCCAGGTGGGGATGCTCGCGATGCCCGGCGGCTACGGCACGGTTGGCGAAGCGTACGCGCTCTCGGCCGAGCAGTATCGGGACGAGGTCACCAGAGCTGCTTAGCAACCGGCGCACTTCAGCGCCAGTTTCTTCTAATCAAAGGCGCGGTCCACTGGGCCGCGCCTTTGTTTTATCCGACTTCCGGGATCTCCTCGCGGTCAGAGCGGCAGGATGCGCAACGCTACAGCAGCGGCCGTCATCAGCAGGGATGCGCCGAAGAGGAATGGAATGGTGTAACGCTGGTGCTGCGCCAGGCTAATGCCAGACAGACCGACAACGAGATAGGTTGCGGGCGTCAGCGGGCTCACCGGGAACCCGGTGGTGTGCAAGCCAAGCAGCGCTGCCTGTGCCATGGTGATGGGCTGGATGCCTGCGTGGGCGCCGGCTCCCGCCAGCACAGGGAGAACGCCGAAGTAAAACGAGTCAGGATCAAAGAAGAGGCTGAGCGGCATGGAGAGAATGCCGAGCGCGAGCGGCATCATGCGGAGGCCGTGCTGCGGAAGATGCTGAACGACGGTGGACGCCATCGCGGTGATCATGCCAGTGCCCTTCATGATCCCCGTGAATCCGCCTGCAGCGAACAGGATACTGGCCATGAGGATGGCCGCCGGTGCGTGCGCGGTGATGCGCTCCTGCTGCGATTTCAGATCACGAAAATTGACCATGAGGGCGATGATGGTGCCCAGCATGAACACGATCACAGGGTCGGCTTTACCGCTGATCATCACGCCGAGCACGATGATCGTGAGCAGGACGTTGAAGGCGAAGAAACGCGGCAGTTCCTGCTCGGTCTCTACGATTTTCGGCGTGACAGACGTAGTGGTTTGTAGCCGGCGTTCTTCGCGTCGGCCCAGCAGAACAGCAGCGGTGAAAACGAAAATAAGCCCGACTACCTGGACTGCAATCATCGGCACAAAGATGCTGGAAATCGGCATGTGCAGGGCGGCAGAGGAGCGCAGGACAGGGCCGGTCCAGGGAAGGAAGTTGACGCCCGCGGCCATGGAGGCCACACAGGCCAGAATGCGGCGATCGATGCCGAGTTCTTCGTAAAGCGGCAGCACGGCAGGCACTGTAACGAGGAACGTGACGGCGCCGGAGCCATCAAGGTGCACAAGGAGAGCCAGCAACGCCGTGCCCGGGACAATGCGCGAGGGCCTCCGGCCCACCGTGCGCAGAAGCCACGTGATAAAGGGCCGCAGCATGCCCGCATCGGTCATTACACCAAAGAAAAGGATGGCAAAAACGAACATGCCAATGACGCCGGAAATTGCTTCGATTCCGGAGAGCATGAATTTGCCTGTTTGCAGGCCGAAGCCGGCGCACAGAGATGCGGCCACAGGAAACGCGATCAGGGCGACCATCGGCGACACCCTCTTGCTGAGGATGGCGGCCATGACTCCGAGGATGGTGAGTGTGCCGAGAGTGGCGAGGAGCATGTCCCTGTGAAACACCACTATAGGCGACGGGACGCAGAGCTCGATACAGGGCAGCGAGCTGCAGCGGCGAGATGCGGAATGGACCAGCAGATTCCCTGGCGGGAATGACGAAAAAAAGCAAGGACAAGGATGCGAAGCGGATTCAGTTCTTGGCAGCGGGCGCGGCCTGCTGTGCAGGTGTTGTGACTGCGGCGGCGGGAGAGAGCGGGCTCCCGGAGCCGTTCTTGTTGCAGTTGGGGATGCCGCCCTCGACATCCGTTCCTTCCTCGTGATCGTTCCAGGTTTCCACGATGACAAAGGGCGGCGGGTCGTTGGGAAACACTTTGCGCCAGTAGTCGAAGGTGTCGCGGTAGGTTTGGCCGCAGCGCGCGGAGATATGGCGATTCAGGCTCCACGATGCTTTGCTGTCATTGAACTGGGCCCAGGCGCCGCCCACGACGATCTTGTCAGCGTACTTGGAACCCATGGTGCGATAGAAGTCGTCAAGGTACTGCTGGCCCCAGTTGCTGCCGTCGGCAGTCCACCCAGCCTTGCCAGGATTGATCCATGCATAGTAGCCATCGAACGCATTAGGGTACTTTCCTGGGAGGTTCTCCTGGATAAGGATCGGCGCGGGGTTCCACTGGCTGACTGCCGAGCGCACCTTATCCCAGTCAGTGTGATTGCCCTTTGGAAACACGAAAATGACGGGGCGGCCCTGATACGTGAGATAGGCCTGGTGGCCGGGTGACTTCGGCAACAGGTAGGTCTCATGGAACATGGTGAGATCGGCGATGGCCTCGTCGGTGGCGCCGTCCTCATCGTTGCTTTCGTCGTACATCATCGCGATCTGAAAATGGTTCTTCTCCGCCTGCGACTGCATGATTTCGTAGCTCTTATCGATGAATGGCTCGCGGTCGCCGTACCAGTCGACCACAAAGGCGGAGATGCCCATGGATTTGGCTTCCTTCATCTGGCGCGACACCACAGAGGCATCGTGCGACGAGTAGCCGACGTTGATGTGGCTGGGGTGCCCGAACCACGCCTCATACACGGCGAGGACCTGCGGAACGGGGCCAACTGCCTTGTATTTCAGCGCTTGGATCTGCGCCGGGTTGTGGGCAGCGCATCCATGGAATGAGAGCAGAAGAAAGAGGGCAGCAGAACTCAGTCGCAACATCGGTGTTTAGTTAGAAGCGGTGTGCGCTGCCTGAGGTTGCAGGGTGGGTGAATTCCTGACCGTGGAGCAGCCATGGTTCCGAAGTACGCATCTGAATACCTGTTGCCGAAAATTAATTTTTTCTTGCCTCTGATCCCATCTTACCCGTCTCACTGGAGTGAAGTAGAGTGGTGAATTCCGTCACCCAAAAGCCGCAATCGCTTCAGGCCCGCATTATCTCCGGAAGTGTCGTTCTGCTATCCGGTTCTGGGCTCACCATGGCGATTAACCTCGCCTACAACATTGCTATAGCTCGTTTCCTTGGTCCTAAAGGTTTTGGTCACGCTACCGTTGTTTACACAATCCTGACGCTTCTGTCGGCGGTCACGCTGGCTTTCCAGATCGTGTCCACCAAGGTGGTGGCGCAACAACCGACGATTGAAGGCAGATCGGCGGTGTATCGGTTCTTCCATCGAGGTGCCTGGGCCTGCGGCATCATTGTGGCGCTGATCCTGGTGGCGTTCGAAAATCCGGTGGCGGCTTATCTAAATCTGCCGGACGTGAGCCTGGTGGCTCTCATTGCAATCGGCGCGGCTTTCTATGTGCCGCTGGGCACACGCCGCGGCTATATCCAGGGCACATGCGGATTCCGCGCGCTGGCCGTGAACATGGTGCTGGAGCAGGCGGTGAGGCTGGTCGGCTCGCTGGCGCTGATCCTGATGGGCATGGGCGTGCACGGAGTGATTATCGCCAACTCCGCTGCCATCGCCGTGGCCTATTTTGCGGTGCGGGTGAAGACCTCCGGGCACATGGCGAGCCCGCTGAAGCGCTCGTATGTGCTGCGCGAGACGCTGCAGTCGGCGGTATTCTTCGCCGGGCAGATGCTGATCAACAATTGCGGCATCGTGATGGTGAACCACTACTTCGCGGCCAAGGAAGCCGGACTGTACGCGGCCGTGGCCATGGTGGGACGCGTGATTTTCGCTCTGTCGCAGGCTGTGGTCAACTCTACGTTCCCGCTGGTAGCGGGCGGAGGCGAAGAAGCACGCCGCGATCTGCGTGTTATCGCAACATCTCTGATGCTGGTCCTGGGAACGGGCATGACCATCGCTATCGGTCTGTGCATCGCGCCTAATTCGCTATGGACACACCTGTTCGGCGCCGAGTTCCAGGCGTCGGGCCGGTACAGCATCTCTTACCTGCTGGCGCTATATGCGTTTGCAACCGTGATCTACTCTCTGGGCGCGGTAATCATCACGTTCGAGATGTCCTACAAGATAGCGAACACCAGCTACGTGCAACTCGCGTTCAGCGGCGTTTTGATTGCAGCAATCTGCTTCTTCCATTCGAATCTTCGGGAAGTAGTTCTGGTGCAGCTGGCGCTTATGGTTTGCTTGTTCGTGCTGGTTGCGGTGCCCTTCTTGTGGAACTCGCTGAGCGGGCCTGCGGATCTGGCGCATGGTCCGAGCGATCGACCTTTCCGGTTGATTCGGCGGGTTTCAGAAGACGAGGTGATTGCGGAGTTTCTCAGGAGCGACTTCCATTGCGCGGAGTTCCAGAACTACCAATCGATGCAGGAATTGGTGGGTAATCCCAATTTCGGGGATGCGGAGGAGAATTCCAAGCGCCGCGCGCTCTTGTTTATCCGGCATCTTGCGTTGTGGAAGGAATTGCCTGCCGACACCGAATGGTATGAGGTTGAGGTAAGCGACTCGGATCTGGAGAACATCCGCATCTTTCCGCGCGCACAGTGGCGCAAGGTGGCGCGTGGAAGCTTCTCAGCCATCGAGGTGGCTGAGGGAATGCGCACGCGGAAACATCTGCTGGAAGAATCGTTTGTGAAGAAGATCAACGCGATGAGCGAGTGCTTCCGGGAGGGGGCAGCAAATTTTGCAGCAGTGATTTTGATCGGCGTGAGTGAAAACGAGCCAGTGACGGTGCTGGACGGGAACCATCGACTGACGGCAGCCATGCTGGCCGCACATTCACCCCTGAATAAACTGCGCTTTCTTTGCGGGTTCTCGCCGCGCATGATGGAATGTTGCTGGTACAACAGCAATCTCGTGACGCTGTTCCGCTACGGGCGCAACGTTTTGTCGCATGCGGTGAGAAATCCGGAGTCGGAGCTGGCGCGTGTTCTGCGCGATGCAAGTTAGTTGCCGCCAGGGAGTTCGTACAAAAAATAGAACAAGAGGGAATCGAAAAGCCATGACGGGTCGATTGAAGACGGTAACGGTGAAAGACCTGCCGGAGAAGCTGGACAGTAAGAACGAGCGCGCGCTGTTCGCCGGCCTGCGAACGGCCATGAACGTGGAGCGGCCCGCGCTTGTTTTGAATTGCTCTCACCTGCGCGAGATGGATGTCTCGAGCGTTCACCTGCTGTTGTGCTGCCTGGAAGAGGCGATGAAGCGGAATGGCGACGTACGGCTGGCGGGAGTGTCGGCGGAGGCAAAGGAAAGCCTGCGCAGCATGGGCGTCGAGCGGCTGTTCCGGACGTTTGAAACCAGTGAGCAGGCAGTTGAGAGTTTCCATCGGCGTGCCGTGTCGATTCCGCCTTTCGTGGGCGTCACGGCTGCTGTTCCCGCCGAGAATGCCGCGTAGTTCTCCAGGCGGCCTTTACAATCCTGGGCCCGGGAAAGGAGCGAGTACAGGACATGAAAAACGTCTTGGTTCTCAGATTCAGCAAACAGGTTGCAGCCGCGCTGGTGTTGCTGGTTGCCGCGCAAATGAGTGAAGCAGAGATGCTGCCTGTGCAGGAACAGCAGGCTGCACAGCAGCAGCAAGCGCCGGCGCAGAGCAATACGGCGCAGGATACCGCCAAGCCGGGGGCGGATGCTCCGCAGGCGCCTGAGCCGGCGCCGCAGCAGAATGGGCAGCAAGCAGAGCCTGGATTTGCAACCCGTTCGCAGGATCCTCCGGCGCAGAATGTGCAGCAGCCGGTGGGCACGGCGGCTGGTCCCTATGCCAAGCCGAGCGGCGTGGCTGGATCGCGGCCTTCGGGCGCAGCGATTGCTCCAGCGAAGCAGAAGCACGTGAAGGCCATCCTGATTCGCGTGGGCCTGATCGTGGGCGGTGCTGCCGCGGTGGGTGCGGTGGTCGGTCTCTCCAAGAGCAGCCCGAGCCGCCCGTAACCAAGGTGTTCCGCGCGTGGCGCGACAGATCCGCAGTTTAGTTCGTGACAAGTCTCAGTAGAAGGATGATGAATAAAGCATGAGCTCTCATAAACGGTTTGTGAGTTTCTCCGGTGTGGATGGCGCGGGGAAGAGCACTCAGATTGCAGCGCTGCGAAGCTGGGTTGAAGCGCAAGGGCTGCGCGTGAAGACGATCACGTTCTGGGATAATATTGCGTGTCTCACGCAGGTTCGCGAGGGTGCGGGTCACAAGATCTTCAAAGGCGAGAAGGGTGTGGGCAGCCCCGAGGCCCCGGTGAATCGCCGCGACAAGAATGTGCAGTCGTGGCCGATGACATGTGTGCGCTTCGGCTTGTACACGCTGGATGCGTTTTCGACGCGCCGCAACGTGAAAAGGGCTCTTGCGGGCGACGCGGACTTCATTATTTTCGACCGCTATATTTACGACCAGTTCGCCAACCTGAAACTCCGCAGCCCATTCGTTCGCGCATGGGTGAAAATGCTGATGAAGATTGTGCCAAGGCCGGACATCAGTTACGTGCTCGATGCCGATCCGAAGGCGGCGCGGGCTCGGAAGCCGGAGTATCCACTGGATTTTATCTATATCAATCGGCGCGCGTATCTCGATCTGGCCGACATACTTGGCGGCCTGACGATCATTTCTCCCGGCCCCGTGCAGCAGATGCAGGCAGATGTGCTGCGGCATGCGTTCCGGGCAATGGGATTTCAGGAAACGGCGAAGCCAGGGGAACCGGAAGTCACGCTTCAGCGGGCGAGCTAGTACGGGATTCGGATGGCGATCCTGTCCCCGGGACTGCCGATCCGCATGAAAGGGCCGCGCGATGTCGCGGCCCTTTCATGCGTCTGCGACACAAACAGCCAGTCACGAACTACGAAGAATTTCGTTGACAACTACGAAGAACTTCGTATAACGTTCGGAGCATGACGGGAACGACGCAGACATTACCCAGGCCCACGGAAGCTGAACTCGAATTGCTGAGGATTTTGTGGGCGACTGAGCCGGCTACGGTGAGGGAGATTCACGAGGCTCTGAATCAGGAGCGTGAATCCGGCTACACCACCACTCTGAAGCTGATGCAGATCATGACGGCCAAGGGCCTTGTGACGCGCGACGAGGCGAACCGCGCGCATGTGTATCGCTCTGTCATCAGCCAGGACGAGATGCAGAGCAAGATTCTCAAGGATTTGAGTATGCGGCTGTTTGCCGGATCGGCTGCGCAGTTGGCCATGCATGCGCTGGCGATGGAGCCGGCGAGCGCCAGTGAGTTGGAAGAGATTCGAATACTGATCGAGAGCAAGCGAAACAACGGGCATTCCGGGAAAAACGGAAAGGAGCGGCCATGAGCCACGCGACGCAGGCAATTGCCTGGACATTGATTCATTTCTGCTGGCAGGCGGCAGTAATTGCGGCGGTGTACGGCGTGGCCGCGCGGATAACGGCGTACCGGTCAAGCCATGTGCGGTATGCGGTTGCGCTTTCAGCGTTGTTGGCGATGCTGGTTGCAGCGGTGCTGACATTTGCGTGGCAAATAGCGCCGCGCGGGGAGACGCAGAGCACCGGCACGGCACTGGTGTCGATGGGCGACTTTCCGCGCAGCGTGGCGCCGGGGCGCGCGCCGGCGGCAATTACGTTTGCGGCCGGCCAGGAAATGGTGGAGCGCATGCCGCCTTATCTGCTGTGGATCGATGCCGCGTGGCTGCTGGGCGTATGCGGTTTGGCGTTCCGCAACGTGGGCGGGTTGTGGATGATCCGCAGGCTGCGCACGCGGGCTGCGCGCAATCAGGCGCCGGCGGATGTGCAGGAGCGGTTTACGCGGCTTGTGGGGGCGCTGGGTTTGAAGCGGGAAGTGCTGTTGCGGGTGTCCGATGCGATAGCCGGACCAGTAACGGTGGGTGCGGTGAAGACAGTGGTGTTGCTGCCCATGTCAGCGGTGACGGGACTGGGGCCGGAAGAGCTTGAGGTAGTGCTGGCGCACGAACTGGCGCATGTGCGGCGCGCCGACTTCATGTGGAACCTGCTGCAGACGGTGGTGGAGACGCTTTTCTTCTTTCATCCCGTGGTGTGGTGGATCAGCGGACGGGTACGGCAGGAGCGCGAGTTGTGCTGCGATGACCTGGCGCTGGACGTTTGCCCCAATCCGGTGGTGTACGCGAGCGCGCTTTTCCATCTGGAAGAGCAGCGGTCCCGGCAGTTGCATCTGGCCATGGCACTGGATGGCAACCAGGGACGGCAAACGCTGCGGCGGAGGATCGCGCGGATTCTGGGCGACCAGAGCGCGATTGCGAGGCCGGGCGAGCGGCGCTTCTCGCTGGCGGCGGTGCTGGCCGGAGCGCTCGTGCTGCTGGTTTCTGCTCCGCAGGTGATTGCCAGCCTGAGCCCGCATATGGCGCCGGCAGTGGCGACCCTTGGACGGGCGGTGGAGGATGTGGCGAAGGCACCTGCCAGTGCGGCGGCTTCGGTAATGGCGAGCCCGGTGGCTGCCGTGGCGCAAACCGCGAATGGAAGCTCGAAGCCGGCGCCGGAGCGGCGGCCGGCGGCAAGCGACGAGAACACGGATGAGGCGAGCGCACCAGCGTCGGCCCAAACCGGGAGCGGAACCGGATCGCATGGAACCTACATCGATGGCATGAAGGCTGCTGGCTACGATGTGGATCTGGACAAGCTGATTGCGATGAAGATCCAGAACGTGACGCCGGAGTACGCGCGGGCGATGTCACAAGTCGGCCTGGGCAAGCCCTCGGCCGATGACCTGCTTGCGTGCAAGATCCAGGGCGTTTCGCCGGAGAGAATTGCGGAGCTCAAGCGGCAGGGACTGGAAGTGAAGTCGTTCCAGGATGCAGTTTCCTATCAGATCTTCAACCTGACGCCCGAGTTTGTGGCAGGGATGAAGGCCGCCGGGTTCACCGACATGGATTCGAAAAAGCTGCTGGCGATGCGGGTGCAGGGCGTGACGCCGGAGTATGCCAAGTCCGTGCTGCAGCAGTTTCCAGGCATCACGGCAGACGAACTGGTTCAAAGCAAGATCTTCAACGTGGATGGGGCGTTCATCGCATCAGCGAAGGCGCATGGTTTCAAAGACCTGACCATGAAGAAGCTGGTGCAGATCAGGATCTCGGGCATCCTGGACGACGAGAAGTAGGCACCTGCGGGCACCCGCGATGCGGCCAATTGCGGCTGCGCCGCGGGACAACGGCAGGGAAATGTTGACAGCGAGACTGGTGCGAGATGCGCCTCAAAGGGCGCGAGGGAGGACGTATGTCTTTACGGGGATGGGTTATCGGGGCGATTGCGGTGACTTGGATGAGTGTGCCGGCGAGTGCGCTGAGGCTGGATCCGCACCACTCCTGGTGCTCGATTACGACGGGCGATAAGGCGGGCTCGCTGCGGTTGCGCATGGGAGATGAAGGATGTGAAAGCGATCAGCACTGCGGGAACTTCTCCAATGACGACATGGCGAGCCGGATCACGGGCATGACGCTGGCGGACCTGGCGCGCGACGGGGCGCAGTTGACCGCAGAGATGAAGGCCGAGGCGGGCACGTTCACGTGCGCGGGCACGGTGCATGGCGGCGCGCTGGAAGGGAAAGCGACGTTCACTCCCAACGAAGCGTTTGTGGGGCGGATGGGGCAGTTGGGCTTCAGCGGATTGGATACGGACAAGCTCGAGGCTTATACCCTGTTCGATATCAAGACGAGTTGGGTGGAGTCGCTGAAGAACGCGAAGGTGAGCGGGCTGACTATCGATAACCTGATTGCGCTGAAGATCTTCCGGGTGGACGCCGGATACGTGGCGGCAATCACCGCTCTGGGCTACGAGACACCCGACGCCGACAAGCTTGTGGGCATGAAGGTGCAAGGTGTGAATGCGGAGGAAGTGCGCCAGATTCGGGCTTTGGGGCTACAACCGAGCATGGACGAATTGATCCAGATGAGGATCTTTCACGTGACGCCGGATTTTGTCAGGACGATGCAGGCACGCGGGTTTCATGATCTGACCATCGCCAGGCTGGTGCAGATCAAGATTTTCAAGATCGACGAGTGAGCACCTGAAATTGCGCTCGCCGCGGAGCTGGGGCTCTAGTGCGAACGAGGCGTCCCTCCCGCCCCGGCAGAGCCAGGACGGGGCACCCGCACTGTTAATTTTGTGGTGAGTGGACCTAGTGAGTTTGTGGTGGTGATGGAGCCGGTTTGGGAGATGCGGGAGACTGCGCCTTCCGGGCCGGCTTTGCTGTTGGCGGGGCAGGTCTGGAATTGGCTGGGGGATTTGGACTGGTTTGGTCCGACTCGACTGCAGACGAGTCGGCCTGTTGTGCCTGCTGGGCCTGCTGGGCCTTAAGGTCGGCGATACGCTTCTCGATGCGTGCGATGGCGACGCGGTCGTGGGCGAGGATTTCGCCTGCCTGGGAGTTGTCCTTGAGCTGATCGATGCGGTGCTGGTGGGCTTCAATGAGGCTGCGCAGGAGGGTGACGGAGTCCCAGTCCTGCTTCTCGATTTCAGTTTCGCGGGAGACGGATTGCTGAAGCTGGTTGTGGAGCTGCTGACGACCGAGCTCGACCAGGGAGGGGGTGGGGGTGACCGGCTCGTAGACCGCGTACCAGACGTTCCAGCTAACGAATCCGAGGAGGAGCAGGAGGGCAAAGAACGCGATGGCGAGTTTGTTCTTCATCGAATGCGGGGTGGGCCGGCGATGCGCAGGTCTCGTTCCATCATAGCGGGAGAGGCGTGCGCGCTTTCCTCTCCGGGAGCTTCGCCACCTGCGCCACCTGCGCCACCTGCGGTGGGGCCAACCGCGCCACCTGCGGTGGGGCCAACTGCGGCTTCGCCGCCTCCATTCTCAGAGGAGGGAGGGGGTGGGGAGCACCTGCGCCACCTGCGGCTTCGCCGCCTGCGTCCTCAGAGACGGGAGGGGGTGGGGGGTGCTGATTTTCGGGATTCTCCGGGGAGAATGCCGCTGTAGAGCTGTTCCAGAATGCGGTCTATCTCTTTTCGATTGATGAGCGGAGGAGTTGTGGAGGGCTTTCGAGGCGCCGCCACCACCTGCGCCACCTGCGGTGGGGCCAACTGCGGCTTCGCCGCCTCCATTCTCAGAGGAGGGTGGGGGGTGGCTGTGGTGCTGCCAACCGCGGCCGGCTGCGGTGCGGCCACCTGCGGTGGGGCCAGTTGCGGCTTCGCCGCCTCCATTCTCAGAGGAGGGAGGGGGTGGGGGGGTGGAGCAGGGACAGAGGTGCAGAGGGGCAAAGGGGCAGCGGAGTCAGCCGAGAGGGAGGGGGTGGGGGTGGGGGTGGGGGTGGGTTGTTGGGATTTGGATTGGGCGCGGAGGGCTTCGGTGCGGGCGCGGCGGGAGCCGATGGCGGTCTGGGCGGCGTAGAGGAGTTTGGAGGTTTCGGCAGGGGTGAAGACTTCAAGGATCATGCCGTGGGTGACGCAGGCGATGAAGGCGTCGATGGC
>NZ_DASXYM010000089.1:0-5858 GCF_036502485.1 Occallatibacter sp. | reverse complement strand
CTACTGTAGACTCCCCTTCCGCCCGATCCACCACGCCTTGATGAACTTCCAATGGATGTACACGGAATGGTTCAGGTGCAGCAGCAGGCCCTCGCGCCCATCCAGAAATCCCAATCGGAAGAAGTAGTTATAGAGGAACGTCGCCCAGGGATTCAGCAGGCAGTTCCACACAAAAGACCAGAACGTCGGGCTGGTTCGTCCCTTCGCGGCCAGAAGCTGCGCAATCTCCGAGCTGTAGCGGTTCATGTGCTCCAGGTAGATGGGCAGATTCGGGTAGGCATAGTGAAGCATGTCGTGCTTCAGCTTGCCCTTGGCTCCCTGGTGCTGGGGTGTAGAGTGCGGTCCCACCCCTTCATTGAGCCGCGCCGCCCCCCGCTTGAACAGGCGCAGCTTGTGGTCGGGATAGAACCCGCCGTGGCGCATCCATCGGCCCATGATCAGGTTCAGGCGCGGAACCCAGTAAGCGGTGTACGGGGGCTCGCCGGACAGCAGAGCCTGGATTTCGGCCTGGAGTTCGGGCGTCAGAGGCTCGTCCGCATCCTGCAGCAGGATCCAGTCCTGCGTGCACAGGTCCAGCGCCACATTCTTCTGCTCGCCGTGCCCCCCAAAGGCGTGATAGCTGGTGTGGGCGCCGTAGGACTGCGCGATCTCAAGGGTACGGTCGCGAGAGCCGGAGTCGACGACGATGATTTCGTCGGCCCACTTGACAGTTTCGAGCGTGCGGGCCAGGTTCGCCTCTTCATTCATGGCGATCATGGCAACGGACAGGGTCTGGCGCATAAAAGGCAAGGATAAATGAGCACCGCCTGCCTGCACGTCGCCCGTCACCCCCCGCCGGGTGCACTAACACAATTGACAGTTCCGTCCCCGCCACGAGGCCCGGTAACGTTCGGCGTCTGGAGCAAGTACGATGGCAAACTGCCGGCAATCGATATCCGCGCTCGTGTGTGCTTCTCTCGTGTTCAGCTCGATTGGGCTCAACGGCTGCAAGAAAGAAGCCCAGGCCCAGGCTCCGCCGGCTACCTACGCGGTGCCCTCGCCCGATGAACTCTATCAGTTGGTCGCCCCCATTGCCCTGTTTCCTGACAAGCTCCTGGCCCAGGTGCTCGCGGCTGCCACTTATCCCGAGCAGGTCACCGAGGCCGGGAATTGGGTCCAGCAGAATGCCGCGCTCAAGGGCCCGCAGCTCATGCAGGCCGTAGATCAGCAAAGCTGGGATGTGAGCGTGAAAGGCCTGACCCAGTTCCCCGACGTACTGGATCAGATGTCGAAAAACTTGTCGTGGACCTCGGCTCTGGGCGATGCGTACTTCAACTCTCCGCAGAACGTGATGAACGCCGTACAGGTGATGCGTCAGCGCGCGCAGCAGGCAGGGAGTCTCAAATCGACTCCGCAGCAGAACGTCAGCGTGCAGAACGAAGCGCCGTCCTCCGCCCCCGTGCCGGCCTCCTCCGGCGACGACCAGCAAGTTACCGTAGTCCAGCCCCCGCCCCAAACCATCGTCATCGAAAGTTCCCAGCCAAACGTGGTCTATGTGCCGAGCTATAACCCGACGGTGGTCTATGGCGCGCCGGTGGCCCCGTATCCGGGCTACTCCACCGCCGCCATGGTCACCACCGGCCTGGTCTCGTTTGGAGTGGGGATGATGGTGGGCGCGGCCATGAGTGGCGGCTGTTGTGGATGGGGCTATAACTCGTGGGGTTGCGGATGGAACAACGCCAGCGTCAGCTATAACCGCAACACCTATGTCTCCACGTCCAACACCTTCTCCAACCGGTCCAACTACAACGGCAACACCAGCAATATCAATCGTGGCAACCAGGTGAACCCGCTGAATAATCGGGCTGGCAATGGTGCCGGCAATCGCGGCGGAGTGGGTGACCGCAACGGCGCCGGCGGCCGCAACGGCGTGGGAGACCGCAACGGCGCCGGGGGACGCGGAGGCGTGGGGGATCGCGGCGGCGACCTCGGCAGCAGCCCGCGTTTCGATTCCGGCCGCAATCAGCCGGGACTCGGAGATCAGGGCCGCGGAGATCAGGGCCGCGGGAATCAGGGTCGTGGTGATCAGGCTGCCGGCGGCCGCGGCAATAGCGCCGGCGCGCGTCCATCGCAGCAGCCGGATTTCGGCGGCAGAAATCAGGCGGCTCAGCCGCGTGCAAGCACCAATGACCGCCAGGCTGCCCGCGGCTATGGGGATAAATCGTCGAACCGCGCCGGCAACAATGCGCTGGGTAACTCCGGGCAGGGCGGCAACGCACGCGCCAACAGCAGCCGCGGCCAGCAGAGTCTGAATGGCGGCGGCAATCGCGGCGGCAGCAGCGCTTCGGCACGCCCCAGCGGCGGTGCGAATCGCAGCGCAGGAGGAGGCGGCGCGAGCCGCGGCAGCGGAGCTGGCAGCAGTGGACGCAGTCGGGGAGGCGGCGGCCGCCGCTGAGGCTCACCTTCGTTCAGAACCAGCTCTCCAGCCCACAAATCAGGAGGATCCAGGTGAAACACTCGTGGAACATTCCCGGAGCGCCGGGCAGTCTCCTCTCCGCCGTGCCATTTCTTGCCGCAGCGGTCCTGGTTTTGAGCTTTCACCAGCCAGGGGTGCGCGCCCAGTCTTCCGGCGAAAAGACGTTTGCTTCGCCGGGCGACGCGGTCCTGGGTCTTTACACGGCCGTGAAGAAGGGCGACAACGCCACGCTCGATGCGATCTTCGGCTCCCAATCGGCCAAAATTCTCCACACCGGCGACGATGTCGCGGATAAGAATGCCATCGATAAATTCCTTCGCCAGTATGAGCAGATGCACCGCGTGGTGATCGAGCCGGATCAGACCGCTACGCTCTACGTGGGTGCGGCGAACTGGCCCATGCCCATTGCTCTGGCCAGGAACAGCGGAGGGCAATGGTACTTCGATACGGGGCGCGGCCTGCAGGAGATGCTGTACCGGCGCATTGGCGCCAATGAAGTGGATGCGATCGAAGTGCTCCACACCCTGATCGGGGCGCAGAAGGAGTACGCCTCCGCGCCGCACGACGACGGCAAGACGAAGCAGTATGCCGCCAGGTTATTCAGCGAAGAAGGCAAGCACAACGGGCTCTACTGGAAGACCGCGGACAACGAGGCGCCCAGCCCCATCGGCCCCCTGCTTGCCGATGCTTCCGACGAAGGCTACCGACGCAAGCAGGGGCAGCCCAATCCCTTTCACGGATACATCTTTCGCATGCTTACGCGGCAGGGCGCGTCTGCCAAAGGGGGCGCGCACGACTACATGACCAATGGCGTACTGACCCGCGGCGTGGCGTTCGTGGCCTATCCCGCCGAGTATCGCAACTCCGGCGTCATGACCTTCATCGTCAACCAGGACGACGTGGTGTACGAGAAGGACCTGGGGTCGGATACAGCCAGGCTGGCGGCTGCGGTCACGGAGTACAATCCCGACAACACGTGGGTGCTGGACGAGTAGACGGCATCCGAATCTTAGCCCTTTGGCGATGCCTTTTTGGACGCCGGTCGAGGCTTGCTTTTGGAAGCAAGATTGAGGGCCACGGCTGCGCGTATCAGATCCTTCAAGGCAGCCTCGTTGATCTTGTCGTTCTCATGGAGATCGACCGCGCGCCGGACATTCCCGTCCAGGCTGGAATTGAACAGGCCCTCCGGGTCGGGCAAAGACGCTCCGCGCGCGAACGTGAGCTTCACCACGCTCTTATACGTCTCGCCGGTGCAGACAATGCCGCCATGCGAGAAGACCGGAGTGCCTGGATTGGTGGCCTTGGCCCACTTCCACTCTTCAACGATTTCAGGATCGGCTGCGTGGATGAGATCGCGGACCTTTGCGAGCATCTCTCCGCGCCAGTCGCCAAGCTCCCTGACCTTGGCGTCAATGCGCTCAGCAGCAGATCCGAATTGAACTTCAGCGGTCGTCATGATTGGCTCCTGTTTGAAAAGGCTGCGTTGCGGCGCGATGGCCAGACGCGCAAGGATCGCGCGGCGCGTCGGATCGGCGAGTGCCGCGAATGTGTGGCTGAGCTGATCCTGCATCGTTAATAAACCACCCGGTTAAATAACCGGCCGGTTCAATGTAGAGCGCCTCCGCTCCGGTGTCAACCTGGCTATTTCGGGGAGCCGCTCTCCGGGATCGCCCAACCAAAGGATGGATATGTGCGAAGAATCCCCATGCTATAGTTCGGTCACTCAGAGATTCCCCTTCAAGCTATGCCTGAACAGGTTCCAAACGAAGAGCTGAAGATTCCGGTCATTGAAGACCGCGACGCTGCCGGCGAGGTGGCCGCTGTCTATGACGAGTGGCGCGCCAAATCAGGCCGCGCCATGATGCCGGGCATCCTGAAGTGCTTCAGCCACCGGCCTGACTTTCTGCGCGACGTGATGAAGTTCGGCGACACCGTGCACTTCTCCGAGGGGCACCTGGACCGCAGGACCAAAGAGGCCATCGCAAGCTGGGTGTCCTATCTGAACCGCTGTCCATATTGACTGGACTCCCATGCCTACTTCCTGCGTGTTCAGGGAGCCGAAGAAAAGACAGTACAGGCAATCGCAAAGGGCGATCTCGATGCCGCGGAGCTGACCCCGGCGCAGCGGGCGCTTCTCGATTACGTGCAGAAGGTCACCGAGGCCGCCTACAAAACCACGCACGAGGATGTGCAGGCGCTGCGAGACCACGGCTGGAAGGACGAGCAGATCGCCGAGGCGGTGTACATTACGGCGATGTTCGCGTTCTTCAACCGCGTGGCCGATGCCTTTGGCATTGCCCCCATGGGTTACCTGGAGATGAATAAGGTGTCCACTTAGCAGGAACAAGGAACAACGGCATGGATACGACAGCAGTCCAAACTCCGGCAACAAAGAAGCCGCACCGGCGCCTCTGGCGCTGGGTGGGCGTGAGTGCTTCTGTCTGCTTCCTGTGCTGGGTTGGCCTGGTGAGCTATGTGAACTGGGCTATGCACCAGTCGCCCGAGGTGTTTGGCGGAGTGATGGCCAAAATGCCCATGCCCGCCTTCTTCGTTCTGCCGTTTGAGACGCTGTGGGGCCGCGCCCGCGCCGGGCGCCTGAATCCGGGAGATGCCTCTCCGGACTTCACCGTGAGAGAGTTGCAGGGCGCCGAGGCGCCCGTGGAACTCGCCGCTCTGTGGAAGGACCGGCCCGTAGCGCTGGTTTTCGGCAGCTATACGTGACCGCCTTTTCGGCGGGAGGTTCCCGCCCTCAACAAGCTGTCGGAGCAGTATCGCGGCAAGGTCGATTTCTACGCGATCTATATTCTTGAAGCGCATCCCACCGACGTGTGGCAGATGCAATCCAATGTGCGCGACAGGGTGCTGTTTGCCACTCCGAAGAACGACGCCGAGCGTACCGGAGTAGCCATTGCCTGCTGGCGGAAACTCGGTATCAAGTTTCCGGCGCTCGTGGACGGGATCGACAACCGCGTAGAGGCAGCCTATACGGGCTGGCCGGACCGGTTGTACCTCATTGACCGCGGCGGTAAGGTCCTTTACAAGAGCAAGCCGGGGCCGTTCGGCTTCCATCCCGGGGAACTGGCCAACGCCATCCAGCAATTGCACCCGTAAGAACACGGCAATCCCTCCGTCCTCGCGGAGATCCGCCGCGCCGCCATCGAGCGTCCCCACATGGAAGCTGGGCATTTCGAGCCGCTCTTTGCCCGTGGTAGATTGAAGGTCCACAGGAGTCGAGCCGAATGGGGACAGGAATCCATCTTCCGGATCACAACGAGACCATCGATCTGCAGCAGCAGGTCTTTCGCCTGCAGGCGCTGCTTGAGGCTTCCCGGCAGGTGCACGCGACCATCCGCGAAGAAGAAGTGCTCGAGTCCGTGCTGCGGATTGTCGTGCGTGAGCTGGA
>NZ_DASXYM010000088.1:0-54373 GCF_036502485.1 Occallatibacter sp. | reverse complement strand
CTCGACCGGACGCGGGTGACCCCCCTGGCTCTGCTTTGGCGGGATGGAACTCAACTCCGGCACGAACCCTCCTGCACCGCCAACGCCCGCCAACCCGCTAAGAAAGGAACCCTCCATGTCTACCCCCACCCCCGAAGCCGCCGTCCAACGCTGCCTTGACGCTTACCTGAAGGCCTGCGCCCGCGACGACGCCCGCAACGACTACAGCCCCGAATCGCTCCAAGGCACACGCCGGATCTGGCGCGAAGCCATGCCCTTCCTCACCCCCGACCCCGACGCCATCGACGCCTTCATCGCCTGTGTCACCCACGGCATGATCCTTGAAGTCTTCAGCCCCGCCGAAACCTCCAAACTCCTCTACGCCGCCCAGACCGCCATCGGCTCCCGCCGCGCCCGCACCGAAGCCCTCCGCGCCCAATCCAAATCCCAGCAACCCACCCCCACCCCTTCCCCCTCCCCCTCCCCCTCGGCTGACTCCGCTGCCCCTTTGCCCCTCTGCACCTCTGTCCCTGCTCCACCCCCCACCCCCCTCCCTCCTATGAGAATGGAGGCGGCGAAGCCGCAGTTGGCCCCACCGCAGGTGGCCGCACCGCAGCCGGCCGCGATCGGCCCCACCGCAGGTGGCCCCCACCCCCTCCCTCCTCTGAGAATGGAGGCGGCGAAGCCGCAGCTGGCCCCACCGCAGGTGGCGCAGGCCGCCTTGACACAATCAGCCAAGCCCTTGATCCTTAACAGTTCTGGATCTTACCCATTTTTCGTTGCAAGGACGGTACCCACGTTGCAGGTTCGGGTTTTCTATCACGACAAGTGCTTTGACGGAGCCTGCTCGGCCTCGCTGTTCACGCGTTTTCACCGCGAGTGCGTCGCCGCCCCAGCCGGCGTCGACGTCGCATACGAGTACCACGGCCTCGTTCACCGCGCCGGCGCCCTGTTTAATGAAGCCGAGTTCACCGGCGACGAAAACGCCATCGTCGACTTCAAGTACTCCGCGTCGCCGCGCATCACCTGGTGGTTCGACCATCACCTTTCCGCGTTCCTCACGCCCCAGGATCAAGCCCATTTCAAAGCCTGCCAGCAAGATCAGGCCTGCTCCTCGCACAAGTTCTTTGACCCCACTTACACGTCCTGCACCAGCTTCCTGGCCCACATCGGCGCCACCCGGTTCGGCTTCGACACCGCGCCCGTCGCCGATCTGATTCACTGGGCCAACATCGTCGACGGCGCACTCTACGAGAGCCCTGAATCCGCGGTGGAAATGGCCGCGCCGGCCATGAAACTCACCCTCGTCATCGAGTCCATCCAGGACCCCACATTTATTCCGCGCCTGATCCCCCTGCTCACGGAAATGCCGCTGGGCGAAGTCCTTCAGCAGCCCTTCGTCGCCAGTCTGCTCCCTCCGCTGCTCGAGCGCCACGAGCGCGACATCACCCTCATCCGCAGCCGCAGCGAAGAGCGCGATGGAACCATCTTCTTCGACATCACCGACCACCCCACCGAGGGCTTCAACAAATTCATCCCGTACTACCTGCACCCGCGCGCCACCTACTCCATTGGCCTGTCCAAATCGAGCTTCCGCACCAAGGTCGCCGTCGGTTCCAACCCATGGACCAAGGCCGACCCCGCGAAGATGGTGAATCTGGCTGCGGTCTGCGAGCGCTATGGCGGCGGCGGACACGCCCGCGTGGGCGCCATCAGCTTCCCGCCCGACCGCGAAGACGACGCGAGAGAAGCCGCCGCCGAAATCGTCGCTGAACTCCGTGCAACAAACGCGAAGAACAACTGACCACTGTCTCTACAGTCCCAGCACATCCGCCCGCTTCTTCATCGCCTCAATACAAAACGCGATGTGCGCATCCAGATCCACGCCCAGCTCCGCCGCGCCCTGAATGACGTCCTGCCGGTTGACGCCCTTCGCGAACGCCTTATCCTTCATCTTCTTCTTCACGCTGGGCGCCTCCACATCGGCAATGGCCTTGGTCGGCTTCACCAGCGCGCACGCTGTCAGAAACCCCGCCAGCTCATCGCAGGCAAACAGCACCTTGTCCAAGTGCGTCACCCGCGGCGTGCGGGAATACTCCGCATGCCCCAGAATCGCCGTTCGCAGCTCCTCCGGCCAGCCCAGCCGCTCCAGCTCCCTCACCCCCACAAACGGGTGCTCCTCCCGCGAGGGGTGCCGCTCGTAATCAAAATCGTGCAGCAGCGCCGTCGTCGAATAGAGGTTTACCAGCTCCTCCCGGTCCGCTCCGGTCAACCCCAGCCGCTCGGCCTCCGCTGCCCCGTAGGCCGCCACGCATGCCTCCACAGCCAGCGCATGCTTGCGCAGGCTGTCGCTCTGGGTCCATTCCCGCAATAGGCTGAGCGCCTGCTCGCGCCCATATCGAGATTCTTCGCTCATGTTTACTCCCTGTTGCACAAATTGGTTCGCGTTTCTTCGGGTTTTTCAGGGTATGATAGGGGAAACTTGCGGGTGACCCCAAGTTTCTACTTGACAATTATGGTTCATTCCCCCGACAGTAGCACACATGGTGGTGCAGAAATGCACCCAGGAGAACCCGCTCTGGCTCTCCGCACACAACCCATGCCGACCACTTTAGTGAGCGTTGATTCTCGCGAAGTCGTCCGCTGCGAACATTGCGCGCTGGTTCAGTTCCGCACCAGCAACTCAATGTGCCGCCGCTGCCACAAACCCCTCGACATCGAGGACGTACCCGTGCTGGGACCGATAGCTGTACCGGATCTCCAGCCCACCACCGCGGAAGCCGGTCTGCAGGTCGCGGCGCAAGTGCGCGACATCCGCCGTGCCCGACACCTGAGCCAGCGCCAGCTCGCCGGTCGGATGCAGGTGCCGCGTACCTACATTTCCAAGATTGAGAACGGCAAGGCGATTCCTACCCTCGGCTCGCTTGAACGCCTGGCTCATGCTCTCGAAATCGATGTTTGTCAGCTGGTGCGCGACACCCGCAGCCGACGCGAGGAAGAGGTCACCGCAATCCTGGCGGACCCGTTCCTGGCCGAGATTGCGTCCCTGCTCCCGCGGCTCGACTCGCTGCATCGCACCCTCTTTGTCGGTGCGCTGCGTGACAAGGCCTCGGGCCAGCGGCGCACCGCATAACGCGGCAGCTCGCCTCCCTCCGACCTCCGTCTCCTGGCACGCCCCACGGCTGTGCTGCCTGTATGCTCCTGGGCAGCACAGCCGTGGTCGCTGCAGCGTTGCCCGGCCTGTACCGCGCGGCGCATGAACAGATCGTCATTGAGTTCTCTCCACAGCCTGCCGGACGTTACACTAAATGCAGCACCGTCTCTCCAGAGACGGTCGCGAGAACCGGCGGCCGCATCACACGCGGTGGGCTACTCAAGAGGCAAACCCAGTTGCAGCCAGCAGGTACGTTGCGCATTCATGAGCTCACCCGGGAAGAGCGCGCCGTCTACGACACGCTGAAGCCGGAGCGCCTGCCCGAGCATGTCGCCATCATCATGGATGGAAACGGCCGCTGGGCCGGGCGACGCCTGCTCAAGCGGTTCCTCGGCCACCAGCAGGGCGCCAAAAGCGTGCAGCTCGTCACGGAAACCGCCTCCCGCATCGGCCTGCCCT
This sequence comes from Occallatibacter sp., assembly GCF_036502485.1. Lineage (GTDB taxonomy): Bacteria > Acidobacteriota > Terriglobia > Terriglobales > Acidobacteriaceae > Telmatobacter. The sequence goes on along the minus strand of NZ_DASXYM010000088.1, from coordinate 50,781 downwards.
GGCTCACGCTCTACGCGTTTTCGCTCGAGAACAACCTGCGCCGCCCCCGCGCCGAAGTTAACTTCCTCATGCGCCTCCTCAAAAGCTACCTCGAGAGCAACGTGCAGCGCATGATGGACAGCAACATTCGCATCCGCTACATCGGCCGCGTCCATGAGCTGCCCACTGAAGTGCAGGACAAGATGCACTGGGCCGCCGAGATCACGGCGCGTAACACCGGCACCACGCTCACCCTCGCCCTCAACTACGGCGGGCGATCTGAAATCGTCGACGCCGTGCGCGGCCTCCTGGCCGAGATGAAGCAGAAACACATAGCTCCCAGCCACATCACGGAGCAGGACATTCACCGCCATCTCTACACCGCGCACATGCCGGACCCGGACCTCCTGATCCGCACCTCCGGGGAGATGCGCATCTCCAATTACCTCCTCTGGCAGATCGCCTACGCCGAGATCTACGTCACCGAACGCCTATGGCCTGACTTCCGCGGAATCAATCTGCTTGAGGCTATCGCTGACTTCCAGCGCCGCGAGCGGCGCTTCGGAGGGCTCGGCGATAACGTGCTGCCCACCGACGAAGAAGCCGATCGCTACAAGATCGCGGTCAGCTAGTGCCTTCCGCGACGAACCCTGAACATCCCCGCTCCGATCTTCACAACCTGAACTGGCACTTCTCCTAGTTCAACAAGCCTGCATCCCCGGCGATCCTCTCCTGAAGCCGCGGTGTGGCCGCTGCAATGCCATGGCTGCATTGATCCATGGCTAAATTGATCCATGGCGGCCAACCAGCAGCGGGAGACACCATTGCCATCCGACCCTGAACGACGCGCGCTTTTCGGGTTGCCGGAATGGCTGCTGTCTTACCGCGGAACATGGCTGCGCCCTGACATCGTCGCCGGGCTGACGGCCGCTGCCGTCGTCATCCCCAAGTCCATGGCCTACACCAGCGTGGCAGGCCTGCCGCTGCAGGTCGGGCTGTATACAGCATTTCTGCCGATGCTGATCTACGCCATCCTGGGCACTTCGCGCGTATTGAGCGTCAGCACCACGTCCACCATCGCCATCCTTACCGCAGCCGAGTTGAGTGAACTCGCGCCCAGCGCCGACCCCGCCACGCTCCTGCGCGCCACCGCAACCCTCACCCTGCTGGTGGGCGCGATGCTCATCGTGGCCTGCGTTCTTCGCCTCGGGTTTGTCGCCGACTTCATCTCTGAGCCCGTGCTGATCGGCTTCAAAGCCGGCATTGGCGTGGTGATTATTCTTGACCAGGTTCCCAAGCTCCTGGGCACGCATTTCGCCAAGGGGCCGTTCCTGCGCAACGTGTTCTCCACCGTCCGGACCTTGCCTGAAACCAAACCGATCACGCTGGCCCTTGCCCTTGCCATGATCCTGCTGTTGATCGCCATGGAGCACTACACGCCCAAAGCTCCGGCTCCCCTTATCGCCGTGGCCGCGGGCATTGCAGGAGCGTTCTTCCTGCACCTGACCGCGCATGGCGTGGAACTGGTGGGATTCATCCCGCGCGGATTGCCCGCGTTCACCCCTCCCTCGCTTGACCTCGCCTCGCAACTTTGGCCGGGCGCGTTGGGCATTGCCCTGATGAGCTTCACTGAAACCATTGCCGCGGGCCGAGCCTTCGCTGCCAAAGACGAACCCTTGCCGCAGGCTAATCGTGAGCTCCTCGCCACCGGCCTTGCCAATGCCGGCGGCGCATTGCTGGGCGCCATGCCCGGCGGTGGCGGCACCAGCCAGACCGCGGTGAATCGGCTGACTGGGGCGCGCACGCAAATGGCAGAGCTGGTGACCGCGGCCATGACGCTCGTGACCATGCTGCTGCTGGCGCCCCTGATTGCCCTCATGCCGCAGGCCACGCTGGCCGCCGTGGTCATCGTCTACTCGGCTGGAATGATCAAGCCGCGCGAGTTTCGCGACATCCTCGCCGTGCGCCGCACCGAGTTCCTCTGGGCCCTCATCGCCTTCGCCGGCGTCATGTTGGTCGGCACGCTCAAAGGCATCCTCGTCGCCATCATCGCGTCCATTGTCGCGCTGGCTTACCAAGCCGCCAATCCGCGGGTCCACATGCTGGGCCGCAAACCAGGCAGCAATATCTTCCGGCCGCGGTCAGAGGCGCATCCCGAGGACGAGAGCTTTCCCGGCCTCCTCATTCTGCGTCCTGAAGGACGCATCTTCTTCGCCAACGCCCAACAACTTCTGCGCAAGCTCCGCGCCTACGTGGAGCAGGCACAGCCTGCCGTCATGGCACTCGATCTGAGGGCGGTCTTCGATCTTGAATACACAGCACTGAAGATGCTGATTGAGGCCGAGCAGAAAATGCGCGACCTCCACATTCGACTGTGGCTCGTAGGAATGAATCCCGAGGTGCTGGGCGTGGTGCAGAAATCATCTCTGGGCGAGACGCTGGGCCGTGAAGGCATGTATTTCAATCTCGAAACGGCGGTGGCAAAGTACCAGGCGGAGACCGTCGCACCTGTGGATCAGACGCACAGCATAATCGCGTGATCGACTGACCTATCCACAAAACCTCGATTTAAATCCATGAGGAGGACCCATGAGCGCGTCGACACCCGCACTTCAACAGGACACGCGCGAGCTGACCCCGCGCTTCGGACTTTCCCTTACGCTGTCGATCCTGCTGATCGTGGGCGGACTGCTGGCCATCGCGTTGGCTGCCGAAACCTCCATCGCGGTGACCATCATCCTCGCATGGCTCCTGATGATCGGCGGCGTGGTGCAGGCAGTGCATGCCTTCCGCAGCAAGGGTGTGGGGCCCATCCTCTGGAAAATCGTGGTGGCGCTGGCCTACATCGCGACGGGCCTGTTCCTCCGTATGCATCTGGGCATCGGACTGGCGGCCCTCACCCTCGCGCTGATCTGGTTCTTCATTGTGGAAGGCGTAGTCAGTGTGGTGATGTTCTTCAGCGCGAGGCAGAAGGGCGTCTCGGGTTGGCTGCTCCTCGATGGCCTTGTAACCCTGTTGCTGGGATTTCTCATCTGGGCTCACTGGCCCAGCGGAACGCTGCGGATCATCGGCGTATTCGTCGGCGTCAACATGCTGATGAACGGCATGACCCGGCTGATGCTCACGTTGGCCGTTAAGCGGGCTGTGCAGGCGGGGTCAAACGTCAACGCTAGCGCCTGATATCCCGAAATTGCCCGAGTTTCTTCTCGTAAAGGTCTATGCAGGTTGAGGATACAGCGCCGCCGGTGCGGTGCTGTATCCTCAACCCAACAATGAAACGCGTCGTCACCGCCATCGTCCTGATCCCCTTCGTTTTTGTTCTTGTGTTCTTGCCACCGCACTGGCAGGCGCTGTTTGTGGTGGCGACGGCGGTCGTGGCGGCGCTGGCCGGATGGGAGTACCTGGGACTGGCCAGGGCGCTCGGCGCGGATCCGCCGCGTATCGCCTTGGTGGTGGCAATCTTCGCGCTCTTTGGAGCGAGCTATCAGTGGCCGGATCAGACGGCGCCCACGCTGGGCATCCTCGCTTTGCTGCTGCTCATCTGGTGCACCTTCCTCAGCCCAATCCAGCGCGTGTTGCCGGACGCTTCGAACGCTGTATTCGGGCTGCTCTATACGGGCTTCACCCTGGTTTCGCTTCCAGCTCTCAGGCAACAATCGAACGGGCCATCCCTGGTGGTCTTTCTGCTCTGCGTGGTCTGGGCGGGCGACATTGCCGCCCTCTACGTCGGCCGCGCCTGGGGACGGCACAAGCTCGCCCCCTCCATCAGCCCTAACAAATCATGGGAAGGCTCCGTGGCGTCCGTGCTGGGCAGCATGGCAGTGGCTGGCGGCCTCCTGGCGCTCGCCGACGCCCTGGCGACACACTTCAACACCGCAGTCCTGTCCTTTGCCGAAGACCCGATCTGGTATTGGCTGGCCCTCGCAGCGTTCCTCAACGTCGTAGCGCAGGTAGGCGACCTGGCCGAGTCGGCGTTAAAACGGTCGGCAGGAGTGAAGGATTCAGGCACCATCCTGCCCGGCCACGGCGGCGTCCTCGACCGCATCGATGCGCTCCTGCTGGCCGCCCCGGCACTGTGGTACGTGCACCTGATCCATCACTCGTTCTGACATTGCGGCATGGGCAAGGGCACAACGCAAACCTTTATCATGGCGTAGACCCATGAAACGGAAAAGACCAAGCCATTGAAACGACTCGCCATCCTCGGTTCCACCGGCTCCATCGGACAAAGCACCCTCTCCATCGTTGAGCAATTCCCTGACCGCTATGCGGTGACGGCGCTGGCGGCTGGCCGCAACGTCGATGAGGCCTTTGCGCAGGCGACCCGCTGGCGGCCCCGCGTTGTCTCCATGGCCACTGCGGAACTCGCCAGTCAATTGACGGCGCGGCTCCGCGAAGCGGGAATCTCCGGCATCGAACTCGTCCACGGAACGGAAGGCACCGTCCTCTGCTCCACTCATCCCGAAGCTGATTTTGTGGTGTCCGCCATCGTCGGCGTCGCAGGCCTTGAAGCCACCCACGCCGCCATCCTCGCCGGAAAGCCCGTCGGCCTCGCGAACAAGGAATGCATGGTCGCCGCCGGTGAGATCCTGACAGCCGCCGCCCACGCCGGCAATGTGCCCATTCTGCCCATCGACAGCGAGCACAACGCCGTCCACCAGTGCATGCGGGTAGGCGAGCATCGCGAAGTCAAAACCATCTGGCTTACAGCCTCGGGCGGGCCCTTCCGGCAGACGCCCATCGAGCAGTTCGCGTCCATCACTCCGGAGCAGGCCCTGAAGCACCCCACCTGGGTCATGGGTCGGCGCATCACCATCGACTCGGCCACCATGCTCAACAAGGGCCTGGAGGTCATTGAGGCCTGCCGCCTCTTCGACGTGCCGCCCTCCAAGGTCCGCGTTACTGTGCACCCGCAGTCCACCGTGCACTCGCTGGTGGAGTACGTCGACGGCTCGATCCTGGCGCAGATCTCCGTGACCGACATGCGCTTGCCGATCCTGTATGCTCTGGCCTACCCGGAGCGCCCAGCCTCAAACCTGACCTTCGACCTGGCCGCCCTGCGTCATCTCGACTTCGAAGAACCCGACTTCCAGCGCTTCCCTTGCCTGCGCCTGGCCTTCGAAGCGGCGGAAAAGGGTGGCGCGCATTGCATCGCCCTGAACGCGGCAGACGAAGTCGCCGTGGAGGCCTTCCTCGATCGGCGCATACCATTTACCGGGATAGCAGATACAATTGAAAAAGTGCTCGCTGACACCCCGGAGGCGCACCCGGCGACCATCGCCGAGGTGCTGGCCGAAGACCGGCAGGCGCGTCAGAGAGCGCGCGTGCTGGTGAGCTAAGTCTCGCGCGCCCAAAGGATACGTTCCTCTTCTATGCAGGATCTTCACACATTCGTGGTTGCCGTCCTTAGCTTCATTGTCCTGATTGGGATCATGGTGGTGGTCCACGAGTTCGGCCATTTCGCCGTGGCCAAGCTCTGCGGCGTACGCGTCGAGGCGTTTTCCATCGGCTTCGGGCCCCGGCTGTTCGGCATCAAGCGGGGCGACACCGACTACAAGGTCTGCCTCCTTCCTCTCGGCGGCTACGTCAAGATGACCGGCGAAACGCCGGATCAGATCCAGGCAGGCGACACGCCGGCCGATGCCCGTCGCGCCGACTACGATCCGGGCTCATTCACCAATCACCCTCGCTGGCAGAGGATGTTGATTGGCGTCGCCGGGCCGGTGGCCAACTTCATCCTGGCCTTCGTGCTGATGGTGTTCTACTTCGGGTTCATCAACGAAGTGCCGCAGCACCAGGTGAATACGGCCAACATCGAATGGGTGGTACCGGACTCGGCCGCCGCGCAGGCAGGATTCCAGACCGGCGACCTGATTACGAGCTTCGATAGCATCCAGAATCCCGACTGGATGCAGGTGGGCAATGAGTCGCAGCTCAATATCAATCAGAACGTGCCCGTCACGGTGAATCGCAATGGGCAGACCCTGCAGCTCTCTCTGCACATTCCCCCCCTGCCCAGGGGCGAAGATGCGGTGGACGTAAGCGATGCCGGCATTGAGCCTCAGTTCATGCCGGGACCGATTCCCGTGCACGAGGTCAGCCCCGGCACTCCCGCGGACAAGGCGGGGTTGAAGGGTGGCGACCAGATCGTCTCAGTCGACGGCCACCAGTTCCACTACGTCGGCACGCTGCTCGCCTATATGAAGGCGTTCCCTGGCAAGCAGCTCACGCTTGACGTTCTGCGCAATGGGCAGCATGTGACCCTGACGCCCACGCCGGAGAAGCAGCCCGACTCCACGTGGAAGCTGGGATTTGCCGCCGTGAACCCGCCCATGCGCCGTGAGCCAATGCCGCTCCGCGTAGCCATCGCCAAGTCAGAGACCTACTGCGTCGACAGCTCCACCCTGATTGTGAAGGTGTTGGGCAGGCTCTTCACGCGCAAGGTCGCGGTCTCGCAACTCTCCGGCCCGGTGGGCATTGCGCGCATGGCGGGCGAAGCTGCCAGCATGAACGGCTGGCTGCCCAAGTTCGGGTTGGCCGCCTCCATCAGCATCAACCTCGGCATTTTGAACCTGATGCCCTTCCCCATCCTCGACGGCGGCCTCATCCTCCTGCTGCTGATTGAGAGCATGCTGCGGCACGACATCAGCTTGGCGGTGAAGGAGCGGATCTACCAGGCCGCCTTTGTGGTGCTGGTCGTCTTCTTCGCCTTCATCATCTTCAACGACGTTACCAAGCTGCCGATGTTCAACCACATCAAGCCGTGAAGAACAGGGAATAGGGTCTAGGGAATAGGAAACCTTGCCGCCGCTTTATTCTCTACTCCCTGTTCCCTGATCCCTACTCCCTAATCTCTTATGCCCGTCACCAGCCACGTTCGCGTACGTTATGCCGAAACCGACCAAATGGGCGTTGTGTATTACGCCAACTATCTCGTCTGGTTCGAAATCGGCCGCGTAGAGCTCCTCCGCTCTCTCGGCCTGGCCTACAGCCAGATGGAAAAGGATCACAAGCTGATTCTCCCGGTGGTGGAGGCCAACTGCCGCTATCGCGCCCCGGCGCGCTATGACGATGAGATTCTCATCGAGACAAAGCCTGAAATGCTGCGCGGCTCAGTGCTCAAATTCGCCTATCGTATCCTGCGCAAGAACGCTGACGACAAGCACCCGCATCTTTTGGCGGAGGGCGAGACCACTCACGTCGTCTGCGACGAGCACATGAAGAAGCAGGCTCTGCCGCATGAGTATGTCGTGGCATTGAAGAAGCTGATGGACCACCCAACTGCCGGTCGCTGATACCCTATTAGTATGAAATTCGGCGTTACTGTCTTCCCGGGTTCCAACTGCGATCACGACACGTACAACGTCATCGAGAGCATCGCGCATCAGCCGGTCACGTTCCTCTGGCATGATTCCCCGGACCTGCAGGGCGTGGACGCAATCCTCGTCCCCGGCGGCTTTGCCTACGGAGACTACCTGCGCACGGGCGCCATCGCGCGCTTCTCGCCAGTCATGGAATCAGTGAAGAAGTTCGCCGCGGCCGGCGGCCTGGTGCTGGGCATCTGCAACGGCTTTCAGATCCTCACCGAAGCCGGCCTCTTACCAGGCGCCCTCATGCGCAATGCCGGCCTCAAGTACATCTGCAAGCAGGTGCACCTGCGCACCGAGACAGCCAGCAGCCCATTCACGGGCGCCCTCAAAAAGGGCGACGTGCTACAGATCCCCATCGGCCACATGGAAGGCAATTACTTCTGCACGCCCGAAGAGTTGCAACGCCTCGAGGCGGAAGACCGCATCGCCTTCCGCTACTGCACGCCCGAAGGCGACGTCAAGCCCGAGGCCAATCCCAATGGGTCCCTGGGGAATATCGCGGGTATTCTCAACGAAGGCCGCAACGTGCTGGGCATGATGCCGCATCCTGACCGCTCCAGCGAGTTGATCCTGGGCTCCTCCGACGGCTGGAAGATATTTGCATCTCTGGTGAACGTGCTCGCGGCCAGGTAGCAGCCAACAGCGCTGGGTTTATCGACCCTGATCATTTCCGGTGAACCCGGAACCGTGAGCATTTATCTCGAAATAGGCCGCAGAGTTGGGGCGTGCTCGACACCAACCCGCAGGCATCAGCAGCAGCCCTGAAGCGTTGAGAGTTCAATCCACTCAATCCGGTTGTGAGAAAACCAGCACATACCCGTTGGGATCAACGACCTCGAAATCCGTCTGGCCATATTCCTGTTTACAGGGCGGCCGCAGAATCCTGACCTCAGGCACCCGCGAAAAATCCTCGAACAGGGCCTGCACATTATCGGTCTCGATATACACACCCAGGCCTCGCGCTCGCGGCGCAGTGGCTCGTCGGGGCGCGCGTAACCCGGCTGATGCTGCAAGAATATCTGGACGGCGTCGCGGCGCAGAATGCAAAAACCCGGTGGAAAATAGATGGCTTCAAAGCCGAGCATTTGGTACCACGGCATCACAGCTTCAATATTGCCGACCAGGAAGATGGGAATGGCGGTGTTGAATCGCGTGGAGGCGCCGGGGCGGCCGGTCGCGGGCTGTCTCTCAACGAGCATGCCAGTAGCGTAACCCCGGCGCGCGGGGATGCGGCGGGGGAAATCCACGCGACGTCAGGCATTACTCAGCCGACCTCCACCACTCCGAACGGAACTCTTCTCCCTTTGTCAAGTCGGATGGCTGGCCCGGGATCGGCGACCACAACTTCAAATCATTCACGGCAGACACGTATTCGATGGGCTGGCGCCAGTGGTGAAGCGCCAGATCGAACAGCCCCCAATGAATTGGCATCAGCAGCCCGCGGCCCCCAAGTGCGCGGAAGCTGCGCACGGCGCCCTCCGGTCCCATGTGTATCTGCGCCCAGAGCGGATTGGACGCGCCGATCTCGAGCATTACGAGATCGAAGGGGCCCAGGCGCGCGCCAATTTCTTCAAAGCCCGGCCACTCGCCGGAATCGGCGCCATAATAGACGCGATGCGTGTGCCCTACGAGTGCAAACGACGCCCAGAGCGTTTGGAAGCGGTTGAACAGGCTGCGGCCCGAGAAGTGGCGCGCGGGCAGCGCTGTAATGGTGACAGGACCGGCTTGCACCGCATCCATCCAATCCACTTCCGTGCAGCGGTTGCGGTTCACACCCATCGATTCCAGAATCGTTCCGACACCCAGCGGCGTAATCCAGCGTGCCTCTCGAGCAGCAGGCACTTGCGACAGCAAACGCATGCTCTGGGCGCCAAGGTGGTCGTAGTGGTCGTGCGAGATGAGCACCACATCGATACGCGGCAGTTGCTCCAGCGGTAGCGTGGGCTCAAAGAAGCGCTTCGGTCCTGACCAGGTTGTAGGCGAGGCACGCTCCTCCCACACAGGATCGATCAGAATGCGCACGCCATCGAGCTCAATCAGAGACGCCGCATGTCCCAACCAGGTGATGCGCAGGCCAGTGCGCGGCGCCTCGGCATAAACGCGCGGATCGGTGTGAAAGGGCCCCAGCGGCTGCCGCGGCGAGCGAGCTTTTGAGCCGAGAAAGAATTCAGGGCCAATTCTCAACATCACCGATAGACCGCCCATCTCCGTCGGCACAGGGTTGAGGAAGCGGCGGCCTTCGCGGCGAGCAGGGACCAGATAACTCATTGCTCATGAGATGGAAAAGCAGGTTAAGAGATTCGCTGGTCAGGCAAAATGACGGAGCGGCAACTCTCAGCGAGCATGCCCCATCGAATTCTTCAGGCGCATCAGGCTCGCGATGCGGCGTCCATTACACCAAGCGAGCGGGCCCCTAACTCATCGTTCCCATTTATTACCGGCATGATCTCTTGACCCGAGAAGGAACGATAGATATGAAAAACATTCTTCGCATCACATTCTGCGCGTTGTTCGGATTGCTGCTGTTGCGACCCGCAGAGGCTCAGGTAACAATCAGCGTCAATTTCGCGCCTCCCGCGCTTCCCGTCTACGAGCAGCCTGCGTGCCCCAGTGAGGGGTATATGTGGGCACCCGGGTACTGGGCATGGGATGAAAACGTAGATGACTACTACTGGGTTCCCGGAACCTGGGTGATGGCCCCGCAGAGAGGCCTCTTATGGACGCCCGCATGGTGGGGTTGGGATAACGGTGGGTACCGCTTCCACGACGGCTACTGGGCCAATCAGGTTGGCTTCTACGGCGGCATCGACTACGGCTACGGCTACTCCGGGCACGGCTACTCAGGCGGACGATGGGACCGGGGCCGCTTCCTATACAACCGTGCCGTGACAAACGTGAACACGACCGAGATCCGCAATGTCTATGAAGACCGGACCGTCATAGTCAACCGCAGAGAAAATCGAGTGAGTTACAACGGCGGCGAGGGCGGCATTCGCGAGCGGGCCACGCCCGTGGAAGAACGCGTCATGCATGAGCGCCACGTCCCCCCGGCTCGCATGCAGATACAAAATCGTACGATGGCACGGAGCAACCCGGAGTTCCGGGCATCCACCAATCAGGGCAGGCCCATGGTGGCTGCAACGGCGCGGCCGGGAGAGTTTCGTGGGCGCGCGGTGGTGGCTGCAAAGGCCGCAGGAGCCCCCTATCATCCCCCGGCGAACCGGTCGGAAAAGGGCGGCATGACGCGGCCTGAAAACGGCGCCAACTCCGCCGCCAATCAGAGGCGTGATCAGCAGCAGCACGCCGAGCAGCAGCAACAACGCCAGGAACAGCAGAAGCTGGCCGACCAGCGGACTCGCCAACAGCAGCAGAAAAACGGCCAGCTCAAGAGTGAACAGCAGCAACAGCAGAAGATAGCGGAACAGCAACAGCGGACCCGAGAGGAACAACAGCAGCAGAAAACGGCTGAGCAGCGAAACACCGCGCAGCGCAACCAGGAACAGAACCGAGCCGCACAGCAGCGTAATCAGGAACAGCAGAAGGCTCAGCAACAACAGCAGCAGCGACGCGAGCAGCAGAACCTCGCCCAGCAGCGAAAGAACGAACAGCAGCAGAAAAGCGCTCAGTTAAAGAGCCAGGAACAGCAGCAGAAAGTGGCTCAGGAGCAGAGGAACCACGAAGAGCAGCAGCAGAAGATGACTGAACAGCGCAACCAGCAGCAGCAAAGGACTGCTCAGGAGCGCAACCAGCAGCAAAGAGCGCAGCAGCAGCGGCAGGAGCAGCAGAAGGTGTCCGAGCAGCGGAAAAGCGAGCAGCAACAGCAGGTCCAGCAGCGAGCAGCGCAGCAGCACAATCAGGAGCAGCAGCAGGCCGCCAAGCGGGAGATGAATGCGGAGCGGCAACAGCAGGCGCAGCAACAAGCCCAACAACGCAGACAGCAGCAGGCGCAGCAGGCGGAACAACGCCGGTCAGAACAACAGAAGGTAGCGCGGCCCAAGGCGCAGGAGCGACCGGAACCGGCGCAACCACAGTCGCATCCCAAAGAACGCCCGGCTCAGCCTCAGAAGTAAACCGACCTCCCCAACAACGGGACGATCGGAAATAGCGTTATCAAGCCCCGGAGCAGCCGTGCTTCTCCGGGGCTTTTCTGTGCAGGGGGTCAGAGGCCCAGCCCGCCGTCGACGGGCATGATCTGGCCGGTGATGAAGGATGCGCTGCTCGCGAAGTAGAGCACAGCCGAAGCAATATCCTCCGGCGATCCCGTGCGGCGAAGCGGCGTCTTCGCCACCATGCGCTGCGTCTGCGCCGTCGGATTAGGATCCATGTCGATCCACCCAGGTGCCACTGCGTTCACCGCGACTTCCGGGCCGAAGGCCTTCGCCATCGTCTTCGTAAGCATGTGCAGAGCCGCCTTTGACGAGCAGTAGTGGGCATGATCGGCCCAGGGGTGGAGGCCACCAAGCGAGCCCATGTTGATGATGCGGCCGTTCACTGCCTTGAGGTGCTGGATCGCTTCACGTGCGAAAAGGAAGGGGCCGCGCACGTTGGTTTCAAACACCGCGTCCCACTGCTCCACCGTGATCTGGTCAAGCTGCCCCGACTCGAAGATGGCTGCGTTGTTCACGAGAATGTCGAGACGGCCATGCCGGGCGACGGCGGCGGCGACGGCGTCACGCACGGACTGTTCCGTGCGGACATTACACTCAATGGCAAAGCCGCGACGGCCAAGTTGCTCGATGGCATCGACAGTTTCGACTGCGTCATCGCCGGATTCGCGATAGGTGATCGTAACGTCCACCCCGGCGCCCGCAAGCGCCAGGGCAATCGCGCGGCCCAGGCGCTTGGCGCCTCCGGTGACAAGTGCGGATTGGCCGGAAAGTATCACAGGGCTGAGGTAGTCTAGCTGATCAGTTGTCCCGTTGATTCTGCTGCTAGATCATGACCACTACTGGATCAACTGACCACCTGATGACCTGACCTATCGCAGCAGCTACTGCGGCTTGGCATCCCTATTCGGCTTGTCCTTGTCGTCGTCGCCAGTCTTTTGAACCGTGCTCTGCTTGTCCTTCTGGCTCTCAGGCGCGTGCGACTTGTAGATCGAGTACTGCTCGCCGGGGCGCTTCATGCGAACTTCGATTGCCAGTTCGTTGTTGTCAATCTTGTAGTCTCCACCGTAGGTCTGATAACCCCTGGCGATGATCTGCAGGCGTACGGTTTCGCCCAGGGGCAGCACATCAATCAGTGCCTTGCCTTCCTCGTTCGACTTCAGCTCCATGTTGCCGGGATCATCGAGAGTATGGAAGACCACGGCAGCATTCTCAATGGGCTTGCCGTTGGCGTCCTTGAGCACAGTGACTTCAATTTTGGCGGTGGGCGGGGGGGCCTTATACTTGCGGCCACGCTTCTCCTGGGCAGACAAATTTCCGAGACTCAGGCCGAAGATGGCCAGCAGAACGATAGACGACACAAATGTACGGCGGTGCATGGGAGGTATTGTACCTTTTGTGTTCGACACCCGGCGAGCCGTGCGAAGAACCGGCTGGCCGCCCGACTTGCTCATTCCCGCCGTCGAATAGCTTCAATGAGGTAACGAGCCGCCGGTTAAATGATTACAGAATCATAAAAACTGAGCATGATGTACTCATATTATTGCCCCGAAGGGCTTGACAAGAGTCCGCGGCATTGCCTATCGTTAGCAATTGGAAGGCGAGAGTGCTAGCACACTCCCGGGGTGACTGCTCCTGACGGGTCTCCCAGCCGCACTAGCGGAGCGCGTTCTGACCGTTTCAGCAGTAAATCCCAATCTTAAATGCCCGCGGCCGGGCCCTTCTCGACCCGTTCGCGTGTGAAGGAGAAGCAAAGCAATGGCAGCAACTTCAGTTACGACCACCTTCACCCCGCTCCACGACCGTATCCTGGTCCGCCGTCTCGAAGAGGGCGAAACCATTCGTGGAGGAATCATCATCCCTGATAGCGCCAAAGAAAAGCCGCAGGAAGGCGAAGTCATCGCAGTTGGCAAGGGCAAATCAAACGACGAAGGCAAGGTTTTCCCGCTCGACGTCAAGGCAGGCGACAAGATCCTCTTCGGCAAGTACTCCGGCACCGAGATCAAGATCGACGGTGAAGAGTTCCTGATCATGCGCGAGGAAGAAGTCCTCGGAATCGTCAAGAAGTAACCAGGCCGATACCTGCGGCCACGAGATCGAGATCTGCGAATGCAAGTACTCGCTGCCTCATTTCTGACCCTGGAAGCTCGCCCGACGCAAGTGAACGAAACGCACTTGTTTCACAGTTCAAAACTGATCTCTGATCTCTGATCACTGATCTCTGGAGAGAAGAAAAATGGCAAAGCAAATTCTGCACGGTGAGGATTCCCGTCAGGCAATCCTGCGCGGCGTCAACACGCTCGCGGATGCTGTAAAGGCAACGCTCGGCCCCAAGGGCCGGAATGTCGTGATTGAGAAGAAGTTTGGCTCGCCCACCATCACCAAGGACGGCGTGACGGTGGCCAAGGAGATCGAGCTGCGGGACCCGCTGGAGAACGTGGGCGCGCAGCTCGTGAAGGAAGTTGCTTCGAAGACCTCGGACGTGGCCGGTGACGGTACGACGACCGCAACTGTGTTGGCCCAGGCCATCTTCCGCGAAGGCGTGAAGACGGTGGCTGCCGGCGCCAATCCGACCGCCCTCAAGCGCGGCATCGATAAGGCCGTGACCACCATCATCGGTACCCGCGACAAGGACGGCAAGTGGACCACAGGCGGCGCGCTCGGCCAGCTCTCGAAGCCGGTTGACGAAGGTTCCGTGGCGCAGGTTGGCGCAATTTCGGCCAATGGCGACCAGGAAATTGGCGACATCATTGCGCATGCCGTCAAGGTTGTGGGCAAAGACGGCGTCATCACCATCGAAGAATCGAAGACCATGCACACCGGCCTTGAGACCGTGGACGGTATGCAGTTCGATCGCGGGTACCTGAGCCCCTACTTCGTGACCGATGCCGAGCGTCTCGAAGTGGCCCTCGATGACCCATACGTCCTGATCTATGAGAAGAAGATCTCGGCGATGAAGGATCTGCTGCCCCTCCTGGAGCAGGTGGCGCGTGGCGGCAAGCCGCTGCTGATCATTGCTGAGGATGTGGAAGGCGAAGCGCTGGCCACCCTGGTGGTGAACAAGCTGCGCGGCACGCTGAACGTTGCTGCCGTCAAGGCTCCCGGTTTCGGAGATCGTCGCAAGGCCATCCTGGGCGACATCGCGATCCTCACCGGCGGCAAGGCCATCACTGAGGACCTGGGCATCAAGCTGGAAGGCGTGAAGCTCGAGGATCTGGGCCGTGCCAAGCGCATCACCATCGATAAGGACAACACCACCATCGTGGACGGCGCCGGCAAGGCTGCCGATATCGACGGCCGCGTGAAGGAAATCCGTTCGCAGATCGAAAAGACCACCTCCGACTATGACAAGGAAAAGCTGCAGGAGCGCCTTGCCAAGCTCGTGGGCGGCGTGGCCATCATCAAGGTTGGCGCAGCCACTGAGACCGAGCTGAAGGAGAAGAAGGCGCGCGTGGAAGACGCTCTGCATGCCACCCGTGCGGCTGTCGAGGAAGGCATTGTCCCGGGCGGCGGCGTAGCCCTGGTTCGCGCCACCCCGGCCGTGAAGAAGCTGATCGAGACCCTGACCGGCGACGAGAAGATCGGCGCGCAGATCGTGCTCCGCTCGCTCGAAGAGCCCCTGCGCCAGATCGTCGCCAACGCCGGCGAAGAGGGTGCAGTGGTTGTCGCCAAGGTGCTGGAGTCGTCTGAGCCGCACTTCGGCTACAACGCAGCCACCGGCCAGTTCGAAGACTTGGTGAAGGCCGGCGTCATCGACCCCACCAAGGTGACCCGCACCGCCCTGCAGAACGCGGCTTCCATCGCCGGGCTGCTGCTGACCACCGAAGCTCTGGTGGTCGAGCTACCCGAGCCGAAGGCAGCTGCTCCGGCCGGCGGTCACGGCGGCGGCATGGACGGCATGTACTAGAACCAGTGATCAGTGGTCAGTGACCACTGATCAGAGACCTGAAGGCCCTCGGCTTCGGCTGGGGGCCTTTTCCTTTTTTACCTTACGCCGAGCGGGCTACTGGCCGGAACGGAATTGGCGCATGCGCCGCGGGAGTCGGTTTCGCCGCCGGCTCAGGCCGCAGCGAATGAAGCCACCCGGCTGAAAGCCATGCTTGGGGAAGGGAAAACTCGCCCCATCCGCAATCCAGGCACACCAGGATTGAAGGTGCCGGGGAGACCGGCGGATGGCTCAGGGTACGGGGGCCGTTCCGATAAAGACGGACTTCGGCCGGAATAGTGGCAAGAGCCTCAGAATCGCATTTCGGACAGAACACAACTACACCTCAAACAGGGGGAGTAAACAAAACAGCATCCGGAGAATGCACACACTGTAAAGGTTTGTTTTGCTAAAAATCAATTTAAATCTTGAGATTCATTTCAAATCCGCCCGTCCTGGGCAATCTTTTCGGAATGGGAATGGGGTCTACGCAATGCACAAATCTGGATTGGGTGCCGCTATCCTAGAACCACCGCCACGCCAAAACCATCGTAGCCGCGGCTGCCCACCGTCGGAATGGCAGTCATGCTGAGGCGCGGTTCCTTCGCTGCCATCTCGAGGAACCGCCGCGCGCCGCGCACGTGCGGGTCGCCGCTGCTCGGGTCGACCACTTTGCCGTCGCGCACCACGTTATCGGCGACGATCACTGTGCCCCGCCGGGAGAGTTCCAGGGACGCTTTCAGGTAAGCGGGCATGTTCTGCTTGTCGGCGTCGATGAAGATGAGATCGAATGGGTCCGCCTTCTCTCTGAGCAACGCGCGCATGCTCTCCAGCGCTTGCCCCCCCGCGAATCTCGACCCCGGTTCAGCACCTTGGCGGCCTCGAGATTTGCCCGCGCAATCTCGGCGTGTCGTGGTTCCAGTTCGAGCGTCACCACGCGCCCGTCATCCGGGAGAGCCCGCGCCATCCAAATGGTCGAGTAACCGCCGAGCGTCCCGATCTCCAGCACCCGCCGCGCCCCTGAGATGCGGATGATCACATCGAGAAACTTGCCTAGAAGCGGGCACATCGATCTGCGGCAACCCGGCGTCACAGTTCACGTGGAGCGCCTGAATCAGCGCCGGATCGTGCGGCGCCAGCAGATTGGCTAGGTATTCATCGACCTCGGCCCAGAGCTTTTCCATGGAATCTCCGCAAAGTGGAGATTACTTGTCGCGCGCCACCACGAAATCAGGCACCCACAGCAGCGCCCGCTTGAAATCAGATTCCGGCATCGACTTCAGCGCCTGGCGCGACTGCTCGGCGTAGCGATCGGCCACACTCATCGCGTACGCCACTGAGCCATTGCGGACGAGGATGTCCTTTATCTGCTGCCGACTCACATTCTCGAAGCTGCGATCGTCCAGCACGCGCTGGATTGCCTGCCGGTCAGCAGCCGTTCCGTGATCGAACGAGTGGATCACCGCCAGCGTCGCCTTGCCTTCGCGCAGATCGCTGGCCACAGGCTTGCCCAGCACTTCTTCGGTGGCGGTCAGGTCGAGCACGTCGTCGACAATCTGGAACGCCAGACCCACGGCGCGCCCATACACGCCCACTGACGCTTCCTGCTGCTCGGTCGCCCCGGCCAGCACCGCGCCCAGCCGCATCGATACAGAAAACAGGCACGCGGTCTTGCGGAAAATGAGGTCGTAGTACTCCGCCTCGCTCACAGCCTTGCCCAACTTCTGTATCTGCAGCAGTTCGCCCTCCACCATCTGCTGCGTCAGGCCAATGAGAAGGTCCAGAACCTTGAGGTTCTTTTCTTCGAGTGCCACCCTGAAAGCCTGCATGTAAAGCCAGTCGCCGGCCAGCACGCACTTCTCATTGCCCCAGGTAGTGTTGGCCGAGGGGCGCCCCCGGCGCATATCAGCGCCGTCGATGATGTCATCGTGGACCAGCGTGGCGGTGTGCACCATCTCTACAACTGCACCCAGACGAACCGCACCGTGGCCCGAGTGGCCCAGCATATGCGCGGACAGCAGCAGCAGGCTGGGGCGTATGCGCTTGCCGCCGCCGCCGCGCAGATATTCGGCAATCTCCGTAATGGTGCTGACGCTCGATGCCGCGTCCCTGCCCAGTTCCTGCTCGATGGCTACAAGGTCGTCCCGCAGCAGATCGAAGACTTCCCTCGCCGTCGCTATCGCCAGTGTGCTCAAATCTGTCCGCTTTCCACGCTTCTCGGGTTCCGGCTTGCTGCAGGGAAGTTGCCGGGATTCCGCCATCCTAATTCGTCCGGTAATTGGTGAACTGCAGGTCCACGCCCAGGTCCTTGCCTCGTAGAAACGCGATGATCCCCTGCAGGTCGTCTCTGTCCTTGCCGGATATTCTCACAGTATCGCCCTGAATGCTGGCCTGGACCTTCTTTTTCGAGTCCTTGATCAGCTTTACAATCTCTTTAGCCTTCTCGCCGGGAATGCCCTGCTGCAGGGTGATCTTCTGCCGCACGCTTGAGCCGGCCGCGGGCTCCACCTTGGCATAGGTCAGGTTCTTGAGCGAGACCCCGCGCTTGACCAGCTTCTGCCCCAGGATCTCCTTCACCGCTTCCAGCTTGTACTCATCCTTTGAAGCAAGCTGGATTTCCTTATCGGCCTCTTGCAGCTTGATCTCCGAGTGCGAGTCCTTCAGATCAAATCGCTGATGGATCTCCTTCAAGGCCTGGTCGATCGCGTTACGCACTTCCTGAATGTCGACCTTGCTTACGATGTCAAACGAATTATCCTGCGCCATGCCGTACCTCAATGCGCGACGGGTAACCACATGCAGCCACTACCCTTTTCGCGCTGAATCTCTATCAGTTTCCCATGCCGGGGGTATGCTCTGTCACACAAAGTGGATGGGCGGCCCGTTCAGGCGAACTCCTCCTCCAGCCTGAACAGCCGGACGAAGTTGGCTGTCGTAGCTGCTGCGATCTTGGCGGCAGTCACGCCCTTTTTCTCTGCCAGCGTCTGGGCGGTATGTATGACGAGCGCAGGCTCATTGCGCTTCCCACGCAAAGGGCCGGGGGCGAGGAACGGCGCATCGGTCTCCACCAGCAGCCGATCCAGCGGAACCCTGGCCGCCACATCGCGCAGGTTCTGCGCTTTGGCGTACGTCACGTTTCCGGCAAATGAAATGAGAAAGCCCATGTCGAGCGCGCGCTCTGCCTCTTCCCATCCCGCGCCGAAGCAGTGCATCACGCCGCCCAGGCCAGTGTGTCGCCAGTACGTGTCGAGGACGACGAAGAGATCGTTCCAGGCGTCGGTGGTCTCGTTGGTTCCGCGGCAGTGAATGAGAATGGGCCGCTTGCGCGCGGCTGCAACTTCAAGCTGACGGATGAGGCCGGCTCTCTGCGCATCGTGTGGGGCGCCCTCGTGATAATAGTCGAGACCGATCTCTCCGCATGCGATGACCTCCGGCTCGGCTAGCAGGCTGTCGAGCTTTGCAATCGCTGCATCATCCGCCTCGGGCGTTGCGTGCGGATAGATGCCCGCGCTGGCAAACAGCCGCGGCATCCCCGGCTGCCCGTTGTACTCGCGGCAGATATCTAGCGCCTGGTGCATCTCCTGCGGGCCTTCCCCGATCCCGATGGAAAGCACCGCGCCTACGCCAGCGTCGGTACAGCGCCGCAGCATTTCGGCGCGATCCTCCCCATAGCGCGGACTGTCCAGGTGCGCATGCGAATCGATGAGCAAGCCGCAAAAACCTCCAACGAGACTTCAACTGGCCGCACTGCACAGCCGGTCGCCTTGTCTCGATTTTACGTGCGCGCGCGGACTCAGTCCCATAGGTTCTCAGGCGGTCGCCAATCGCCATCGGCGGTCCCATAGGGGCTGGCGACCACCACGAGGTATCCATCCGGGTCGCGCATCCAGCACTCCCAGTGATTAGGACCGCCTTCGCCATCAGGGGGGTTGCGATGCTTCGGCAGAACGATCGACACGTCCATCTCAGCCGCTCGCTCCATCACCGCATCAAAGTCGCCCACCTCGAACCACAGCAGCACGCCGTTGCCATAGGGCTTGTCTTTCGGATCGCCTATTGACCCGTGATGGTGCTCCACGGCGAAGCTGTGCAGTTGCATCACCAGTTCACCATGATGAGTAAGCTGATCGTACGTGCTGCCACCATGAGCGCTGCGACAGCCCAGCAGGCGTTGATACCAGCGACTGCTGGCTTCCACATCCGAAACAGCAATGAGCGGTTGAGGTCGCATAGTGATTGTCATCATAATCCGACTGGAGCCTGCCCAGTCCGGCATCGTGCTACTCTCCTCACCATGGTGAACGTCAACGCGCGTCCGCGATCCTCTAAGTTGCTGCCGTTCGTCCGATCGTTTCATTATCACCAGACCTACCTTGCCTCGGGACTCGAGCGCATTGTACCCAACGCCCAGGCGCATCTGATGATCAACCTCGCGGAAAACGCCTTCCGCACCTACGACCATGTGCGGCCCGCGCTCGTGACCCGCCATGCGGGCGCTGTGCTCGCCGGTCCTCACGCACAATCGGTCGTTCTCGACACCAGCCAGATGTGCTGGCTCGCCGCAGTGGAGTTCCGCGCCGGTGGCGCGGGACACTTCTTTGGCATGCCGGCGAGCGAAGCTTCCAACCAGGTGGTGAGCCTGGATGTCCTGTGGCGAAAAGGTGGCGGGACGCTGCGCGAGCGCCTGCTAGACGCATCCTCCGCACAGCAGCGCTTTGCAGTAGTCGAGGAGTTGCTGCTTGAACACCTCGACCAGCGGTTCGATCCCGCCGTAGCCTGGGCTATCGGCGCTGTGCAGCGCGGTATGCGCATCTCTGAAATTGTTTCGCAGCTCGGCCTGCTGCCGAGGACCTTCGAGCGCCGCTTTGCCAGTCGGGTGGGACTCACGCCCAAGCGCTTCGCGCGAGTGCGCCGTTTGCAGCGCGTGCTTCGCTCCATTCGCACCGGACCGCCCACTGACTGGACCGCGCTTGCGATCAAGCATGGCTACTACGACCAGTCGCATCTTATTCATGAATTCCGCGAGTTGGCCGACATCACTCCCGCCGCCTACCGGCCGCACTCTGCCGCTCGCAGCAACCACATTCCTCTCGCCGCGCATTGACGCTTTTTTACAATACAGCCCGACGGCTGCTGGCCTATTCTTTCGCTAAGCACGAATACCTTCCTTGGATCACTAACATGACGTTCAACTCTTCCGTTCCGGTTGATACCGTTCTGCCGCACATCTACTACCACGACGTGGAAGAATCGCTTGCGTGGCTGGCCAGAGCTTTTGGGTTTACAGAGCACTACCGCTACGGAGACCCAGTGAGCGGAGCGCAAATGCGCGCCGGCAGCGCATTCGTGATGATCAAGGCCGCCGGCCTTCAGACTTCCCTGCCTGATCAGCTCGGCTACGGCACGCAGAGCCTCACCATTTTTATCGACGACGTGGAGGCGCACTGTGAACAGGCGCGGGCGGCGGGGGCGCTCATCCTCGAAGAGCCGCACGAAACCGTGTACGGCGAGTTCCAGTATGCCGCGCGCGATCTCGCCGGACATCACTGGCTCTTCTCCCGTCACGCGCGCAACCTCGATCCCGCGCAGTGGGGTGCTGGCGTTGCGCACCCCGTCGCCGCACCAGCGCGAGTCGCTCCCATGCTGAGCGTGCGGCGCGGCAAGACGGCAGTTGAGTTTTACATCGATGCCTTCGACGCGCAGGTTTTGTTTCAGATCGAGGCGCCGGATGGCGCGATCGTTGCGGAGCTCGCCGTAGGCGAGTCGCGCTTCTGGGTCGCTGACGAATCGCCCGAACACAAGAACTTCAGTCCCGAAACCCTCTACGGGAGCACGAGCCGCATGATCCTCGTCGTGCAAGATCCTGACAGCGGGTTCCAGCGTGCCCTCGATGCGGGCGCGATCGAGATTCGTGCCGTCGCCGACCAGGAGTACGGCTGGCGCGTGGGGCGCCTCGTTGACCCCTTCGGCCATCACTGGGAAATCGGCAAGCCATTATAAGAAGGCAGAATGAAAAGACCCCCGCTTCCCGTCATCGTCATCGCCGCGCTGCTGATCCTTGCCGGACTCGCAGGCCTGGTCGGCGACTTCATGAACGGCTACCCGATCTCCGCCAACCACTACGAGACCGCTTTGATCGCAGGCGTGCACCTGCTCGCCATTGTGGCCGGAGCCTTCATGCTGCGCGGCCACAACTGGGCGCGCTGGCTTGCGCTTGCGTGGATGGCCTTCCACGTGGCGATCAGCGTTGGCCACTGGCAGCAGTTTGTTCCCCATGCCATTCTCTTCGCCCTCTTCGCCTATGGATTGTTCCGCGTGGATGCACGTGGATTTTTTCAGCCCGCCTCACCTGACGCCCGGCAATCCTAGGGCTTGCGGATCAGGAACGAAATTGCACCCACCTTGTAGACCACCTTGCCCGAACCCAGCGGTGAGGGCTGCACCTGGCGTGCGCGCACCTTGTCGAACGCGGCAGACAATTCCGGCAACACGGAAGGGGACGCCACAGGCACATTGTGGGCGCCCAGCACCATCTTCACCTGTGGCGCCAGCGCTGCAAGCCGGTGCACAGAGTTGCCATATGCTGCCAGATTCGTCTCGGGTCGGTAGATCCAAATGGTGCCCTGATAGTACGTGTCGCCCGTAAATAGCAGCCCCTGCGCGCGATCGAACAACGTGATCGAATCGGGCGTGTGGCCAGGGGTGGCGATTATCTCAAGGATGCGGTCACCGAGGTCGATGCGCTCGCCGTCATGCACAAGTTTCGCAATCTTCCACGGCTTCGTCGCGTATGCGTTGCGATCAAATCCGGGCGGAAGGCTGCCGCATACTTCGCCGGTGCCGATCTCTGCCTGCGCATCGTCGCGGGAGCCACGCGCGTTCTGCCGCGTGAACTCGGTATCCATTCCGTACACGATGTCGAACTGCCAATTATTGCCCACGTGATCGTCGTGCGTGTGCGAGTTGAGTACGATGATGGGAAGGTGCGTGAGCCGCGCCGTCAGCGCTTTCAAATCCCCGATGCCCATCCCGGTATCAAATACGAGCGCGCGCTTCTCGCCCAAAATCAGATAGCCGATGGTCTCTTCCGACTGGTGCGGCTCGTAAATCGCGAACACGCCGGGCGTTACCTTGTACACCTCGAACCACGAATCGGACACAGGAACACGCTCCAGCTCGCTGAACTCCGGCCGCGGCAACGCCTTGCACCATGCCGGGATGTCAGTCTGCGCATGACAGCTCAGCCAAGCGCACGCGCAAAGAATCAACAACGTGAATCGTTGGAACGGCCGGGATCGCTTCATTTATTGGATAGTTGTGCTGGCCTCTCCCTGAGTGGATCCTCTGTCATGGCATCTCAACGGAATTATCGCAGCCCGGACACATCGTCAAGTCCTCGCATTGAGAATCATGCGAAAACAAAAAGAGAAACTTGCCAGGTGTCCGCGCCATCCATTGAAAACCTTTGATTCAAACCAGTTTCTTCTCCGCGAACTCGCACCATTGTAACCAGCAATTCAAATTGCGACTCTCAACCCAACTCACCCTCACAGATTCGAACACTGGCGCCTGTTGCGAACACGTTCGTCCCGGATTGCAGTGATGTCGTCCCGTTCGTAACACAAAGAGAGCGGAATACAAGAAAATGAAATAGACATGAGACGTGCTGCATTCCGCAGCGTCAGATTCCTCGGAGGCTTCCCCTCTCTTGAAGCAGTTTGGCACCTTCACGCTCGATACGCTCAATGAATGCCTATGGCAGGCTGGCGTCCGCATTCCGTTGCCTCCCAAGCCGTTCGCGGTTCTGCGCTATCTGGTGGAGCACCCCGGCCGCCTTGTGTCGCACGACGAACTGCTCGACGCACTATGGCCTGAGACCTATGTGCAGCCGCAAATCCTGCGCACCTATATGCTCGATCTCCGCAAGGTACTGAATGACGACGCACGCAATCCACGTTTCATCCAGTCGCTGCCCAAACGGGGCTATTGCTTTATCGCCGGGCTAACGGACGCGCCCGCCGGGGGACTCGCCGCGGCGGAAACAATTTCACCCTTGACTCTGCCTCCTTCGAGCCTCACAGGCCGCCGCGCTGAACTGAGCGCGCTGCAAGCCGCCATGCGCGACGCCGCCGCCGGCACACGCCAGGTCTTCTTCGTTACCGGGGAAACGGGCATCGGCAAAACCGCACTCATCGAGGCCTTCCGCAGCCAGGTGGAGGCGACCGCATCGGTGCTTGTCGCGCATGGACAGTGCATTCCGGGTTTCGCCGGGAAGCAGGAATACTATCCACTGGCAGACGCGTTCCGGTGTGGTTCCGATTCCGCAGTCGCTGAGGCTGTCTGCCGGATGCTTCGCAACAGCAAGGGAACGCCTGGGGTCTCGGGGACGGAGGGCAATGTCTCCGCGTCGCTCGTTCCCGGCGAGTTGTGCGCCTCTCTGGAAGATCTGGCTCGCGAGAAGCCGCTGTTGCTGATCCTTGAAGACCTGCAGTGGGCTGATGAGTCGACCTTGTCGGTGATCTCGGCGCTGGCACGCCGCCGCGGCGACGCAAAGCTCACCATTGTTACCACGGCCGCGCCACAAACGGGTTCCACATACGAGCCGGTTGCCCACCTCATGCATGACCTCTGCATGCGCCGTCTGTGCAGATCGATTGCGCTGCCCAGGCTGGTGCGTACTGAAGCTGCTACGCTGATGCGCGCGCGCCTGCAGCAGAGCGTGCTGCCGGTTGGCCTCGCCGATTTCGTGTATGAGCACTCGGAAGGCAATCCGCGCTTTGTGCTCTGCATACTGGAGCATCTGATTGCGGAGAAGATTCTCGCCTCCGTAAGCCATGGTGACGCCCCGCGATGGGAGTTGCAGAAGCCGCTTGATCAGACGGATGCCGCAACGCCCGGCGAGTTGGCGCACATGATCGAACTGGAGATAGAGCACCTCTCCGTGGAAGAGCAGAAAATGCTGGAAGCGGGCAGCTTGGCGCCCGTCGCTTTCCCCGCATGGATGATCGCGGCCGCCCTGGGACGTGATCTCGCGGCAACTGAAGAGGCCTGCGATGCGCTGGCGCGGCGCGTATCGTTCGTGAGACGCGCAGGCGAAGATGACTTGCCCGACGGCACGCGGTCCAGCTTCTACGTGTTTGCTCACACCATGTTCCGCGAAGTGCTCTATCAGCGCCAGTCTCCTGGCCGGCGCGCTGCGCGCCACGTGCGCGTGGCGGAGCGGCTACGCGCCATCTTCTACGGCCGTGACGAACTGATTGCCCAGGACGCCGCTGCGCATTACGAAGCCGCCGGCGACTGGGCCAACGCAACAGCCATGCTGCGCCTTGCCTTACACCGCGCAATGAACATGCAGGCCTACGGCGAAGCCGCGGATCTGCACGAGCATATCGCAAGACTTGAGGCGCAGGACTCTCACAACCAGCCATCCGGCGCGGCGAGCGGCTCAGGCAGCGGTGAGCGCGTTGGGCGCTCAGCTAACCTTGACGCATTCTCCACGCGCATTTGACGCTTTTGTTTTTCGCGACCGCTAATGTGCCTCTATGGAGGACACACCATGCGGTCCACACTGTCCAAACTTCTCCTGGTTCCAGCCATCGCCGCAGCCGCAGCGCTACTGAGCCAAACTGCGAAGGCAGAGACGCTCCAGGTTCCGTTCAGCTTCTCGGTCATGGGCAAGACCTTCCCAGCAGGGGAGTACAAGGTCGCTACGGATCAGAACGCGAACTTCGTCACGCTCGAGCTCACGGACGGTTCGCGAAGCATCACCAGAATCCTCGGTCCGGGCAGTCCCGAACCGCGCGATCATCGCGTGGTCCTGCGCTTTGAGACCACAGGCAGCAACTACTCTCTCGAATCGATCCAGTTCGGCGGTTCCATTACCCCCAACCTGATCAAGCACAGCCACCGCACTGAGGAAGCCTCGCGCGGCACGCGCATGATAGTCGGGGGGTAACGTATTTCTCCATGCCTTCGGAGTAGCAATAAACACCATCGCAGCAGGCATGCAACCGAGCGGCCAGTCAATCTCCACGTTTTCTTGACGCGCGCTTGACGCATCCCGTGTACGCCGCTTGGTAGTTTTTTGGAGGAGTAATCGCTATGCGCATCAAGCTCTCGAAGCTGTTCTTGATCTCCGCGCTCGCCGCTTCGGCGATGCTCACCTGCGGTACCGCGCACGCCGCCGAAACAATCAACGTGCCCTTCGAGTTCACCGCGCAGGGCCATAGCTTCCCCAGCGGCAGTTATACCGTGGAGCAGAACTCCGGAAAGCATCTGGTAACACTGCACCAGCTCAAAGGCGATGCCACGCTCAACTGGACCATGGGGCCCGGCTCGGAATCGAACGGCGGGCACGTTCTGATGAACTTTGGCCGCTCCGCCAACGGCACATACGTCCTGAATGCGATTCTGTTCGGCCGCCGTTTCAGCCTGGAGGGCAGTCCCTTTCAGAACGCACCGGCAAGGCACGCCGCTTTGCGCGATTAGAGAAGCTCTGAGCGGCAACGCGCTGGTGGCCAGCTCGCGCGTTGAAACTCACTCCCGCCCGGGACTGCACCTGAGCGCAGTCCCGGGTCTTTTTTTCGATTTGTCCGACACCCCGGGCTTCCCCAGTTCCTACGCAATACCCCGTGAAAATAGACACGAACAGTAACACCCGGCCTGACACAACAGGGTGCTGGGTGCGCTGGAGTTGCTCAAGACTCGACGGCTTCGTCGAGCGGTATCTCTTCCGGAGTGGTTTCTTTGCGCGGAATGATGCCCAGCCGCTCGTATATGGGGCGCATGTCGTGACGGATGGCGCCGAGCCGCGCCTGGAAGAGAATGCCCCCTATAATGCAGGCGACGCCGCTGAGCATGACCGTGTGCGGAGCGCCAATGGCATGCGCAAGCGCGCCCGAGAGCAGGCTGCCGAACGGCGCCATGCCGACGAACGCCATGGTGTAGTAGCTCATCACGCGGCCCCGCATCTTCTCGTCGACCAGCGTTTGCAAGATCGTGTTGCTGGCGGTGAGGCCCTGCATCATTCCAAATCCGGTGACGAGCATCATTGGCATCGAAAGCCACAGGTTGTTCGATAAGCCGAAGGCGATGAGTCCGGCGCCAAAGATCGCGGCCGCGATGGGAATGATCTTGGTGAGGCCGCGAACAGATCGCCGCAGCACCAGCGACAGTGCCGAAATGAGTGATCCCACACCTACGGCGCCCATCAAGAATCCCAGTGTGTGCGGCCCGCCGTGCAGCACCTGCGCGGCGAAGATGGGCATGAGAACCATAAAGGGCCAGCCCATCAGGCTCAGTAATGCGAACAGCAACAGGATGCTGCGGATGGGACGCGACTCCGCCACGTATACCCAGCCCTGGCGCAACTGTTCGACCATGGTCACGCCGTGATGGAACTGCTCTTCAGGCTTGATTCGCATCATCACGAGGGATGCGATAACGGCAATGTAGCTGACACCGTCGATGAAAAAACACCAGCCTTCGTTGGTCGCAGCGATCACTATGCCCGCCAGCGAAGGACCGATGAGACGCGCCACATTCACCATGGACGAGTTGATGGCAATCGCGTTCGAGAGATCGGTGCGGTCCTCGACCATGCGAATCATGAACGACTGGCGGCCGGGCATGTCGAAAGCATTGATGACGCCCTGGAAGGCGCTGAGAATCAGGATCTCGGTAATAGTGATACGGTTGGTGAGCGTGAGCCATGCCAGCAGAAGTGACTGCAGCATCGCCGCGGATTGAGTCCACACCAGGACCTTGCGGCGGTCGATGCGATCGACGATTACGCCGGCGATCGGCGCCAAAAGGAACGTGGGAATCTGGCCGGCGAAGCCGACCGTCCCCAGCAGGACCGCGGATTTGGTGAGCCGATAGACAAGCCAGGACGTGGCCACTCGCGTCATCCAGGTGCCAATAAGAGATATGCTCTGGCCGCCAAAAAAGAGACGGAAGTTGCGATGGCGCAGTGCGCGCCACGCGTGCGACAGCCCGGCGTCTTGCGCATTTTGAGGTGCGGGCGGATGCTGCGGATCGGCTGCCATTCTGGTGTTTAGATGCTCCAGCTCGCCAAGTCGAATCTCATTTGGCCACGGTCAGGTGGACCTGCGTGGTCTGGTCAATGCGAGTGCCCGCGGGTGGCTGCTGTGCAATGACGGAGCCGGGCGGGACAGGAGGCTTGGGAGTTGTGCCGCCTTCGCCCACGGGTGGGATGGCTACGTCAACGAACGTCGGCGGAGCGAACTTGATGCCCACGCGCGTAAGTGCGGTTTGAGCCGTCACTACCGGCATACCGGTCACGTCCGGCATCAGAAAGCCATCGGCGGTCTCATCGGGAGCCGCAGCCACCAGCAGATTCACGCTGGGGCCCTCGATGCCCTGGGCGTGCGGCGGCGGGTCCTGCGCGAGCACTGTGCCTTCGGCTGCTCCGGGGTAGGGCAGGTGAGCTGTAGCTCCTACAGATAAGCCGACGCGACGCAGATTCAAAGCGGCAACGCGTTGGTCGGTGCCGATTGTGTTGGGAACATCCACCTTCTGGGCCCCCAGGCTTTCAGAGACACGCACGCGCCACTCACGACGCACCACAGCGCCGGACGCGGGGGACTGCGTAAGGATGTGTCCGGCGGCCAGGCTGGAGGAGTAATAGCGATTGTCCACGGTGAGATTTAGGCCTAGCGCGCTGGTCTCGCTGCGCGCTTCGGCGACAGTCATGCCTTTCAGCGCGGGAACCTGCACCTCGGCGCCGTGAATCGCAAAGTGCATCGTGGTGATTGCCGCGAGCAGCCCGATCGCGACCAGAATCATCATCAGCGAGGCGATGCGAAAGAAGCGCAGGAGGGGATGCGTGCTGCGTGGCCTTGCGTAGGCGCTCATGGCTCCGGCTCTCCATCGGGATAGACGATCTCGTACTCGATGGTGGCAGCCTTTTCAAGCATTTTCGATACAGAGCAATACTTGTTCTTCGACAGCGAGACAGCGCCTTCGACGGCTTTGCGACTGAGCTTGCCGCGCACGGCGTAGGTGAGCTTGATGTGCGTGAAAACGCGCGGTGGATCCGCGGCCCGTTCGGCAACGGCGCTGACGCGAAGGGCGGTGACTTCCTGACGCTTCTTTTTCAAAATGGAGACCACGTCGACTGAGGTGCAACTGCAAAGAGCGGCCAGCACGGCCTCCATGGGGCTGGGGCCATGCGCATAAGGTGCATCCGTATCGAACTGGATCTTATTGCCGCTTTCGGTTACGCCTTCAAAGACGCCATCGTGCCGCCATTCGCTGTGCGCAATCATGCTCCGTCCCCCTAACGCGTATTATCGGTCACCGGCTCGGGGTGAATGGTCACGCGGCTGATCTCAGGGCACTCTATCTTGAGCCGGTCTTCAAGGCCCGTAATGACCTGGTGCACGCGCTGCATCGAAAGGTCGTCCGGCAGAGTGCAGTGGCACGAGAGATCGACGTGCTCATGCGCGCGTCGTACAACCAGTTCGTGCACGTCCACAATTTCAGGAAACGACTCAGCCGCCGAACGCAACGCCAGTTCGATGCGGCGGTCTTCGACGATGATCTCTTCGGGCTGTTCGATGGTGGCAGGCTCACTTTCTATGTGAGTAAGCACCGCATCCACTTCCGGAGTTTCGCGCAAAATTTCCTGCTCCATACCGGTGATGAAGGAATGCGCATCGAGCAGTGGCATGTTCTCGTCGAGCTCCACGTGCTGCTCCACGCGCAAGCGGCCGTGGTGCGATTGCACGCTGAGTTCGTGCACGGAGACGTTGTTGCGCGCAGCCACGGCGCGCACGCGATCGAAAATGCTTTCAGCCTGCGCCTGGCGAGGAACCGTGTGAACGACCACGTCGGCTTGTGGAAGCGCGCGATGCACCGCATCCGTGGCGGCGCGGACGAGTTCGCCTGTGTGCTCAAAGGTAGAGCGGCTGGGGAGAGCGAGGGTAAGGTCGGCGAAGAAGGCGGCGCCCGACCGGCGCACGCGCACCTGCTCCACCGCCAGCACGCCATCGACGCCCTCAACTTCATGGACGACGCGCTGACGCGTCTCTACGGGAATCTGATCGGTGAGAGCGCCCACGGTTTCGCGCGTGAGGTGCCAGGTGATGCGCAGGATCATCAGAGACACCACGATGGCAGCAAAGGGATCGGCGTATCGCAAGCCCGGCAGTCCAAGGCGATTGCCCATCCAGCTTGCAGCCAGACCGATGAGAACAGCGAGCGTCGCCCAGATGTCCGATGCAAAGTGGAAGGCGTCTGTGGCCAGGGCCGGCGAGCCGGTCCGGCGTGCGACCTCTCGCAATTGGCGCGATCTCCAGTAGTCCACGCCGATCGAAGCCAGGAGGACGAGAGCGGGCCACAGCGAATGGCGCAGTTCGACCGAGTGGCTATAGATACGCGAGAGCGCTTCCCAAATGATCCACGCGCAGGAGATGGCCATCAGTCCGGCTTCAAGGAACGCGGAAATGTTCTCGACCTTGCCGTGGCCGTACGGATGATCTTCGTCTGCCGGCCGGTCAGACACGCGCACCGAGAAAAACGTAAGCGTGGCGCCGGCAAGATCCAGAGCTGAGTGAGCTGCGTCCGACAGAATGCCAAGCGAGCCCGAGAAGATACCGGCGGCGATCTTCAGCAGCGTCATCACCGCTGCGGCAAGCATGGAGTGCAGCGCGACCTGGCGCTTTTCAGCGGAGATGGCTTCGATGGCTGTCGCGCCGGAACTCATTTTGCCCTCAAGCCTATCCTGTCCGTTTTGCGGTGTATAGTCCAGCGATGCCGAAGGTGTACGGCTGCCACCCGCATTCTTGGTAGGCGCAGCGGCGCATCATCTCGAGCATCTGCGGGGGCGACGGGAAATTGCCGACGGATGTGGGCAGGTAATTGTATGGACCATCTGCGCCGCAGATGAGGCGGCCGATGGCGGGCAAAACGCGGCGGAAATACACAGCGTAAGCCTTGCCTGTTAGTCCGCCCGGCTCGCTGAAGTCAAGAATCCCGAGTTGCCCGCCCGGCTTGAGCACACGATGGAACTCGCCGAGACCGGCCTCGTAATTGGCGAGATTGCGAAACCCGAATGCCGTCACGATCAGATCGAGCGAACCGTCGCGCAACGGCAGATGCATGGCATCGGCTTCAATGGCGATGGCGCCGCGGCCGGCGAACTTGCGTGCTCCGCGCGCGAGCATGGCGCGGGCGAAGTCCCCGGCGAGGACAGGACGCGCACCTGCGGGGCGATGCTTCAGCAGGGCCATGGTCATGTCACCCGTGCCGCAGCAGATGTCGAGAATGGCCGCATTTGGATCGGCAAGAATTGTGCGGAAACGACGCGCGGTGCGCGACCACCACAAACGATCTATATTGGCGGAGAGAACATGATTCAGCAGGTCGTAGCGAGGCGCGATGGAGTTGAACATCTGCTGAACCGCGTGAGCCGCGCTCGATTCATCCAGCGCGCCCGCCGGCTTGGCCCCGGAGACTGCCATCAGGGGTGCCTTTCCGCGGCACGCGCCAGCATGTAGGCGGCTGCAGATTCAAGCTCCGCAGGCGTCACATCATCCACAACGCCGGCATCGCCAATGCCTACGGGAAGAACGAATCGCCGCACCCCGCCGGTGTTCTTCTTGTCGGCAGCGGTGGCGGCCACCAGTTTTGACGCCCGCAGATTCAGCGGAGGCAAAGGCCCGTAGAGGTGGACGAGGCTCTCGAGGCGTTCCGCCTGGCGGCTGCTTACGGTGCCGCGCGTCTTTGCGAGTTGCAGGGCGGCCACCATGCCCCAGCCCACCCCCTCGCCGTGCAGCAGAACTTTGTAGCGCGTGACCTGCTCAATGGCATGGCCAAGGGTGTGGCCGAAGTTGAGAATCATGCGCAAGCCGTTTTCGCGCTCGTCTCGATTGACTACCTCGGCTTTCATGCGCACGGAAGCGGCGATGACCTTCTCCAACGCTTTGGGATCGCGACGCAGCACATCGTCCACGTGCTCTTCCATAAAGCGCACCAGCGTGCGGTCACGAATGATGCCCGCCTTCACGCTTTCCATCAGCCCCGCGCGCAACTCGCGATCCGGCAGCGTACCCAGCACGCCGATGTCGGCGAACACGGCGAGAGGATGATGGAAGCTGCCGATGAGGTTTTTGCCTTCGGGCAGGTTCACGCCGGTTTTGCCCCCTACGGAGGAATCAACCTGCGCCAGAAAGGTGGTGGGGACCTGCACGTAGCGGATGCCGCGCATGAAAATGGCAGCAAGAAAGCCGCCCACGTCGCCGACGATGCCGCCGCCGAATGCGATCAGCAGGGCGCTGCGATCGCCTCCGGCAGAGATCATTTGGCGGGCAAGCTTCTCAACATTGACAAGGGTCTTGTGCTTCTCACCGACCGGCAGGAACAAAGCGACCGGTTGCTCCGCGAACGAAGCTGAAACTGCTTCGCCCCAGAGAGCCCAGATTTCCGGCGAGGTGACGACAAAGATGCGGCGCGGAAGACGGCCGGCCACACGCTCAATGCGCGGGGCTAGCGAACTCACAAGTCCGCTGCCCACGAAAACGTCATACCGGGCCGATGGTGTTTCTACTCGTATGGTTTGCACGCTCTCTTATCGTAAAGCACGGGTGCAGGGACCGGGAACGCCCGGCCCAACCGGGACAAACTGCAGCCTGCCCGAAACCATTCCTCAGCTGGTCAACCGAGTGCGGCGATGCTTTGATTTAGTCTGATTGCATGCGCCGCACCTTCCTCTGGCTGCTTCTATTGGCAAGTGTTTCGTGCGCTCTTGTCGCGTCCGCCCAGGATGCACCCAAACCCGCCGCGACTGCACCGGACTCCGTGAAGCCGGAAAACTCAAAACAGGATGCCCCAAAGCAGGATGCGATGGCATTTCATTGGGTGGACTTCCACAGCGATACCGACCAAGCCGTCATTGTTTGGGTGAGTCGCGCGCTGACGACGGAAAAATGGACCGCGATTCGCGAGATCGGTGTGCTCTACGACGCAGCGCTGGTGGTAACTACGAATCGCGCCGGCGCCGATGCGCTGCCGGGATCGGATACTTTCGATCTGTGGAGCGTGAACCTGACGAATCACATGAGGACTCCGTTGCTGAAGGGCGTGAATTTGCGCTGGGTGGATTGGCTGACGCTGCGCGAAGGTTCGCCGCGGGAACTGGCTGCCCTCTACGACGACTGCCGGGACTGTGCCGCAACCACGTACTTCACGACGTTTCACTACGATTTTGGACAGCACATGATTATTCCGCGCTGGATGCGCGGCGGCCAGGCGGTCCCGGTGTGGACCAGTAATACACCGGCCGGCGTGAATGAGACGCAGGTCTACGCGGTGCTGGCGCAGCCTGACGGCCAACAGTTCCTCACAACGTGGAGCCACTTCGATTACGGCAGGCAGAAGCCGGCTGAGGACTATATTTACCGCTTCGGCGTGGATGCGTTCAACGCCGTGGAGCACACGGAGCTCATAACCCACAAACAGGCTGACGATCTGAAACCCCGCCTGTGCGCGGCTCAAGGGCAGGCCTCCGGACTGTCGCGGGGGCAGGACTCCGAGCTTTGCCAGCCGTCCGGGAACCGGCCCGAGCGCCGGCCAGTGACAACTCCTCCCCCCAACGCCCAGGGCAGGTCGGTTCCACCGGGGGCGCGCGTTCCGGCCCCGAAAAAATAGCGGCGGGATTCCATTCGGTTGCCCCGAAACAAAACCTTGATCGCCCGGCGCATCCAAGTGCACTGATGAGGTGTGGTGGATGAAAGTCTTTCCCAGACTCGCAGGATGTGCATCGCTGTTGCTGGTGCTGGCTATAGGCGCAGCGGGATGCAAGAGCAATCAGAACAATCAAGCTGCCAGTGCAAACCCTAGCGCAGATCAGAGCGCCGACCCGAACGCGTCCCAGGATCCAGCCTCGGCGAATGTTGCGCCGATCTCGAACGCCAGCGACAACACGGCCGCACCCAGTGGCGCCTATTCCAACGGGAAAGATCAATATGGGCAGCCTGCGCCAACCGCCCCCAGCAAGAAATCCAGTTCGCCGGCGCAGCCGGGCTCAGGTCGGCAGTATGCCGGCAGCCAGCCCCCGCCGGCACAGGGCAGCACGGGATACGACCAGTACTCGACACAGCCGGATCAGTATTCCGACCAATACCCCTCAGGCAGCAATTCCGACAACTACAACGACTACGAGCAGCCGGTGGACTATGCACAGCAGCCTCCGCCGCCGCTGCCTGCCTATCAGCAGCCGCCGTGTCCCGGTGATGGCTATATCTGGACGCCGGGGTCGTGGCAGTGGGATAACAGCCAGGGTTACTACTGGGTGCCGGGGGCGTGGGTTACGGCGCCTTATGTGGGCGCATTGTGGACCCCCGGCTGGTGGGGCTTCAACGACAACAATCATCGGTATGGCTGGCATCGCGGCTACTGGGGCCGGCACGTGGGCTACTACGGCGGCATTCCTTACGGCCACGGCTACAACGGCTATGGCTACGAAGGCGGCTATTGGCACGGCAACGACTTCGCTTACAACCGGAGCGTAAACAACGTGAACAGCACCGTTGTGAAGAACGTGTACGTCTACAACGTCACCAAGGTGGTGAACGTGAACGAGACGCGCGTGAGCTACAACGGCGGCAGCGGCGGCGTCAAGTATCGTCCGCGACCGGCAGAGATAGCCGCCATGCACGAGCAGCACAATCCGCCCATGCACACACAGGTGCAGATCAGGGAGCAGGCACATAGCGATCGGCAGAACTTTGCGCGCGTGAATCACGACCGTCCGCAGATGGTGGCGGTGACGCATCCCGTGGCCGCGGACAAGAATGTGCGACCGCCCGAGCCGGTGCGCATGCAGCAACAGCAGCCGCGGCAGGGAAGCCAGGCCCCTTCGCAGCAGGCACAACAGCAGCCGCGCTTCAACCAGCCGGCCCAGCCACCTATGCGCGGCGGCCAGCCCATGCAGGCGCAGCATAACAACCAGACTCAGCAGCAGACGGAACAGCAGCATAAGCAACAACAACTGCAGGCCCAGCAGGACCGCCAGCGGGCGCAACAGCAACAACAGCATGTTGCTGCGCAGCCGAATCATCCACAACCGGTCCAAGGGCACCAGGTTCCGGAGCAGAATCGCGCACCCATGCCGGAGCAGCGTACGCGGCCCGAGCAGAGCACTCCGGCGCGTCCGCCGGCGCATGCACAGCCGCAGGCCCACCCCACTCCACAGCAGCAGCACGCAGAACCGCAGCGTCCCCAGTCAAAGGAGCCTCAGCATACGGGTGCGCAGCATCCAGTGCAGCCCCAGCGGCCAGATTCGGGTCACCCCGAAACACCCCGCGCCCAATCGCAGGCACATCCGCAACAGCCTCGTTCAGAGCAGTCCCATCCGGAGCAGCATCCTGCCCAGGCGAAACCGCAGGAACAGCACGCTCAACCGCAGCACAACAAAGATCGAAAGCCTGAGGATAAGCGGCCTCAGTAGTATCTCGGGGTAGAATACGCAGACGGCTTCTCCACCAGGAGAAGCCGTTCGCATATGCACGGACCCTTCGCAACGATCCGTCGCGTCCCGTGTAGGATGATGGGAGTCCGCGGAGATAAGCGCATATGGGATTGCAGGAAGACCTCGACCGCATCGCACTGCAGGAACGCGAACTCGTGCTGCCGCGCCTGGACGCGCAGACTGCCTGGGATCTGGGCTCGCGTCTGCGGATGCTTGCACAGGAACGCTCGCTCCCTGTCGTCATTGATATCCGCCGCTTCGGTCAGCCGCTCTTTTACGCCGCGATGGATGACACCACTCCCGACAACGTGGAATGGGTTCGTCGCAAGACCAATGTGGTAGCGCGATTTCATCGAAGTTCATATGCAGTCGGGATCAAAGAGAGGATCAAAGGCGAGACCATTTGCGAGTCCCAGGGGCTCGCGCTCTCCGACTATGCCACCCACGGCGGCTCGTTTCCTTTAAGCGTCGCAGGCGCCGGGGTGGTGGGCAGCGTCACCGTATCGGGGCTGCCGATGCGCGCCGATCATGAACTGGTGATCGAGGCACTCTGTGCGATCCTTGGCCGCGACTACGCCGAGTTGAAGCTAACGCACGAGCAATGACTCAGCTCTTCTGCAATCGCGTGACAAAGAAACCATCGGTTCCAAACATGCCGGGGAACAGCCGCAGATAGCCGTCTGGCGCGATGCACTCATTCAGCTTCGCGGCGGCGCCAGCGATAAGAATGCCTTCAGCTTCCATCTGCTCGAGCCGCAATTTCATTGAGAGCACGCGCGCAGTCGCATGGTCGCTCAGCACGGCCCCAATCACCTGCTCATTTTCTTCCGGTTCGAGCGAACACGTGGAGTAAACGACGACTCCCCCTGGTTGGGCGGCACGCAATGCGCTCGACAGAATCAGCTTCTGCCGTTCGGCCTGACGGGCGAACTCAGCCGGCGTGAGCCGATGGCGAATCTCCGGATTGCGCCCCAGGGTTCCGGTGCCACTGCAGGGCACATCTGCCAGGACGAGATCAAACTCGGCTCCATACCGAAGCTGAGTCGCATCGGCCAGCCGACACTCCACGCGATCTCCCAGCGGTTTGAGGCGATCACGCAGCGCATCGAGACGTACCGGACTGACGTCAGACACCACGATCGTCGCATCAGGATTGCGCTCCGCAAGCACCATCGTCTTGCCCCCGGGCGCAGCACAGCAATCCAGAATCGCGCTCCCCTGCCCTGCTATCTCCGCCACAAGCTGCGAGCCTTCGTCCTGTATCCGGACGCGACCCGCGCGAAACGCCTCTGTCGCAGTAACGTCACCAGCCACGACAAGGCGGGCACCGGCCAGCAATGCTCCGGGCGCGAGTTTCACTCCCTCGCTGACGAGTTCCGCTCCCACATCCGGTGTTCTCAAACGCACTGCAACGGATGCCTGCGATTGGCCGTAACGGCAGATCTCACAGGTCACATCCTGGCCGAAGCCCAGCGTCCAGCGATCCGTCATCCACGCGGGATAGGCACTCGCATCCGAGCCATCCGCGCGAGGTCGATCGGAGGGCGCGCTCAGCTTGCGCAGCACCGCGTTCACCATCCCCGAGGCAAATCGGTGGCCCGCCTGCTTTGTGAGTTCCACGCTTTCGTCGATTGCGGCGCGCACTGGAATGCGGTCCATGTGCTCAAGTTGAAAGACCCCGAGCCGGAGCGCAATCAGCACTTCTGCATCGAGCTTTGCATTGGGCTTGTTGAGCAGCGGCCGGATCGCCGCATCGAGGGCGATCTGCCAGCGGAGAACGCCGAGCACCAAAGCCGTAGCAAGATTGCGATCAACGGGAGAGAGCCGCGCAATCGACTCCCCGCGCAGCAGATCGTCGGAGTGGCCATCGCCGCGCTCAACGCTCAGCAGGATACCGAATGCAGCCTTGCGCGCTGCGGAAACCTGCGCCATGTCTCAGCCCAGCCGCATATTCGCAGCGTGGTGACCGCGCAGAAATTCGGCGGCGCTCACGCGCTTCTTGCCCTCGAGCTGAACTTCGAGGAGTTCAAGCCAAGTGCCCTGCGCGCACCCCGCGAACATGCGCTGATCCTTCGTAACCACGACGCCGGAACCTGCTTCGACCGGGAGCGTGGCCGAACTCCCGTCCCCGTCAACGACGCTCACCCGATGCACGATCAGTTTCTTGCTTTCGAACAACGTGAACGCACCGGGCCAGGGCTGAAAGCCTCGCCACCGATTCTGAAGTTCCTGGGCAGTGCGCCCGGCAAAGTCCATGCGGCCATCCTCGCGGGTGAGGATGGGCGCCAGCGTGGCCCGCGCATGATCCTGCGGGAGTGGCATGATGCTGCCGTCCTCGAGGCCGGCAAGTGTCTGCACAACGAGCGGCGCACCGCCCGTCGCCAGTTCTTCAAAAAGGTCTGCCGCGGTTTCTTCGGGAAGAATCGCGCGGGCCTGTTGCAAAAGGATCGGGCCGGTGTCGAGCCCCTCTTCCAGCAGCATCGTCGTGTTGCCGGTCACGTTTTCGCCCACCGCGACGGCCCACTGGATGGGCGCCGCACCACGATAGCGCGGCAAAAGCGACGCATGCAGATTGATGCAGCCCAGCCGCGGCAACGTAAGCATCCACGGCGGAATGATGCGGCCGTACGCGACAACCACGATCGCATCAGGCTGTATGGCCTCAAGCTGCGCACGGAACTCTGCGTTGTTGCGGATCTTTTCGGGCTGCGTGACCGCCAGACCCGCAGACAGTGCAATCTGCTTCACCGGCGGAGCAGTCAACTCCTGCGCGCGGCCCACCGGCCGGTCCGGCTGCGACACCACCAGCGGGATCTCATGCCCCGCCGCCATCAGTGCCTCAAGCGTGGGCACCGCGAAACGCGGCGTACCGCAGAAGACGACCTTCACGGCGCTACCAGGTTCCCTCGCGCTGCATCTTGCGAATTTTGCGCAGCGCCAGGTCGCGCTTGAGCGCGCTCATGCGGAAGATGAACAGCATGCCGTCGAGGTGGTCAATCTCGTGCTGGAAAGCACGAGAGAGCAGTTCCTCGCCGTCCATCTCGAACCATTTGCCGTACTCGTCCTGGGCGCGCACCGTCACCGTCCAGGCACGCTGCACCTTCTCGCGAATGTCAGGGAAGCTGAGGCAGCCTTCCTCTTCGTACTGCTTGCCGTCGCGATGGATGATTTCGGGGTTGATGAGCACCAGCTTCTGCTCCGGGTCTTTGCCCATGCTCAAATCGATCACGGTAACGCGCTTCGGCACGGCAACCTGCGGCGCGGCCAGTCCGATGCCCTGCGCTGCATACATGGTCTCGAACATATCGGCCACTAACTTGCGCAGTTCGTCGTCGAATTCCGTGACCGGCTCGCCGGGTTGAGAGAGAACCGGCTCGGGATACTTAACAATCTTCAACATCATCGCTTGCGACTAATAACTCCTGATCTGTTCGATGTAGCCGGCGAAGTTACGTTTCATCTCCAGAGCTGAGTCGCCGCCAAACTTTCTCTGTACAAGGTCCGCAATCGTCAACGCCACCATGGATTCCGCAGCCACGCCCGCGGCCGGAACCACGCAGATGTCGCTCCGCTCATAGGCAGCGCTGGTGGCCTCGCGCGTATCGAACCGCACCGACTCCAGCGGTCGCCGCAGCGTCGAGATTGGCTTCAGATAGCCGCGCACCACAATGTCTTCGCCGTTCGAAACGCCCCCTTCAATCCCGCCTGCGTTGTTCTGCTCGCGGGTGAATCGAGTGGGGCGGCCGTTGTTCTCGTCCGCGTAGTGGATGGCGTCATGCACCTGCGAGCCGAACGACTCGGCTGCCGTAACGCCGCGGCCAATCTCCACCGCCTTCACAGCCTGCAGACTCATGACGCTCCAGGCCAGCAGACCATCCAGGCGCTCGTCCCACTGGGCGTACGTGCCCAGGCCGGCGGGCGCGCCATGCACCACCACTTCGAACACACCGCCCACCGTGTCGCCCGTGCGCGATACCTGTTCCACTTCCTGCTTCATGCCGGCTTCGACTTCCCCATCTACACAGCCCAGCAGAACTTCGTCTTTCTGGTTCACTGCAACAATCTCATCCCACGCGGCCGTGCGCTGCAGTTCCATATGGCCCACGCGGATGACGTGGCTGAGGATTTCGATGCCGAGCTCGCGCAGCATGAGCTTGGCAAATGCGCCGGCTGCCACGCGCGAGGTGGATTCACGAGCCGAGGCACGCTCCAGCACATAACGCGCATCGGGGAAGTTGTACTTGAGCGCGCCGGCAAGGTCAGCGTGGCCGGGACGTGGCGACGCAACCGCCTGGTGTTTGGCCGGATCGCCAGCCTCCACAGGCAGCTTCTCTTCCCAATTCTTCCAGTCGCGGTTGACGATCTCGATAGCGACGGGAGTGCCGATGGTCTTCCCGTGGCGAACACCGGAGAGCACGTGGGCCTTGTCGGTTTCGATCTTCATGCGGCCGCCACGGCCGTAGCCTTGCTGGCGGCGCCACAGCTCGCGGTTCACGAATTCGAGATCGACCGGTACCCCCGCGGGAAGGCCGTTGATCATCGCGATCAAAGCCTCGCCGTGCGATTCCCCGGCACTGAAAAATCGGATCATATCTGTATTGATTGTAACGGAATAGTGACCAGGCGGAGGGGTCTCATGGGCAATCCCCGGGCTCATCACCTGATCACTGGATCACCTGACAACCTGACCACTGCCTTCCTGCTACTTTGCCATCAGAACCAGAAACCAGCCGTTCAACCCGGCAATGACCACCGCAACTGCCCACGCCAACCCCTTCTGCCAGGCCGCGTTCACGAACTCGCCCATGTGCTTGCGGCTGTTGGTGAACACAACGAGAGGAATCACAGCAAAGCTCAGTTGGAGGGATAGGATCACCTGGCTTAACAGCAGCAGCTTTTCTGTGCCGTGCTCGCCGTAGATGGCCACCACCGCGATGGTCGGAACAATGGCGATCGCCCGGGTAATCAGGCGCCGGAGCCAGGGCGCCACTTTCATATGGACGAAGCCTTCCATCACTACCTGTCCGGCCAGCGTGCCGGTGATCGAGGAGTTCTGGCCTGAAGCCAGCAAAGCCACCGCAAACAATGTGCTGGCAAACGTGGCGCCCACCAGCGGGCTCAGCAGCTTGTAAGCGTCCTCGATGGCGGCTACCTCGAAGTGCCCGGAACGGTGGAAGACCGCCGCCGCAACCACGAGGATGGCCGCATTCACGAACAGGGCAAGGGTCAGCGCCAGGGCCGAATCGATGTTTGCCATCTTGATGGCTTCACGTTTGCCCTCGGGAGTGCGCTTATAGCGCCGGCTCTGCACAATGGACGAATGAAGATACAGGTTGTGCGGCATCACCGTGGCGCCCAGCATGCCGATGGCAATAAACAGAACGCGGCGGTCGGTGAGAATCTTCGAGGACGGGATCAGAAGGCTGGCAATTGCCGTACCGTATTGCGGGCGGGAAAGGATCGTCTGCACGATAAAAAGCCCGAGAATGGTGCCGATCAGCACGATCACGATGGCCTCTACGGTGCGGAAGCCCCACCGCTGCAGCAGCAGAATCAGCAGAACGTCCAGGCCGGTGATCAGCACACCCCAGAGCAAGGGGATGTGGAACAGGAGATTCAGGGCGATGGCGGATCCAATCACTTCGGCCATATCGCAGGCGGCGATAGCCACCTCCGCCATGAGCCAGAGGGTTGTGCCCCCGACGGGGCCCGTGGACTCACGGCACAATTGCGCCAGATCCCGTTCTGTGGCCACTCCCAGCTTCAGGCTCAGACTCTGCAGCAGAATCGCCATCAGGTTGGAGATCATGATGACGGAAAGCAGGGTGTAGCCAAACTGCGAGCCGCCGGCTATGTCAGTGGCCCAGTTGCCGGGATCCATATATCCCACCGAAATGAGGAATCCTGGTCCGATAAAACCGAGCAGTCTGCGCCAGTAAAGCGTCGACCCAGAGATACGGACGCTGGCGTGCACCTCGGGTAACGAGGGCTCGGGAACCAGCAGTTTTCCTGAGATTTCGGTGGCCATAGGGTGACGAAGGCCGGGAGAGCAGGCTTCTAAAGGCAGTATGACACAAGTTCGTTAATCGTAGTTAATTCGAAAGTGTTATTTTGAATTTACTTCCGACCGTGCCTGCAGCCAAACCGCCTCTGCTGCCGGCCTGCCCAGGATTGAATCTCCGCTATCGAGCTGAATCGCCACGGTCTGGTCGTAGTTCTGCTGCAGTACACGCAGGGACTTGCCCGGCCCGATTCCATTTCGATGCAAAAAACGCAGGAGCAGCGGATCGCGCTCCTGAAGACTGACGACGGTGTAGCGCTTTCCCTCCCCGGCTTCGCTCAGCGGCACCTCGCCGCGCGCTTTCCGCGCCTGCGAGGTTTCAGGCAGAACCGCGTTTCCGTGGGGGCAGGCGCCGCCTTCACCCAGCTTTTCTTTCAGCTTGGCCTCGAAGGCCGGAGAGACGGCATGCTCCAGGCGCTCGGCTTCTTCGTGGATCTCGTACCACTCCATGCCGAAAATCTCGCTTAGCATGCGCTCGATGAGGTGGTGGCGCAGAGCTGTCTGGTATGCGGTCTCGCGGCCCTTTTCCGTCAGTCGCACGATTCCGTCCTCGCCGACCAGCACGTATCCGTCGCGCTTGAGGCGACGCACGGCCATGGTCACCGCCGGGGGTGAAACTTCAAGCCAATGTGCGAGCGTGGCAGGGATGACCTGGCGGCCCTCCGCGTCGGCTTCAAGAATGGCCTTGAGATAGTTTTCCTTCGATACGTGGATGGAATCGCGCATGGGTGCAGGCACTAGTCTAATGCGCTGCAGCGGGACGGCTCGGTCTGGTTCTCATCGGAGAGTGTCGACCGGGCTCACCTGGGTGCCCCGGCGCGCCGGTACGTAACTCGCCGCAAGCGCGACGACGAGAAACAGAGCGTGCGCCGCTACAAACGTCAGTGGGTCATGGCCGCCGGTCTCGAAAAGCATGCTCGCCAGCAGGCGGGTCAGGCCGAACGCTGCAACCAGCCCCGCCCCGATTCCTGCAAGGGCCAGGCTGAAGCCATGGCGCAGCACCAGGCGGAGAATGTCGCGCGGTTCGGCACCCATGGCCATGCGGATGCCAAACTCCTGGCGCCGCTGCGACACCGAGTAGGAGAGCACGCCGTAGACACCGACGATGGTCAACACCACGGCGGTCGTGAAGAAGGCTCCCACCAGCATCAACAGGAAGCTCGGCTGACTCCGCGCATCCTGCACCAGTTCCTTCACCGTCTCGACCTTAGTCATGGGCTGGTCGGGATCGATGGCGGCAACTTCAGCGCATTGGCCACGGTGAAGATGGCCGCGTTGGCCCCGATGCCAAGGACCAGGGTGAGCGGATGGCCGCCGTGAACCCGGGGCTCTTCGCCATCATGCGGAATGCGAATCGCAGGTTGCGCAAAGAGGACTTCATGTTGGCGAGAATACCGCTCCCAGGCGACTGGGGAAAGCCGGGCGACGTACCTCGGCCGCTCCCGTCTAATGGGATGATCGGGTGACTATGCGGCGCGGCTGTGCAGAACTGCGGGGACTTCTGGCAAACCGAGCCGCATGCGGCGCCGTTGCAATGTCAACGGTGTTCGCGGCGTGGAGCGGGATTGACGCCCAGTCACCAGCCGGCCCGCAGGGCTCCATCTTTCGCTCACAGAGCACCGTGGTTCTGGTGCCGGCTCTGGTTCGCGACAAGTCCGGCGCGCTGGTTTACACGCTGAAGCCGGAAGACTTCGTTCTGACGGATGATGGCGTTCCGCAAAAGCTTTCTCTCGACGCCGACTCGGGCAGCGAACCTCTCGCGCTGGTGGTGGTGCTCGAGACCGGCGGCGCGGGCGCCAGGGAATTCGAGAAGTACGACACCCTTGCGCCACCCCTCGCGCCCATGCTCGGTTCGATAGTAGGCGGGGTGCGGCGCCGCGTCGCGGTGGTCGCCTTCGACAGCGAACCAGAGCTTCTGCAGCCGTTTACCTCGGATGTGGAGGAGGCGGAGTCTGCCCTGCGCAGTCTGCGG
Organism: Occallatibacter sp.; assembly: GCF_036502485.1. GTDB lineage: Bacteria > Acidobacteriota > Terriglobia > Terriglobales > Acidobacteriaceae > Telmatobacter. The sequence goes on along the minus strand of NZ_DASXYM010000088.1, from coordinate 7,876 downwards.
CCAGGGTGCACGCGCCAACATCATTTCTACAACTGCGCCGGCCCTGACCCCATGCACAATGTGCCGTTGGGAGACAACGGCGCGGCCATTCTGGATTCGCTCTCGTTTGCCGTGAATCTGCTGCGGGCCGAGCCGTCGGGGTACAGGCGCGCCATTCTGCTGATCAGCGAGACCCTCGATCGCGGCAGCCACACGACCATCGAGCAGGCCGTCCGGGCAGTCACGGAATCGAATACGACGATCTACAGCGTCGCGTTCTCCACGGGAAAGGCAGAGGCCTCGCATTACGCCGCGCGACAGTTGCCCACCCAGCCCAGCGGCCGGCCGTCGGGAATTCTGAGCCTGGAAAATCATCATCCCAACCCGCCCAATGGATGCATGGGCAAGGATCCAGACCCCGATCCTGACGCGCCAACAAGCCGATGGTCGCAGTTCTATGACTGCGTTGGCCAGCTTGTGCCGCCGCTCACGTTCGCCAAGATGGCGGCGATTGCTACCGCCGACAGCCTGCAGAAGAATGTGCCGGCCACCGTGGCGCGGCTCACCGGGGGAGAGTACTTCAAGCTGGGGAACGAGAAGGACCTGGAACGCGATCTGGCGGCCATCAGCAATCGCCTGCCGAACCGGTACATGCTCAGCTTCCATCCGCACGAGCCGCGGGAGGGGCTGCATACCCTGCGCCTCAAGCTGCCGGAGTACCCAGGGCTTGAGATCACGGCGCGCACCAGCTACTGGGCAGTGACTCCGGGCACGAATCAGATTACCAGCCCATAACCTGCGCGCAGATATTGTTTGGTGCTGGCAGCGGGCTTGCGGAACGCACAGGGCGGGATGGGACGCGTGCCCCAGGTCTCAGAATCGAGACCTGGGGCACGCCGGTTGTGAAGGAACAGATCAGATGCGAGATTACTGCTTGACGCGGACCTTCGGTTCCACGCTCAGGCCGGGGCGGAGGGCGTGGTTGGGATCCTCGTCCTTGAGATCGGTGAAGTCAATGCGCACGGGGACACGCTGCACCACCTTGACGTAGTTGCCGGTCGCATTCTCCGGGGGGAACAGACTCAGAACCGAGCCGGTCGCGCCGCCGATCTGCGTCACTTTGGCGTGATAGGTCTTTCCGGTCGCGTCCACTGAAACATCGACCGCCTGACCAGCCTGCATGTGCTCCAACTGGGTTTCCTTGAAGTTGGCGGTAATCCAGATGTCGCTGAGACTGACGAGCGTGAGCAGGTTCTGTCCTGAGGACACGTTCTGGTTCACCTCCACGCTCTTGCGGGTGATGATGCCGTCCTCGGGCGCCACGATCTTGGTGTAGCTGAGGTTCAGCTCCGCCTGGTCGAGCTGTGCCTGCGCCTGCTGCACCTGCGCCTGGGCCTGCTTGTACTTGGCGTTCTGGGCGGCCACCTGTTGAGGGCCGGTCTGCGCATACTTGAGCGAAGCCTCGGACGCAGCTTCCTGCTGACGCGCGACGCGTACAGCATCCCCAGATGCCGCAGCACTTGCACGCGCATCCGCTACGCCGGCTTCAGCAGCCTTGGCAGCGGCGATGGCCGCGTCGTACTGCTGCTTGCTGATCACATCTTTCTCGACCAGCGGCTTATAGCGTTCCAGATCGCTCTGAGCCTTGGCATTGTTGGCTTCAGCCTGCGCAATTCGCGCCTGCGCCGCCTGCAATTGTCCCTGCGCCTGCTGCACCTGGGCATGGCTTCCGCTCAACTGCGCGTTGGCGGAGGTGAGATTGGCGCCGGTGTTCACGGTCGTCAGCGGCACGGCAACGTTGGCCGCCAGCGCACTGGCTTGGGCGCTGGCAAGAGCTGCCTTGGCGTTCTCCACTGCCACCTGGTAGTCGCGAGGATCCAGTTCGGCGATGGGGTCGCCTTTCTTTACCATCTGGTTTTCCGAAACATCTACGTGCAGCACCTGTCCCTGGATGCGCGCGCTCACCTGGATGAGGTGACCGCTTACCTGCGCATCATCCGTATCTTCATAAAAGGTGGAGTGCCACCAGAACGCCAGAGCGGCCACCACGATGACAGCGAGGACGATGACAATGATTCCCCTGCGCCGTGACCGAGGTTGAACTACTTCTGTCTCCTGCTCTGTTGAAGCGGGCGTTGTCGTTGTATCCGCCACGTCTACTTTCCTCCCAAATAACTCTTGTAGTTCTCGGCTGCGCCCAGCGAGCGCGCCAGGCTCAGCTTGGCAAGGTTGTGCCGGTAAAGGCTGCTGACAAGCTGGTCGTTGGCCTGTGCCACGCTCTGCTGCGCCTGGGTCACGGCCAGATTGTTATCCACTCCGGCAACGTATCTTTGCTGGGCCTCGTTGAGCGCCTCGTTGGCCAACTCGACGCTGGAGCGTGCCACTTCCACCTGCCGCTGAGCCGCCTGAATATCAAGCAGTGCATCCCGCACATCCGCGTCCACCTGGGCGTTCATATCGCTCAACTGGGCGCGCTGCGTGTCAAGCTGCGCCTGTGCCTGCTGGGCCTCGCCGCGCAGGCCGAACTCCTTGAACACCGGTACGCTCACCGCACCAGTCGCGTCCACCGTACCATGCGAACTGCCGAAATTTACGCCAATCAGGCCGTAGTCGACATTGGTCGTCACCCGCGGGAACCGGTCCGCGGTGGCGCCCTTGCGCTGTTCTTCAGCCGCTTTGGTCTGCTCGGCCATCGCCTGAAGATCCTTGCGATTCAGATGCGCCTGCTTCAACGCCGATTCAAGATCGACTTGATCGAACGCCGCGTAAGGCGCCTTATCCGCGAGATTGTATTTCTGCGCGACGGGCAGCCCAATGGTTCTGGCCAGGGCCAGTCGGTCCTTGTCCAGCTTGTTCTGCGCCACGATCACCTGCTGCTGCAACGTCTGATAGGCCACCCGCGCCCGCAATTCGTCCAGCAGCGGCGCGGTCCCGGCCTCATGGCTCGCCACCGCCTGATCGAGGGCAACCTTGGCCGTGTTCACCTGGGCCTGCACACTCTGCACCTCGGACTCGTCCGCGAGAGCCACAAGGTAGGCGTTGCCGACGCTGAGAATCACCATCTGGCGAGCATCTTCCGCGGTCAACTGCGCCGCGGTAAAGTTGTGGCGGGCGGCCAGGTACCCGCGCAACGATTTCACATCCACCACCGACCACGTCAGAGAGGCCCGCAGATCGGTATAGCCAAACGGGCCCACGATCGTGGGGAAGCCGGGGATCCGCAGGCCGAGAGCGGCCAGGTCCACCTGCTGCACGGATTCCTTCAGACTGGCGTCGATGCTGGGCAAAAGCGACTGCAGAGCGCTGAGGCGCTCCGCTTTGACTGAAGCCGCCTGGTGCCCGCTGAGGATGGCGCCCAGGTTATTCCTGAGGCCCCTCTGCATGGCATCGTCGAGAGTCAGATCGAGAGTCTGATCGTTTGCCTCGCCGGCCGTTACACTTCCCTGGAAGCTGGAACCCGCGCTCGGCGCGGCAGTCGGTACGGAGGTCTGGAGAGTCTGCGCGCTGGGCAGCGCTGGCGCTGACTGCGACTGGCCCTGTCCCTGTGCGTAGAGCCGCATGCCGCCGTCGCTCGCCGATAGTCCCAGGGCCATCACAAGTGCGCCCTGCACAAGGCAAGGCACACGGCGGCGGATTGAGGGCTTAGCTGAACAATCAATTGGCTTCAATGGTCTTCGATCCGGTCAAAACTGATAAGAGGCGGTTGACTCAAAACATCGGTTCATCCAATGGATGCACACTACCCGCGGCAAGGTTCTTAATCTAGTGTATCGAACGCAAAAGAACTTCTGTTCGCGACGCCGGATAGGTCTGCCGGCGCCTGCCCCCGGCGAGGCCGCGGGGAAGGGACCGGAGTGACGACTGGGAGCCATGACACAGTGGAGGAAGCCGGCGGCTTGAGCCTCCCCGCCCTGCGAGGAGGCTACTCGCGAATGCCGGCTTTGACCATCTGCGATGCCAGCGAACACAGTCCCTGACGGAACAGTTCGCGGATGGGCTCCGGGGTCCAGCCTCTGGCGGCCGGCCCGGCGTATTCGGAAAGCATGGAAGCGGTTTCCGCGGTGGAGTAGCCCGCCACGGCGCGCAGCACGAAGATGGTCCGCGTAGGGGTGGGGAGGCTTTCCAGCCACGCCCGTACCCGGTCGCGATCGGGACCGGCCATCATGCGCTCCAGTTCTTCACGCGACACGCCCGCGGCATTGAGATCGTCATCCTCAATACAGGTCTCGGCGTGCTCCAGTGCCTCGGGAGCGGCCAGGGCTGCGGGATCGCGCTCGGCGATCATACTCAGAGCCGCGGCGACGAGCGCGTGCCGGCTTGCCTGCCGGGCCTCCTCAGGCTGAGTAGCAGAGGAAACATCGGCGTTGGTCACCGCCGTCTCCACCAGCCGGATGGAGTCTTCGCCCTCGCCCACCAGCATCGAAGCCAGGCTGTAGAGTCCAGCGGCGATGAGGTCGAACATATCCTCAAGACCCGCGAACTGATGGGCCACGGTGGCCTCGTCCTTCTCTTTCCCATCCAGCATTTTGTGCAGCTTGCGCGCAAAATCCTGAGCCTCTTGAGGCAGCGGCTCCGCAGGATCCAGCCGCGACTTCGGGTTGTCCGTCTCGTTTGGCATGGGGAGCTCCTCAGGGGGAATTGGCAGGTGCCTGCTTCCATCCTCAACCCCGCGGGCGTGCAGGTCAATTCCGGGCAGGGCCCCCGGTCCTTCGGGATGTCACTGCGCCATTCGACCCAGCGCGCTACAATCCCACCGCATTCCCATCCGATCACCGTGCGGTGTGAAAGGAAGTGCCCATGAATACGCCTAATGCATTTATCGGCAAGACTACCGAACCGTCCCATGCCGAGGTCGACGCAGCTCTCGGGTCCGCGGCGCCGCTCTGGAACGAACTCATTGAGGAAGTGACCGCCGATGCCGGCAAGCTCACCCAGGAATGGAAGGCCATCTACGCCAACAAATATGGATGGTCGCTCCGCCTGAAGAAGAAAGGGCGCAATGTCGTGTTCATGTCTCCCTGCCACGACTGCTTTCGGGTAGCCTTCACATTCAGTGACAAAGCCATTCTTGCCGCGCGGGAAGCACACCTGCCCAAAGCCGCGGAGCAGGCACTCGCCTCAGCTCCCAAGTTTCCCGAGGGCACAGGAGTACGCCTGACGGTGCACCGGGCGACGGATCTGCCGGCGATTCGCAAGCTGGCCCAGATCAAGCTGGCCGATTGACGAACCCTGGCATGCCCCTGTGAAAAGTGCGTGAACAGCGTGTAGTTGTGCAGATATAAGTGGTTCTGTCCTTTTGCCCTGGTCGGCACATCCGTTATGCTGACGTGAACGGCGCAGGTGTCATTGCAATGGCCAAGACCACAAAAAAACCGCGGCTGTTCAACGGCCGCGACGAATCCTGGATGCAGTTCAATCGACGCGTCCTGGAAGAAGCAGAGGATGCGACCAACCCTTTGCTTGAACGGGTCAAGTTCCTCGCCATCACTGCGTCCAATCTTGACGAGTACGTGGAAATCCGCCAGGCCGCCCTCATGCAGCGCATTGAGGACGGCTACCGCGAGCCCGGCTACGATGGCCTTCAGCCCGATGAATCTTTGGCGGCACTGACGCGAGAGATCCACTCGTTCGTAGGGGCCCAGTACGCCTGCTGGGATCAGCGTCTGCTGCCCGAGATGCGCAAGCAGGGCATTTGCCTGCTCGACTGGAACGAGCTCAGCCCGGATGCAAAGACCTACGCGCAAAGCTACTTTCAGCGCGAGGTGGACCCGCTGCTCACGCCCATCTCCATTGACCCGGCGCATCCGTTTCCACGGGTGCTGAACAAGGCCCTGTGCCTGGCGCTGCTGCTGCGGCCCAAGCGCCGCAGTTCCGGCCCGCTGGTGCTGGGCGTCGTCACGGTGCCGCGCGCCCTGCCGCGGTTCCTGCGCCTGCCCTCCAGTGACGGCCATTTCGATTACGTGCTGCTGCAGGATCTGATCGCGCAGAACCTCAGCGGCATGTATCGCGGATACGAGGTTCAGGCCTACACCGCCTTCCGCGTCACGCGCAATTCCAATCTCTATTTCGAAGAAGAAGAAGCCCGCTCGCTGCTCGAGACGATTCGCGTGGAACTGCATAATCGCCGCAAGGGCGATGCCGTCCGGCTGGAGATTGAGAGCGGCGCGCACCCCGAAATCGTTGAGCGCCTGCGCACGAATTTCGAACTCGAAGAGGATCAGGTTTTTCGCGGCGAGGGCCCGGTCAATCTATCACGCATCATGTTTCTCTATAGCGACGTGCAGCGTGCCGACCTCAAGTTCCAGCCCTTCGTGCCGCACCCACTCGTGCTGAGCCGCAAGGCCACCAGCATCTTTGAAGACCTGCGCACGCGCGACATCCTGCTGCACCACCCCTACGATGGCTACGACCCGGTGGTGAACTTCATCGAGCTGGGCGCGCAGGATCCAAACGTGGTGAGCATCAAGCAGACGCTCTATCGAACCAGTTCCGACTCGCCCATGTTCCAGGCCATCACGGAGGCCGCTGCGACCAAGGAAGCCACTCTCGTAGTGGAGCTGATGGCGCGGTTCGATGAGGCCTCGAACATTCGCTGGGCGCGCAACATGGAAGACGCCGGCGTGCAGGTGTTCCACGGCGTGGTGGGACTCAAGACCCACTGCAAGTTGGCCCTCCTGGTTCGCCGCGACGAAGATGGAGTAACGCGCCGCTACTGCCATCTTGGCACCGGCAACTACAACCCCGTGACCGCGCGCTTCTATACCGACCTCAGCCTGCTCACCTGCGATCCGCAAATTACCGAGCGCGTGCACATGGTGTTCAACTACCTGACCGCCCACGCCGAGGTGGACGACTATCGCCCGTTGCTGGTGGCGCCCCTGACCATGGCAGAGAGCTTCCTCGGCCTCATTCGGCGAGAGGCTGACCACGCGCGCGCCGGCCGCCCCGCTCGCATCGTTGCCAAGATGAACGCTCTGCTTGAGCCTTCTGTGATCGAGGCGCTCTACCAGGCATCGCAGGCCGGTGTCGAAATCGACCTCATCATTCGCGGTGTCTCCATCATTCGCCCCGGCGTTCCCGGTCTTTCGGAGCGCATCCGGGTACGTTCCATTGTGGGCCGCTTCCTGGAGCACTCACGCATCTTCCTCTTCGCGAACGGTGGGGATCACGAGATCTATCTTGGGTCGGCCGACTGGATGCCGCGCAACCTCTTCGAGCGCTGCGAGGTAGCGTTCCCCGTTCGCGACCCGGCAGCGCTGGCCAGAATTCACGACGAGATCCTGCCGGCTTATCTGGCTGACACCACAAAGGCCCGCCTGCAGCAGCCCGACGGCATGTATGTGCGCGCTAACAAGGCCCTCAAGGACGCGCCGGCGTTCTCGTCGCAGCAGTTTCTGATGCAGCTGGCCGAAGGCAAGACGGATATCAGCGCCATCCCCCGGCAGCCTGAGCAAAAGCCTCGCAGTCCCCGCACTACGCGGCGATCCACCAGCGCCCGCCGCCCCGCAAAAAAAGCCGTCGCTGCCGACTAGGTGCCCGCGGCGCCACAACTTTGCTACTATGTCCGCGTCTGCCGGGATTGAATTCCCAGGAGGCGTTTCCATGCCTTTCATCCGGACATTGGTCGTCGCGCTGCTCATCGCCTGCGGTGCGTTCTTTCTCGCGGTGGGGCTCCAGATGCCGGTTCCTTATCTCTCCTGGCATAGCGTTCCGGCCCGCGACATCCCCGTCGGGCTGGTGCTGGTTTTCGCCGGAATCGCCGTCAGCCGCTTCTGGACGCCCCCTCAGGATGAAAGCCAGCTTGTGGAGGAGTGGAAGCGCAGCCGCAAGCATTCGGAGTGATGCGCATTGACTTCGGCAGATGCTGGTGCCATCCTTCGGCGCATGAACTCCCGGT
>NZ_DASXYM010000087.1:0-19232 GCF_036502485.1 Occallatibacter sp. | reverse complement strand
GGCTGCGAGAAGTGCGAAGCGCCATCGGCGGTCTGGGTCTGCATCGGCCCCGCGGTCACCGTGTCGGGATAGCTGCGGCCATTCAGAAGGAAGTACTTATCCTTCATGTCAGCGAATCCCTCAGGGTTGAAGGTCATGCCGACAAAGTGGAAGTTGGGATCGAAGCCGTGGATCTGGATCGGGTATTCCACGTCGTACGCGGTCGAGCCATCCCCATCGTTGTAGGTGAATAACATCGGGGAACCGCTCTTATTGATCCCGTGAGCCACGCCGTTCGCCGGAGGAACCGGATTCGAGCAGAGGATGTCGCTTGAGTTGCAGGCAGTGCGCAGATCGCCTTGCTGCGCTATGAGCGCAGAGCGCAGGCTGTTGCCCTGCGGAACACGATCCTGGCGGGGACGCACATAGAGCTGGCCCACCATGCCCATCTGCAAGTGCTCAGGCGGCGTGATATGGCAATGGAAGAAGTAAGTGCCGGCATCGGGCGCCAGGTAGTAGTACGTCATACTGCCGCCGATGTTGACCGCCACGGATGCATCCGGCACGCCGTCATAGAAGCTTGAGGCGTTGGGATAACCGTGGAAGTGGACGGTGTGCTGTTCGAACAGATCCGGACGCATGATCATGCCCACGTTGCTGAGCGTGAGGAAGAACTCATCGTCCTCATCAATGGCCATCAACGGGGCGGGGATGTTGCCGTTCATCACGCCCACATCCATCAGCTCGCGCGGATCCACGTGGCCATCGATAAGGTTATTGTTGTCGATGTCAGGCATGATTCCGACCGCGCCGTTGTAGCTGAACGCGCCGCCATTGTTGACGGTCGTTGCGGGGTCGCCGGGTGACAGATATGTCCCCGCTGCCATGGAGAACGGCGTGTTGAACACGTCCGTGGTCACCGTTCCAGGCAGGCCGGCTGCGATGTTGGCCAGGCCGGAGAGCGGGCCGAAGGAGAACATGTACGTTTGCGTACCGTCCGCCATGGTGGCGTAACCATCGCCGCCGGAGATCTGCTGGCACTTGATCGTTCCGTTCACGGGCTTGGTGGTGTCAGGCACCATGAAAGCGCCCACGGTTCCGCTTGCAGGACACATTGTGCTTGTTCCCGGAATCAACGCATTTGGGGTACATAGGCGCAACGTCGTCGGAGACGTATAGTCCGGTTCTGTGTTACCCGCATTCGGGTGCGTGATTGTGCTCGTCGGACACTGGACCATGAATGATTGGGCATCAGACCGCACGAGTACGCCCAAAAACAAGATCGTGAAGGAGAGGACTGCGCCCGCGCTTCTGTTAAACATGCTCTCGACCTCCATACCCGGCGGGGTACGTTTGACTGCTCGTACCACCGCCATCCTTCACAACATCGTCGTTATCGCCTTTTTTCTGTTTGCCACTGCGCAAGTAGATTGGAAAAACGCCACACGCCCCGGTAGAGGGGTCATTTTAGTGAATGCTTGCCGGATTTCGTTGGCTAACATGGCTCGGGGTGGCTCGGGAACGCGCTGCTGCAGATAAATCAATTCCGAAGACCCGCTGATCAACAGAGGCGCACAACGCCGGCGCGCAGAATAATGACGCTGCTGTTCAACTCGGGTGGCGCCCGCCAGGAAACAATAAGGGTGAGGTGGGCCTTGGGATCAGCTCACGAGCGACAGCATAAGTCGATGGCGCAATGCTGGATGAGGAAGCCCTCTGCTCCTGCACGTCTCGGTGATCGAGCTGCCAGAAGATAGGGGATCAATCAGATAGATATAACTTCTTTGCTCCAGCACAAAAGCGAACACGCTCATCTGCTGTATGTGAACCCCGTCGGGCAAATGCCTCTCGCGGCTTACGTGCGGTTGTTTCCTGCAATCCTGACGACTACGGCGGCGTGGGGTGTTGCTGTTGTTGCTGGATCATCTGCCGCCGCTGCTCGAACAGCGTTTGCATATTTGCGATGCGATCTTCTGTAGGGGATTGTTGTCTGCCCGTGTTCGCCGTATCGGGCGCAGGCGGAGTCGGCGAAGAGGCCGGAGGCTCGGCGTTCGCCGGAGTTCCGTCGGGATTCGCTTTTGCTTGAGTAGCTGGCTCCTGGCCGGGCTGCTGGGCCTGAGGGGCCTGCCCTTCGGCCGTTGTGCCATCGCCCGGGGGCTTCGCCTTGGAGTCGTCAACCTTCCTGGTCGCGGGCGTCGCTTCAGTTTCTCCACGGTCAGTTTGCGCCGCGCTTCCCGCGTCCGCATTGCCCCTTTCGAGATCTGCTACCGCGGCAGACTGTTCTTCCGGCGTATGAGGTCGCGCTGCCTCCCGCATTTGCGCAAACGCTCGCCTGCCGGCCGGTGCGCCTCTCATGTCCGGAGTTCCCTTATCCTTTTCTTCGGCCCTGGTGAGCAAAACGATCTTTTCGATCTTCTCCGGGTCGGCCGCGGAAGCACCAATAATGTAGTCGAATCCTGAAGCCGTCAGCAGGGCCGCGAGTACATCGTTGCTCGGACCCGGCCCAATCTCATCGAAGACGAGAGAAGATTTGGCCGTCTCCGGCGCGTCGAACTGCACTCCAGTACATTTCTGGATTGCGCTCAGGATCGCGCCGAGCGCCGAGTAATTCGCCGAGACAGAAAGCGTGTTGCCAGTGCATGAGACCTTGGGAGGAGCCACTGCGTGCGCCGCCGGTGCCTCCTGTTGCACACCGCTGTCCGGCGCTTCCGCGCTCGCGGGTGTCGGCTGCTGTGAATGGACCGAGAACGGAAGCGCCGCCGCAATCACCAGAACGCCAACAATGTGCAATCTCACCTACGCCTCCAATGCCGAGTACTTATCGGCTGCGCCTTGCGTTCATACCAGCACGGGCGCCTGTTCGGCCTGCTCATGCTCCGCTACCTCTTGCCAGCCCTCCGGAACCGTGCGCCGTCTCCATATCTCGTAAATCGAGGGATAGACCAGAAGTTCCAAAAGGAACGAAGTAAAGATCCCGCCTATCATGGGAGCGGCAATGCGCTTCATCAACTCTGATCCGGTTCCCACTGACCACATGACTGGAAGCAGGCCCAGGCAGGTTGTAGCGAACGTCATGAACTTAGGTCGCAAACGCCTGGCTGCTCCATACATCACCACGCCGCGCAAGTTGGCCCAGTTCTTCAGCCGCCCTTCCTGCGTAGCCTCCTTGAACGCCAGATCAAGATAGAAAAGCATGAAGACACCGGTTTCGGCATCGATACTGAGCAATGCCAACAAGCCGACCCACACCGCAATGCTCATGTTGTAGTGGCAAATATAGATGGACCACACTGCCCCAATGCTCGAGAAGGGCACCGCCAGAAACACGATCATGGTCTTGGTCAGCGACTTCGTATTCAGCAAGAGCAGCAACACAATCATGGCGAGAGTAACAGGAACGATAATCATCAGGCGCTGCTTCACGCGCAGCATCGCCTGGCCCTGGCCTCCCCATTCGGTCGAATAGCCTTCCGGCAGCTTGACCTGTTGCAGCGCCTTGCTTGCATCAGCCACGTAGTCTCCCACGCTTACGCCCTCCAGATCCACGTAAACATAACCAGCCAGCATGCCGTTCTCGTCGCGGATCATGGACGGACCGTTTGCGGCTTTTATGTCCGCAAGCTCGCCAAGCTCCGCGTTATGACCTCCCGCGGTGGGAATCAGCAAGTGCTGCAGCGCATCCCGCGTGCTTCGGAAGTCCCGCATATAACGAACATTGATCGGGTAGCGTTCTCGTCCGCTGACATAGGTGCTTACATCGTCTCCACCAACGGCGCTGCTCAGAATGCGCTCGGCCTGCTGCACGCTCACCCCATACCGGGCCAGTTCCTCGCGGCGCCAGATCACATCCAGGAAGTAGCCCTGGTTAGTTCGTTCCGCATATACCGCGCGCGTACCCTTCACCCCACGCAGTTTCGCGGTCACCTCCTGCCCAATCGCATCGAGCTTGGCGGGATCGCCACCGAAGATCTTCAGGCCCACAGGGGTTCGGATCCCGGTATTCAGCATCTCCAGCCTGCCCCGGATGGGCATCGTCCAGGAATTCGAGAAGCCCGGGATAGCAAGGGCATGATCCATCTGCTTGATCAATTCGTCTTGCGAGATGGTATCTGGCGTAACATGTCGCAGCACCGACTTAAGCCACTCCGGGGACCACGAGCTATACCATGTGTCAATGCGGCGCCACTCGGAGCGTGGCTTCAGAGTAATGAGGGTCTCCAACATGGACAACGGAGCTGGATCGCTTGCCGTATCGGCTCGGCCTGCTTTCCCCAGCACATGGTCAACCTCGGGAAATTGAGCCAGGATCGCGTCGCTCGCCTGCAGTACGCTGCTTGCCTGGGAAACCGAAATCCCTGGCATCGACGTCGGCATATACAGAATTGCGCCTTCATCCATGGAGGGAAGAAATTCGGAGCCCAGCGATATAGCCACGGGGACCGTGATGACAACCAGCAGCGCCGCACCCGCGAATACCGACCCCTTGTTTCGCAGAGTCCAACCCAGAACTCGCTCGTAGAGGCGCATCAGAGCGCGGCTCAGCGGATTTTCTTCTTCCGGCCGGATGGTCCCGAAGAACAGAGCATTCATTGTCCGGCAAAGCCAGGCTGGCCTGAATGTGAAGTGTTCCTTCTCCGCGATCAGAAGGCGCAGGGCGGGGTCGAGCGTGATCACCATCAGCGCTGCCACCAGCATGGCAAGCGTCTTTGTATAAACCAGCGGCTTGAACAGGCGCCCTTCCTGTCCTTCCAGCGTGAGTATCGGAATGAACGATACCGCAATCACGAGGAGGGCAAAGAATGTTGCCGGCGCCACCTGCTTAACGGCCTGCAACACCACGTCGGCCATGCGCCGCCTGCGGCCCTCGCGCTCCCACCGTTCGAGCGATTTGTGAACCTGCTCGGCCACCACGATCGATGCGTCAATCAGTTCGCCAAACGCAATCGTGAAGCCAGCCAGAGACATCACGTTAAGGTTGACGCCCAGATATCTCATCGGAATCACCGCCACCAGCACCGCCACCGGCATGGTGATCAGCGGAATGCACGCGCTTGGGAAGTGCCAGAGGAAAATGATGACGATCAGAGCAATCGTTACGAGCACGCCAATGATCGTCTCGCGCGTGCTTTGGATGGTCCGCTCGATCACTTGCGACCGATCGTATACCACCTCCACCTTCATGCCTTCAGGGAGCGTCGCCTGAATTTCGTGGAGCCGATGCTGCACGCGGTCAACCACGTCCAGAGCATTCTCTCCGGTGCGCATTACCACGATGCCTGAAACTGCTTCTCCTTTTCCATCCCAGTCCGCTACGCCGCGCCGCAACTCCGGACCCTCCACCACCTCGCCGATATTCTTAATGAGAACCGGGTTTCCATCACCCGAGTTAGTAACTGCGATCTCCCCAAAGTCTTTCAGGCTGCCGGCATAACCTGACGTGCGGATCATGTACTCTGTACCGCCAAAGTCAAGCATCCGCGCGCTTGAGGCTTGATTGCCTTCGCGCACCGCGTCAACAACCTGATTCAGGGTGACACCATATCCACGCATGCGATCCGGGTCTACGTTCACCTGAAATTGACGCGTGTATCCGCCCACCGTGGCAACATCGGCCACCCCGGGCACCGTTTTCAGTTGATAGCGCAAGCGCCAGTCCTGGTAACTCCGTATATCTGCAAGGGTGCGGCGACCGGTCGTGTCGATCAGCACATACTGGAAGATCCACCCCAGGCTGTTGGCATCCGGGCTCAGCACCGGTTTGGCGCCTTCGGGAAGGCGCTCTTCCACGCCGGCCAGGTATTCGAGTGTGCGCGCTCGTGCAAAATACTGGTCAGAGCTGTCGTCGAAGATCACATAAACGTACGAAGCGCCGAAGTCCGAGACTCCCCTTACGCTCTTTACATGCGGCGCTCCCACCAGCGACGTCACCAGCGGATAAGTAACCTGCGTCTCGACCAGGTCAGGACTGCGGTCCCAGCGGGTGTAGATAATAACTTGCGTATCCCCAAGGTCCGGCAGTGCATCCACGCGAGAGTGCACCAGGGCGTACCATCCGGCTGCCACCCCCAGGCAGGCAGCCAGGATCACAGCTACCTTGTTTCGCACTGCGTATTCAATAACCCGCTCTATCAAAGCTTCCTCCGAAGGGCTGACAAGGACCCCTGCAAGATATTTCTAGCGGCTCGATTCCGGACTGCGGAGTCGAGCTTCCGAGTCCACCAGAAACGTGCTGGACAGCACCACGGCTTCACCTGCTTCGAGTCCGCTTACCACCTGAATGCGATCGCCGATCTGTGCTCCGGTTCGAACTACCCGCGGAACGAAGTGAGAATCATCTGCGCGCACAAACACGCGTTGTGTCGAACCGGAGTCAATTACAGCATCCACCGGAACGGTAACTCCGCGGGGCACACTGGTAGTAAGCTCCGCGGTTACGAACTCACCCGGACGTAACTTGAAACCTGGGTTGTCGACTCTCAGCCGAATCTTGACGGCGCGCGTGTTCGGATCAACTTCGGGCAATACACCCACCACCACACCATCCATTGAATGCGTGGAGCCGGGTATCAGCACGCGGCCCTTTTGCCCCACCTGCACAGCCTCCGCCTGCTGGCCGAAGGCCTCAGCCTCCACCCACACACGGCTGATATCTGCCACCCTGTAAAGCTCCATGTGACGCTCAAAGCGCATGCCCGGCGCTACGTTGCGCGACAGGATGAAACCGTCCACTGGAGAGACGACATAAGCATCCTCAGGAAGCTTACGCGTCTGGCTGATCTCCTCAATCTGCGCATCGCTCATGCCCAGGTTGCGCAGCCGGTCAGCACGCGCACCTGCTGTGGCTGCGCCTTGCGCGGCCGAGGACGCCGCCTCTTTCGTCATCGAGGAAGACCCGGACGCGCGTTCGTTGGCAGACAGGTATCCACCGGCCACGCTCAGAATTTCCGGAGAGTAAACGGTTGCCAGGCGCTGATTCTTTGTTACCCTTGAGCCCGCCGCATCGTCGTGTGTCTCCTTCACATACCCATCGGTGCCGAAATCAAGCTTGAACACGCGGGTTTCGTCGGCCTGCACCCGCGCAAACAAGCGAATGGATGTAGTGCCTGCGTCAACACTCGCGGGCACCGTTTGAATCCCGAATTGTCTCTGGCGCGCAGCGCTGATTGTGATCGCGTTGTCTACCCTCGCCGCAGCACCAGCTTCATCCGCATACACCGGAACCAGATCCATGCCGCAATCGGGGGCGGTGCCGGGCTTCTGGGAGCGATAAGCCGGATGCATCGGGTCCTGGTAGTAGAGGATTTGCCGCGTCTGCGTAGGTGGAGCGTCCTGCTTCATCCTGTACCCGGCAACTCCGCCCGCGCACAGCCCGGCGGCGAAGAGAAAGATATAAATGCCCTTCATACTCGATGACCTTCTGCGCAAATGGCGCTTTAGTTGCATTACCACCTGGCGTTACTCCCGGGTAGAAATGATTGTCTGCTTCGGCATGCTTGCTTGAGACTTACGCATTGTGGTTCTAACATGAGTGCACAAAGTGATAATTTGCTCCCCAGCAATCGCGGTAAATGCTCCATCATGAATTTCCACTTGATCGTGCAAGCAATTCTTTCCCTTCGCTTAAGGGTGCTTGCCGGAAAGCAATAAATCTGCAGCTCTTTGCGGATTTGCAACAACTGCGGTATTTGTAGGCCTGCCTTCTCTATATGGATAGAGACGCTGTTCTCATATCAGCAAGCCTGTGGGGCTACTTTCCACAACCCGGGAGAGGTTGAACAGCACTTTTAGCAACTTCGTTGAAAACTCCTCTTGACAAGCAAGCACGCGCCATTGCTAAATCGTGAAGCTTCCTATCAGTTTGTCTTACTTTGCAGTTTGTTGTTTCGCAACTCGCTGTGTGACTGCTGCGCTCAGCAAGATTTCGGCAGCCTAGATTGCCTCTCTTTAATGCCTTAGCTTCTATCTGTTCCGGGGGTCCATATGGAAAATCTATCGGCTGCGGCGCGACCGCTTCGCGTTCCTCTCGCCTGCATTCAAGACCGCGGCATCGGCGACCGCGGTAGCCTCTTGACCGGTTCATCGCTGTTCGCCGGTCTTTCCTCCTCAGACTGCATGCGCATCGCAACAAGCGCTTCCGTCCGCATCTTTGATCGGCATGACTTCCTGTTCATGCAGGGGCAAACCGGACACCGGTTGATGCTCATTCAGTCCGGCACCGTCAAACTTACCCAGCTCAGTTCGGGCGGCGAAGAAGTCATTCTATGGATGACGGGAGAACGCGAGCCGATCGGGTTCATGCTAGATCCCGTGGAAGGCAAGTGTCGCTATACGTGTTCAGCGCAGGCCATGGAAAAGGTTTGCGCGGTGGTGTGGGAGTACGAGCGCTTTCAGGTCTTCCTCGACCAGTTCCCGCGCATTCGCGCCAACATGAACTCCATCCTGTTCGCGCGCCTCGAAGAACTGCAAGAGCGCTTCCGCGAAATCGCCACAGAGCGCGTCGCCAAGCGTCTGGCAATGGCTCTGCTGCGTTTGTCCAGGCAAGTTGGAAGGCCTCACCAGGCCGGCATCCAGGTGCAGCTCTCGCGCGCAGAGCTGGCCCAGCTCGTGGGCACAACGCTGTTCACGATCAGCAGAATCCTCTCCAAATGGGATGAAGAAGGAATCGTTCTTGCCCGGCGTGAAGCAGTGGTTGTGTGCAACACTGCCTTTCTTGAGAACCATCCTGATGCTGACTGATTCTGCGGCCGGATAGAGTAGCGCGTAAACTCCCCGATAGCCCCGTCAACCCACCATTGCGGCATAGCAGGCCCGGTCCTTTCCCGGACCAGGCAGGCCTGCCTGCATCTTTCGCCTTAGGTGATTCTGCCGCAGCCTTATCCGCGTGAATCGGCGGTCCATTTGCGCCCCAGCAAGGTCCGCCCCTCGCCGGCTCCCTAGAATGTCTGCTTACGGGTAACTTGTCGAATGCGAGCCTATCGAATGACAGCACGAATTGCCGGATTGGTCGTACTTGCCTGTGCTGTATCAGTCTCATTTGCGGCGGAGAGTGCATCCTCCGACTACAAGCTTGGCCAGCGCGCAGAAAAAAAGAAACAGATGGACGCCGCCTACCAGGCATTCAAGAGAGCACATGAGCTCAAGCCCGGCGAACCGCTCTACATGCTCGCCTACCTGCGCCTCCGCTCCGAGGCGGCCGGAGAACACATCGCCTCCGGCCATCGCCACTATGACGAGGGCAACCTGCAGGCAGCTCTCGACGACTTCCGCGTTGCCACGCAGATTGACCCCTCCAACTTCGAGGCGCTGGGCTGGGCGAAGCGCGTAAGCGACGAATATGAAAGGCAAAAGCGCGATCAGCTTGGGACCCCAAAACTGAAAGATGAAGAAGCGAAACTCAAGCATTCCGCCGGCAATGCGGCCGGCCCGATCGAATTGAAGTACAAGTCCGACATTCCCGTCTCCATCCAGATGACCACCACGGCCGACGTGCTTTACAGAACCATCGGCAAGCTCGGCGGGCTCAATGTGCTCATCGATCCTGACTACAAGCCGCAGAAGCTTACGTTCGAGCTCAAGGATGTAACCCTCCACGACGCTCTGGACATGCTCGCGATCCAGTCCAAGAGCTTCTGGCGTCCTCTCTCGGCCAACACAATACTGGTCACTGCGGACACGAGTGCCAAGCACAAGGATCTTGACCAGAGCGTCATGAAGACGTTCTATCTGCGCAACGTGGCTTCGCCTGAGCAGCTGCAGGCCGCGGCCGCAACGCTGAAGGGCATTCTCGATATCACACACGTTCAGGTAACACCTGAGGTGCGCTCCCTGACCCTGCGCGGCACGCCTGATCAAATGATCTTCGCTCAGAAGCTCTTGACTGACATCGATAAGCCCAGCGCCGAGGTCATCATTGAGGTTCTTGTGATGGAGGTTAGCCGCAACAAGTTGCGCACCTTCGGCACGATCCTGCCCACAACCTACAGCGCCGCCCTCAATCAACCCACCTCCGGCAGCGACTCCGGTTCAGGTTCTGGCTCCGGCTCGGGATCCGGTTTCAGTCTTCAGTCGCTTGCCAATCTGGGCGCCGGTGACATCACCGTTTCGGTCGGAAGCGCCACCTTCACCGCGCTCGCAACCGATGCCACTACCAAGGTGATCCAACGTCCGCAGATGCGTGTGATGGATGATCAGAAGGCCAGTCTTAAAATTGGTGATCGCATTCCCATCGCCACCGGCTCCTTCCAGAGCGGCCTCACCCAGGGCGTCAACACCCAGTTTCAATACATCGATGTCGGCGTCAACATCGACATCACTCCCCACGTCCATGCGGACAACGAGGTCACGCTCAAAATGGCTCTTGAGATCTCCTCCGTTACCGGTGAGACGACCATCTCCGGCGTGACCCAGCCAACCATCGGGCAGAGGCGCATCGACCACGAAGCGCGCCTGGCTGACGGCGAGGTGAACCTGATCGGCGGCATCCTTCAGGAAAGCGAATCCAAGTCGATGAGCGGCTGGCCCATCCTCACCAAAATTCCCATTCTGAAATATCTCTTCGGCCAGGAGTCGAAGCAGCGGCAGGAAAGCGAAGTTGTATTCGCTATCATCCCGCACATCATTCGCTCCAGCCCCGTCACTGATGATGACCTGAGAATGGTCGACCTGGGCTCGCCCTCGACGGTCAAATATCGTGCTCAGCAAGGCCACACCGACGTTGCGACCACGGGCGCTCAGCCCGCGGCGCAGGAACCGAAAGCCCAGCCTCAACCCACTGCGCCGCCCGCTGCTGTGCCGCGTGCGCAATAGTCGTCACAGCTTTAACCGCTGCTTGTGAGGTGCGCATGCAGATTACGATCAATCTCTCCTCCGCGCCGTTTTTGGATGTGGAGCCGCTCATCCGGAGGCTGCGCATTGTCGCCATCAGCCTCGGAGCGCTTACGCTCTGCGCCGTGGGCCTGCTCGTATATGCGCATTCTCAGAAAAAGGCTCTGCAGTTCGAAGAGCGCCGGCTAGACACCGCAATCGCCCGCGAATCAGAAGAATTGAGCGCCAGCCGCAAACTGCTCGAGATGCCGGAAAGCGTCAGCGTCTCTAACCGCGCAGTTGCACTCAACAGCCTCTTCGACGAGAAGTCCTTTTCGTGGACTCTGCTCATGAAGCAGTTTGAAGGCCTGGTGCCTCCTGAGGTTCAGCTAGCCACCATACAACCAGTGCGCGGTAAAGACGGAGCCATCGAAATCCGCATGCACGTCATCGGCCCTCGCGAGAAGGTCATTGACCTGATGCACGGAATCGAGTTATCGAAGAACTTCACTCTGCCCCATGTGACTGCCGAAACGGCACACAACAATGACGCCCGTCCGAATCAGCGCGCACTCGCCTTATCCGCGTCCAGCGTCGAAGAGTTCGACATCGAAGCAGGCTACGATGAAGACGCTTCCTCGCCCCTGCTGCCTGCGAGTCCCGCGCCGGCCGACCGCGACACAGCATCCTCTGTGCCCGCGAGTCCTGAAACCCGCAAAGCTGCGACAGAGCGACTGACCGCAACCGCGGTTCCCGCAACCGCGCTTGCCCCGGCAGGTGCGCGATGAAAAAGCTTTCGTTCTCTGATGTGCGTCACCGTTATGGTGCGAAGGTCTCATGGTATGCGGCGGGCGTCACTGCTCTCGGCATCCTCTTGGTCGCGCTCTGTCTTGAGCTTTCTTTTGGTTACCTGCTGGACGCTTCCGAACACCACAGGGCCCTCGGCGCCAAGAGCGCGGGCCTGCAAGCCATTTCGAATGAGGCAAGCCCGTTGCGCGGACTGCGCAAAGACATCGGCGATACGCGCAACTCCATTGCGGGCTTCTATTCCGAACGTGTTCCCGCCACCTATTCGCAGATTGTGGGCAGCCTGGGAGAGATCGCGATTCGCTCCGGCGTAAGTCTCTCGCGCGTATCTTACGTTCAGGGAAAGCCGGGCGCCGACCTGTCGGAAGTTTCCATGGAAGTCGGCGTCGCCGGGGACTACGCGCAGCTGGTCCGCTTTGTGAACGGCGTGGAGCGCGATCGGGTATTTTTTGTCGTCCGCGCGCTTTCGTTCACAGGTCAGCAGGGCGGACAGGTCACTCTGCAGGTCCGCATCTCCACATGGCTTCGCGCCCAGGCCGCTACAGACCCGCTCGTCTCTTCAGGCAAGCCGTCGCTCCCAGCCGTCAATCCTGCCGCCATTTCCACCATGGGAGGGAAGTAGCATGATGCCCGCCGACAAAAAGAAACGGCAAGCCATCCTGGCCGGCGGTCTGTTTGCCGTTGTCATCGGCCTCGCCATCTGGGATTTCAGTGGGCCCTCTGCAAGTCCCTCGCAGCCAGTACGGCCGCGCCTCGACGTAAGCGCAACCCAGCACTCCTCAGCAAGAAGAGGTCCCTCATCCGCGCTTCCGTCCAGCTTTCACCTTCAGTTCGATCGCCTGGCACGCGCCGAACGCATGGACTACAGCGGTGATGGGCACAATCTGTTTGGCGGCCCGCCGGTGGCCATTGAAGCACCTGCCGCTCCGCCGCGCCCCGCGTCCCCTGTCGCGCCGCCCGTGGTCACGGCCGTAGCCAAAGCCGAGCCGACAATCGATGTGAAATATGCCGGCTTCGCCGAGAGTGGAAGCGGCAATATGAATGGCCTGTTCATGCGTGGCGACGACATCTCCGTCGCCCGCTCCGGAGACATCATTTTCCACCGCTTCCGCGTGGGCTCCATTCAGTCAGGCAACGCGCAACTCACTGACCTTGTATCGAACCACAGCCAGCGTGTGATCGCGGCCGGCGCGCGGTAGAGTCGCATGAACCGCAACTGCCCGGCCTCACCGATGAGAGAACAGGAACAGGGGTACATCCTGGCCGGTGTAGTCATCCTTCTCGCCGTCTTCATGATTCTCATCTCCGTGGCCGTACCCAAAATGCGCGAAGATATTCGCCGCGACCAGGAAGTGGAAACCATACATCGCGGCCAGCAATACGTGCGCGCTTTGCAGCTCTACTACCGGCGCTTCCATCACTATCCCGGCAGCCTCGACGAGTTGGAAGGAACCAGTGGGCTCCGCTTCCTCCGCAGGCGCTATCAAGATCCGCTCACACGCTCCGATGACTGGACGCCGGTGCTGCAGGGACAGAACAAGGCTCCCCTGACTATGGGATTTTTCGGCACTGTTCTTAATGGCGGAAACGCTATCCCCGTGTCTGCAGGCGACCAGGCGAGGAACAGCATTCTTGGAACTCCCCCGGCTTCGGCCTTCGACTCGTTTTCTACCGGCGCCGGTGATTCCGAGGGCAACACGCAGCAGGGTTCCCCTGATTCGCCCTTTGGAGGAGGACCCATGATCGGGGTAAGACCCGGCAAGGCCATGGCATCCATCATCGTGTACAAGACCAAGTCGAATTATGATGAGTGGGAATTCGTCTACGACCCCGCCACCGATCCCACGTTACCTAAATGGGCAGCCGATACGCCCTACTACGGCGCACCTGGCATGCCCCTCTCCAACCCTCCCATTCTCTCCACCAATCCCTGAGCTCCCGCGATTGCGGTCATCGCGGATATCCATCGCACGAATGCGAAGGCGTCCACAGGCGTCAGTCTGCTGAGAAGAAGATCTGAGAGTGGCGTCTTCACTCAGCGCTTATCTTTGGGGTCGATGGCCTGCGAACGAATCGGCATGGTGGCGGGGAAGGTCACGCGTGATAACTGGTCCTGCATCTGCTGAGAAGATATCTGCTCTGAGCGGCGTCTTCACTCAGGGCATATCTTTGGGGTCGATGGGCTGCGAACGAATCGGCATGGTGGTGGGGAAGATCACGCGTGATAACTGGTCCTGCACACGCGACTCGTACTCGTGAAGGATGCTCAGGCGCGTGCGCCGGAACACTTGCCACGAGATCCATGGCATGCTCACCTGCTGCCCAACCCTCTTCAAACGCCGCACTGCCAGGTTGATCTGGTTGATGGGACGGCCCGACCTCGTGGTCAACACAAAGTCCTGCCAGCCTCCATGCGACTTTGTCGCCAGATTGCGCAACACCCGGTGCAGCAGCGGGGGAATCGGGAGGAACTTCCTTCGCGAGCGCGGCACCGGCGCAAGCTCTCCACGATAGCGCTGCGCGCGGACGGCGATGTGCCGCGCAGGAATCAGGAGACCTTCGCGTGTCAAAGGATGATCTGCGAGGTTCACATTCTTCCACTGCAAACCGCAAATTTCTGAGATGGTCATGCTGGTCAAAATCGCCATCAGCGCCACCTCGCGCTCCGGGTAACGCATCCGCTCCAGCACCTGGAGAGTCTGCGCCAGCGTGAGCACGTGCAACTCTCCGCGGCCGTTCTCCGGAATGCTCACTGCAGCCGCCGGATTTTCGCCCGTGAAGAGTCCACGCCGAATCGCGTGCCCGAATACCGATCGCACCACGTTGCGGATGTGCCTGACAGTTTGCGGCGAATATCCCCGTTGCGTCGCAGCTTCAATCAGCTTGCGCACATCTTCCGGTGAGATCTCCTGCAATTCCACCCGGCCCAGATAAGGCCACGCCGGATCTTCCGTCAGCTTCGATCGCGTCCGTGGCTCCCCCGAACCCAGCAGATGATCCACTTCAAGCGGGCTCATTACGTGTTTCAGAATCGCGTAATAATGCCTCCGGCCCGGATTCGACTTGGTTGCGATGTGCTCTGGCAGGAAATACGCCTGGATGTATTGCGAGAAGGTCAAGAGCCTGTCCTCACTCCCCGTGGCGAACCCAATGTGCGGAGAGTTCGGCAGGGCACTCACCATGTCCAGCGTGGCGCAATCCATGTGCTCCTGCTGCGTCCCTGGCGCCTCAAGTTCGCTGTCGGAGGGCGAATTCAATTCTTCATACTGCATACTGGTGTCCTTCGTAGGTCATCTCACTGCAATAAACCCGGTTTACTCGGCCTACGCACACCCTGGGAATTTAAGGATGAACTGCAGCAGCCTGCATGGTCGGCTTCTCGAATTCCTTATCGTTCAGCGTTGGATTCACTACTGCCCTCTCAATGAAGATCTTCTCCGCGCTGTAACTCGCGGCAGACCGCTTCTGGCCCTTCTCCGGCGCAAGGGGCAGCACATGCGTCTCCATGAGGAACGGAAGCTTCAGTCCATTTACATCGCGATAATCGCGAAAATAGATCTCGACCTCGTGCTCCTTCCCGTCCATCCTTCTAGGCTGTCCGTCAATTTTGGCTTCAAGATAAGTCTGCGCATCAATCCACACATGCGTCACGTGGTTGTCGCGCGCAGTCAGCTTCAGTTTGTAAGTGTCGCGCCCTTCAACCTTCTCCTGCCCATCTAATTCAATGCGTGTTCCCTTCTCTGTGTAATTCATCAGCGGCCCGTCCAGATCGGGCTGCAGTGCTGCGCTCTTAAGTTCCTCGGCGGTATAAGGCTCAACCTGCACACGATTCAAAAAAGGGCGAAGCTTCCAGCCCTGGCTGCCGTTATAAACCTGGATCGCGGTCTTGCCGGCGAACTGTATCTCGTAACGCGACTTGCGACCCCGCTCCATCTTGAGCGTGAAGGGCAGTTGCGCCTCTTCCTTCAACCGCCCCTGGGCGGTTATGGCCTTCAGGTTCACCGGCTTCTTTGTTCCGGGAGCCTCCGGCAACTGTGCAGTGCCACGCTGATCTCCTCCCGCAGTCAGCCGGCCCGACTCAGACAGGCTCTGCACCGCGTGCCACGCCTGAACACCGCCCCGCGCAGCGAAGTTCCTGTCTGCAATCTCCGCCGCGGTTAGCGCACTCGATGGACTCTTCGCATCGCTTGCCCACAGCGACCCACTCAGCATGGCTGCTGCAAAACTGAAAGCTAGTACTTTGCCCTTCATGTCTGACTCCTGACAACATATATCTCGGTGCGGATGCAGGGCGTCTGCACTTCAGCCCCCACCGCATCAAACGGTATGCTCTACTGAACCACAGCCCGGCCGCTTCGAAGTTGACACACAACAACTTGCACCAATCGAGTTCGGCTCGCTTGAGGATCACTGCGCTGAGGGATGATGTGGGTAAGAAGGATGGCCGGCACAATGCAAGGCTGACGCGCTTGGCAACCCGCGTTTGCATTGGAATTGCCTTGAAACTAGGGCCGGTCTCCAGATCGGGGGACCTCGGCGAGCCCGGCTTTGCCTTGCTAGGGTCGAGGCCGCCTGTTTGCCCCGGTTTTCACGCCCGCACCGCGTTCTCTGATGCTATCTATATCTATGAAATCTCTGCTGCGGAGATCTTCGCCATGTTATTCTTTCGCGATTTTGGCTGGCGCTTTCCCCGCGCCCATAGCCTTCACCAGAAGTTCCGTTCGGCTCGACATACCCAGCTTGTCGTAAATCCGGAATAAATAGTTCTTCACGGTATGCTCACTCAGGTTGAGCGCCTGGGCAATTTCCCGGTTCGGCAGGCCCGCCATCAGAAGGGAAACTACCTCCTCCTCTCGATGGCTAAGCAGCTGATTTCCGCGCGCATCCAGAAACTTGCCCGCGGCTGCGGCGCTCTGATCGGAGCCCTGCACAATCCACTCCATGTCTCCCCAACTTGCCCATACGTGGCCCCGGTGTACGTGCTCAATGCACTTGCCCAAGTCCTCGAGCGACGAATCGTGAATGGAGAAAACGCCCTTCGCACCCTGTTGAAACGCCGTCACCACGGCCGCGCGGCTTCGCCGCTCATACAGGACAATGATGCTGGCCGCGGGGGCCGCTGCTCGAATCCTGCCTACGATCGCGCAATCGCACAATCCAGCTTCCGACACTTCCGGCATCAGTAATACCGTGTCAGGCCGCGTGCGCTCCATCTCCCCCAGCAGGCGCTCCTCAGTGTCCGTCATCGCAACCGGCTCCAGGCCCGTTTGCGCTTTCATCGCAGCCCAGAGCGTCTCCGCAGGAAGACTCTTTCTCGCGTGAAGCAAGACTCGAATCACCAGACCTCCACCGCGTTGCCTCGTACCCAAACCTATGCACATGGAGGCGGGAACTGCTCACGCCGTTCCCATCCCGTGTTCCCGCGAAGGACCTGACATCCTCTATCTAATCTCTATATCTCGAGACCATTCCGACTGCACGCAAGGAGTCCATCGCGCTTTACAAGTCTCGCGCATGCAAGCAACACTCTGGCGAAATTCGGAACTAAAGTCCAGACCTCAAAGTAACCAAGTCATATTACTCAAGGAACGATAACCAGGCACCGCGCAGGGGTCCTTATGACGTTATGCAACTGAGACCACAGAGTATAACTACACTTAATTCAATCTATTTCTCAAGATTAGACGCCATCTCACAGAAGTAACTTAAGCTACTTTCCGCCTCAGCCTGTGCTGCGATGCGAGAGCGCGCAGCCACCTGGTCGCTCATGCGCGCTCTCGCCGGGCCTGCCTTAGTTTGGTGGAAGCGGCGTGGGCATCACGCTCCCGCAGTCCGCACCCTTATAAGTCGACGTAGAGTCGATCGTCCACTCAATCGGCGCCGGCCTCTGGCCCAATTGCATGGTGCCTGTGAAGTGGACCTTGCTGTGCGACTGCCCCGCCGCGGTCCACCTCGCTTCCATCTTGCCTGAGCCGTTCATGTGGCCGGTGCAGACATAATCGGCGGTCATTCCCGTGGCTGTCTTGTTCATGTTCTTCACCTGGCACTCCCCCCGCGATTGCGGAAGCGGGCCGCCGTAGCGGTCGATCATCTGCTGCGTCACGCACACCTGCGATGTGTGCGGAGCGCCGCCAAACGGCGAGTTGGCCGGCATTGGCATGCCCGCCGGAAAAGGCGATTGCTGCCACGTCATCTCTGAAGTCATCTCATAAAGACCCGGCTTGCGGTCCGCCTGCGCAACGAGCAGAACAGCGGACGCGGCCAGGCAGAGGCTCACTGGAGCCCAAAATCGTAATCTGCGCATGGATCCTCCCGATGAATACGCGAAATCCTCCTCCGCGCCGGGATCACTCTACGTCAGCCCCGTCCACCTGGGAAAGCACTATCTTCGTGCGCAACAGCCCTCCACCCCGCCCCCGCTTCGCCGGCCCAGATCCACAGTTGGCTACAATGGGGTGCAAAGGCAATCCAGCAAAGGCGCATCAATGGATCTGAACCTATGGGCGCGCGAGCGAAGGCCCCGCGTCGGCACTCTTCTTACCACAGACAATCCCACCATTATCGAGGTGGCCCGCCTGGCAGCGTGGGACTGGCTTTGGATCGACGCGGAGCATGGCCAGTTCAACGAGAACAGCGCAGCCGTTGCTTGTGGACTATGCGCCGGCGGCCCGGCAGTCTTCGTGCGCCTGCCCGACTTCTCCCCCACCGCCATCAAGCGCTACCTTGAAATCGGAGCCGACGCCATCATCCTCCCCGCAGTCTCCACGCCTGAAGACGTGAACGCCATCGCGGAAGCCGCGCTCTACCCGCCCAGGGGCCGGCGTAGCGTAGGCATCGCCCGCGCTCAGGGCTATGGGTCCACGTTTCAGGACTACCTCGAAAAGAAAAGCTATTCCATCGTAGTTCAGATCGAGACCGTCGCCGGAGTCCGCAACGCGCGCGAGATCATTGCTCACGATGCCGTGGACGCTGTACTCCTCGGCCCCTACGATCTCAGCGGCTCATTCGGCATACCCGGCCAGATCGACGCGCCGCAGGTCGCCGAAGCCATTGCAAACGTTCGCCGGCTCTGCAGCACAGCCGGAAAACCCTGCGGCATCTTCGCAGCCACCGCGGAGAAAGCGCGCCCCTATGCTGCTGAGGGCTTCGACCTCATTGCCGTAGGCGTCGACTCATCCATCCTGCTCAACGCATATAAACAACTCCGACAGTCGCTGATCTGAGCAAACATCGCGCGACCTACTTCGGCCCCCAGATGCGGAATTCCCCGCTCACGTGCATCAGGCTCATCACGTACAGCATGCCGTCGTAGTAGCGCCCATTGCCGCTGGGCACCGGCGTGTTCCACAGCGCGTCGACGAACTTGCGCGCTCGCGCCTTGTCTGTCGCCGCCAGGCTCGCCACCGCGTTGGTTCCCACCAGGCCGGCAGGATGATCCTCGTGCGTCAGACCCTTCGTCGCGCCCAGGTCCTTCCCATCCAGGGTGTACACCGGCCCGTATCGGTCGATTCCCTGCCCTTCAAAAAACGCCTGGATGCGATCGCTCAACTGCTGCTCCGAAGGCTCCTTCCGCCACCACGACCAGTCCACGCTCCAGTTGCTCGCCGTGCGCCACGCGTCGTACCCAAACTCGTCTGACTGCG
>NZ_DASXYM010000086.1:0-11182 GCF_036502485.1 Occallatibacter sp. | reverse complement strand
ATCGACCGTGCGGCCCGCCTCAACCTGCTTCAGCGCAGTGATCATCTGCGCCTCCGTGTGCTTGCTTCGGCTCATCCGTCCTTCCCCTTCCTTCGTCCAAATCGTATTCCGAAATGGGCGGATTCAGGGGGTCAGGTCACTCCCGGCAGCTCGTCAGACGTGCGGAAGGCTGGGGCGCGAGGCGCATCTCGGAAGGGCTTGGGCAGGCGGGAAGGGTTGGGGGCGTCCCTCAGGGCCTAAAGCCCGCACAATTCAGGAGTCGTCTATCGGCACGACTGAACAGGCTGCGGAGAAGCTTCAAGGAGACGCCTCTTCAACATGGGAACTGCGGCAGGGGCTAAAGCCCGGCCTTGCTTCTGAGCAGCTTAGCGGCCCGACTGAAGTCGTGCCCTTGTTACAAAGCCTCTTCAGCCGAGTTTGCTCCGCCAGCGGTTAAGTCGTGCCGTTTCCAAAACAATGGCTCAAGAGAATTTCCGCAGGCTGGGGGTCGAGCCCTGATCCAAAGCCCCACGCGCTTCATTCAGGGTGGGCATGACAATTTGTTCATCTGGCGTTTGGCGCAATGACAAGTGGGAGGGCGGGCGTGTCCAATGGTGTGTGCTGGTGTAGTCACTGATTCTGCGGCACTTTTGGACTGAATACCTGACATGCGGCTTCTGTTAGTTGAAGACGAAAACGATATCCAGGGTTTCCTGAAGCAGGCGCTTACGGAGGCCGGCTACCAGGTGGATGTGGCGCCGGACGGCAAGAGCGCCGAGGCTCTGGCGCCGGCTCATTCCTATGACATTTTGATTGTGGACCTGGGGTTGCCGGACCAGGACGGAATCAGTTTGATTCTGCGGCTGCGGCAGATGGGGGTGCAGGCCCCGGTGCTGATCCTGTCGGCGCGGCGGTCAGTGGACGACCGGGTGCGGGGTCTGGAGCAGGGCGGCGACGATTATCTGACCAAGCCGTTTGCGATGGCGGAACTGCTGGCGCGGCTGCGCAATCTGCTGAGGCGCAATGCTCCGGTGTCTACCGAGGCGACGCGTCTGCGGGTGATGGACCTGGAGCTGGATCTGCTGCGGCGCGAGGCGACGCGCTCAGGGCAGGCGCTGCAGCTTACGCCGCAGGAGTTTGTGCTGCTGGAGTATCTTTGCCGGAATGCGGGGCGGGTGGTGACGCGCTCGATGATTCTGGAGAAGGTGTGGGGGATGCGCATCCAGCCGGACACGAACGTGGTGGATGTGCACATCTACCGGTTGCGCGGGAAGGTGGATGGGCATGGGCAGCCGCCTCTGATTCGAACCCTTCGCGGGGTGGGCTATGTCGTCAAAGACCGTTAAAGCCGCGGCGAGGCCGCCGATGCGCAGTGCGGCGTGGCGCATCTCGTTGTGGGCAACGCTGGCATTTGCGGCGGGCACGATGGTGGTTTTTTTCGTGCTGGACCGGGTGGTGGCAACGGATATCCATCGCCGGGTGGATGTGTGGCTCACCGGGGAAGTGGAAACGCTGGCGGATGTGGCGCAGCGCACTCCCGATGACGCGCTCTACAACCGCGTGGTGGGCGAGGTTGCGGAACTGGCGGAGCACGAGGTTCCGGACCGGCAGACGTCAGGCGATGGGGACGGGGACGAGGGTCCCAGCAAGAAACCCAACGACTCGGTTTTCTTTCTGCAGGCGGGGAGCGACGGATCGCTGAAGCTGTGGGTGGGTCCGGGCGAGGGGAAGACGTATCTGGACGCGGTGCTGGGCAGCCGCATTGTGGCGAACCGGCCATGGGACATTCAGGTTCGCGGATGGGACAAGCCGTTTCGGGTGGCGTCGCTGCCGATGAAGGATGGCAGCCGCGTATTTCTGGGGTTGTCAGAGCGCGATCAGCTGCGGGTGGTACGCAATCTGCGGACGCGGTTTTTTCTGCTTTGGCTTTCGCTGGTGCTGCTGGGGTTTGGGATTGTGTTTTTTACGACGCGGCGGATGTTGAGGCATGTGCGGCGCATATCGGAGGCGGCATCGCACATTGGACATTCGGACCTGGACACGCGGGTGCCGACGTCGAGGCGGAACGACGAGATTGCGCACCTGGCGCTGACGCTGAACGGGATGCTGGACCGGATCGAGAGCTCGATGCATCAGTTGCATACGATCACGGATTCGCTGGCGCACGATTTGCGCAGCCCGCTGACGGCGATACGGGGGAAGCTGGAGTCGTCGCTCTCGGTGGGGAGGGAGGGTGAGCCGTCGGAGGCGATTGTGTCGGCGATTGAGGAGCTGGACCGGCTGACGGACTTCCTGAACAAGTCACTGGATGTGGCGGAGGCGCGGGCGGATGCGCTGCGGCTGATGCGCACGGAGATCGACCTGAACGAGCTGCTGACGGCGATGGTGGACCTGTATGAGCCGTCGATGACGGAACGCGGGCTGAAGGTGAGGCTGCTGAGCGACGGGCCGGTGCGCATTGTGGGCGATGCGGGCCTGCTGCATCGGATGATGGCGAATCTTTTCGACAACGAGGTAAGGCATCTGCCTGCGGGCTGTGCGGTGACGATCCGCCTGCGGGAAGAGGAGAACGCCGCGTGGCTGACGGTTGAAGATAACGGGCCGGGTTTCGATGGGCAGATTTTGAGCAGCCTGTTTGTGCGGCGGGTGCGCGGGAAAGACTCGAGCGGGCACGGGTTGGGGCTGGCGTTTATTGATGCGGTGGTGCGGGCGCACGCGGGGACCATTACGGCGAGGAACGGGGAGCGCGGGGGAGTGCGGATTGCGATTGCGCTGCCGGCGGCTGGGGCGGATCGCGGGCGGGCGATGGCTTCTGCCACGTTGGCTGGCTAGCGGGTTGGCGGGGTTGGCGAGTTGGCTGGTTGGCGAGTTGGCGGGTTAGCGGGTTAGCGGGGTATGCGGGCGGGTCAGATTTCGACGTAGTCCCAGAAGGCGTCGGTGAGTTCGGCGCCGTGTTCATTGAGGATGCGGCGGGCGGCGCGCTCCACTTCTTCAATGAGGCCGTGCAGGTATTCGCGGGAGCGGGAGATGGCGGTGACGCCGATGGTGGCGGAGCGCCAGGTGACGGCCTCGTCCATCTCCGCGACGGAGATGTTGAAGCCCTGGCGGAGCTGGTCTTTGAGGGAGCGGACGACCTGGCGGCGGTCCTTGAGGGACTGGGCGTGCTCGATGCGGATCTCGAGGGTCAGGTGAGCGACGGGCATAGGCGTGTGGCGTTCGCAGGGCCAGTGTAATGCGGAATGGGCGCGATTGTGTTTGCGACGAGATCAGCGGGTTAGCGCTGCTTGGCAGCGTAGCTCCGCCCAAGTTTAGTGGCTGCGGGCGGGGAGCGAGTCAGGCTTTGGCGATGCGGTTGCGGAGGCGCTTGAGGACGTTGGGGGGGACGAGGCCGGTGATGTCGCCGCCGAAGCTGAAGACCTCTTTGACCATGCGGGAGCTGACGAAGGAGTAGCGGCCGGCGGGCTGGAGGAAGACGGTTTCGATATCGGGGGCGAGGCGTCGGTTCATGAGCGCCATCTGGAATTCGTACTCGTAATCGGAGATGGCGCGGATGCCGCGGAGGACGGCGGTGGCTTCCTGCTGGCGCGCGAAGTCGACCATGAGGCCGTTGAACATGGCGACGGAGACGTTGCCGAGGGTGCGGGTGGCTTCTTCGAGCATTTCGACGCGCTCTGAGACGCTGAACAGCGGATCTTTTCCGCGGTTGTTGAGCACCGAGACGGTGAGGTGGTCAAAGAGCTTGCAGCCGCGATGGATCAGATCGATATGCCCATTCGTAGGCGGGTCAAACGTGCCGGGATAAATGGCTCGGACGGGCATCGGCGGTTCTAAAGGGATTGTAGCAGTGCTGTTTAGGAGCGGCGCCGCGCGTCAGTATGCGCCCGCGAGTTCTTCCAGGACGCCGCGTGGCTGGCAGGCGGCCAGGTAAATGGAGATGACGGTGATGTCGTCGTTCTGGCCGAAGCGCTTGGCCGTCTGGGCGATGTAACGGGCCGACTCGTTGGAGACCTGCTGGGTGCGCTCGAAGCCGAAGAGCTCGCCGTGGTCGTTCTGTGCTTCCACGACGCCATCGGAGAGGAGGATGATGCGCTGTCCCTGCTCCAGTTGGAAGGAGACCTGCTCGTAAGTCATGCCGGGGATGACGCCGAGGGGCAGGCCGGGGGGGAGCTCCATTTCGCGGCCGTCGCGATAGGGGCTGAGGTGGCCGGCGTTGGCGATCTCCATGGCGCCGTCGCGGTAGATGCGGGCGCAGAGGCAGGTGGCGAAGCTGACGACGCTGTCTTTGTCGCGGCTGCGGGAGGTGGAATCTGCGCCGCAGAGGACATTGTTGAGGTGCTGGAGGATGGTGGCGGGCTCGTGGGAGAGCTCGTTGCGGAAGGCGCCGACAAGGGTGCTGGCGTTCATCGCGGCCTGGAGGCCCTTGCCGCTGACGTCGCCGGCGACGACGAGGAGCGAGCCATCTTCGACGGGGAGGACCTGGAAGAAGTCGCCGCCCACGCCGTTGAC
This sequence comes from Occallatibacter sp., assembly GCF_036502485.1. Taxonomy (GTDB): domain Bacteria; phylum Acidobacteriota; class Terriglobia; order Terriglobales; family Acidobacteriaceae; genus Telmatobacter. Next base: position 6,697 of record NZ_DASXYM010000086.1, on the reverse strand, counting down.
CGGGACGTAGGCGCTCTCGAGCATGAAGTATTTGTTGGAGGGCAGCTCAGTGGGAATGAGCATGGCCTGGACGCTGCGGGCAGCGGCGATTTCGGCGTTGGAGCGCTGCTCCTCCTGAATGACGCGGACGAAGCGGTAGAGGATGACGGCGATGAGGCTGACGAGGAAGACGGCGTAGCCGAGGGTGCCGTTGCTGAATTCAATGGGGCCGATGTGGTAGCGGTAGAACGCGACCATGTCGCTGATCCATTTATTGGCGGCGAGATAGCTGAGGATGGTGTCGATGGAGCCGGCGATGGCGGCAAGGAAGAAGGGCGGGAGCATGATGCCGGCTTCCCGGAAGCCGCGGCGCCAGGCGCGGATGAGGAGCGAGATGACCAGGGTGAGGAAGACGATTTCCGCGGCGACGGAGAGGGCCTGGTAGAAGGAATCCGAACCCAGAAGATGGGCGAACGGAAGGATCAGGAGGGTGCCCTGAACGATGCGGGTCAGGCGGATCTTCGGTTCGGCGGTGAAGCGGAGGATGAACTCGAGGGTGACCGCCATGAAGATGCGGTCGCTATACAGGTTGAGGGGGATGTAGACAGAGAAGGGGATGAGTTCGAGGCTCCAGAAGACCTCGAAGATGCCGTGGAGAAAGACGGACACGCAGAGCAGGGAGAGCCAGAGGTATTCGGAGTGGTGGCGCTGGGCGATGTAGAGGATGGCGCCCAGGGCGGCGACGAAGAGGAAGAGAAAGCTGAGGACCATGCCTGCGATGACCTGCTGATCCCAGCGGTGGGAGATGGCGATGGCGAGGCGTTCGGTGACATCGTGATGGGCGCCGATGTCGACGCGATCAAGCAGCCCATGGGAGATCTGGACGCCGGGCGCGGCCCAGGAGCGGATGGCAATGGTGATGGTTCCGTCGGGTGCGGGTGGGGGCAGGCTGATCTCGAGCGGGAGCGACTGATACATGCTGGGGCTGGGAGTCATGCCACGGGTGTGGCCGACCTCCTGGCCATTGGCGAAGACGGAAAGCTGGCCGATGGTGTGAGGAGTGAGGAGCAGGTCGAGCGATTCCCCGGGGGGCTGAAGCTGGCGCGCGTTGATGCGAATCCGGTACCAGGCATATCCGGCATAGGAATCGAACCCGAGTTCAGAGAGCGGCTTGCCGAGGGTGATGGCGGACCAGGAGCTGTCATCGAGAGCGGGGTCAGCCCACTGCGGGTTGTCGCCGATCTGGAAATGCCATGGGCCTTCGAGGTGGGCCTCCATGTGGCCTGCGGGGGTGACGGCGCCGGGGATCGGCGGGTGCGTGGCGGCCGGCTGTGGGGACGCGGCGTTTGCCGGCTCATCGTGGGACCAGGCAGGGGGGATTGCCCAGACGACCAGCAGCAAGGTCGCGATCGGCCAAAGCGCAGCTCGTCGGACGAATCTCATGGGTGGTTCAAGTGTAGACGAGGTGCGGAAAAACTGCCGGGGGTCCGCTCCTGTCGGGACATGGGTGGATACGGGAGGAGGAGGCGGATGGTTCCTAATAGACCTTCCCGTCGAGATCCATCATGAATCGAATACCGGGAATAGAGAGGCGATATAGCGCCCTGTCGTTGGTCACAAAGAGATCCACGCCAGCTGCGGCGGCGGTCGCAAGATTAATGGCATCGGCCTGGCTGATGCGCGATCCGGCGCGAATCATGCTGTAGCGGTCGGCTGCGTCAGCGTTTAACGGGAGAAGTTCGACTTCGTCACTATCGAAGAACTCTTTGATGCCTTTGATTCCTGCAGTGTCGTTGCGTTTCCGCGGTCCAGTGAGAGCTTCGCCGATGGTGAACACACTGGCGCAGAGACGGTCTCCGCGGCGGAGAATGTCGTTGTGCAGTGTTTCTACCCGCTTGGAAAAAGCCGGGTTTGCTTCGAGGAGGTAGATGAAGAGCATGGTGTCCCAACAGATTCGATTCATCGATCATTCCCCGAAGCTTTCTCCTTTGCGAGCTCGGCCTCGTATCTCTCCCACGCATCTGGTCCCCACTGGCGCTCTCGCCTGAGAAAGGCTTCGCCACCGCCAAGTGCCTTGAATGTGTCAGCGCATAAGCCGTAAAGCGCCATCAGCCGGGACCCCGAGGGTCCGTTGTGCCTTTTTGTGCTGTGAGGACTTTGCTGCGGCAAGATGCGATAGGTGAATTGCCATGTGGTGCTTGGGCCCCCGGATGGTGGGCCTCCCCGTTTTTCAACTAGTTCCAAGCCAGCCTCTGCCTGGAACGCCTTTGAATTAAGGGTTGAGAACACGGACGGAGTCCGGTTGGACCATCCAAGATCTTTCAGGACATTTCCGACCCGGACTTGAATGGTATCTTCTCCACGTTCTTGGGCAGGCCGGATGTAGGCCGAGATAACGTGTTTCTTGGTAATGTCGGTGGGCGTCATACTCCTCCTTTACTCTCATACCTTACATACCTACCTTTGAATTGTCAAGAAAATGGCGGCCGTCCTGGCTGGGACCGCCGCCATCTGCGTGCATGGTACTTTACCCGCGGCGGCTGCGGACGGCTTCCTTGGCTTCGGCGGGGCCGGAGGCGGGGACTTCGGGAACATCGGCTTTGGAGGCTGCGCCGATGTTGAGCTTTTTGCGCAGCTCGCCATCCATTTTGGCGAAGACGTCTCTGTTTTCCTTGAGGAAGGTGCGGGTGTTTTCGCGACCCTGGCCGATGCGCTCGCCGGAGTAGCTGTACCAGGCGCCGGACTTCTCCACGATGTTGTTGGCCACGGCGAGGTCGAGGACGTCGCCTTCGCGGCTGATGCCTTCTCCGTAGAGGATGTCGAACTCGGCTTCGCGGAAGGGGGCGGCGACCTTGTTCTTCACGATCTTGACTTTGGTTCGGTTGCCGGTGACGGCGTCGCCTTCCTTGATGGCGGCGATGCGGCGGATATCGATGCGGACCGAGGAGTAGAACTTGAGGGCGCGGCCGCCGGTAGTGGTTTCAGGGTTGCCGAACATGACGCCGATCTTCTCGCGGATCTGGTTGATGAAGATGAGCGAGGTGCGGGATTTGGAAACCGTGCCGGTGAGCTTGCGGAGGGCTTGCGACATGAGGCGGGCCTGGAGGCCGACGTGGGAGTCGCCCATTTCGCCGTCGAGCTCGGCCTTGGGGACGAGGGCGGCGACGGAGTCGACGACGAGGACGTCAATGGCGCCGGAGCGGACCAGGGCCTCGGTTATTTCGAGGGCCTGCTCGCCGGAGTCAGGCTGGGAGACGAGGAGGTTGTCGACGTCCACGCCGAGCTTTTTGGCATAGGCCGGGTCGAGGGCGTGTTCGGCGTCGACGAAGGCGGCGAGGCCGCCCGCACGCTGGGCTTCCGCGATGATCTGCAGGGTGATGGTGGTTTTGCCGGAGGACTCAGGGCCGTAGATTTCAATGACGCGGCCGCGTGGAACTCCGCCCACGCCGAGGGCGGCGTCGAAGCTGATGGAGCCGGTGGAGATGACCGAGATCGGGACCAGGGCTTCCTTGGATCCGAGGCGGACAATGGAGCCCTTTCCAAACTGTTTTTCGATCTGGCTGAGGGCTAGTTCAACGGCTTTGGCGCGATCATCGGCAATGGCCATGCGGGTGTTTCTCCTTCAGAGAGCGCACTCTCAGTCTGCTCCGCAGAGGGGGGAGCAAGCAAGAATCCTGGAGCGCAGTTTCGATCGAATTCTAGCACCACCTGCCACCTGCGGTGGGGCCACTCGCGCCTGCGGCGCCATTCTTGCCGGGGTGCCCCGCTGTGGTTTGGAGGTGCGTCCGGTGGGAGGTGGAGCGGGCTGTTCTCCGGCCATCTCTCGAGTGATTTGCGAGGTTTACTGCTTCGTTAACTGCCTGAATCCATCTTAGCGAATAAAATGCGAATACTGTGGAGTGCTTACAAGAAGATTTTGTGACCTGAATCACATGCGTAAACCCTGGATCCCGATGAAAAGAGGTGGGTTGATTCCGAGAAGAAAAATAATTTAAAAAAGGGCCTATTATTTTTCTGGTTAACAGACGGTGTATCTGGCGTTGCAGAAGCGGGAGAGTGGTTGAAGCGGCGGAATGGGCGGTAGACGGCATGGGTCGCGCAGGGCTGCCAGATTCGGCAGGGACAATGAGTATGGCTCTTCTGCGATCGGCAGGATGTGAGCGCGGTCACAGGAATCAGGAGTGAAGAGAGGGTCTGGACATTGAGCTGCTGCCGAAACTGTGCTTAGGCTGGGACTGGGCTGGGACTGGGCTGGGATTGGGGCGGCGCCGCGCCGAGGATCCAGGTTCATTCCCCGCGAAAAGGGGATTGCCTGGGGAATGACTGAAAGAAAAGAAAGCAGAAAGCACGGAGTACGCGTGAACGGGTGGGGACGGCTTTGTTCGACGGGCGAACGGGCTTTGTGGGTGCGAGAAAATCTGTAAAGATAGGGATATGACGACTGTTGCCGCTCCGCAGAAGGTGTTTGCCGACCGCATTGGCCGGATTGAAGTTTCCGCAACCATGGCGGTGGCCGCCGAGGCTGCCAAGCTCCGCGCCGGGGGCGCCAACCTGGTGGACTTTGGGGCCGGGGAGCCGCACTTTCCAACTCCGCAGCATATTAAGGATGCGGCCATTGCGGCGATCAACGCCAACTTCACGCGCTACACGGTGGTGCCGGGCATTCCGGACGTGCGCAAGGCGATTGTGGACCGGCACGCGGCGGACTTTGGGTCGGATTACGGGATTGACGAAGCCATCTTTACGGTGGGCGAGAAGCACGCGCTGTTCAATGCCATCCAGATCCTGGTGGATCACGGGGACGAGGTGATTTTGCCGGTGCCCTACTGGGTGAGCTTCAAGGACATCATCCAGTATGCGGGCGGCAAGGTGGTGTATCTGCAGACGAGCGAGGCGGAGAGCTTCCGGATCACGGCAGACGCGATTGAGCGGGCGATTACGCCGAGGACCAGGGCGATTGTGCTGAATTCGCCGTCGAATCCGGCGGGGTCGGTGGTTTCTGCCGAGGACCTGGAGCGGATTGTGAGGCTGGCGCATGAGCGGGGCATTTACCTGCTGCTGGATGAGTGCTATGTGTATCTGAACTATGAGAGCAAGCCGGTGTCGGCGGGGTCGTTCAGCTGGGCGAAGGAGCACATGGTTGTGCTTGGTTCGCTGTCAAAGACGTACGCCATGACGGGCTGGCGGGGGGGATTCGCCCTGGCGCCGAAGGCCATTATCGCCAATCTTTCGAAGCTGCAGTCGCAGCAGACGTCGAACGCGACGAGCATCGTGCAGAAGGCGTCGATTGCGGCGCTGGCCGGGTCGCAGGAGTGCGTGGCGGAGTTTCGTACCGAGTTCAAGGAACTGCGCGACTACATGCTGAAGAAGCTGGCGGAGATTCCGGGCGTGACGTGCACGAAGCCGGAGGGTGCGTTCTACGTGTACCCGAACATCTCGGCGTTTTTGGGCAAGGGCGGGGTGCGGACGGCGACCGAGCTGGCGACCCGTCTGCTGCACGAGGCGCATGTGGTGACGGTACCGGGGGAGGCCTTCGGGACGGGCGAGCACATTCGTCTTTCCTACCCTGTGACTCGTCAGAGTATCGACGAGGGTACGCGCCGCATGGGAGAATTCCTGAGCCGGCTGGCCTGATCGTTTCAACGCGATAGATTCCCGTAAACGGAACGAGCGATATCTGCGAGCAGGGATGTAGCCGCTGTCACTACCCAGTAGCCGCGTTAGTGAAATAGGATGTGTTTCTCATGTCGAAGATTGATTTTCGCCCTGTAGTCCTTGCCGGTGGTAGTGGCACCCGGTTCTGGCCGCGGTCTCGCCGTGCGCGCGCCAAGCAGGTTTTGGCGCTGGATGGCGAGCGCTCGATGATTCAGCAGACGGTGGAGCGGTTGAAGCCGCTAAGCGGCGCGGACAGTACGTGGGTGATCACGAACGAATTCCTGGCGCAGGAGATTGCGGACCAGCTCAAAGGCGTGCCGATGAGTCAGATTGTCCAGGAGCCGGTGGCGCGGAATACGGCGCCAGCGTGCGGACTGGCGGCGTTCCTGGTGGAGCGGGACAATCCCGATGCGGTGCTGGGGGTGTTTCCTTCCGATCACGTGATTGGGGACGAGCCGCGTTTTCTAAGGGCGCTGCAGAAGGCAATTGATCTGGCAGCCAGCGGCGAGAACATCATCGTGCTCGGGATTGAGCCGACGCGGCCGGAGACCGGTTACGGGTATATCGAGACCGGGGACCTGGCGAAGAATGACGCCGCGCTGCATGTGAGGCGGTTTACGGAAAAGCCGAACCTGAACCGCGCGCAGGAGTTTGTGGCGGCGGGCAATTACTACTGGAACTCGGGTATGTTCATCTGGTCGGCGCGAACGCTGGCCAATGCGGTGCGCGAGCACTTGCCGGAGACGGCTCCACTGCTGGAAGAGATTGCGGCGGCTTACAGGACGCCGAACTTTGAGAAGACGTTCCGCGAGCTGTATTCGAAGTGCGAGAACATTTCAGTGGACTATGCGGTGCTGGAGCCGCGCTCGGCCAAGGGCGAGCACAAGTCGAACCTGTATTGTCTGACGGCGGAGTTCAGCTGGAACGATCTGGGGTCGTGGGCGTCGCTGTACGAGTACCAGATGGAGACGCGGCTGCGCGGCGATGGGGACGGCAATGTGGCCGAGACCGAAGGGCACACGGCGGTGGAGGCCTCGAACAATTATGTCTACAGCCCCAAGAA
>NZ_DASXYM010000085.1:0-9002 GCF_036502485.1 Occallatibacter sp. | reverse complement strand
TAGCGAAGGCTGGCAGTCGGTCCGGGAGTGGGGACACCGATGGCTTCGCCTGCGACTACGAGTTCTACGCGGCGATTGCTCTGGCGGCCGCCCGAGTTGTCGTTCGACGCTACGGGCGACGCGTTGCCGAAGCCGCGGGCGCTCACGGAGTCAGTTGCCACGCCTTGATGCACCAGGTAATCGCGCACCACATTGGCGCGGTTTTCGGAGAGCGACAGGTTGCGGTCGTCGCTGCCGACGTTATCGGTATAGCCGCCCACTTCAGTCTTGAGGCTCGGGTAAGAGATGAGGATTCCAGCAATCTTGGCCAGCTTCTCACGAGCGCCCGGGTTGAGTGAGAACTTTCCCGTATCGAACAGCACGTCGGACATGTTGACAATGAGTCCGCGCGCGCTGTCGCGGGTCTGCAGGATCTGGTTGAGACGGGCTTCGAGTTGGGCGCGAAGAACTGCCTTCTCGCTTTCAGCATGGTGCTCGCTTTCCTCGGCAACTTGAGCAACTGCGCGGGACTGATCGGCGGCTGCATTTGCCGCGTTCACTTGCGCGGTGGAAGATGCCTGGCTGGCTGCCATATCAGCCTGAGACTTGGCGGCGTCTGCTTCTGCCCTTGTCGAACTGGCCTGGGCGGCGACCATGCCGGCCTGGGATGCTGAGGCATCGGCCTGGGCAGCGGCCATATTTGCCTGCGATCGGGCCGCGTCACTTTCCGCCTTAACCCGGGCGGCCTCGGCTGCCGCATTGTCAGACTGCGCCAGCGCCGTATCCGACTCGGCCTTCAACTTCTGGGCTTGGGCGATGGAATTTTCCGACTGCGCCTGGGCGTTCGCGGCCTGAGCCAGGTCATTGTTTGCCTGTGCCATATTCTTCTGCCGCGTAGCTTCCTGAGTCTGCGCTTGCGAACGAGCAAGCGCGGTGGCGGAGCTCTGGCGTTCTCCGTTGCGAGTCGCTTCATCCAGATTCTTCACGGCGATGGCGCGCGCGTCTTCCGCCGTCTGCACGGTTTCACGCGATGTAGCAATCAGTTCTTTTTTGGAAGAATGCTTTTCCGTGGCGTACTTGTCCGCTGTGTCCATGAGTTGGACGGCGTGTTGATAGCTGTCGCTGGCATATCGCTCCGCCCCTTCCGACTGAGCAATGCGAAGAGCGTTGCGTGCTTCCATGAATTCGAGGGGAAGTTTTGCATCGAGGACTACGGGATCGAATTTATAGCCGGTGGGAATGTACCCGCCACGACCCATCAGCTCGTATTTGGCGTTCACCGCCTCGCTGATCCCCTTGGTATCGGAACGCACTACATTTTCAAGAACCACGACGTCGCTCGGCTGACGAACCGCGTAATACGGTTCGGCCGTGACGACCAGGGCAAATGCCTGGAGGTCCGTGGTGACGCGAAGCTTGCTGCGATGGTTGCCGCCCACCAGAACTTCACCGAGATTGACCGCCCTGCCCTCAGGCGAGATGGCCCACAGAACGTAAGTGAGGTACTCGGCTCCAAACGCGGTGGGCTTCTGGAGCTCACCGAATTCAGCTTCGATGGCGATGGAGCCGCGCTGGCTTTTTACCTCGGCGACGCCGTTCGCGGACGGCATGATTGCCGTGCCGGCGAAGTCAATTTTGGTTTCGCCGCCGTGATGCTGATAATTAACCGCCTGCACTGTACGCGTGGTCATGTGGACCGCGAATAGCGAGGCGGAACCGTTACTGTTTTCTGGCATGGCGCCCTGAGCGTTCGCGTAGCACGAGGCACTCAAGCCAACCGCAATTCCAAAACCAAACAAGAGCTTAGTATTCACAACTTCTCCTGCAGGCAGGTGACCTGCCCGGCGGGTTGAACGAAGTGATTGAGTTTTAATAGACGCTGTTCCCTGCGGGCGTCTGACTTGAGCGGAAGAGATGCGCTGTCTAGCCGATATGTATCCTGGCGAAGGAGTGGAAGACGCCGAAGATATCGAGGAGCCACAGCACTACGCAGATCACGACGACGCCGTTGAGGATTGACTTGATACTGCTCTGCATGGGGATGAAGCGATTCACAAGCCAGAGCAAGACACCGACAACGATGAGCGTGATGACGAGATGGAGAAGCGACATAGTGTTCTCATTTCCTGCAGGCCTCCCGGCGACCACATGACAAACTCGATGCGCGGGCGGGAGTGTTGATTCAGGGGCACGTGGGAAGCTAGTTCGCGTCGGCTACGGCGCTGGCGTGAGCAGTCCGGGCGATGGTCCGGAGAAATGCCTGGGTAGACTGCGGGGCGTGAACTTTGCCGGCCAGGGTGGAGCGGAACGAGCGGTTGCCCCCGTAGATGGCGCGGGTGGAGTCCTTATCCTGTTCAACGACGGCGCCGTCCAGTGCGATACCGGCGAATACGCCCTTGGAGCGCGAGTAGGTGAGGATCTCGGAATCCATCTTCCAGTCAGTGCCGGCAGAGGCGTGGCGGCCAACCGGTCCGGCTGAAGCGGAGGCATCTGCACCCACCTTGAATTTGCTCGAGAGCATGTGCTGCAGGCCATTGTCGTTCATGACCAGCATGATGACATCAACGCCTTCCACGCCGATTTGCAATCCCCAGCTTCCACCGCCAAGGGAGACGAAGGCCGGCGCGCTCCATCCCTCCGTGGTGCGGCAGGATGCGACGCCACGGCCGTGCTCTCCTCCGATTACGAATCCACCCTTGACGAGATGGGGAATCACCACGATGCATTTTGCATTGCTGAGAACTTCTTCAGGGATGCCCTTATCGGGTGTATTGACCATCGCAGTCAGCGTGTCGGACGCCATGCCGAGACGCTCTATCGAATCCTGATGACCGGAGGCTGCGGACAGGTTTGCTGCTGTCAGCGCGAGGGCGCCGACCACTAAAAGAGAAGTGACCTTCATGAGTTTTCCTTTTGGAGGGCGTAGCTAAGGAGGGACAGATGTCAGGTGGGCTGACTTAGCGCAGAAACCAAGAGGGAGAGGACAACCTTACTCTTCTCCAAAATGATAATAACATGGATAGAGTCCAGGATGTAACATATATCTAATAATATCAACTAGTTGCTACTTATCCCGAATGCGGCGAAACGCTACTTAGATGCCGATTTGCCTTCAGTAGTTATCCAAGGCAATTACTCGGAAGATAGTTCACGCTCCGGGTTGCTGTTAACACCCCAAAGGTACTTGTTGGAACCGTTGCCATTGTTGAAAGAACCCGCCGTTCAGGCGAGCAGGCCCGGACAGCCTCGCGAAGGATGTGCGGAGCTGGTCTAAACTCTGGTTGCAATACGACCATCGCGCGAGAACGACCACTGGCGCGCCAGAGGGAACTGTGGGGTGAAAACTTTTACGATCGACGTCAAAACTTTCATCCTGACGCTCACCCCTCAGCTCCTCCTCCCTCCTACTACCCTAGAGGTACGTAAAAGGAATCAACTGCATCCGGAAGTCGACCCGCAGCTCATGCAGCGGTAGCAACTACCGTTGCGCACCATGATGGCGCCGCACACTCCGCAGCTCGGTGCATCGCCCATGTCATACATGTCGCGCATGGCATCGGCGGCGTGATAGATGCCGCGATCCTTGAGCTCCGGCACCGCCGCAGTTTGTCCCGACGCGCGCAGTTCAGGCGCAATGCCGCCGGCCGGCGCCGCTGTCGTTCCCATGCCGGGCAGGGTTGATTGTCCGCTCACCTCGTTCAGCTTGCGGGCCACCTCTTCCGCCAGGCGCGCCAGTTGATCCTGAGGCATCGCACGTTCCTCTTCCAGCTCCGCCACGCTCAAAATGGTGGGCGACGCCGGTAGTTGCGGCGCCTGCGGAGCCAGCCCCGCAAACAGCGTCAACTGCGTGCCTGAAAGGAAGCGCAGATTGAGCCAGCGGAAGATGTAATCCATCAGGCTCTTCGCATAGCCAATCTGCTCGTTCCCCGTCCATCCACTGGGCTCAAAGCGCGTGTGCGCAAACTTCTCGCACAGCACGCGCAGCGGAACACCATGCTGCAGAGCGAGCGAAACCGCGGTGGCGAACGAATCCATTAGGCCGGAAACCGTGGACCCTTCCTTCGCCATCTTGATGAAGATCTCGCCCGCCTGCCCGGTGGGATATAGACCCACGGTGATGTAGCCCTCGTGCCCCGCGATGGAGAACTTGTGCGTGACCGACGCGCGCTCTTCCTGCAAACGATGCCGCACAGCGCGCGGCGGAGCATTCAGATCCTGGTGCTGCTCATGCACGGGCGCATGCATCGGCGGTGGTGTGGCCTTGATCACTGGAACAGCCGCAGCTTTGGCAATTTCGTCCAACGACCTCTGGAACGCCGACGCCGCCGCAATCACCTGTTTCGCCGTGATTTCCAGCTTCTCGCCGATCTTGGCTTCGAGCGCCTTCACGTCGGCTTCGGGCGCCGCATGGCCGGCAGCCATGTTGGTCAAAACGCGCGCCGCCACCACCTCCAGAGCCGAGGGCTCCTTCTTGGCATCGAGACTGGTGTTGAGTGGCTGTGTACCCTTGGAACCGTCGCGGTAGATGGCCACTGCCTTGATGCCGCGGCGCCAGCTCTCGGCGTACGCTTCGGCCACATCTTCCACCGTAGCCTCATTGGGCAGGTTAACCGTCTTCGAGATCGCGCCCGACAGGAAAGGCTGCGTCGCGGACATCATCTTGATGTGACCCATGTACTGAATCGACCGCGTGCCCTTCGCAGGTTTAAACGAGCAGTCGAACACCCCCAAATGCTCGGCCTTGATGCCGGGCGCGCCTTCGATCGTGCCCGTCGCGTCAATGTAGCTCACAATCGCATTTACCTGGTCGTCGGTGTATCCGAGCTTGAACAGCGCGGCCGGCACCGTGTTGTTCACGATCTTGATCATCCCGCCCCCGACAAGCTTCTTGTACTTCACCAGCGCCAGATCAGGCTCGATGCCCGTGGTGTCGCAATCCATCATGAAGCCGATGGTCCCCGTTGGTGCCAGCACCGTGACCTGCGAGTTGCGATAGCCATGGCGTTCGCCATAAAGCAGCGCCATGTCCCACGATTCGCGGCTCGCATCCAGCAACTGCTCAAGCTGCGGCACCACGAACGGCTCGCTCGCATATTTCGAACGGCCGATATTGTTCACCTCGGCGCGATGCATGCGGATCACATCCAGGAACGGCTCGCGATTCACGTAGAAGCCGGGGCAAGCGCCACCCTGCCGTTCCACAGAAGCAGTGAGGTTGGTGGCAGACGCCAGAGGCTTGCACGAGCCCGCAATGATGGCGGACTGCAGATAGGACTGCCCGCACATGATGGCGGTGAGCGCCGCAGCCAGGTCGCGTCCAGCTTCCGAGTCATAGGGAATGCCGAAGGCCATCAGCAGCGCGCCCAGATTGGCGTAGCCCAGACCGAGGGGCCGGTAGTCATGCGAATTCTTCGCGATGGACTCCGTGGGATACCCTGAGTTGTCGACGAGGATCTCCATGGCCGTAATCATCACGGAGACCGCATGCCGGTAGGCCTGAATATCGAACTGGCCCGCCGCGTTCACAAACTTCAGCAGGTTGAAGCTGGCCAGGTTGCAGGCCGAGTTATCCAGGAACATGTACTCGGAGCAGGGATTCGACGCATTGATGCGCGCCGTGTTCTTGCTCGTGTGCCAGCGGTTGATAGTGGTGTCAAACTGCAATCCCGGGTCGCCGCACTCCCACGTGGCCTTGGCGATCTTCTGCATGATGGCGCGCGCCTTGTAAGTGTTGACGGGCCTTCCATCTTTCACGGCACGCGTCTGGAACTCGCCGTCGGCCTCGTACGCCCGCATGAACTCATCGCTCACGCGCACCGAGTTGTTCGCGTTCTGGAAGAAGATGGAGGAATAGGCCTCGGAGTCCGGGCCCGATCCGTCATACCCGGCGCGAATCAACGCGAATGCCTTGGCCTCTTCCTTGGCCTTGCAATCGATAAAGTCCACAATGTCCGGATGATCCACGTTGAGGATCACCATCTTGGCCGCGCGCCGGGTCTTCCCGCCGGACTTGATGACGCCCGCGAAGGCGTCGAAGCCGCGCATGAAGCTCAGCGGCCCTGAAGCTTCGCCTCCGCCGGAGAGCAGTTCCTTCGATCCGCGAATCGGCGACAGATTGGTGCCCGTTCCCGATCCCCACTTGAACAGCATGCCCTCCGTCTTCGCCAGCGTCAGGATTGCGTCCAGCGAGTCCTCCACGGCATTGATGAAACACGCGGAGCATTGCGGATTCTTATAGCCCGTAGACTCGAACTTCACGCACCCAGTCGCCGGATCCCAGTGCCAGCTCGCCCCGTCCGATTTGGGCTCCAGCCGGTCGCACCCCACGTTGAACCACACCGGCGAGTTGAACGCCACCTTCTGCGTGAGCAGCATGTGGGCCAGCTCGTCGTAGAACACGGCCGCGTCCTCGGCCGTCATGAAGTAGCCGCCCGCATACCCCCAGTCCCGCACCGTTTCGGCCACGCGCTGCACCAGTTGCCGCACGCCGGTCTCGCGCTCCGGCGTTCCCATCTGCCCGTGCAGGTACTTCGAGGCCACAATGTTCGTGGCCGTCATCGACCAGTCAAACGGCACTTCCACGTCCTTCTGCTCGAAGATCGTGTTGCCCTTGCTGTCGGTAATGGATGCGGTGCGCTTCTCCCACTGCACCTCGTCATAGGGCGAAATGCCGGGGCGGGTGAAGCGGCGCGTAAAGCGCAAGCCGCCGTGGCTGGAGTGGCTGGTGTAAGCGGAAGTGGAGGTGTGCAGCTGGGCCTCGTTCATGGGGGGTGTCTCCTTGGTGGGCAGAAAAAACTGAAATGCCTAAAACTCAGCTCGGGGGGTCAGCCCGAAAAAGTGAATAGAAAAGGGTGTCGTGTCAGACAGATCCAAGGCAAAAAGCCGTGCTTGCAATGTGATTCAGTGTGCGGGCTGCCGGCACCCTTTAGCGGCCTTGTGCCGCCTGATCTTCGTAGTCCCGGTTCATCGTGCGTTTACAGCCGCAGATGAAAAAATACCGCTGTCCTTGGTGCATGTCAATACGAAGCCACAATATATTGTGTTTTGATTGCGATTCGGGAACTCGGGCTCAAAAGTCCAGCGTTCGCCCTGTGGAAAGCGCCAAACGTCGCGTCAGGAGCGGAATTCCGGTCACTGGCTCGCCCGTTCTGACGGTGCCCTCTCTCTCCGATCCAACCCAAGGGCAAACTCAAGCCTATGCCCCGCCGCATCTCCGAACAAGGACGCAAACCGGTGGAAATGCAAGGCTTGCCTGTGCAGATGTGGACAACTGGGGCGAAATCTCGATTTTTAGCCTGAGTGCCCTCGCGCAAAGTGGAGGTCGCCGTCCTCGTGATAGCGTGCCCTCAGCCATGAATAAGAAGCTCACATCGCAGACACGACCCTTCGTCCTCCTCCTGCTGGCTTTTGTGTGCGCAGGGGTGGCGCACCCGCAGACGCCGGATTTCAAATCGGGAGTCGGGCCCTCGCTGATGGAAAAGGCAAAGGCCGGCGACCGAGACGCTGAATTTCAGGTGGGACTGGCCTACGATACGGGCAAGGACGTGGTTCAAGATCTGGCGCAGGCAGCCTCCTGGTACCAGAAGGCTGCGGACAAGGGCCATGCGCGGGCGCAGCACAATCTGGGAGTTCTCTACGAATTTGGCGAGGGCGTGACGCGGGATTATGCACGCGCGGCTGCACTGTACCGTCAATCGGCGGAGCAGGGTTTTGCTTTGTCCCAGTTTTCTCTGGGTCTCTGTTATGCGCACGGAGACGGCGTTTCGCAGGATTACGCCCAGGCTCTGGCCTGGTACCAGAAGGCCGCGGATCAGGGACTTCCCGGCGCCATGGTCAACCTCGCGCTCTTGTACATCCAGGGCCAGGGTGTGGCGAAAGATGAGGTCAAGGCGTGGAACCTGATTCATCGGGCCGCGGAACTCGGCGACGGCAGTTCGCAGTTGCAGATCGCCATGGACTATGAGGACGGCAAGCACGGCCTGGCGCCGGATCACGCGCTCGCCAGGGAATGGCTCCGCAAATCGGCGGAGCAGGGGTATGTGCCCGCGGAGTTTGACCTGGCCATGATGCTGAACGACAGCCCGCGCGAAATGTATTACTGGCTGGGGCTGGTGGTGCCGCACCTCAAGGGGGACAATCTAATCAAAACCGTCGAAGTACGCAAAAAGGCCGCCGCCAAGCTGCTGCCTGACGAGGTGGCCCAGATCGACTCCAGCGTCGACAAGCGGCTGAAGCAGCAGGCGGCTCAGCAGTAGAGAAGGGCGCGCCCTGCTACCCTGAACTCCATGCCCCGCAAAGACCTGACCAACTGGACGCCCCGGTCCTTGCCCCGTCGCGAGCCCATGGAGGGCCGCACGGTGCGCCTTGAGCCCCTCGATGCTGCACGCCACGCCGCGCCGCTCTGGCAAGCCTTGAACGGGCACGACGACGTATGGCAGTGGATGTTCGACGGGCCTTACGGCACTGAGGCGGAGCTTACCGCCGCAATCGAGCGCAAGCAATCGGCCGTGGACCAGATTTTCTACGCGATTGTGCCGGCCGGATCAGGGCACGCGGCAGGGTACGCCAGCTACCTCCGCATGGAACCCGCACACGGGGTCATCGAAGTCGGCAACATCCAGCTCTCCCCGGCTCTGCAGCGCACCACCGCGGCCACGGAGGCCATGTTCCTGATGGCGCGGCACGTTTTTGAGGACCTCGGCTATCGGCGTTACGAGTGGAAGTGCAATGCCCTCAATCAGCCAAGCCGCGCCGCCGCCCAGCGCCTTGGCTTTGCATTTGAGGGGGTCTTCCGGCAGCACATGATCATCAAGGGGCAGAATCGCGACACGGCATGGTTTGCTATGGTGGACCAGGAGTGGCCTGCGCAACGGGCCCGCTTTGAGGCATGGCTCGACGCCGAAAACTTCGACGGAGAGGGCCGGCAGCGGCTGCCTCTGGCGAGCTTCACGGGGTAACTGAGCGCCTCAGGGCTTGCTTGCCGGGGCCGGGCCGCACAGGCGCCGGCCGCGGCCAACGACGCA